>JBKECP010000019.1:0-168980 GCA_047974765.1 Parahaliea sp. | reverse complement strand
GGCCTGGCCGTATCGCTGGCCAAGTATCCACGCTTCTTTGACAACCTGTTTTGTTCGCTGGTTGCCTCCGGTGAGTCCTCCGGTACGCTGGAGATCATGCTCGACCGGGTGGCCACCTATAAGGAAAAAACCGAAGCGTTAAAAGCCAAGATCAAAAAAGCACTGACTTACCCGATCGCAGTTATTATGGTGGCTCTGGTGGTGACCGCCATCCTGCTGATCAAGGTGGTGCCCCAGTTTGCCGAAACCTTTCAAAGTTTCGGTTCGGACCTGCCCGCCTTCACCCTGTTTGTGTTGCATATCTCTGAATTTGTACAGGAATGGTATCTGATTATAGGCGCCGGCATTACGGCCTTTATTTTCGGCTTTCGGGAGTTGAAAATACGCTCGATAAAAGTGGCCGAAGGCATAGACCGCCTCGCTCTGCGCATGCCCATTGTCGGCGGCATTGTGCACGATGCGGTGGTGGCACGCTTCTCGCGCACACTGGCCACCACCTTCGCTGCCGGTGTACCGCTGGTGGACGCTCTCACATCCACAGCCGGGGCTGCTGGTAATTCAGTTTATTCCAAGGCCATTTTGCAGATTCGTGAAGACGTAACCACCGGTACCACACTCTATCAGGCGGTCAAATCCACCGGCCTGTTCCCCAATATGTTATTGCAGATGATTTCCATTGGTGAAGAGTCCGGCGCCCTGGATGACATGCTCGACAAAGTGGCTACCCACTATGAGGCAGAAGTTGACAATGCTGTCGACTCGTTAAGTTCACTGATGGAACCCATCATTATGTCGGTGCTGGGTATTCTGGTGGGCGGTTTGATGGTCGCCATGTATCTGCCTATCTTTATGCTGGGTTCTGTTATCTAAAGCCTGTTCACCACTTATGCGAGGACAACATGCTTGACGCATTCAGCCAGAGCCCCTGGCTGCTTTTTACTTTGCTGCTGATGCTTGGCCTTGTCGTTGGCAGTTTTCTCAATGTAGTCATATTCCGGCTGCCACTGATGATGCAATCAAGCTGGCGCAGTGAATGCCACCTCTTGCTGGAAATTGAACAGAGCGAAGAGGAGCCCCGACTCACGCTGTCCACACCCAACTCCCACTGCCCCAATTGCAAGGCACCCGTGAAGCCCTGGCAAAACATCCCGGTATTGAGCTACCTGATACTGATGGGCAAGTGTGCAAACTGTAAAGTAAGTATCTCTATTCGCTATCCCGTTGTCGAATTGGTGACCGGCCTGGCCAGCCTGTTTATGGCATTACATTTTGGGCCGAGTTTGATGATGGTCGGAGCCGTATTGCTGACCTGGGCACTCATTGCTCTGACCATGATCGACATTGATCATCAGTTGCTGCCTGACGACATCACCCTGCCTTTGCTTTGGCTCGGCCTGTTATTTAATCTAAATGCCACCTTTGTGTCTCTGCAGGACGCGGTTATCGGCGCTATGGCGGGCTATCTGCTGCTGTGGTCCATCTACTGGCTATTCAAACTGCTGACCGGAAAAGAAGGTATGGGCTATGGTGATTTCAAACTGCTGGCGGCCCTTGGTGCCTGGCTCGGCTGGCAGGCACTGCCTCTGATTATCCTGCTGTCCTCACTGGTGGGTGCTGTTATCGGTATCGCACTAATGCTTATCCGCAAACGCGGCAGGGATATCCCCATCCCCTTTGGCCCCTATCTGGCCATTGCCGGCTGGATTGCACTGCTGTGGGGTGAGACCATCAGCTCAGCCTATCTGGGTGGTACCGGTTTACAGCCGTGATCGGATGCAACCATGAGCACAATTTAGCCATGAGCAAGCTTATATCATGAGCCTGATCGTTGGTGTAACCGGCGGCATCGGCAGCGGCAAATCAGCGCTGACAACCTGTCTGGCCGCATACGGGGTTACCGTTGTCGATGCGGACCTTATTGCCCGTGAGGTGGTAGCAAAGGGCAGTGACGCACTCAATGCCATTGTCAGGCATTTTGGTGAACAGGTTCTGTTGGCAGACGGCACTTTGAACCGTGCCGTCTTACGCAAAATTGTATTTGCAGATGCCAGCCAGCGGCGCTGGCTGGAACAACTTACCCACCCGCTGATTAATACCACTATCCGCGGACAGCTTGCCGCCTCTTCCTCTGCTTATACCGTACTCAGCTCACCACTGCTGCTTGAGGGCAGCCAGGCAGAGCTGGTTCAGTGTATTGTTGTGGTCGATGTGCCGGTAAAAATCCAGATGGAACGCACCATAGCCAGGGACAATAATGACAAAGCCCAGGTGGAACGCATTATCGCCACCCAGATAGACCGAAAATCCCGTCTGGCCAAAGCCGATATCGTCATTGACAACAGTGGTTCACTGTCAGCATTACACCAACAGGCCAAAAAACTGCATCAGCAGCTACTGTTGATGGCCGCCAATAACAAAAACCTTTAAACCCACTTTTATCTGCCCCACACCAGAGCCGGGAATACAAACAGGTATTATCAACCTGGCAATCAAATAGATGAATCCTTCACCGTTTGATTGTCGCCCCTGAAAATCAGCGGAATTTGTGAAATTCCTTGATTTTCGCAGGACTCGCGCAGGCTTACAGCCTGCGGCTGCACATCCATGTGCTGCTTATTCGTTTGGCTAAAAGTTTGCCGGGGTCATAATCAGGAAAAATACCGCTCAAGTGCTTTAACAATTGCCCTGTTGGCTGCGGGAAGAGCATAGCCTGCCAGTTCAGTCATAGGTACCCAAGCCATTGGCTGCCCTTCCTGAGGCTGAATTCCACCCTCAAAATAATGAACCAGATGAACATCCAGCTTTACAAACTTATCACCATAATCATGGTGAATGACAAGCAGTGGCTCACTCTGACCAACCTCAATGGCCAGCTCTTCGCGCAGCTCACGCACCAGTGCCTGCTGCACAGTTTCACCCACTTCAACTTTGCCGCCGGGAAACTCCCACAGGCCACCCTGATGAGCGGTAGCAGCTCTGCGAGTCAGTAGTATCTGCCGCTCACCAGCGGACACTTCAGCTCCCAGAATCACGCCAACGGCTACATGTACTGCCGCTATCAAGTGCGGTACTCGGCATTGATACGCACGTAGTCATAGGAAAAGTCGGTAGTCCAGACAGAGGCTTCACTGGCACCGCGATTGAGCTCGACACGAATGGTGATATTTTCCGGTGCCATTGCCGCCACACCTTGTTGTTCAGAATAAGAAGCGGCACGACAGCCCCGTTCAGCAATCAATACATCGTTCAGAAAAACAGTGACCTGCTCAACATCCAGATTATCCAGTCCGGCCCGGCCAATCGCCGCCAATAAACGGCCCCAGTTCGGATCAGAGGCAAACAGTGCCGTTTTCACCAGGGGTGAATGAGCAATGGTAAAGGCCACATCGAGACACTCCTGCTCACTGCGACCACCGCCTACCTGTACTTGTACAAACTTGCTGGCTCCTTCGCCATCACGCACCAGAGCCTGGGCCAGCTGCAAACAGACCTGTTCCAATGCCTGCTCCAGAGCAAGCGCCTCGGGGCTGACAGGATCATCGACGTTAATATTACCGGCCGCGCCTGTGGCCAACAGGACACAAGCATCATTGGTTGAGGTATCGCCATCAATTGTTATCCGGTTAAAAGACTGCGCCACCGCCTTGCTCAATAGAGTCTGTAGCAAGACGGGTTCAACCGCCATATCAGTCGCCAGATAAGCCAGCATCGTCGCCATGTTGGGGCGGATCATGCCAGCTCCCTTGGCGATGCCGGTCAGCGTATACTGCCGCTCACCACAGGCAAATTGCAAAGAGGCGCCCTTGGGCCGGGTGTCTGTCGTCATTATGCCACTGGCCGCATCAACCCAGCCGTCGGGCTGCAACGCCGCCAATGCAGCGGGAATCACTGTTTTAATCTTTTCTGTCGGCAGCGGTTCACCAATCACTCCGGTTGAAAAGGGCAACACGTGAACCTTATCCACACCCGCATACTCCGCGACACAGGCACTGACCGAACGTGCTGCGGCCAAGCCTGGCACACCCGTACCGGCATTGGCATTGCCCGTGTTGATCAACAGATAGCGTGGCTGACAGTGACTGGTCTGCAAGTGTTCACGGGCCACAGTTACCGGCGCGGCACAAAAAGCATTGCGGGTAAATGTTGCTGCGCAATACGTACCCGCATCTGCTTCAATCAAAACGACATCCGCCCTCCCGGGTTTTTTGATACCTGCTGATACTGTTGCCAGACGCAAGCCTGCCACGACATGAAGTGAAGGGAGTGGATCATTGCCTACAGCCATAGTGATTTCCGGTTGGTTGAACCTGGATTTCGCAGTTGAGCGCGCTACGCATCCACTGGGCTCGTCCAACTGCGGATTCCAGGTTGAAGCTTAACTCACAGCAATAGCCACCAGAAATGGTAGCGGCGGCCACAAAACCAGTCATTGTAGAGTAAGGCGGGGGAAATTGGACCCCCACCGACAAGTGAAGGCCCGGATATGATTATACGGTTATTGTAAACGACCGTGGCACTGTTTATATTTTTTGCCACTGCCACAGGGGCAGGGTTCATTGCGGCCCACCTTGGGCTGCTCACGGGTAAAGGGTTGTGCTTGGGCAGCGACAGCCTGTGCATCACCCCCTGATGGAGCCTGCCCGGCATCCATGGCCGCTGCGGCGGCATGCTGGAAGGCCAGTTTCTCACGCTCGGCGGCCTCTCTGCGACGCGCCTCAATCTGAGCGGCCTCATCCTGACGCTGAATCTGCACATGACTCAGGAACTTGATCACTTCAGACTTTAAATCCCGCAGCAGCTGCTCGAACAGGGCAAAGGACTCACGTTTGTACTCCTGCTTGGGATTTTTCTGAGCATAGGCACGCAGGTGAATACCCTGGCGCAGGTGATCCATAGTTGCCAGGTGATCCTTCCACAGATTATCGAGCACTTGCAGCATGATTTGCTTCTCAATTTGCCGCATGCCCTCACCCACCTCAGCGCCCTTGGCTTCATAAGCAGCCTGAATTTCACCCACGATGCGCTCGCGCAGAGCCTCTTCGTAAAGTTTGTCATCCTGCTCCAACCACAAATGCAAGGGCAGCCCGATGGCGAACTCTGCCTCCAGCTGTTTTTCCAGACCGGGAATATCCCACTGCTCCTCGACACTCATCGGCGGGATATAGCTGTCGATGGCCTCGTTAACCACATCAGCGCGGATCGCGCTGATGGTATCGGCAATGTCATCCTCTCCCAGCAAGTCGTTGCGTTGCTGGTAAATAATTTGTCGCTGGTCATTGGCAACATCGTCATATTCCAGCAGCTGCTTGCGAATATCGAAGTTGCGGCCTTCCACCTTGCGCTGTGCCTTCTCGATGGCATTGGTAACCATGCGATGCTCTATAGCCTCGCCTTTTTCCATGCCCAGAGCCTGCATAAAGCTCTTCACCCGCTCGGAGGCAAAGATGCGCATCAGACTATCTTCCAGAGACAGGTAAAAACGCGATACCCCCGGATCACCCTGACGACCGGCACGACCACGCAGCTGGTTGTCGATACGGCGTGATTCATGGCGCTCAGTACCCAGAATATGCAGGCCACCCGCTGCCAACACCTGTTGGTGGCGCACCTGCCAGGCTTCCCTTAACTCAGCCTTGCGACTCTCGGACACATCCTCCCCGTAGGCAGTAATCTCCGCCTCCAGATTGCCGCCAAGTACAATATCAGTACCGCGACCCGCCATATTGGTGGCGATGGTTACCACACCGGGACGACCGGCCTGGGCAATAATTTCGGCTTCCTGCTCGTGGTACTTGGCATTCAGCACCTTGTGTTCGATATTGGCCTGGCGAAAACGCTGAGACAATTCTTCTGATGTTTCCACTGAAGCAGTACCCACCAATACGGGTGCGCCCTGCCCCATACAGGATTTGACATCAGCCACAATGGCATCAAACTTTTCTTCCCGTGTCAGGTAAACCAGATCATTCAGATCTTTGCGCTGGGCCTGTTTATTGGTAGGAATAACAATGACTTCCAGACCGTAAATCTGGCGAAATTCAAAGGCTTCAGTATCGGCGGTTCCCGTCATACCCGCCAGCTTGTTGTAGAGACGGAAATAGTTCTGGAACGTCGTCGAGGCCAGGGTCTGGCTTTCGTTCTGAATATTGACCCCTTCCTTGGCTTCGATCGCCTGATGCAAGCCCTCAGACAGGCGCCGGCCAGGCATGGTACGCCCCGTATGCTCGTCGATCAGCACCACCTGATTGTCCTGCACAATGTACTCAACATCCCGGTGGAACAGTACATGGGCCTTAAGCCCGGAGTGAACATGGTGCAGCAGATTAAGATTGGTGGCTGCGTAGAGGCTGTCACCCTCTTCCAGCAATCCCTCCCGGGTCAGCATATCCTCAATGTGTTCGTGACCGAGTTCGGTCAACTCTACCTGCCGCTGTTTTTCATCAACCGTGTAGTGACCGGCTTCACCTTCAGTATCCGGTTTGAGTGTAGGCACCAGCTTATTGATCCGGCGGTAAAGGTCAGAACTGTCCTCGGAGGCACCGGAAATAATCAGCGGCGTGCGAGCCTCGTCGATCAGGATGGAATCCACCTCATCGACAATAGCAAAGGCCAGCTCACCCTGCATTTTGTCCTTCATGGCAAAGGCCATATTGTCGCGCAGGTAGTCAAAACCAAATTCGTTATTGGTACCGTAAATGATGTCCGACTCGTAAGCTGCTCGCTTTTGCTCCTGCATCTGACCGGCGCAGACGACGCCGACACTGAGGCCTAAAAAGTGGTACAAAGGGCTCATCCAGGCGGCGTCCCGGCTGGCCAGATAATCATTGACCGTAATCAAATGAACGCTGCCGCCAGACAAGGCGTTGAGATAAGCTGGCAGGGTAGCCACCAGCGTCTTGCCCTCACCGGTGCGCATTTCGGCAATCCTGCCCTCGTGCAGGACCATGCCGCCAATGAGCTGAACATCAAAGTGGCGCATGCCCAGCACCCGAACACTCGCTTCCCGGGCAACGGCGAATGCTTCCGGCAAAAGCCTGTCAAGGCTTTCACCCTCATTAAAGCGCTGCTTGAATACCGCCGTCCTGGCGGCCAGCTCGGTATCCGAAAGTGCCTGCATGGCTTCTTCCAGGCCATTAATCTGCTTGACAATTTTACGCATCCGCTTGAGTTCGCGGTCATTGCGGGTGCCAAATACTTTTTTCAGTGCTGAACTAATCATGGTGCTGTAATACTCAAAAACCCAAAAATCCGCCCACCCCGACAGGTCTGGACGGCCAACCAATGCGGGTGAAAAATTCAGCGTCGCCGAGTACGATGTACGTAACTGGAGGGATCGACCGGGCGGCCGTGTTTGTAGACTTCAAAATGTACATGGGCACCGGTGGAGCGCCCACTGGATCCCATCAAAGCAACCGTTTCGCCCTTGCGGACAATATCGCCCTGAGCGACCAGATTTTCCTGGTTGTGGCCATAGCGTGAAACCAGCCCATCGCCGTGGGCAATTTCAATCATGTGGCCATAACCAGTCCGCTCCCCCACCCAGGTAACCACGCCACCAGCAACAGCCAGTACCTTTGAACCGGCTTTACCGGCAAAATCTATACCGTGGTGAAACGAAGGCTTACCTGTAAAAGGGTCATTGCGCTTACCGTAACGAGAGCTGATCCAGCCCTTTTCAACCGGGCGGCCAGACAACCACGACTGCTCATCCAGCTTGCGGTTGACCAGCAGCGACTCAAGTATCTGTAATTGCTGCTCACGATCAGCTATATGACTGGCAAACTGGCCGAGTTCGCTGACGAGCGCCTGACCGGAAAAATCAATATTGAACTCACCGGCCATGGGACCACCCAGGGCGGGTGGCTGACTGAAGTCAAACTCACCCTCTTCAAGCTCTGCCATTGCAGTCAGGTGTTCGCCGAGTGCATCGAGGCGGGTCATTCGCGCCTGTAATTCAGCCAGACTACGGGTCAGCGCCTGTAGTTTCAGCTCCGCAGTAACGCGGATACCCTCCAGATCTTTTGATTGCTGTGCCAGCTCATCCTGCATAGCATCCAGTGACTGACCACGCAAAACACCCTCATCATCCATACCCGCCAGATAGCCTGCCGCCAGCATACCCAGAGGCAGACCGAGACAGCACAGAGAGAGCAAAGCCCGCGACCAGCGACCCAGTTCAAAGGTACGCGAGCCGCCATACTTGCGATGAATGACAATGACTTTCATTGGCACTTTATATGGAATTTGGGCAGCGCACTATGCCACATCCCTCATCAGGATGCCATCCCGGTGCCCAAAGCCCCCAATTACATCACATCAGGCGGCGGGAGCAGGATTCATACCATAGGAAATCGGTGCCGCTTCCTCATCCTCAAAGGTCACCATCTCCCAGGCGTCAGGCTGGGCGATCAGCGAACGCAGTGAAGCATTATTCAGTGCGTGGCCGGATTTATGTGCCCGATATTCACCGATCAGGCTGTAACCAAGCTGATAGATATCGCCAATGGCGTCGAGAATTTTGTGTTTGACGAACTCGTCATCGTAGCGCAAGCCGTCCTGGTTAAGAATGCGATACTCATCGACCACGATGGCGTTGTCGACAGAACCACCACGGGCCAGCCCCTTGGAGCGCAGGTATTCGATTTCGTGCATAAAGCCAAAGGTGCGCGCCCGACTCACCTCCTTGACAAAGGAGGTGGACGAGAAGTCAATTTCAGCATGAGCGGCACGATCACGAAAGACCGGATGATCAAACTCAATGGAAAAGGAGACCTTGAAGCCATCAAAGGGGAGAAAACTGGCTACCTTGTCTCCATCTTCCACTGTTACCGGACGTTTTACGCGAATAAATTTCTTGGCGGCATTTTGCTCTTCGATACCAGCGGACTGAATCAAAAAGACAAAAGGCCCCGCGCTGCCGTCCATAATCGGCACCTCGGCTGCACTGACATCAACATAGGCATTATCTATACCCAGCCCGGCCATAGCAGACATGAGATGTTCAACCGTTGCCACTCGCACATCACCGATCATCAGACTGGTCGAGAGCATGGTGTCGCCAACGTTCTCCGCCCGAGCGGGAATTTCAACCACCGGGCTGAGATCCACACGACGAAAGATAATACCGCTATCAATCGGTGCCGGATTCAGGGTGAGGTAAATCTTCTCACCCGTATGCAGGCCAACGCCTGTTGCCTTGATTGCATTACGCAGAGTTCGTTGTCGAATCATAATTCTCCCAACCATAGCCTTCAGCCCCCTCTTATCAAGGGAGCGCCACCGGAGCATCCGGGCCTTACAGACCCCGGTCAGTCAACCTGACGGCGCAGAAAAGCGGGAATATCAAAATATTCCTCACCACCTGCTTCTACTGCGACAGCTTCTGAGCGAGCGCCCGACATAACACGGCTGCGGCGCATGCTCGGAGGACGATCGTATTCTTTGTAGTTGGGCTCGGGGGTAACATCCACCTGTTTTGATGAATTCTCCACCACCTGTAAAGGTGCTCTTGTCACCTCACTGCCCAGGCCCGTAGCAACTACGGTAACCTTGATTTCGTCGGACATCTCGGGATCGATTACAGTACCGACGACGACTGTCGCTTCATCGGATGCAAATTCCTCGATGGTGTCGCCTACCTCGGAGAACTCTCCCAGTGACAGATCGAGTCCAGCGGTAATATTTACCAGAATGCCGCGTGCACCCTGCAAATCAATATCGTCAAGAAGCGGGCTGTTGATGGCGCGTTCTGCCGCTTCCCGGGCGCGATTCTCACCTTTCGCATTGCCGGTACCCATCATGGCCATCCCCATCTCGGACATCACCGTTCTAACATCCGCAAAATCCACATTGATCATACCGGGACGAATAATCAGGTCGGCAATACCCTGAACTGCGCCCAACAATACATCATTGGCCTCCTTAAAGGCATCCAATAAACTGGTACTTTTTCCCAACACCTCCAGCAACTTTTCGTTGGGAATGGTGATCAAAGAATCAACATATTGCTGTAATTCACGCAAACCTTCCTGGGCGATACTGAGGCGCTTTTTGCCTTCAAAAGGAAAGGGACGAGTAACGACAGCCACCGTCAAAATGCCCAACTCTCTGGCCACTTCGGCAATGACCGGAGCACCACCGGTACCCGTACCACCACCCATACCAGCGGTAATAAACACCATATCAGCACCGCGCAGCGACTCGGCGATACGGTCTCGGTCTTCTATGGCTGCCGCCCGGCCAATATCGGGGTTGGCACCGGCACCCAGACCCTTGGTAATGTCACCACCGAGTTGCAAGACTGTCCTGGAATTAATATCAGACAGTGCCTGGGCATCGGTATTGGCGCAGATAAAATCAACGCCTTCGACATTGTTGTTAATCATATGCTTGACAGCATTGCCACCGCCGCCACCGACGCCGATGACTTTGATGACCGCATTCTGTGGAACGTTATCGATCAGTTCAAACATGGTATTTCTCCCCTTGTCCATAAATTGCCGCAACAACCTGCGACCCTCTCCATCATCCAGGCCATTCGGCCCAAATTTTTAACATCGGCTCAATGCGCCAATGCATTAAATCGTCAAAAATTTTTCTGCACCCAGAGTTTTATCCGCGCCAACAGGCCGACTTCATCCGAGCCTCCAGCCACACTGCCGTTACCGCCACTTTCATTACTCTGATGACGCAATCCGTACTGCAACAGACCAACACCGGTTGAATAGATCGGATTGCGTACAATGTCATTCAGGCCACGAACAGTTTGTGGATAACCCACTCGTACCGGCATGTGGAAAATCTCTTCGGCCAGCTCAACCACACCTTCCATCTTTGAAGTGCCGCCTGTGAGCACAATGCCTGCCGGAATCAGATCCTCATAACCACTGCGACGGATTTCTGCCTGCACCAGCGTAAACAACTCGTCGTAACGTGGCTCAACCACCTCAGCCAGCGCCTGACGCGACAAATCCCGTGGCGGCCGCTCACCCACACTGGGCACTTTGATGGTTTCATCCGGCCCGGCCAGCTGGGTCAGGGCGCAGGCATATTTGATTTTGATTTCTTCAGCGTGCTGAGTTGGCGTGCGCAGAGCCATGGCAATATCGTTGGTTACCTGATCACCCGCTATTGGAATCACACCGGTATGTCGTATAGAGCCTTCGGTAAAAATAGCGATATCCGAGGTACCGCCACCAATATCTACCAGGCAGACACCCAACTCGCGTTCATCTTCGGTCAGCACCGAATAACTCGAAGCAAGCTGCTCAAGAATGACTTCTTCCACTTCCAGCCCACAGCGACGAATACACTTTTCAATGTTCTGGGCAGCATTGACAGCGCAGGTCACCAGATGCACCTTTGCCTCCAGTCGCACACCAGACATCCCCAGCGGCTCCTTGATACCCTCCTGGTTATCGATCACATATTCCTGCGGAAGAATGTGTAAAATTTTCTGGTCGGCAGGAATAGCCACTGCCTGGGCGGCATCAATCACCCGCTCCAGATCCAGCGGATACACTTCACGATCACGAATAGCGACGATACCGTGAGAATTCAAACTGCGAATATGACTGCCGGCAATACCGACATAAACCGAGTGAATCTGACAACCGGCCATTAATTCAGCCTCTTCGACTGCACGCTGAATGGACTGCACGGTCGATTCAATATTGACCACCACACCCTTTTTCATTCCCTTGGATGGGTGAGAACCAATGCCGACAATTTCAACATCGCCGTCCAGGCTGACCTCACCCACAATGGCGACAACCTTTGAGGTTCCGATATCGAGCCCGACAATCATGCGTTTTTCGTATCCGCTGCCCATGGCAGTGTTTCTCCCACTTGGTTATTTGCCGTCCAACCCGGCCAGTTGCTCTGTCTCACGACCTGTCCCGCGAAATGCAACCGCAAGCCCCGTCTGATAGCGCATGTCTACACGTTCAATATCATCAGATCGCACCGCCAGGTCAGCGTGATAAACCGTGATAAAACGCTGCACACGTTCTTCAAAATCACGCCCCCCCAATACCAGGTTAATGCCACCTTCAAGCCCTGCTGACAGTTGACCACGGCTATCCACCTGCAAGGTAAGTACATCCAGACCCGCAGGTTGCAGCATGTCTGCCAGCTGCTGGTAGCGCACCATCAAGTCATTCTGGGCACCCGTCGGCCCGATCAATTGTGGTAATGTCTGCCAGCTGTCTGCGTTGGTTGACTGAAAAATTTCACCCTCATGATTGAGAAAGCCCTCTTCGCCCCAGCGGGCAATCGGCAATTGCTCAAGCACATCAATTTCCAAAGCATTGGGCCAGCGTCTGCGCACTGAAGCCCGGTAAATCCAGGGCAACGCCTCCAGTTGCTCGCGCACCTGCTCAAGATCGGCGTTCAAAAAACCACCGGCCAGGGCTGGCTGCACCATCTCCTGAACAGCTTCGGTCTGTGTGTGCTGCAAAGCACCTGTCACCACAATACGCTGCACCGGAATCGACTCCAGCGTGCGAAAGCCCTGCCAGGCGGCCACACTGACGACTGTCGCAGCCATCAGTATCAGCACCCGGTTCAACCAGTGAAACGATGGCTTGAAATACCAGCGTGAACGCATCGATACAGACTCCTGCCGCTGCCGTGTAGCACCGCGCCCACCGGTGCCTGATTTGCGTTTAGTATTTGCCGTCATCCGTCTTTTCTCTCCACAAGCCGCGCCTGCCAGCTCAATTGCGAAATCTGCCTGACCAGCTGCGGCATCGACCACCCCGCTACCTTCGCCGCCATCGGCACCAGTGAATGCGAGGTCATACCTGGAATAGTGTTCACCTCCAGTACATAAAAACGACCCGTACTGTCACGCATCAAATCAACGCGGCCCCACACACTGCAACCGAGAGAATAAAAGGCTGCCAGTGCCAGCTCGCCCGCTTCTTTTTCAGCAAGCTCACCAAGATCGCTCGGGCAAAAATAACGCGTATCATCGGATAGATACTTGGCCTGATAATCGTAAAATTCATTATCACTGCGCATGTGAATCGACGGCAGCGCCCGATCGCCAACAATGGCAATGGTATATTCAGGGCCATCAATAAAACGCTCAGCCAACACAGTTACCCCATACCTGGAAGCATTGGCGTAAGCATCGGCCAGGGCCTTTGCCGTTGCCGCCGGAGCCATACCGATGCTTGAGCCTTCACAGGCGGGTTTGACGAAGACTTTACCTAGGCGGTCAATGACTGCCTGCCAGTCACTGTCTGCACCGAGTATTTCAAAATTACCCGTAGACAGGCCAATGCCCTGCCACAACTCTTTACTGCGCTGTTTATCCATAGCCAGCGCGCTGCCAAGCACACCTGAACCGGTATAAGGAATTCCCAGCGCGGTCAATGCGCCCTGCATTACTCCATCTTCTCCACCAGGACCATGTAGAGCATTAAATACAAAGCCGGCACCAGTAAGCTGTGCCAGCCAGTTGTCATCGGCCGGGTCCACTTGCTGCACCTCACAGTCCAGTGCCTCATAAGCAGCCAGCACCGCCGCCCCCGTCTGCAACGAAATATCGCGCTCTGCCGAGGAACCACCGGCAAGCACCACTACCCGACCCGACTTGATGCTGTCCCAGCTCATGCCCCTTGCCCCTTCACCTGCCCTGTCATCTTCAGATCCTGGGCGAGCCTGCCAATATTGCCCGCTCCCTGAGTGATAACCACATCGCCATCGCGCAAAATGTCTGCCAATACATCTGCCACAGCATCAATTTGATCAATAAAAACAGGTTCAACCAGTCCGCGCTGACGAATACTGCGGGCCAGGCTGCGACTGTCAGCACCAGCAATGGCCTCTTCACCAGCGGGATAAACATCCAGCAGTAAAAGCACATCACAACGCGACAATACACTGACAAAATCTTCATAAAGGTCACGGGTGCGCGAATAGCGGTGAGGCTGGTAGATCATCACCACGCGCCGCTCAGGCCAGGCTTGACGGGCAGACTCCAAGGTTGCACGCACTTCTGTTGGATGATGACCATAATCATCAACCAGCAGGGCTTTTCCTGCATTAAATGCAAGCTCTCCCATCTGGCTGAAGCGGCGACCAACACCACCAAAATTGCGCAAACCACGCACAATAGCCTCGTCATCAAGCCCCTCATCAGAGGCGACGGCAACGGCTGCGGTGGCATTGAGAACATTGTGACGACCCGGCATGTTGAGCAGAATATCCAGCGTAGGCATACCATTTGGACGATGGACCGAAAAGCGTGTGGCCAGCCCCTCTCCCTGTAGATTACTGATGCGATAATCTGCCTTGTCATCAAATCCGTAAGTCAGTACCTGCCGCGAAATATCCGGCAGCAGATCTGCCACATTGAAATCGTCAATACACAGTACAGCCAGACCGTAAAAAGGCAGGTTGTGCAGAAAATCAACAAATGTCTGGCGCAGTACCGCAAAGTCACCACCATAGGTTTCCATATGGTCAGCTTCAATATTGGTCACCACCGCCACCATCGGTTGCAGGTGCAAGAAGGAGGCATCACTCTCATCTGCCTCAGCCACCAAAAAACGACTGGCACCAAGCTGGGCATTGCTGCCGACACTGTTGACCAAACCGCCAATTACAAAAGTCGGATCGAGTCCCGCGTCGCCAAAAACAGCTGCTATCAGGCTGGTGGTGGTAGTTTTGCCATGAGTACCGGCAACAGCAATACCGTGGCGGTAACGCATTAATTCCGCCAGCATTTCGGCCCTGCGCACAACCGGGATACGCCGCTGACGGGCAGCGGCAATTTCCGGATTGCTCTCGTCAACGGCACTGGAACTGACCACCACATCCGCAGCGCCAATATGATCCTCACTGTGACCAAGGTGCAGCATCACACCCATGCCCTGCAGACGATCAGTTACCGAACTGGTTCGCAAGTCAGAACCACTGACCTTGTAACCCAAATTAACAAGCACTTCGGCGATACCGCTCATGCCACTGCCACCCACACCAATCATATGAATATGGCGAATACGGCGCATTTCCGGTACATGATAAACAGTGCGGGTAGAGGACGCGGTGTGAGACAGCATTTGCTCAGACATGACACAACTCCTCACAGCAGCTGGCAACATCAGCTGTAGCGTCTGGTTTGGCCAGTTTCAGCGCAGCATCAGACATGGCTGCCAACTTATCCGGCTGAGCCAGGACACCACACAGCAGTTGATAAAGACTGTCCGCGCTGAGATCTTTCTGCTCCAGCAACAGGCCACCACCACAATCACTCAATGAACGGGCATTCCAGTACTGATGATTGTCGATAGCCTGGGGTAGCGGTATCAGAATTGCCGGACGACCACTGACCGCCAGTTCAGCCACGGTCAGCGCACCAGCGCGACAAATCACCAGATCAGCCCAACCATAGGCCGCGGCCATATCATCGATAAAGGGCAGTACTGTCACTGTCTTGCTATTAATACCTGCCTGTTCATAGGCCCGGCTCACCTGTTCAGCATGGGCAGTACCGGACTGATGGCGAATAATGACCTGCAACCCACCACCTTGCGTCTGCACCTTGCTGATCATGGTCGGCAACACTTCATTGATGGCCTGCGCACCGAGGCTGCCACCGACCACCAGCAAATGCAGAGCGCGTTCAGGCTGATATTGCCAGGGTTGTTCGGCTGCAATACTGACAAAATCCTGTCGCACAGGGTTGCCCAGCACCCGCACACCGGCACGCTCACCAAAAGCTCCGGCAAAACCGGCTGCCACCACCTTCGCCAGTGGTGCCAGCAAGCGATTGGTCGTACCGGCAATAGCATTTTGTTCGTGTATCAGCAGTGGCTTGCGCAGCAGCCAGGCGGCCAGCCCGGCAGGGCCAGCAGCATAACCGCCCATACCCATCACACAGTCCGGGCGCTGTCGCCAAACCAGTACCAGCGCCTGCAGACAACTGAACAATAGCCGCAGCAAACCCAACAGGCTTTGCAGTCTGTGCTTGCCACGCACACCACGCACTGACAAAAAGTGCAACTCGATACCGGCAGCGGGCACCACTTTCGACTCCATACCGTGACGCGCACCAACCCACTCGATGTGATGACCGCGCGCCATCAGCTCTTTGGCCACCGCAAGGGCCGGATAAATATGCCCACCAGTGCCGCCAGCCATTACCAGTATTTTCATTTGTCGACTCATTGCCCGGCTTCCCTGCCGGACTTGCCGGTCCCTTTGGCTGAGGCAAGCAGCAAATCACGCTGAATACGCAATACCATCGCCAGCATCACACAGCAGACAATCAAACTGGTACCGCCATAGCTGACAAAGGGTAGCGTCAGCCCCTTGGTTGGCAGCAAACCGGAACTCACCCCCATGTTGACAAAGGCCTGACCGGAAAAAACCAGAGCAATGCCGTAGCAAAGATAAGCACCAAATTTTTCACCGGCCAGTTCTGCCTTGCGTCCCACCCATAAAATACGACCAATTAAAGCTGCATACAGGCCGATCAGAATGCTGGAACCATAAAAGCCGTTTTCTTCAGCCCAGATGGAAAAAACAAAGTCAGTATGCGCCTCTGGCAAGTAGAAAAGTTTTTGTACGCTGTTGCCAAGACCAACACCGGACCAGCCGCCACGGCCAAAGGCAATCAGAGACTGTATCAACTGAAAACCACTGCCGTAAGGGTCGGCCCAGGGGTCGGTATAAGCGGTTAAACGCTGCACCCGATAGGGCGCGGCAAAAACCAGTGCCACCATACCCACCAGACAGGCGGCCAGTACCACCAGAAAATTACTCAAGCGCACACCCGCCAGAAAGAGCATGCCAAAAGCACTGCCGACAACAATAACAGTGGCCCCAAAATCAGGTTCAGCCATCAGTAGCAGTGCAACCAGACCCAGCACCAGCATCGGCCGTAAAAAGCCCTGCCACTGCGTGCGCACAGCCTCTTCCTGGCGTACCAGATAACCGGCCAGATAAATCAATACCGCCAGCTTGGCAAACTCTGACGGTTGCAGACTGAGAGGACCAATCGGCAACCAGCGCTGGCTGCCATTCACATCCTTACCGATACCAGGCAGTAAAACCACTGTCAGCAGGATCAGCGCAGCAAACAGCCAGATCCAGTCAAAATGCTTCCAGATATGTAGCGGCAAACGATAAACCACTGTCGCAGCCAATAGTGCCAACACAATATAAACAAGATGTCGCATGGCATGGTGCCAGGGGTCATGCTGGGTCCAGTCAGCATACTCAATAGACGCCGAGGTAATGGCTATCAGACCAATCAGCAGCAGGCATAACCCGAGCAGTATCAACGGGCCATCCGTCGAAGGCCAGCGCAACAGACCGACAGATGCCTGCGTAGAGCGGCTCATACCTTATCTCCCAGCGCATTTACCGCAGCCACAAAATGCTCACCACGATCGGCGTAACCCTTGAACATATCAAAGCTGGCACAGGCCGGTGACAACAAAACGGTGTCGCCCCTGTTAGCCAGTGCCGCTGCGCGCTCAACTGCCTCACCCATACAGGCCACTGTGCTGACGGTGACAATCTCAGCCAGCACCTGCGTCAGCACAGCGGCGGCCTCACCCATCACCAACACATGATGGCAGTGACGACCAACAGCCTGGTGTAACACCCGAAAATCAGCTCCCTTGGCCTGGCCGCCGGCAATCAATACAACATCCCGCTCACCACCAATACCGTTTAGCGCAGCTTCTGTAGCACCAACATTGGTACCCTTGGAATCGTTGACATAATGCACATCATCAACGGTGGCCACCCGCTGACAGCGGTGAGGCAGGCCGCGAAAATGGCGTATCGCCGCCAGCATGGCGGGCATTGGCAGGCCCACCCCATAACCCAGCGCCAGGGCGGCAAGCACATTGGCCACATTGTGACGACCGGCCAATGGCAGGTCATCAACCGCTATCAGCGTGTCAAAACCTTGCACCAGAAAATTGCGACCCTCCACTTCGCGCAACCCAAAACCGTTCAATTCCGGTTCTTTCATACGCCAGCTGATAAATTCAACATCATCTGTCAGTGGCGGCTGTGTCAGCGAATCATCACGATTGACCACAGCCTTGTGACAGCCACGGAAAATCCGGTGTTTGGCCTGATGATAGCGCTGCATATTACCGTGGCGATCAAGGTGATCAGGGCTGACATTGAGCACTGTCGCCACTGCCAGATTCAATGCGCCAGCCCGTTCCAGCTGAAAGCTGGAAAGCTCCAGCACATAAAGTTCACGCCCCTCGTCAAGCAACAGCAGTGCGGGTGTACCAAGATTGCCGCCAACACCCACGTTCAGTCCGGCCTCTTTCGCCATTGCACCAACCAGCTCGGTGACGGTGGACTTGGCATTAGAGCCGGTAATACCAATCACCGGTGCATCAGCCTGCTCAATAAACAGGTCTATATCACCGCGCACTGTGACACCGGCGGCCACCGCCGCCTGGACGTATTCATCTTCCAGTCCGATACCGGGACTGACTATCAGTTCAGAAGCACTTTCAAGCACAGACAGCGGTATCTCACCCGTGAATACACCAACCTCTGGCATTTCCTGGCGCAACACTTCAAGACCCGGCGGCTCGGCACGGGTATCGACGACACAGAAGCGATGTCCCAGCCAGTGCAGGTGACGGGCACAGGACAAACCGGTAACGCCCAGGCCATAAACAACCCGGTTATCACTGCTTGCTATCACACCCTGCTTCACTGTTGCTATCGCTCCTGTAATCCGTCAACGCAACTTCAGTGTTGCCAGCCCAAACAGCACCAGCATCACCGTAATAATCCAGAAGCGCACAATGACCCTTGGTTCAGGCCAGCCCTTGAGTTCAAAATGGTGGTGAATCGGCGCCATTCTGAACAAACGCTTACCGGTCAATTTGAACGAAGCGACCTGCAAAATGACCGATACGGTTTCGAGCACAAAAATACCGCCCATAATAAAAAATACGATTTCATGGCGGGTGATCACCGCCACAGTACCCAGCGCCGCCCCCAGCGCCAGTGCGCCCACATCACCCATAAACACCTGGGCCGGGTAAGTGTTGAACCACAAAAAACCCAGCCCGGCACCCGCGATGGCGCCGCAAAATACAGCCAGCTCACCACTGCCAGCCACATAGGGAATGTGCAGATAACGTGCGAAGTCGATATGGCCTGTCAGATAGGCGATCAGGCCGAGGGCGGTACCCACCATCACTGTTGGCAGGATAGCCAGACCATCCAAACCATCGGTCAGATTGACGGCATTACTGGAGCCGACAATCACAAAATAGGTCAACAGGACAAACAGCGGCCCCATATTCCAGGCAAAATCCTTCACAAAGGGAATATAGAGCTCTGTCGTAACCTGTGTATCAAAGGCCAGATAGAGATAGAGTGCCGCTGTCAGACCAGCAATAGACTGCCAGAAATACTTCCAGCGGGCGGGCAGACCCCGCGAATCCTTCTCAATGACTTTGCGATAATCATCAACCCAGCCAACCAGGCCAAAAACAGCTGTCACCAGCAGAGAAATCCAGATATAGGGGTTGCGTAAATCTGCCCACAAAATACTGCTGATGGCAATCGCCACCAGAATCAGTGCGCCACCCATGGTTGGCGTACCAGACTTGGACAGGTGTGATTCAGGGCCATCCTTGCGCACGGCCTGACCAACCTGGCGGTAATTCAGATGCCGGATCATTACCGGGCCAACCAGCAGGGAAATGGCCAGCGCAGTACCCGCTGCCAGAATGCCCCTCAAAGTCAGATAGGAAAAAACCTGAAAAGCGCTGTGATACTGCGTCAGATATTCCGCCAGAAATAGCAGCATAATCAGCTCTCCGCCTGCTTGTTTACCGGAGTCCACTCACTTGTCAGCGCCTGCAACACCTGTTCCATGGCCGCACCTCTGGACCCCTTGATCAATACCGTGTCCTCCGGTCCAAATTCACCGGGCAAGGCGGCAGTAGCCGCTTCACGATCCTCAAAATAACGACCGCCATCGCCAAAACGATCAACAGCCACTGCTAACTCAGGCCCAACACCCCAAAGCCGATGAACACCCTGCTCACGCGCATAAACACCTATTTCAGCATGCAGTGTTTGCGTGTCAGGGCCGAGCTCTCGCATAGCACCCAGTATCAGCGTGCGCTGTCCTTCACATTTCACCAGCAAATCGATAGCTGCCCGCACTGAGCCTGGGTTGGCGTTGTAGCAATCATCAATCAACTGACAACCGCCAACACCACAGGACACTGACAACCGACCTGGCTCCGGATCAACCGAAGCCAGAGCCGCACTGATATCCGCCAGTGACACATCACAGGCAATACCAACAGCGATAGCGGCCAGTGCATTGGAAATATTGTGCAAACCGGGCAATTTGAGGGCGACGGGGATATCACCTGCTGGCGTGCTGGCCACAAAAGACATACCTGCACTACCGCGAATACTGATATGTGTTGCACGAATAGCTGCGGGCTGCTCAATACCGTAATCGAGAACCACCGCTTTGCGGGCGCGACTGCGCCAGTGCCTGGCAAAGGTTTGATCCGCATTGATGATGGCAATACCACCCTCACCCAGACTGTCATAAATCTCTGCCTTGGCGCTGGCCACCTCAGATACTGAACCAAAACCCTGTAAATGCGCTGGCATGGCATTGAGCAACACGGCCACATCGGGGCGCGCCAGACTGCTTAACCAGGCAATATCACCCGCCCTGGCGGCGCCCATCTCCAGTACAGCAAACTGATGACCTTTTTGCAGACGCAGCAGTGTCAGCGGCAAACCTATTTCATTATTGAAATTGCCCGCTGTTGCCAGTGTTTTGCCCTTGCAGGACAGCACTGCACTGATCAGGTTTTTGGCCGTGGTCTTACCATTGCTGCCAGTAATGGCAACTATCCGCCCCGAAAAGTCCCTGCGGTTAAAGGCACCGAGTCGTCCAAGTGCCTGCTGTGTATTTTCAACTACCAGCTGCGGCAATACACAATCGATCTGCCGACGGACAAGAGCGGCAACAGCACCGGCATCAACAGCAGCATTAACATAGTTATGACCGTCGAAGTGTTCGCCCTCAAGCGCAACAAAGAGACCACCAGAAAGATGCTGGCGGCTATCGGTGCTCACGCCGGCAATTATCACATCCTTACCCACCTGCCTGGCCCGCAGGGCGGGGGCCAGCTCTGACAACCGGAAGTCGCGCATCATCGGCGAGCCCTCCCGGCCAACGCCATCTGCGCCTGTTCAAAGTCGCTGAAGTGCAGACGCTGCTCTTCAACAATCTGATAGTCTTCATGCCCCTTGCCGGCAATTAACACGCAGTCACCTTCGCCAGCCTCAGCGATAGCTCGCCCGATAGCCAGGGCACGGTCCACTTCCAGCTCAAAATCACCCGTACAGCCAGCGGCAATATTATCGGCAATAGCCCGGGGATTTTCAGTGCGCGGATTATCACTGGTGACAATTACCCGATCAGAGCCTTCACAGGCCATCCGGCCCATTATCGCCCGCTTGCCCGGATCACGGTCACCACCACAGCCAAACACGGTAATTAGCGACCCGCTCACACTGGGTCGAATGGCTCGCAACACCTGCGCTAATGCATCCGGTGTATGGGCATAGTCAACCAACACCTGAATGCCCAGATTATTGGGCACACTTTGCAGGCGCCCCGGCACTGCTTCCAGCGAAGGCACAACAGCCAGCACATCAGCCAGCGGCACACCATCAAGCACGATACAGGCAATCGCAGCCGCCAAATTCGATACGTTGAAATCACCCGACAAAGGCGATTCAAACAAGCCGTCTCCCCAAGGTGTTGCAATACGACCACTGGCGCCGCGAGCACTGTAAGTGAGCCCGCGTACACGGATGTCTGCATCTGTCGAGCGCAGGGAGTAAGTTAAAACGTCACTGCAACCGCACATCCGCGCATGAGCCAGTAGCAGATCAGCACAGTCATCATCGGCATTAATCAGCGCATGGCCTAAACCTTCACAGGCAAACAGGCGCATTTTGGCGCGGGCGTAGGTTTCCATATCACCGTGATAATCCAGGTGGTCCCGCGACAGATTCGTAAAGACAGCCGTGTCAAAATGAATACCGTTGACACGCCCCTGCACAAGCGCATGAGAGGACACTTCCATCGCCACATGCGTGACAGACTGATCGCGCCAGTCGGCCAGCTGGCGCTGTAAACCCGGTGCATCGGGCGTGGTATTGCGCGCACTGACAATACGCTCATCCAGACTTGCACCCAATGTTCCAATCGTGCCACAAGCCCTGCCAAGTTTTCGCAACAGCTGCGCAATCAAGCGCACTGTAGTGGTTTTACCGTTGGTACCGGTAACACCGACAAGCTGCATATGACGACTGGGTTCGGCGTAAAAGCGGGCAGCGATACGGCCAACATCCTGCAATAACCCGGGCACTTCCAGCAAAGGCACCGGCAAGGCATCCACAAAACCATGCACCGGCGCTTCGGCAGCTATCGCCACTGCACCATTGGCCACCGCCTGCTCAATAAAATGGCGGCCGTCATAAACCTCACCGGCCAGTGCCAAAAAGAGATCACCCGCCTGCACACGGCGACTGTCCAGAGTCAAGCCGGAAATAATGACATCCGGCACCACTGTCCTGCCCATCAGATGCGACAGACCTGCCTTGTGCAATGTCAGTGCAAGCGCATTCATCAGGTGGCACCTTTGGGCTTGACCGAAAAATGAGCGGCAATCGCAGCTTCTGGCGGCACATTTAACAAACGCAGCGCACCCTGAGCAACCCGTGAAAATACCGGTGCTGCCACCGCACCACCTCCGTGATTTTCACCCTTGGGGCCATTGAGCAACACCACTGTCACAATGCGCGGATGATCCGTCGGCGCCACACCGGCAAACCAGGCCCGATGCTTGTCTTCAAGGTACCCGCCGGGACCAACCTGGCGGGCCGTTCCTGTTTTGCCCCCTACCTCATAGCCGACAATTCTTGCCCGGCGGGCAGTACCGTGTTCACCAGTCACACGATTAAGCACTCTCAATACCTGATCGGCCACACCCGGGGACAGCACCTGCTCACCATCTGGCTGCTCATTTTCATCCAGCGCCAGCAGGGACACCGGCAGCAACACGCCATCGTTGGCAAAAGCCGTATATGCGCGTGCCAATTGCAACGGGGTGACCGTCAGACCATAACCAAAAGCCAGAGTAACCTCTTCAATCGTGCGCCATTTTGGACGCGAAGGCAGTAAACCCGCGCTCTCACCAGGAAAGCCGGTACCGACCGGCTGGCCCACACCCAGGCGCTGAAATACATTCCAAATAGGCTGATGTCCAATAGCCAAAGCCACCTTGGTCACACCTACCTGGCTGGACTTTTCAATCACCCGTGACAGGGTAATTTCACCGTAGTTACGCGGATCGGGCAGCACCTTGGAACCCACCCTGATACGCCCTGGCGAGGTATCAATCACGGTATCTATGGAGTAACGCCCACTTTCCAGTGCCGCCACCAGGGTCAGAGGCTTCATGGTGGAACCGGGCTCGTACTCGTCGGTCATTGCCCGGTTGCGAATACTGCCCGCCTTGAAATTCTTGCGGCTATTGGGGTTGTAGACCGGGTGATTGACCATCGCCAGCACTTCCCCGGTGTGCGCATCCAGAGTGACAATGGAGCCGGAATCAGCACCGGTTTGCACGATCGCCCGCTGCAATTCCTGATGCTGCAGGTACTGTAGTCGCAAATCGATACTCAGACGCAGATCCCGCCCCGGACGGGCTGGTGTCAGCACGCCAATATCACGAACAGCCTCACCGTGCAGATCCTTGATGTATTGCTTCTTGCCGGGCACGCCCCGCAACCATTCATCGTAAGACAGCTCCAGCCCGGCAATACCCTTGTCATCAACATTGGTTATGCCAACCAGCTGTGCAGCCACCTCACCGGCAGGATAAAAGCGCTGATACTCCCGCTCACCATAAACACCACGGATTTTATGAGCGAGAATGGCACGCGCCTCAGTTGGCATCCGGTGGCGCGACAAATACATAAAGCGTTTGCCCTCATACTGGGACAAACGCTGCACCAATTCATCGGTGGATATTTCAAGCGCCCGCGCCAGTTCCGGCAAGCGTTTGGACTCAACCAGCTGAACCGGGTCCGCCCAGATAGAAATAACAGGCGTACTCACAGCCAGCGGTTCACCGCGCCGATCAGTAATCACACCGCGATAAGCGGGAATTTCCGCTGTGCGCACAGAGCGGATATCCCCTTGATTTTGCAAAAACTCACGGCCGCGATCCGTATTGAGCACTTGCAGTGAAAGCACACGCCCCACTAACAATGTCAGCAGTATCAGCAAAGCAGCAATAACTATATAAAAGCGCCAGGGAGTACCAACATCAGCCACAGACTTGTTCATGGCCTCACCACTTTAAGCTCAGCCACCGCAGGTGAGTGCATATTCAGTTTGTCAGTGGCAACTTTTTCCACCCGATAGTGGGAGGCCCAGGTGCTTTGCTCAAGCAGCAGGCGGCTGTAGTCTTCCTGCAAATACCATTGATCGGCCTCCAGCGTTTGCAAAGAGGCATAAAGCTGCCGACAAATATGCGAGGAGTGAATCACCATAAAGGCAGAGGCAACCACCGCCGCCAGTAAAGCAATTACCAATACACGCGCAGCCCCTGATGCCGCTGCATTTTGAGCCTGTTGCCGCACTGCCATCAGGCCAGCTTCTCCGCAACACGCATAATGGCACTACGTGCACGCACATTGGCATCCACTTCAGCCGTATTCGCACGCACCGCCTTGCCAACCAGCCGAAGGCGCCGATTGAGAGCACAATCAAGTACCGGCACACCCGGCGGCAGCGCATCGCCACGACTGGCATCACGCATAAACCGCTTGACTATACGATCTTCCAGCGAGTGAAAACTGATCACCACCAGGCGACCACCAACGCGCAGCAAACCAAGTGCGCTATCGAGCAGATCCTGCAAATCATCCAGCTCGCGATTGATATGAATGCGTATACCCTGAAAGGCACGAGTGGCCGGATGCTTGTGTTTTTCCCAGCGGGGGTTAGCCTCGCTGACCACCTTTGATAAACGGGCTGTACTGAGAATGGGTTCGATGGTGCGCTGCTCAACAATGGCCCGGGCAATACGGCGGGAGAAGCGTTCTTCACCATAGTGATAAAGCACGTCGGCTATCTCAGACTCCTGCGCCCGCGCCAGCCACTGGGCAGCTGTTTCGCCAACAGCAGTATTCATACGCATGTCCAGCGGGCCATCATTTTGAAAACTGAAACCACGCTCAGCCTGATCCAGCTGGGGACTGGACACACCCAGATCGAGTAACAAACCATCGACAGTATCGATACCCTGCCGGTTCAGCTCGGCGGGCAGCTCGGCAAAAGAGCCGTGATAAAAGCCAAAACGCGTCTCGCTGGCCACAAGCTGTCGAGCCACATCAGCCGCCGCCGGATCTTTATCCACAGCCAGCAGACGGCCGCTATGATCGAGGCGTTCAAGAATGGCACGACTGTGCCCACCACGACCAAAGGTGCCATCCACATAGAAGCCACCGGTCCTTGTCACCAGAGCATCCACTGCTTCGTGTAGCAACACCGTCTGATGCATATCACGTCCCATTTCGCTATATAACTTTTCTTTAATAGCGTACCCGCCCGCTGCCCCACACTCCTGACAGGCAGGCTGCGAAAGCTGATTCATTGCAGCTTCCATTACAGCCTCAGCGACATCAGTTCAGCAGGCAACTCCCCATCAAGTCCGGATGCCTGCAGCGCCTGCTCACGCTCGGCCAGCCACAGCGTCTCGGACCAGAGTTCAAGCTTGTTGCCTTGCCCCACCAGAACAAGTTTTTTTTCCAACTGCGCGTAGTCTCGCAGCGGCTGGGGCAACAGCATGCGGCCATTACTATCGAGCTCCACATCCGTGGCATAACCCAGTACCAGGCGCTGAAAACGCTTGATGTCCTGATTAAGCGTTGGCAACTGCTGGATATCCCTCTCGACACGCTCCCACTCGGGCAGGGGGTAGATCACCAGACAACGCGTCTGGGTATCAATAGTGACAACTATTTGACCCGCACACTGCTGCAACAACGGCTCGCGCTGGCGTGCCGGCATGGCCAACCGCCCCTTCGCATCCATATTGATGTGCTGCACTCCGCGAAACACGTTATTGTCTCCGCTGACCTGGCCTTTTAACCCACAAAAAACCAGATATCTCCACTTATTCCCACTTGGCGACACTATAGGTCTGGCCAAACAAAAGTGTCAAGCCGGGATTTTGAAAAAAATGTTTTAATTTCAGTAAATTAGAACTATCTTAAGTTTTCGGAAAGCCACTTCTTAAGCGTTATTTAAAACAAAAAATCACACAAAACATGTGGCTAAAGACAGGTGTTGAGAATTCACTTTAAGTTAAAGTTTGTTTTGCTCTTTGGGAAAGGCAAAGCATCAGGATTTGATATAAACAAATTTTGAAGCGGGGTCGGATTCAAGAGGTCGGCTCTTGAATAAAAGAGGAAAAAGCGAGCTGGTCGATAAGCCGGGTTCTGTCGTGGACGATCATTCATCTGCGACCGGCGTCACCGCCTGCCTGTAGCGACCTACCCGAACCCGCTGCGGGCCACAGCTTAAGGGTTCCTATTTGGTCTTGCTCCGAGTGGGGTTTACCATCGCCACGCCTGTTGCCAGTCGTGCGGTGCGCTCTTACCGCACCATTTCACCCTTACCTGATCACACGAATGCAATCGGCGGTATTCTTTCTGTTGCACTTTCCGTAGGCTCACGCCCCCCAGGTGTTACCTGGCACTCTGCCCTGTGGAGCCCGGACTTTCCTCCCCGCCAGATACAGATATCAACGGAGCGATCGCCTGACCAGCTCGGCGGCAAGACTACCGGGCAGACCCGGTGCTGGCAAGCCCCGGGTCAGGTCATATTGACTCAGGTTTGATCAAGCAGGTATTGATAAAGCACTTTTTTGCGCAGACCCGTCAAATCAGCTACCACGGCCGCAGCCCGCCTGCCTGGCAATTCCTGCGCCAATCGCAGTAATAAACGGGCAGTATCTGCATCCAGACACTGCTGTCGCGGCGGCGCTCCACTGATCAACAATACAATTTCCCCTCGCTGCTGATTACTGTCGCTCTCCACAAATGCCAGCAGTTGTGCCAGCGGTGCCCGCCGCAGGGTTTCAAAGGCCTTGGTCATCTCCCTGGCCAGCACCGCCTCACGCTCACCGCCTAATATCAGGGCCATATCACGCAGGCAATCCACTATCCGGTGAGGCGCTTCGTAGAAGATCAGCGTCTCCTCTCTGTCAGCCAGAATCTGCAATTGCTTCTGACGGGGGCCTGCCTTAGACGGCAGAAAGCCTTCAAACAAAAAGCGGTTGGTCGGCAAGCCGCAGACACTGAGGGCGGCAATGGCCGCGCAGGCTCCCGGCAATGGAACCACCCGATAACCAGCCACCTGCGCCTGCCGCACCAGACGATAACCGGGGTCAGAAATAAGCGGTGTACCAGCATCACAGACCAGCGCAACCGAGGCGCCATCGGCCAGCAGAGCCATAATGCGCTCACCTGATCGCTGACCGACATGCTCATGATAGGCCAGCATAGGGCAGTCAATACCGTACTGACGCAACAAAGATGCCGTATGCCTGGTATCCTCCGCAGCTATCAGTTCAACATTGGCCAACACCTCCAGCGCCCGCGCCGAAATATCCCCCAAATTGCCAATTGGTGTGGCAACTACAAATAGTCCCGATTCCACTACGGCCTTCTACCCTTATAATAGCTGGCGCGATTACTCGCATTTTGGCTCATACCGGTGCAGTACCGGCCTTAATAAACAACACTGGCAGAATAGCATGACAGACAGACAAACAAGCCCTTGCGCTTACCTTCTCAGTACGCTACTGGCAGCGACGGTGCTGCTTGGCGCCTGCGGATCAAGCCCCGAGCGCAGCACCGGCATCAGCGGACATGATGCTGTTTCAGAACACCCGGACAACGACAGCAAACCCGCCGAAAGTTCAAGTTATGAGCTGCCACCCAGTATCCATGCCGCCCAGTTCCAGCAGGCCGAACAGGCTCTGGCCACCTTTAACTGGCCGACAGCCGAACGTATTCTGGCAGCTATTGAGATGCCCCTGAATGACAATGATCGCACCTACCGGGACTATTTACAGGCACGCATTCTGTTTCTGCAGGGCAATATCGACGCAGCCAACCGGCAACTTGCAGATCAACCCCGGGCCAATCTGCCACCGGCGCTGCACAATATGATCCTTAATCTGCAACGCTATATGGCCAATATCAGTGGTGATTACCTCGGCAGTGCTAGGCTGGGCAGCCAACAGCTGAGTGAGCAGCCCAACCACCCCAACGCCCAGGCTTTGCGCCGCAGTATCTGGCGGGACCTGGCTCACCTGGATACAGACAAACTCAACAGCAGCCCTGGCAGCGATCCCAACTGGGAAGGCTGGCTGCAACTGGCCCGCATCAGTACCCAAAACAGCAGCCGCGAACACTTACGCAACAAGCTCACAGCCTGGCGCGAGCAGAACCCGACCCATCCCGCTGCTGCCACACTACCCGGTGGGCTTGATGCACTACTGCAAAAGCCCGCTCACGCTGCCAACAAGGTGGCCCTGCTGCTCCCCCTGAGCGGTCGCCTGGCACCAGCTGCCCAGGCTGTGCGCGATGGCTACCTCGCAGCCTGGTACAGCAACGGCAAAGCGGATCAGGCAGGCAGTGAATTGATGGTTCTGGATAGCAATGCTTATGACAGCGCCACCGCAGCCTACCACAGCGCTATCGAACGTGGTGCCACCATAGTGGTGGGTCCACTGGCCAAAGAGGCTGTCACCGAGCTGGGCACACTGACCGAACGCCCTGTTCCGGTATTAACACTCAACCGCACAGACCAATCACCAGTCCCCGCCGCTACAGCGCTGGTGCAGATGGCACTGGCACCGGAAGATGATATCCGCACACTGAGCCGTCTGGCCTATGGCCAGGGCGTACGACGCATCATCGTGTTGCAACCACAGGGCAACTGGGGCGACAAAATGAGCGCCGCCCTGAGCGAGCAATGGCAAGCGCTCGGCGGACAAATTATCAGTACTGACCGCTACAGCAGTCCCAAAAGCTATTCCGATAGTATCACCCAGATACTGGGCCTGAATGCGAGCAAACAGCGAGCGGACAAACTGCGCTCCATGCTGGCCAGCGATATTAAATTCACACCGCGTCGACGAATGGATTTTGACGCCATCTTTTTACTCAGCGGCAGCCCTGCCGAAGCCCGTGCGCTGAAGCCCTTACTGGCCTTCCACTACGCTGGCGATGTCCCGGTTTACGCCAGTTCAGCCATCTACAATGGCATTCCTGACACGCGCGACCGTGACCTGAACGGTATCCGTCTGGTTGACTTGCCCTGGCTACTGGGCAACAAACCTCTATTGCGAGTGGCTATTGCCGCCGGCAATACCGCCAGCGACAGCTACACGCGCCTGAACGCGCTAGGGGCCGATGCGTTTTTACTGCAAAATCATTTCAGCCAGCTGGAAGCCGGACCGGATGCGCTCTATCGCGGCGCCACCGGCCTGCTCAGCATGAATCCTCAGCTACATATTGAACGCGAAGCGCAAGCGGCCACTTTTGAAGGCGGCACACTCAAGCCCCGCTGACTATACTGGCAGCTCCAATAAATACGGAGCCGCCAATTGTCTACAGGCGCCCACTATGAAGCACTTGCCGCTCACTGGCTCAAGGCCAGAGGCTGCCGTTTGATCGCCCGCAATGTGCGCTATCGCAGTGGGGAAATTGATCTTATCGTTCGTCACTGCGAACATCTGGTTTTTGTCGAGGTCCGCCAGCGCAGCAACGCACGCTTTGCCGGTGCCGCCGCCTCAGTAAGCTATAGCAAACAACAGCGCCTGCTACGCGCTGCCAGCTGCTTCTTACAGGAACATGCACAGTGGGCAAAATACCCCTGCCGATTTGACGTCATTGCCTTCGAGCCGCCACAATCAGGCGCAAATCCGGCACCTCGATGGATACAGGGAGCCTTCACCGCCTGACAGGCACACCAACTGTATAGACGAATGAATCACTACGACATTTTTACCCGCAACTGCCATCACACACTCGATAGCCTGGTTATGGCGGTTGACAGTATTGTCGGGCAGCTTGAAGCTGCCGCTGCCACACTGACAAACACATTGCTGAACGATGGTAAAGTCATCAGCTGCGGCCTGAATGCAGACAGTGCTCTGGCCCAGCTATTCAGTGTTAACCTGCTGAGCCAGCGCGAACGCCCTGCTCTGCCGGCAATAAGCCTCAATGCCGATGGCGGTGCACTGGCGTCCATTGCCTGCCGTGAAGGCACCCATGAAATTTTTTCACGACCGCTGGCCGCACTTGGCAACGCTGGTGACAGCTTGCTGATCATCAGCAGCGATGAACCGGCCGATGCGTTATTGGCGGCACTGAACACGGCCCATGAACGGAACATGAATATTGTTGTACTGTCAAAATTCAGCGATCAGCTTTTATCCGCTCACCTGCATGAAACCGATATTCACCTGCCGATTCCGGGTGATTTGCCTGCCAGGCGGGTGGAACTGACCACCGTAATTTTGCAAAATCTCTGTGAATTTATCGACTTTAATCTTTTTGGCTCAATCCCGGAATAAGACATGAGACACACTTTTTTTCACCCTCTTGCGCCCTTTCTCATAGCTGTCAGCCTGCTGCTGAGCGGTTGTACCAGCATGTGGTCAAGCGTGTCATCGAATCCGATTGAAAATGAACCGGTCGAACGCACCATGGGGCGACAAATTGAAGATGAAACAGTCGAGGTAAAAGCGCTGGTCAATATCCGGGCCGCCGATGAGCGCTTCGATAAAGCTCATTTGAGCGCCGTCAGCTACAACGGCTTTGTACTGTTGGTGGGACAGGTTGTTGACCAGGAACTCAAAGATAAGGCTTCAAATGTGGTGAGGGAGATCCGCGGTGTACGCCGCATCTATAATGAACTGGAAATTGCCGCACCCAGTTCCGGCATGACCCGCACCGCAGATACCTGGATTACTGCCAAAGTAAAATCCTGGCTGCTGGCCAATTCCTCTACACCCGGCCTGCGCATCAAAGTAGTTACTGAAAATGGCGTGGTTTATCTGATGGGCCTGGCCAGCAAGGAAGAGGCGCAACGCATCACTGACGTTGCTGCCAACCTGTCAGGTGTACAGCGGGTGGTGCGCCTGTTTGAGGTGGTCCCTTCCTGAAACGGGAATCCTTTTGTCAGGTCGTTTGGCACATCCGACTGCTTTTTGTCCATGAGTCGTTTGTGTGAGCGACCTTATTTGACGACTCTCAAAGCCGGACGTTGAGAGGCTTTACTGCCAGTCTCTTTGGCCTTGTCACCAGGCTTGTCAGGAGCACCGTCGGGAGTATCGTCAGGGTCATCAGGAGACTGCTCAGCCTCAAACACCATACCCTGACCATTCTCACGCGCATAAATACCAATCACCGCTGACACCGGCACCATGACATCGGTTGATACGCCACCGAAACGGCCATTAAAAAACACCACTTCGTTGGAAATATCCAGACCAATCACCGCATTGGGTGAAATATTGAGAACAATCTGGCCATCCTTAATATACTGCCGGGGCACATCCACACCACGAATAGAGGCATCGACCAGCAGATAGGGTGTGCAGCCATTATCTACAATCCACTCATAGAGTGCACGCATAATGTAGGGGCGACTGGGGGTCATTTATTTCAAGCTCCGGGCAGTCAGGCGCCTGCGCTTAGAGGCGCATTTCCCGCTCCTGTTCAGACAGGCTTTCTCTGAAAGACTCCCGGCTAAACAGTGCATCCATATAATTAAGCAAGGGCTTGGTCTGCTTGCTGGAACGAATATCCACTCCCAGAGAAGGCAAACGCCAGAGAATGGGGGCAATACAGCAATCTACCAGTGTGAATTCATCACTCATAAAAAAGGGCTTTTCGCTGAAAATCGGAGCAACAGCGGTGATTCCTTCACGCAATTCCTTAATGGCCTTTTTGACCACATTATCACTGCGGGAGTTTTGAATCGAATCGACCAAAGTACACCAGTCTTTCTCGATACGGTGGATATAAAGGCGACTTTCAGCCCGAGCTACCGGATAGACCGGCAACAACGGCGGATGCGGAAAACGCTCATCCAGGTACTCCATCATCACCTTGGATTCATACAGTACCAGCTCCCGGTCCACCAGTGTAGGCAGGGTGTTATAGGGATTGAGCTCAGACAGTTCCGCCGGTGGATGATTGGCATCGGTTTCGACCATGTCCACAGTCACACCTTTTTCAGCCAGCACAATGCGGACCCGGTGACTGTAGTGGCTGCTACTGTCAGAAAAGAAAGTCATCGAAGACCGTTTTGCTACAACACCCATCCAGGGATCCCTCAGTCAGATAGTCCAAAAACAAAAGCTGCCGGTGCGCAAACGCAACCGGCAGCAGCCCACCCGCAGGTGATAATTAATGTATGTCCTTCCAGTATTCGCGGTTCAGGAACCAGGCACATACGAAGAACAAACAGATAAACAGGAGCACTTTAACACCGATTGACTTGCGCTGGCTGACAACAGGCTCCGCTGTATACGCCAGGAAGTTAGTCAGATCATAGACCGCTTTGTCAAATTCATCTGTTGTCAACAAGCCTTTTTCAGTCACGACCAACCGGCCACAAGGCACTTCCATAATTCCCTCACCCGTCAGCGGATCGACTTTGGCATCGTGTTCAGCCGGGCCCAGGGCACATTCCTGCATACCTTGCAGTTCTTCCATCACATTGGGCATGCCAACATCTTTGAAAACACGATTGTTAACACCCCAGGGACGGCTGTCATCCCTGTAGAAATTGCGTAGATAGGTATACAGCCATTCCGGTTGCCGGGCACGCGATACCAATGTCAAATCAGGTGGTGTAGCACCAAACCAGACCTTGGCATCAGTCTCGCGCATAGCATTGGTCATCAACGAACCGATTTTCACATCGGGATCAAAAATCAGATTTTCTTCCATCAGATCGTCGGGAATACCCAAGTCTGCGGCCACCCGGTTATAACGTGAATACTGCAATTCATGACAACCCATACAGTAATTCATATACAGCTTCGCACCATTTTGCAGTGAAGCCTTGTTATCGGGATCGGCGGAAAAATCATCACAGGCAATAGCCCCGCAGGCGTGAGTGGACTCAGCGCCGACTGCCTTTAGGGGCAGGAAGGTCAGCACAGCAATCAGGGCAGCGATACCCAGAGAACCCCACAGACCAACACCGCCATCCATGGTTACCCGCTCAGGCACCGGCCTGGTTGTATCGAACTTCGACCAGAAAGGCATGGTCAGGAAGAAAGCAAAGTAAATGATTGAGCAGATCTGGGCCAGGAAAGTCCGCGCTGGTGTCGGTGATTTGACGCCCAGAACACCGAGAATCAGGAAGCTGACAACAAACAGCAACAACATAATCTTGGTGATATTGCCGCGATAGCGCCAGGATTTAACCGGGCTGCGATCCAACCAGGGCAACAGGAAGGGGATCGCCACAGAAGCAGCAAAAATGACAAAGCCCCAAAACTTGTCCGGTACCGCACGCAATACCGAATAAAAAGGTGTGAAGTACCACACGGGCGCAATATGCTCAGGGGTCTTCAGCGAGTTGGCCTCTTCAAAATTGGCGTGTTCCAGAAAGAAGCCGCCCATTTCCGGAAAGAAAAAGATCACACTGCAGAAAATAAACAGAAATACTGCTATGGCCTGCAAATCGTGTACCGAATAGTAAGGATGGAAGGCAACGCCATCCAGAGGAATACCATCGGGACCTTTATTTTTCTTGATTTCCACACCGTCAGGGTTATTGGAACCCACTTCGTGCAAGGCCAGCAGGTGCAACACCACCAGCGCCAGCAGCACGATCGGTAAAGCCACGACATGTAGTGCAAAGAAGCGGTTGAGGGTAATACCTGAGATCAGAAAGTCGCCGCGAATCCAGGTCACCAGATCCTCACCCACGACCGGAATAGCACCGAACAGTGAAATAATCACCTGTGCGCCCCAGTAGGACATCTGCCCCCAAGGCAGTACATAACCGACGAAGGCCTCGGCCATCAGCACGACAAAAATCAGCATGCCAAAGATCCAGATCAGCTCCCGCGGTTTTTTATAGGAGCCGTAAAGGAAGGCCCGGAACATGTGCAGATAAACCACAATAAAAAAGAACGAAGCACCAGTGGAGTGCATGTAGCGAAGAATCCAGCCGTAATCGACATCGCGCATGATGTACTCAACGGAGGCAAAAGCACCCTCGGCACTGGGGTTGAAGCTCATCGTCAACCAGATACCGGTCAACAACTGGTTGACCAGCACCACCAGAGAAAGTACGCCGAAAAAGTACCACCAGTTAAAGTTTTTGGGCGCGTAATACTTGGCCATGTGGGTGTTCCACGCGCGCATGATCGGCAGACGCTCATCCACCCAGTCCCGCAGTCCTATCAACATATTAGTCATCAGGTAGCCTCCGTATCCACACCAATTATCACCACGTTCTCGCTCTCATACGAATAAGGCGGGATCACCAGATTACTTGAAGCTGGCACACCTTTGTAAACGCGCCCGGAAAGATCAAATTTGGAGCCGTGACAGGGACAGAAAAAACCACCCAGCCACTCATCACCCCCAAGGTCAGCAGCACCCACTTCAGGACGAAATTTGGGCGCGCAACCAAGATGGGTACAGATACCCACCGCCACAAAGATTTCTGGCCGGATGGCGCGGGCTTCACCACTGATGTAATCGGGTTGTACAGAGATTTCAGAAACGGGATCCTTCAGCTGATCATCCAGCTTTGGCAGGTTCTCCAGCATTTGGGGAGTTCTGCGAACGATATAAACCGGCTGGCCACGCCACTCAACCACCACCATCTGACCCGGCTCCAGCTTGCCGATATCAGCCTTGGCCGGCGCACCTGCCGCCTTGGCCTTGGCAGAGGGGTTCCAGGATCCCAGAAAGGGCACTGCGATTCCCACCGCGCCGGCTACGCCGACAACGCTGGTAACGGCCGTCAGAAAGTATCTTCTGCCGGTATTAACGTTATCGCTACTCATTGTTTTCTCCCTTGTATTTCGGTCTGCTGACAGAAGCTGCCAGAATTACCGGGACCGCGTTGCGAAATGCAGCAGATAATAGAGATTTTAGCGCTTTGTGACAAGGAGCACCCCCCTGCCCGACATGTCCTTTTGTAGGCAGACAACCCGCTCCAAAGAGGGTATAGACAGAGCTTTACAGACAAAAAAATACCCCACCTCCTTCCGGAAATGAGGCATTTCAGATAACCGTCCGGATTCGCCCCAGCAGTAGTGAAGCGACAAACCGGAAAACCGATCAGCGTTTGGAGTACTGTGGACGCTTGCGCGCCTTGCGCAGACCCACCTTCTTGCGCTCAACCTCACGTGCATCGCGGGTGACATAACCAGCGGCACGCAGAGAGCCGCGCAGCGACTCGTCATACTCCATCAGGGCGCGGGTAATACCGTGGCGAATAGCGCCGGCCTGACCAAAACCACCACCGCCTGCAACGGTTACATTGATGTCAAATTTATCTGTCAGATCAACAAGTTCCAGCGGCTGGCGTACGATCATACGAGCCACTTCACGACCAAAGTACTGATCGAGAGGGCGCTTGTTTACCGTGATATTACCCGCACCATTTTGCAGGAATACACGGGCAGTGGATGTCTTGCGACGTCCGGTTCCGTAGTATTGGCTAACTGACATAATTGATGGATTCCGTTAGATATTCAGTACTTGCGGTTGTTGTGCAGCGTGAGGATGCTCAGTGCCCGCATAGACTTTAAGTTTTTTAAACATGGCACGACCCAGTGGATTGCGCGGCAACATTCCCTTAACTGCACCTTGCAAAACACGCTCAGGTGCCTTGTCGATCAGCTTTTCAAAGGAGATCGATTTCAAACCACCCGGATAACCTGTGTGGTGGTGGTACATCTTGTCCTTTGTTTTGTTACCGGTCACACGAATTTTCTCGGCATTGACCACTACAATGTAGTCACCGGTATCCACGTGTGGCGTGTATTCAGGCTTGTGCTTGCCGCGCAGGCGGTGCGCAATCTCGCTTGCCAGACGCCCCAGCGTCTTGTCAGACGCATCGACGATGTACCAGTCGCGGCTGACGTCTTCAGCTTTCGCACTAAAAGTTTTCATCAATGACTGCCTCTTGGAGGACTCCAATTTCAAGAGCGCGAATACTACTTAAACCATTGGGGCATTTCAAGCGAGCAACCAAAAGAAAATTGGCCACGCCGACACTTTTCCCACTTTTCATGCCGGACACCTTTATATTGGACACCGCCAGTCGGCCAAATATATAGCCAGCACCGACAAGACACCCGGCTACGGCCTGTGCTCCTGCGTCAGATAGTCCAGCGACTGCATTTCCTGCAAACGTGATACGGTGCGCTGAAACTCAAATTCCAGGCGCCCCCCCTGATAAAGCTCCAGCAGAGGTCGCTCTGCAGCTATAACCAGCTTGACGCCGCGGTCATAAAATTCATCAATCAGATTAACAAACCGGCGGGCGGCATCGTCGTTGGCTACCCCCAGAACCGGCACACCTGACAACAACACAGTATGAAACTCCCGCGCCAGCTCGATGTAATCATTTTGGGAACGCGGCCCATCGCAAAGCTCGGCGAAGTCAAACCAGGCCACTGCATTGGCCAGACAGCGGCAGGTAATATAGCGCCCGTTGATCTCAATACGTTCCCAGTGTTTTCCAGGTTCAGTAACCAGCTGTTCAAAGCTGCTGCGCAGGCTCTCGTTAGCAGCTTCATCAAGAGGATAATGATAGAGTTCGGCCTGCTGCAGGGTGCGCAGGCGGTAATCCACACCCGCATCGACATTGACCACCTCGGTGTAACGCTCAAGCAGGGCAATTGCGGGCAAAAACCGCTGGCGCTGCAAGCCATTTTCATAGAGTTTTGAGGGTACGATATTAGACGTTGCCACCAGCGAAACACCGCGCGCAAACAAGGCCTCCATTAAGCCACCAAGTATCATTGCATCGGCAATATCAGTGACAAAAAACTCATCAAAACAAATTACACTGACCTCAGCCCTTAGGCGCTCAGCCACCAGTTCCAGTGGATTTTTCTCACCTTCAAGCTGTTTCAGCTCAGCGTGAACCCGCTGCATAAAACGGTGAAAATGTATCCGCATCTTATCGTCGAATGGCAGGCAATCGTAAAAGGTATCAACAAGATAGGTTTTGCCCCGGCCCACCCCACCCCAAAAATACAGCCCCACCTCTGGCGGCACCGGCTGTGATCGCAGCTGCCGCCAGAACTGGCGCAACATGCCAGCATGCTGCGCCCGTCGCATGAGCAAACGCTCATACAAATCCTGTAATTTGTGAACGGCATTCTCCTGCGCTGCATCACGGACAAAGCCCTCGCGCTGAAGATCAGCCTGATAGCGTTGCAGGGGTGTATTTAAGGGTGTACTTGTTGCTGAACTCAATATACTGGCTCGCAGGTGCCGGGGTCGGCGGGTAAAAGCGGCCACTTTACCCAGCCCCTGCAAACAAGGCAATTACCCGTGTATTACCTGACTACACCTTTTTGATAGTCAACCCGACCTTTAACTCGACCAAGGGAGTAGTTCAGTCCAGTCCTGATTCGGGTATACTGCCCCCCCGAACATGCAGCCGCAAAGGAGCATCTGCTGTGTACAGCCTGACCGTTCTACTTATTTCAGCCGTCGTCGTCCTCATTGCAGGTTTGTTTATCGGCCTGCTGATCGGCCGCCGCTCGTCGGAAGCCAACACCAAATACCGCGAGGCCGAGCGCAAGCTGGACCAGGTTCTACAGGACAAGCGCGCCTACGAAGACGAGGTGGTCGAGCATTTCACCAAAACCGCCAAGCTGCTGAATAACCTGACCGACAGCTACCGCGATGTTCACGCCCATCTGGCCACCGGCGCAGCCACACTCTGCCAGGGTCAGGGTCCTGTATTACTGGATGAAATCCGCGGCGTGGGTGATGACGCCGAAATCCCCCCTCATCTGGCCAGCATCAGCCAGCCACTGGATTACGCCCCCAAGTCTTCACCTGAAGAAAAAGGCATGCTCAATGAAGAGTTTGGCCTCGACCGACAGCCTGTCAGCGACGCCAGTGCAGCACAGGAAGCAAGCCAGGAAGTGGCCCGGGATGAGCTGGACCGGCAGAACCCGCAGCCAGAACCAGAAGAGGCCAGCGGTGTATCATCAGAACCGGTGGATACTGAGCAACAGCAGAAGTAATTCCAGGCTGGTTATATATAACACCCGGCTCTCAACTCTCAATATGACTTGCCTGCCGGGTTGCGCCTGAAGACTGAGAGGTCTACACCGGGTTATCAACATCAATAAACTGATGTGTGAGCCCAAAGTGGTCCGCCAGATACTCCCCGAGCGCCTGCACTCCGTAGCGCTCGGTGGCATGGTGGCCAGCGGCAATAAAGGCAATACCCTCTTCCCGCGCCGTGTGCACTGTCTGCTCAGAAGCCTCACCACTGATAAAGAGATCAGCCCCCGCAGCCAGGGCAGCATCGATATAACCCTGAGCACCACCGGTACACCAGGCAACACGATGCAACACCTGTTGCGCCTGACCGATCAACAGCGACTGTCGCCCGGTTAGCGTCTCGATACGCGCCTGCATCTGGACCGCCGTCAGCGGCATCTCCAGATTGACAACATTACCCACATTATCCGCTCGCCCCGGGAACAATAACTCGCCCTCAGGCAGCCCCAACAACGCTCCCAGGCGAGCATTGTTACCGAGCCTGGGGTGGGCATCCAGCGGCAGGTGATAGGCCAGCAAACTGATATCATTAGCCAGCAGCGTTGCCAGGCGGCGACGCTTCATACCAGTGACAGCAACATCCTCCCCTTTCCAGAAATAACCGTGGTGTACCAGTATTGCATCCGCATCCCGGCGCACGGCCTCATCGAGCAGAAGCTGGCAGGCCGTCACTCCGCTGAGCAGGCGCTGAACCCGGGGGCGCCCTTCCACTTGTAAACCATTCGGACAATAGTCACGAAACAAACCGGGCTGTAGCAGGCGGTCAGCCTCTTTAATCAGCTCTCGCAAACAGACAGGCATTTTTGCTTTCCTTCACCAATAATGTGCCAGCCAGACAGATAGGCCTTGTGCTTATTTGATACCCGAATCCCCTCAATGGAGCGGGACACCGGAGTCAGCCATCATATACAATGCAACGGGCAACCACACACAGCAACCCATGAAAGAAATCGTAAAATTTATTACCTGGCCTGCAATTGCCGGCCTGTTTGCCGCTCTGCTGATTCTTGATCACTATGTGCTGCCGCAAACAGATGCCAGTGCACCACGCACCCGTGATGCACTCAGTTACGAGCTGGCCGTGCGCAAAGCCAGCCCGGCCGTGGTCAATATCTACACTGCCAGACTGGTACCGGAACAACGCCGTTCGGTGCTGGAATCCATGTTCTCCCGCCAGGTACTGCCCTCCCGTGAGCGACGCCAGCGTATTGAGCAATCCCTGGGTTCAGGGGTAATTATGTCTAAAGACGGGCATATCATTACCAATAATCACGTAATTAATGAAGTGGATGCCATTCAGGTGCTGCTACACGATGGTCGCCTGGCCAAAGCAACCGTCGTTGGCAGCGACCCCGCCACTGATCTGGCAGTACTGAAGATTGATTTGCCCAATCTGCAACCCGTGGAGCTGGGCAATTCCGAGCAAACCCGGGTTGGTGATGTTGTACTAGCTATTGGTAATCCTCTGGGCTTTGGCAACTCGGTCACTCAGGGCATTGTTTCAGCACTGGGTCGCTACGGCCTGCAACGCAGCACTTATGAGGACTATATCCAGACTGACGCCATTATTCACCTGGGCAACTCCGGCGGTGCACTGGTAGACACTCAGGGTCGGCTGGTGGGTATCAATACCCTGATTTACACCGCCGGTGAGCAGGGCCATACCAACTCACCTACCGGCATTGGTATCAGCCTTGCTACGCCAGTTAATATGGCGGTATTTGTCATGCAGGATCTGATCGAATACGGAGAGGTCATTCGCGGCTGGCTGGGTGTGAGCGTGGAGCCTGCCCAGCGTTTCAGCAACGGCAAACCCGGCGGACAGGCACTGCTGGTAACAGCAATATCAGAAAACGGTCCGGCTCAAAAGGCCGGTATTCAGGCTGGCGACACTATCACTCATATTGAAGGTGAACCCATTCAGGATGGCCGCCAGACCATGCATCAGATCGCCATGCTACGACCGGGGGATAACCTGGATATTACCGTCAAACGGGATCAGCAGAGCCTGGATTTACACGCTATTGTCGGCGTTCTAAGGCCTGCATCAACCACCCCTGCCAACAACCCGGATTGAGTACCTGTCTCGGCACAGCCTGCGCCGCAACCAGCCTGCCTCAGCTTTCAGCCCGGGGGCAGCCCGGCTTCAGGTAAATACGTGCTATCGAGTCGCAGCTCGGCGCTACGGGCGTGAGCTGTCAGTTGTTCACCCCTGGCCAGCACCGAAGCTATCTGCCCCAGGTGCTGCACGCCTTCAACGCTGCACTGGATCAGCGAACTGCGCTTCTGGAAATCATAAACTCCCAGTGGTGACGAAAAGCGGGCTGTGCGTGCCGTTGGCAGTACATGATTGGGGCCAGCACAATAATCACCAAGCGCCTCGGTGGTGTGCGATCCCATAAAAATAGCTCCGGCATGATGAATAGCAGCCAGCAACAACTCTGGTTCACGAACAGATAACTCCAGGTGCTCCGGTGCCAGCTGATTGGACACTGCCACAGCGTCCTCAAGATCCCGGGTTAGAATCATAGCCCCGCGTCCGTCCAGAGAGGCGCGAATAATATCAGCCCGTTCCATGGCTGGCAGCAGGCGCTCAATACTGGCTTCAACTGCCGACAGATAAGCCGCATCGGGGCACAGCAGAATCGACTGTGCGTTTTCATCGTGCTCAGCCTGTGAGAACAAATCCATTGCCACCCAGTCGGGATTGGTTGAGCCATCACAGATAATCAGAATTTCCGAAGGGCCGGCAATCATATCAATACCTACCCGGCCAAACACCTGCCGCTTGGCAGCAGCCACATAAATATTGCCGGGGCCAACAATTTTATCCACAGCAGGTACTGTCTGCGTGCCAAAGGCCAGTGCCGCCACTGCCTGTGCACCACCGATGGTAAACACCCGGTCAACACCAGCGATATTCGCCGCCGCCAGCACCATATCGTTAAGTTCGCCAGCGGGCGCTGGCACCACCATCACAATGTCACTCACACCGGCCACCTTCGCCGGTATCGCATTCATCAGCACCGATGAGGGATAGCTTGCCTTGCCACCCGGCACATAAATACCAACCCTGTCGAGAGGGCGGATTTGCTGCCCGAGGCGATTGCCAAGTGCATCAATATAATCCCAACTGTGCTGGCATTGATACTGATGATAACTGCGGATGCGCTCTGCGGCCTGCATCAGTGCCTGCTGTTGGCTGGTGCTGATTCGCTCTGCCGCTGCACTTAATGCCGCCGCTTCTACTTCCAGCTCAGCAGCACTACTGACCTGCCGACGATCAAAGGTGCAGGTATACTCCAGTACCGCTGCATCGCCACGGATACGTACATCGGCCAGAATACCTGCTACAGTTTCAGCAACTGTCGCATCCTGTGCCTCCTCCCACTGCGTGAGCGCTGTCAACTCACGCTGAAAATCACTGTCACTGCTACACAGCCGCCGCACAGGCAAGCTCCTTATTGGCGACAGCCTGAGCGACATCTTCAATGACCGCTGCCACCGTACTATGACGAGCACGCATGGCGGCCTTATTGACAACCAGGCGGGAACTGATCGGGGCAATCTCTGCCAGCGGCGTCATACCGTTGGCCCGCAAGGTGTTACCTGTGTCGACAATATCCACAATAATATCCGCCAGATCCATCATCGGCGCCAATTCCATAGCACCATAGAGCTTAATGACATCGGCATGCACACCCTGACGCGCAAAATACTGGCGGGCAATATTGGCAAACTTGGTCGCCACCCGCACCCGCGCACCACGGGACTGCCAGCCAACAGGTGCAGCTGTCATCAGGCGACAGCGGGCAATATTCAAATCCAGCGGCTCATACAAACCTTCAGCACCGTGCTCAAGCAAAACATCCTTGCCGACCACGCCCAGATCAGCCACACCGTGACGGACATAAGTGGGTACATCCGTGCCCCGGATAATTACCAGCTGCACCTGCGGATGATTAGTGGCAAAAATCAGTTTGCGGCTGACCGCAACATCCTCGATCGGCTCAATACCCGCCTGCGCCAACAAGGGCAGTGTTTCCTTGAGTATCCGCCCCTTGGTCAGCGCCATAGTCAGCGGCTTTTGCTCGCTCATGCCGTCTTTTGCCTCTCAGTCTGTTTCCGGCTGATCCATATTAATCAGCCACACGGCGGATGTCCGCCCCCAGCTGCTGCAGTTTTTCCTCAATACATTCATAGCCACGGTCAATGTGATAAATCCTGTCTACCAGGGTTTCTCCATCAGCCACCAGGCCAGCAATCACCAGGCTGGCCGAAGCCCGCAGGTCTGTCGCCATTACCGGCGCCCCCGCCAACCGCTCCTGCCCGGTGATAATCGCGGTATTGTGTTCAATCATAATCTGAGCGCCCATGCGGTTCATCTCATGAGCCTGAATCAAGCGGTTTTCAAATACGGTTTCAATGACGGTACTGGTGCCTTCAGCCACGGCATTCATGGCCGTGAACTGAGCCTGCATATCAGTCGGAAAACCCGGATAAGGTGCTGTTTTAATACTCACAGCCTTAGGTCGCCGACCCTGCATATCGAGTTTGATCCAGTCTTTGCCACATTCAATATGCGCACCGGCTTCTTCCAGTTTGTGCAATACCAGCTCCAACTCGCCCGGACAGGTATCGTACAGATGGATACTGCCCCGTGTCGCCGCTGCCGCCACCAGATAGGTGCCTGATTCGATGCGATCAGGCATCACACTGTAGGCACAACCCTGTAAAGATTCGACCCCGTCAATCACGATGGTATCGGTACCGTGGCCGCTGATTCTGGCTCCCATGGCAATCAGGCAAAGCGCCAGATCAACCACCTCAGGCTCCCGTGCAGCGTTTTCCAGTATGGTACGCCCCTGTGCCAGGGTCGCCGCCATCATCAGGTTCTCAGTGCCGCCAACGGTGACGGTTTCCATCACTATATGCGCGCCCTGCAATCGCCCCTCTACTTCTGCATTGATATAACCACCTTCAACATTGATGCTGGCGCCCATGGCTTCCAGCCCCTTCAAATGCAGATCCACTGGCCGACTGCCAATGGCACAACCACCGGGGAAGGACACATGGGCACGACCAAAGCGGGCAACCATCGGACCGAGTACCAAAATAGAGGCACGCATGGTTTTGACCAGCTCGTAGGGTGCCGAAAAATTATTGGTTGTATTGGCATTGATCTCAATACTGAGCTTTTCATCGACCGTCAGTTCAACACCCATACAGCCCAATAGCTCGATCATGGTGGTGATATCGTGTAAATGTGGCAGATTGCGAATAGTAACGGGCTCTGCTCCAAGCAATGCCGCCGCCAGTATTGGCAGCGCCGCATTTTTTGCGCCGGAAATTCTGACCTCACCGTGTAGCGGTCCACCGCCACAAATCAGTAATTTATCCACACTGGCTATCCTGTATCAGCACTTGCTTAGCCCTCGGATCCGGCTTCTTCAGGAGTTAACGCCACAATACGGTCAAAAGCGTGAATACTGCCATCGGCAAACTGGGCCGCCACACCCGCCATAACCATCTGTTGGCGGCGAACCTTGGGCTGACCGGCAAAAGCCTCACTGATTACGCTGACCAGATAGTGGCTGCCACCGCCTTCCACCTGCACTTTGCTGTTCTCAAAATGGGCTTCAAGCAGCGCCTGTACACTGGCTGCATCCATTGACTCTCTCCTGCTGGACCGGGCCCGCTGATGTTCAGGCCCGGAAAAAAACGCGCTATTCTAGTGCAGTGCCCACCATAAATACAGATAGTGGGCATTGCTCACCGGGTATTGCGGTTATGACTTATTTTTCGATTTCAATCACTGACCATTTATCAATGACACTATCAAGATCACCGTTGTACTGGCGGGCAGAACTCTCAAACTGGCTGCGATAAATTTCACCCAGATTAACACCCTCGATAATCAGGTTGCGCAGCTTCCAGTTGCCGTCTTTATTCTTGCCCATCTGGTAATAGACGATATAAGGATCTGAACCTTCGTTATATATCAGCTGCTGCACCGTTTCCTGGCGACTGTCACGGGCCTGCCCAGGCTGGGACTCCGTCAGCTCCAGCCGTGAGCCACCAAAAGCCAACAGACCCTTGCCATAGGTGCGTACCATGGTGTTGCGTATTTTATCGGCAAAACGATCGAGCTGTTCCGTCAATTGTTTACGACCTGCCTCATCGAGAGAGCGATAACGCGCACTGGTGGCATAAGGCCCCATTACGCCGCGGGCAAAGCCACGAAAATCCACGACGGGGTCAAGAATGGACTCCAGCTCAGCATAGTATTCACGGGTATCAGCCCCCGAGTTACGAACCCGGGCAACCACTTCCATTACAGATTGGGTCGTACGGGTTACAACATCACGGGCACTTTTATTGCTGTTGCTGTTGCTATTGCTGTCCTGCTCAGCAAGCGTCAGCGTACTGATCAGAAAAAGCCCTATAAAAGCAATCCATTGCACAAAACCCAGACTTGATCGACTCACTTTAATTTGCTCCTGCATTCATTAACTTCATCCGCTATTGCAGACACGGGTTGTCGTTGACTATCAAGCCGACAGACATCAATGACCAAATTGATGTAGGTACAAGGCATACCACCATCAGCCTGTCTTTTTTGACCGACAGCAAGGCCGGGGGTTCACCCCACCCTCAAAAGGTGGCTACTTTATCAGGAAATGATGCTCATAGTCCCGACCAACAATAACAGACCATCTTGGGTATCAAGCTGTTCGTCAAAGTCTGCGCACGGTATGATTGGGCCGTCAGTGACCCACCAGAGAGCCCCGATGTCTGAACCCGCCCAAACTTTGAGTGCCTATCGCCACTCGGCATGCCGTACTATCCAGATGGAAAGTGCCGCCGTGGCCGATCTGGAGGGGCGTATTGACGAGCATTTTGATCGGGCCTGCGAACTGCTGCTGGCCACCCGGGGGCGGGTTATTGTTACCGGCATGGGTAAATCCGGTCATATTGCACGCAAGATTGCCGCCACACTTGCCAGTACCGGCACACCAGCCCACTTTGTACATCCGGGCGAAGCCAGCCACGGTGACATGGGCATGATCACACCAAAAGATTCAGTAATCGCTCTGTCCAACAGTGGCAACTCACCGGAAATCGTTACGTTGCTGCCACTGCTCAAGCGCCTTGGCACACCCCTGATCAGCATGACCGGCAAACCCCTGTCACCACTGGCCACAGTATCTGATGCCCACCTCAATACCGGTGTTACGACGGAAGCCTGCCCACTGGATCTGGCGCCGACCTCCAGCACCACCACTGCACTGGTTATGGGTGATGCGCTGGCTATCGCACTGCTGGAAGCGCGCGGTTTTACCGCTGAGGATTTTGCCTTTTCCCACCCTGGCGGCACACTGGGCAAAAAACTATTGCTCAAGGTACAGGATCTGATGCGTGACGGCACAGCAATTCCCCGGGTCAGTGCAGACACGCCACTGGCCCAGGCACTGCTGGAAATTAGCGCCAAAGGGCTGGGTATGACGACTGTGGCCAAACCACAAGGTCGGCTTGAAGGCGTATTCACTGATGGTGATCTGCGTCGCGCCATTGATCAAAAAACAGATATCAATGCCACCACGATCGGTGAACTGATGACCCGCAACCCAAAAACCGTGACCACCGGCATGTTGGCGGCAGAAGCACTGCGAATTATGGATGAAAATCAGATTACCGCTCTGGTTGTGCTGGATGAGGATGGTTGTGCCAATGGTGTCATTCACCTGATGAGCCTGCTGCACGCGGGGATTGCCTGATATGAATACTGACACCATTTCAGCCGCCGCCGGTATCCGCCTGCTTGCCCTGGACATCGATGGCGTATTGACAGATGGCAGTATCTATTACGGCAACGATGGCGAAGAGCTCAAGGCTTTCAATATTAAAGATGGCCTTGGAATCAAACTCCTGCAACGGGCCGGTATGGAAGTCGCCATTATTACCGGCCGCCAAAGTCATATTGTTGAGCGCCGCGCCACTGAACTGGGTATCAGCGATATTATTCAGGGCCGCGAGGACAAGCGTACCGCACTGGCACAACTGTGCCAGCGCAAATCACTGCCGCTTTCTGACTGCGCCTATATGGGTGACGATCTGCCTGATCTCGGCGCCATTATAGCCGCAGGCTTTGGCATGACGGTGGCTGATGCCTGTGCCACCGTAGCCGAAGCGGCTGACTGGCAGAGCAAACTGGGCGGCGGGCATGGCGCAGTGCGTGAAGCCTGCGAGTTTCTGTTGCAGGCAAAAGGGCTTAAAGCGGAACTGGAAGCAGAATTTCGTTAATGAAAAAAAATCTTCTGCACATTATTCTTGCCGTCGCCCTGCTGTTATTGGTGGGCTACTATTGGGAACCGGTCAACAAACCGGATTTTGACCGCGCGATGTATGAACGGCGACAGATACTGCCCCAAACCTATGTATACGCCATGCGGAGCTGGGAATATGAAAACGACGGTTCGCTGGCGGAAATAATGGAAGCGGACCGGGTCGAACGCTTTGCACAAAGCGACAGCTCCACACTCATCGAGCCACGCTTTTATTCCCACGACGGCAATGATCGCTCCTGGTCTGCCAGCGCCCATACCGGTACCTTTGCCCACGGCCGGGGGATACTTGAGCTGAATGACGATGTGGTATTGAGCAATGACCAAACCGGTGGCACCCTCAACACCAGTGCAATGACTATCAATGTGCACAATAAAACAGCACTGTCCAACGTTCCGGTAACCGTGGTACAGGGGCAAAGTAATATTCGCGCCGACAGCATGACGGCCGATTTGAACAGAGAACGTATCGTGATGAAAACAAATGTCGACAGCACCTATATCAAGCCGACTGGACCGTAACATGATGAAATACCGCATCAGCGGGCATCGTTACCGCTATACCAGCACGCTACTGGCTGCATTGATGACGCTGACAACAAACGCAGCCATCGCACTACCTTCAGATCAGGATCAACCCATTCATATTCGCGCTGATAAAGCGCTGCGTGATGAAAAACAGGGCTATACCGTCTACGAGGGCAATGTGCGCATGCAACAGGGCAGCCTGGAAATCAACGCACAACGGGTAACCGTCTTTCACAAGGTAGAAGAGGCCGACCGTATTCTCGCCGAGGGAAAACCGGCCCGTATGCAGCAACAGCCCAATCCGGGTGAAGCGTTGATGCATGCCCGTGCCGAACGCATCAGCTACTTTAAAAATCAGGCCCGGGTAGTATTGCGCTACAACGCCAGCATCGAGCAGGACGGTTCCAAGGTAACGGGTGATTCCATTGAATACCTGATCAATGAAGAGCGTATCCGGGCTAATTCACTACAGTTCACCGATGAACCAGGCAGTGGTCAGGTGGAGGTTGTCATTCCCGCACGCGCACGCAGTGATGAGGACACCGCAGTGACAGCCGAAACGCCTTCAGTCGGTCCTGCCACACCAACACCAGCAAAGGCCGACAAAACCAGGGCCGACAACAACGGGAGTGTCAATGGCTCAACTGATCGCCCGTAATCTGGCCAAAGCCTATCGTGGGCGGCAGGTTGTTCAGGATGTCTCGTTACAGCTCGAAAGCGGCCAGATTGTCGGCTTGCTGGGCCCCAATGGTGCGGGCAAAACCACTTGCTTTTATATGATTGTAGGCATTATCCGTGCAGATAATGGCTATATTGAACTCAATGGTGAAGATATCACCCCGCTGCCCATGCACGAGCGGGCCCGGCACGGTATCGGCTATCTGCCCCAGGAAGCCTCTATTTTTCGCAAACTGACTGTGGGCAATAATATTTTGTCCATTCTTGAAACCCGCCCGGACCTGAGTCGCAGGGAGCGCCGACAGCGCTGTAACGCCCTGTTGGAAGAGTTTCATGTTGCTCACCTGCGCGACAGCCTCGGCCAGGCTTTGTCTGGCGGTGAACGGCGACGGGTCGAGATTGCCCGTGCACTGGCCACCGAGCCGGATTTTATTTTGCTGGATGAACCCTTTGCCGGTGTTGATCCGATTTCAGTCAACGATATCAAACAAATCATCCGCCAGCTTCGGGATCGGGGTATCGGTGTACTGATCACCGATCACAATGTGCGTGAGACACTCGACATCTGTGAAAAGGCTTTTATCGTTGGCGAAGGTCACATCATCGCCGAAGGTGGTGCCGAAGCTATTCTGGCCAATCAAAATGTGCGCCGGGTCTATCTCGGTGATCAATTCCGACTTTGAGACTTGTCTCACAATTACCGGATGCCCACTTCCAGATCTGCACAAGCAAATATCACGCCAGCGGTTGCTAATTTTCCAGAGCCGGGGCTAAACTGGGAATCATTATACGGCACGAAACATTTTACCCGTGGTATTGAGGTTGCCAGAACAAAAGCCATGAAGCAGTCACTCCAGCTAAAACTTGGCCAACAGCTGACCATGACGCCCCAGTTGCAACAGGCTATTCGTCTGCTGCAGCTGAGCACCCTGGATCTACAGCAGGAGATCCAGCAGGCACTGGATGCCAACCCCATGCTGGAGATGATCGAGGACGAAACGGCCTCGTCCACGAATCAGGACAACGATCAACAGCTTCAGGATGAGGTACCTGTCAGCAGTGACGGCCCTCTGGAAAGCCTTGAGCGCAGCGCCAGCGACGAAGCCGAAAGCCCGACGGACTGGGAAATGGCCATACCGGAAGATTTACCGGTGGATGTCCAGTGGGACGATCTTCTGCCTTCTTCATCAAACCCGCCACCGGCAGAAGAAATCGACGGTGATCACGACTCCCGCAATGCCAACGTCGATTCCCTCCAGGATCAACTACGCTGGCAGCTCAACCTGACCCGCCTGTCCGATATCGACCGTATTATCGCGCTGGCCCTGATTGATACCACCGATGAAAACGGTCGTTTGAGCACCAGCCCTGAAGATATTTGTGAGGCGCTGACACCTAAACTTGATATTGAACTCGATGAAGTAATTGCTGTACTGCACTGCCTGCAGCAGTTTGACCCGCCAGGCGTATGCACTCGCGATTTACAGGAATGCCTGCTGGTACAACTGTCACAGCTGCCAAAGAATACGCCTCATCTGGATCAGGCCCGCCTGATTCTCAACCGCTATATGAATCAGCTGGGTGCCGGTGACTACAAGCAGATCATGCGTCGTGCAAGGCTGTCTGAAGATGAACTGCGTCATGCGCTGACACTGATCCGCACGCTCGATCCCTACCCCGGCCTGTCGGCGGTGGATGAATCAACTGAATACATTATTCCCGATGTGTTTGTGCGCAAGCAAAATGAGCGCTGGATCGTAGAACTCAACCCCGATATTGCACCGCGCTTGCGCATCAACAACGACTATGCCAGCCTGATCAAACGAGCCGACAGCAGCGCCGACAATACCTTCCTCAAAGACAACCTGCAGGAAGCCCGCTGGTTTTTGAAGAGCCTGCAAAGCAGAAATGAAACACTGATGAAGGTGGCCAGCAAAATAGTCGAGCACCAGACACAGTTTCTTGAATATGGCGAAGAAGCAATGAAACCACTGGTACTGCACGATATCGCCGAAACCATTGACATGCATGAGTCTACAATTTCGCGCGTAACCACGCGCAAGTATATGCACACTCCCCGAGGCATCTTTGAGCTGAAGTACTTTTTTTCCAGCCATGTCAGTACAGCCAGCGGCGGCGAATGTTCATCGACAGCCATTCGGGCATTGATAAAAAAACTGGTTGCCGCCGAAAACCCCCGCAAGCCACTCAGCGACAGCAAAATTGCTCAACTGCTGGATGAGCAGGGTATTAAGGTTGCCAGACGGACAATTGCCAAATATCGGGACACACTTTTTATTCCACCTTCGAATGAGCGCAAAAGACTAATATAAGCTAATATTTAACGATACACCCCGGTGTATCGATGAGTACCGGTAAAATCCGGTTCATCCAGAAGAAGGAGTTACCTATGCAACTGAATATCAGCGGTCATCATGTCGAAGTCACTAATGCACTTCGTGACTATGTACAGAGCAAATTTGAACGTTTGCAACGACATTTTGATCAAATCACCAATACCGAAGTCACCCTGATTGTAGAAAAGCTGATACAAAAGGCCGAAGCAAATATCCATATCTCAGGTGCAGATATTTTTGCTGCAGCTGAGTCTGAGGATATGTATTCAGCCATTGATGCTCTGGCCGACAAACTCGACCGGCAACTGATTAAACACAAAGAAAAGGCCCGAGGCCGCTAAAATTCAACCATGCAAAATCTGAGTGAAATACTGAGCCCCGAGCGCACGCTTTGTCGTGTGTCCGGTGGCTCTAAAAAACGTCTGTTTGAAACCATTGCCGAGCTCATCAGTGAAAACCAGCAGGAACTTGCCTCTGCTGAAATTTTCAGCCAGCTGATTGCCCGTGAGCGTTTGGGCAGCACCGGTTTTGGCAAGGGAATTGCCATTCCCCATTGCCGCATTGCCAACTGCCCCGAGCCGCTGGGCAGTCTGTTGAGCCTGGATGAGGCCATCGAGTACGAAGCCCCCGACAATCAACCTGTGGATTTACTGTTTGTGCTGCTGGTCCCCGAGGAGGCACAGCAGACCCACCTGGATATTCTGGCCCGGGTTGCCGGCCTGTTTGGCCAGGAGGCTTTCTGCCAGGCACTGCGTGAAGCAACCGATGCCGGGCAGCTCTACCAGCTAATGACAAGCTGGTCTGCATAGGGATTTGCCGTGGAGCTGGTGATCATCAGTGGCCGCTCAGGCTCTGGTAAAAGTACTGCCCTGCACCAGCTTGAAGACGAAGGCTACTATTGCATCGATAATCTGCCGCTGGTTTTGTTACCTGCGCTGATGGAACAGACCACCCGCGATGACTTCACCCAATATCGTGGTGCAGCGGTCTGCATCGATGCCCGCAATACCTGGAAGGATCTGAGTGCCTTTGCCTCGATTATTGATTCTCTGCCAGATAGCGGTGAACGGCGCATTCTGTTTTTGGATGCGTTGGATAATGTTCTGATCAAACGCTTCAGTGAAACCCGTCGCAAACACCCCCTGAGTAATGGCGCCACCCCGCTGGCGGAGGCAATTGCTTACGAGCGTAAACTGCTTGAACCCATTGCACTGGATGCCACGCTCTCACTGGACACCAGCCAGATGACAATCTACGAGCTGCGCAACGCCATCAAACAACGTCTGCTTGGCACCAGTGGCGGACGTATGTCACTGTTGATTCAGTCTTTTGGTTTCAAGCGGGGGGTACCAACAGACTCTGATCTGGTTTTTGATGCCCGCATGCTGCCCAACCCTCACTGGGTCCGTGAATTACGCCTGCAAAACGGCCTCGACGCACCAGTGCATGAATTTCTTGAGAGCAGGCAGGAAACCACCGAGCTGTTTAACAGCATCTGTGGCTATCTCGATCGCTGGCTGCCGGCCTATGCCGACAGTAATCGCAGTTATATGACAATTTCGATCGGTTGTACCGGCGGACAACATCGATCAGTATACCTGGCAGACAGACTGTATCAGCGATATCAACAACAACTTCCCCAGGTCCATATCCGTCACCGGGAACTGCAATAGAGCGGCACATACTGTGATTGAAACCCAGGCAACCATTATCAACAAGCTCGGCCTGCACGCACGTGCCGCAGCCAAATTTGTCAGCTGTGCCTCGGCATTTTCCAGCTCTATCCAGATTGGTCGGGATGGCAACTTTGTCGACGGTAAAAGTATCATGTCGGTGATGATGCTCGCTGCAGGCAAGGGCAGCCGTATTGATTTACGCATCGAAGGCAGTGATGAAAACGAAGCCCTACAGGCCATTACCCATCTGATCGAAAACCGTTTTGACGAAGCCGAATAAAACACTGCAACAGATTAAAGATACTGTTAATAAGGTATCCGTGCTGGTAAGTTCAGCAAACTGTTTAATAACGTTTCATCCAACACAAAATAAGTGTTTGCCATGACTATAGAAATAAATGCGCTACCTGAAGATCAACGGGGACACTGCCCGGAAAAATATACTTTTGGTACTGGTTTTGCGGATCACATGTTCAGCCAGAGCCATGATACAGAGCGTAACTGGCACAGCGCACAGATTCATCCACTAAAAGCACTATCACTGCATCCCGCAGCGGCTGTACTGCATTACAGTCAGGAGATCTTTGAAGGTTTAAAAGCCTATCGGCGCAAAGATGGTGGTATTAACCTCTTTCGCCCACAGGAGAATGCCGCCCGCTTCAATCGTTCGGCAACCCGCATGGTCATGCCTGAGGTCGACACGACCCTTCATGTCGAGGCCATGAAGCAACTGGTCGGGCTGGACAGCGCCTGGGTACCTGCAGATAACGGCTCTTCGCTCTATATCCGCCCCACCATGATTGCAACCACACCCAAACTGGGCCTGGGAGCCGCAGCCAGCTACCTGCACTATATTATTACCGGCCCGGCCGGTCCCTACTATCCGCAGGGTTTTAATCCAGTATCAGTTTATGTATCGCACCAATACCGCCGCGCCGTCAAAGGCGGCGTTGGTGAAGCCAAAACCGGCGGCAATTACGCTGCCAGCCTCTATTGCAGTGAAGCTGCCGCCAAAAAAGGCTATACCCAGGTATTGTGGCTGGATGCCATTGAAGGCCGCTATGTCGAAGAGGTTGGCGCGATGAATATCTGCTTTGTCTATGATGGCAAGCTGATTAAAACACCGCAGCTCAATGGCTCCATTCTGGCAGGTATTACCCGCGACTCCCTACTGAAGCTGGCACCCACTCTGGGCTATGAGGTAGAGGAAGCAAAAGTTGATATTCATCAGATTCTGGCTGATATCAACAGTGGAAAAATTACCGAGGTATTTGGTTGCGGTACCGCTGCGGTGGTATCTCCCGTTGGCCTGATCGCCATGCAGGACAAGGAATACCGTATCAACCAGGGTGAGACCGGTCCGGTGGCAAAACACCTGTTTGATGAGCTGATGGCTATTCAATACGGCAACGCACCGGATCCCTTTGGGTGGGTAGTACCCGTAGAGAACTGAAACTGATCACCCTCAACTCCCGCACACGGCCAGTTACAGCACACAGATGCTTTCCTGAGTACTTTGCAGAAAACTTTTTCTGCAAAGTCTTTCACATTGTTGCCACCGGTACTTTTTTGGATAATTGACCTCCGGTAATCCTGCCGGTTTGTTCAAGGAATCCGAACGATGTCGCAACCAATAACGCCCAAAGCCCAGCAACAACTCGACCGCCTGTCGGCCGCGCTGGAGGAAGGCACCTTCGTCGATGTCAAACGGATGCTCAATGGTCTGCCCCCGGCAGATGTCGCTCACTTGCTTGAGTCCACGCCGCCCAAATACCGTCTGATTTTGTGGCGCCTGGTCGAGCTTGAAAACGAGGGCGATGTGATTAATGAGCTCTCAGATGAGCTGCGCTCACATTTCCTCAGTGACATGGATGCTGAAGAAGTTGCCCAAATCACTGAGCACCTTGATGACGATGATGTGGTTGACATCCTGCAACAACTGCCTGATCGGGTAACGCGGGAAGTGCTTGAATCCATGGATCACCAGGATCGTGCCCGGCTGGAACGTGTGCTGCACTACCCGGATGATTCTGCCGGTGGTCTGATGAACACCGATACCATTACCATCCGGGCACCTCTGACTCTGGATGTGGTATTGCGTTATCTGCGTCGACATGAAGAGATTCCGCCAATGACTGACTCCCTGATTGTAGTCAATCGGGAAGATCGTTTTATCGGCTTATTGCCTTTGCGCACTCTGCTGGTATCAGACCCCTCACGCACCGTGCGCGAGATGATGGACACCGATGTCGAACCCATTTCCGCCTATATGCAGGACAACGACGTGGCGCGCCTGTTTGAGCGCAACGATTGGGTATCGGCACCAGTGGTTGACGAAGAAGGTTTTTTGCTCGGCCGTATCACTATTGACGATGTAGTTGATGTTATCCGCGAAGGTGCCGATCACTCACTAAAATCAATGGCTGGCCTCAACGAGGATACCGATACCTTTGCCCCTGTGCTTCGCACGGCCTATCACCGGGCTATCTGGCTGGGTATCAATCTGATTACCGCTTTTGTTGCCGCATCAGTCATCAACCTTTTTCAGGGTACTATCGAAAAAGTCGTTGCTCTGGCTGTACTAATGCCAATTGTAGCCTCGATGGGAGGTATCGCCGGTACCCAGACACTGACTGTACTGGTGCGCGGGATGGCAATGGGCCATATCAGTCGAAGCAACGGAATCTGGCTAATCAATCGGGAGTTGGCAGTTGGCCTGATCAATGGTGTATTGTGGGCAGCGGTGGTCGCCGTTGCCGCAGCCCTGTGGTTTGACGACTGGAATATCGGCATGATTATCGCTGCTGCCATGGTGATCAACCTGGTCACCGCAGGCTTTACCGGTGCCGCCCTGCCCCTGCTGATGAAAAAAATGAATATTGATCCGGCGCTGGCCGGCGGTGTAGTGCTGACAACCGTGACCGATGTGGTGGGTTTTGTCGCCTTTCTCGGGTTGGCAACACTCTTTTACGGTTAAATACGATGATTGACATTAACAACACCGACGCCGATTTCGAGACAGAAGACGAAGCACCCAGCAAAAGTGCCCGCAAACGGCAAATGAACGCATTGCAGGCTCTGGGAGAGCGTCTTACTGAACTCAGTGACAAGCAGCTTAAAAAAATACCTATTGAAGAAACATCACTTCGTCAGGCAGTCATAGAAGCGCGTTCAATTCACTCCAACAGTGCCCGTCGGCGACACATGCAGTTTATCGGCAAACTGATGCGCAATATCGACCCGGTCCCGATAGAACAGGCTCTTGAGAGTCTGTTCCAGCAGGAACGCCAAAGCAAAGACCGTTTTCATCAATTGGAACAGCTGCGTGATGAACTGCTGCAAAAAGGCACAACGGCTATTGAGCAGATCATGTCACGCTGGCCCCAGGCAGATCGTCAGCATCTGCGGCAATTACTGTTACAACATCAGCGTGAAAACCGTCATGGCCAGCCACCGGCAGCCAGTCGCAAGCTGTTTCGCTATTTGCGACAGTTACAGGAAAATGAATAAACACGACTGCCAGAGTCCAGCTGCCTGCCTTTATTGATCTGCAGCGGTATCGTTACCCTCACTGGTTGTAGTATCCGGAGGCTGTTTCAATACTTCGGCAGGTTCTTTCCTGCCACTGCCAATATCAAAGATATGATTGAAGCTCACCTCAGGTTCATCCCAGGTTCCCTGGATTGAGTACACCGCACTGCTCATACGATCCATCTGGGATTCAAAAATTTTGCTGACCACAAACACCCCAGCCGCCACAGGCAGTCCTCCGGCCAACGCCGCCACCCAGGGCAGATTACTGGCCACCGGCAGTGTCGCCACCATTTCGCCCCGAATGGTTTGCTCAACAACCGGGCTTAAACCACTGAAGCTGAAACTGCTGGCGGCACCACGCACAATCAGTTCAGGCACCTCTATTGTGCCACCGTGAAAAACAAGCTCTCCTTTCACCTTGTCAAAGGGGACTCCAGTCTCAAACATATGTGTCAGACTGAGTCTGCGTACAATCTCCGTCAGATTAAGGATGCTGACCACCCGCAAAGTACCAGAGGCACTGGCAGGTGCATTCAGAAAGCGACCACTGCCAATATACACGCCGATATGACCAAGCACTGTTGCCAATGAGAAGTCCTGAGGTGATCCCGGCCACTCCAGCGCAATATCAAAAGCACCCTCTTCAGTCTCCAGAATCTGCTCATAACCAAGTTCCCTCAACACGTCAGCCAGATCAGAATATTCAAACCGCACAGACAGACTGCTGAGACTGTTTTCCCCGCGACTCCAGCTCAGTTCACCAGGCGTTTTGGTGCCAAAATTCATGCCGACAATACGCCCACTGATATGACTGGCGCGCAGCACCCAGGGTGTGTTGCTCAGTTCAAAATGTAAATCACCAAAATGCCGTCCCTGCCGAGTCAATGAGTCGATATCCACGGTTAAGCGTGGCCAGGCAAAACCGGCATCCTGATTACCAGCATCTGCTGCGGACAAATCAGCAGAACCTTTATCCACATCCGCAGCGGGCGCTGGATTGATGGGCAACAGGGGTTTTTCAGCTGTCAGTTTCCATAAATCATCCAGAGACAGGTGCGACAAACTTAAACTGCCCTGCTTATAATCAGCCTGTAATTGCAAATCACCTGCCAGCCAGTGATTGCTGATACTGAGGGAAAGTCCTGTCTTTGATGACATGCGCCCATTGAGTGTCAGGTTTTGCAGTTGCAACGCGCGCATATTTAATTGACCAATGTGCAGTTTATCAATTCGCAATTCAGGTCGCTCAGGCAGCTGAGATTGCTTCTTCCCAGCCAGTTTCTGATAGAGCTGTTGCCAGGGTTCAATGGCAATGGCATCGATAGTGCCCAGCAATTGCAATTCACCGGCATTCACAGTTCCTGCCCGCTCATTAAAGGCCACAACACCTCCTTCCAGCTGCCAGTGCCGGTCAAACAGCAATGTCGTATCAAACTGTTCATCCAGCATCAAAGAGAGATGAGTAAAATCCTGCGCCAGCTGCACATCAAGGGATAAAGGCAGTTTGTCAGCGGCTGTTTTATAAAAAGGTACGGGGGCCGTTATGGCCAGGTTGCTCAGATCAGTGTTTACATGCAGTGTAGGTGCTGATTCCGGCACCATCTTCAACACGGCCTGAACAGCCGTACTTCCCCTGGCAAAACGGACGTCCTGAGGCAAGCCAAGCCAGGTCTGCAGGTGATCTGCGGGCACAGTGGTATCAAGGTTAATACGTACTGCATTAACCGAAGCAGCCACACCTGCATGGTGATCATGACCAAGCTGAATCATTAACGGTTCTCCCCAAAGCCGCCCCTTGAGCCCCTTCGAGTTAAAGCCCTGCTCACTGTGATAGCTCACCTGACCTGCCAGTTCATCCACGGCAAGCGCCAGCGGCCCCGTATCCAGATCGACATCAGCCAGCGTAGCATTGACCTCAACTTGCGGTTCATGCCCGTCGCGGGACAGATCCAGCTTTAGATCCAGAGTCAGATCCAGGTTGCCATCAGCCTGCCAGCGATCAAACACATCACCGCTCATCTGCGACAACGGCGATTCCTGTACCAGCTGCAATCCGTCAGCCATGGCACCCGACATGGCACCGCGTACCGCCAGCTGCATCTTCTGACGTTCATTACGCCAGGCTTCCGCCGACAGGTTCTGTAAATGTGAGCGATAAAGGCGGGCGCTGTCCGCCCACACACTGACATTGGTGTCATCAATCAGCACCAGCCCCTGCACGGCAGTCAACGGCGGCCAGTCAGGCTGATAGCGCAGCTGTGTTTCACTGACATCAAAAAAGAGTTGCACGGTCCGCAAGTGCTCTGCACGCTGCTGCAAACTGCCTCGCCACAGAAAGGCACCCTGGTGCACAAGCCCTGACTGCAAGCTATTTTGCAGCCAGCGCAGCAAGTGCGGATCAAGTACAGCAGGCAGAAATTTGTTGCGATACTGTGCCTGTGAATCACGCAGGCCAACCAGCAGATCCATTTCAATGCCTGTCTGTGTCGGCGCAAAGGGAATATGCAGAGAAAAAATCGACCGCGACTCCCCCTCCTCGCCATGAGCTGTAATTAAACCACTGCGAAGCAGTAATGCCTGGCTGTCCCAATCAAAATCAAGCGTGGCATTAATCGCATCAAAATCCAGTGTGTGATGATAAACAGAGGGAAAATCCATACTCACCTGTTCACTGTCGAGCAACAGCTGTCCCCGTCCCGGTTCCAGCTCGACAAAACCACGGCCATTACTGATACCCGGAGCCCCTCGCCAGGGCTGCACACTCAAATCATCAAAGCGGGCCGATAGTTGCCAGCCACGGTTCGGTTCACGGATATCATCCAGGCTCAACTCAAACCGCTCCAACCAGGCATGGCTGTCAAGTGTGGTCAATACTCTGGTTAATGTCGGCCCGGCCAAACGGGATTCACTCAGCAAGTAATTGAGAGGCGCCAGTGGAAGGTCGAGCGCCCGCAAGCGGATTGAATCACTCCAGTAGTCCATTTGCAGACGCGAAACATCCAGCCCGATGTCATCGTAGGCCATCGACAGATCAGACAGATAAAGAGAACGGCGATTATCCTCACTTCGCAAAGCCGCCGAAAACGCCAGTTTATCCAGTGGAATATCCCAGCTTGCATCGTCAGCCGACAATTGCAGACCCAGGCTGTTAATTCGCAGTTCAATATCAGGTTGTCCGTGACGCCAGCGCAACCAGCCCTCAAGATCAACATTGCCGCGAGCCTGCAAGGAGGCAAGCAGACCGGGAGACCACTCCAGCAAAGCGTCGATATCGGCATCTTCAAGTTTGAGATAGGTATCAACCTCAACCGTATCGGCATCAAACAAATTACCCAGTGTTTGAGCCTCTATACGAATAAGGGTACCTGTTTTGAGTGCTTGTAAATGCCCCGAAATATTGCGGTGGCTGCCCTGACGGTAAAGCGTCAAATCAAGATTGAGTATCTGCTCCTGGCCCGAAGGAAAACGAAGGGTGATGCGATGATCATCCAGAGACAATTGTTCAATATTAAGCAGCAAGTCCTGTAACCATTGCTTCTGACTGTTGTGGCTACTGCTGGAAAATCCTGTCAAATAAAAACGGCCATCAGTGTCCATCGTCAATGGCAGATCAAGCGCTCCCAGATGAATCCTGCTGGCCTGCAAACTTTGCAGGCGCAGACTGCGCAATATATCCAGGCGCAATCGCCCCTCCGCCAGTGCCAGCACAGGCGCTTCATTGGGAAAATGTAACTGCAAACCTTTAAGCACCAGCTCCGGACTAAAGAAACGCCATCGACCTTCAACGTTGTCGGCACTGATATCAAAAGGCAAACGCTGATTAAGGTAATCGACAATCTCTGCCTGATAATCATCAACAGCAGCAACCAGCAGGCGGCCAAGACTGACATAGCATGCCAATACTACAATGCTGATAAGCAACGCACACCAAAGTGTACGTGCCAACCTGTGTAAAAAGACGTGTTCCATTACTTGTCTCTCAGGCGCTGCGCACCCGCTCATTACGGTATCCCTACGGTGAGCTAAACATTATAAGCTGCCATCAAATAGATGAATCCTTCACTATTTGATGGTCGCCCGCTTAAATCGGCGGAACTTGCAAAATCCCTTGATTTTAGCGGGCTCACGCTGGCCAGGAGTCAGCGGCGATACATCCATGCACGCGAATTAACTCGCTAAATGTCTGCCGAGTTAATATTAAACTGCCATCAAAGAAACCACCTGCCTGATTGCACGCTCTTAAAACACCAGTGGAAACAGGCTGATTTCCCTGTGCTTCAAGCGCTACCTTTGCCTGTACTCAATAGCTACAACAACACAATATCAAACTGTTCCTGACTATAATTGGGTTCCACCCGAAAACTGATTGTCTTGCCCGAAAACTCCTCGAGATCTGCCACATTGGCAGACTCTTCATCCAGCAGCCGGTCAACCACTGACTGCCCGGCAAGTACTGCCAGCTCACTGTTGTCATAAGCCCGGGCATCGCGCAGTATTTCACGGAATATTTCGTAGCAGACTGTTTCGGCTGTTTTGAGCACACCGCGCCCCTGACAAACAGGGCAATCCTCACACAGGATATGCTCCAGACTATCCCTGGTCCGCTTGCGGGTCATCTCGATCAGACCCAGCTCGGATACACCGGTAATTTTATTGCGGGCGGGGTCCCGCGCCATCGCCTTTTCAAAAGTGCGCTGCACCTGCCGACGATGCTCGGCATCTTCCATATCAATAAAATCGATGATAACAATGCCACCGAGATTGCGCAGCCGCAGTTGGCGGGCAAGCGCTGTAGCCGCCTCCAGGTTAGTCTTGAAAATAGTTTCTTCCAGATTGCGACGACCAACAAAAGAGCCGGTATTAACGTCGATGGTGGTCATTGCTTCAGTCTGGTCAATAATCAGATAACCACCGGATTTGAGATCAACCTTGCGTGTTAATGCCCGCTGGATTTCTTCTTCCACACCGTGCAAATCAAACAGTGGCCGCTCGCCCCGGTAGCACTCAAGCAGCTCGGCCACCTCCGGTACATATTCAGTACAAAAAGCCAATAGCGCCGTATAGCTTTCCTGGCTGTCAACACGGATTCGCTCCACACCCGGCCGGGCCAGATCCCGCACTGTGCGCAAGTGCAGGGGTAGATCTTCGTACAACAGCTGAGGCTTGTTCGCACTTTTAGTGCGCCGTGTTACCGCTGCCCACAAGCGCCCCAGAAAACGCAGGTCAGCAGACAACTCAGCCACCCCGACACCCTCGGCAGCAGTGCGCAAAATATAGCCGCCACTGCCGGTCATTTCCTCCTGAGCCAGTGCCTGGGCAAAAACCTGCTGCAAACGGCTGCGCTCCTGCGTATCGTCAATGCGCTGGGAAATACCAACATGGTCAGTTTGCGGCATAAAAACCAGATAACGGGAACTCACTGACAATTGCATTGTCATGCGTGCGCCCTTGGTACCGATAGGTTCCTTGGTGACCTGCACCACCACTTTTTTACCTTCGTGCAGGTAATTGCGAATTTCATCACTCTGGCGGGCATGATCCTCTCGCCCCCTGTCGTCAAGGGGAACAATATCGGCAACATGGATAAAGCTGGCACGCTCGGTACCGATATCGACAAAAGCAGCCTGCATACCAGGTAGCACACGTACTACCTTGCCCAGATAAATATTGCCTGCAATACCACGGCTCAGACTGCGTTCAATATGAATATCCTGGGTGGCACCGTTTTCAACCACCGCCACACGGGTTTCCATCGGTGTTACATTGACGAGTATTTCTTCACTCACTCCTGATCCCCGGTCATAGCTGTCAATAACTGCAGGCCCGTTTGCACACCACACGCTGACAGCAAATGCCAACATTCACTCAAAGGCAGCCCCACCACGTTACTGTAACTGCCTTCGATAGCGCTCACCAATATGGCTCCCATGCCCTGAATACCGTAAGCACCGGCTTTATCCCAGGGTTCATCCGTAGCCAGATAAGCTTCACACAAGGCCCTATTGAGATTGGCAAAGCTAACTTTCGTTGTAACCTGAATATCTTCAACACGACCTTCGGTCACCACACAAACTGCCGTCATCACTTCATGAGTGCGACCACTCAGGCGTGCCAGCATTGCCAGTGCGTCCATATAATCGACCGGCTTACCCAGCACATCACCATCAATAACCACCGTTGTATCAGCAGCCAACACCACAGTATGGGTGTCGGCACCAGCGGCGACGGCATGTGCTTTATTGCGAGCCATGCGTAAAACATAATCAGAGGGAGCTTCCCCGGACAGTGGCGTTTCATCAATATCGGCAGCTTGCACAGTAGCCTGGACACCAATTTGACGCAGCAGTTCAAACCGCCGGGGTGAGGCCGAAGCCAGAATCAGACGATGTGCTGGGCTACCTGCCATGTCGCCCACTAGGCCACCTGATAATAGCGCCGCAAGGTGCGCAAAATATGCAGTATCACCGGCCATAACAGAGCACTACTGGCGGCGGGCAACAACACCAGCAAGGTACCGGTGCCAACTCCCTCGATCGTCTGTACCCACTGGCAAACCAGCTGGTGTACGCCTATCAGTAAAAAAACAATGGCCGACTGCTGCCACAGGCTGAATACCCGCAAACGCTGATAAAGTGATACTGACAATAGTGCAACCACTGCCAGCGCAAAGGTATTTTGACCCAGCAGGGCACCTTCGAGCAGATCCATCGCAATACCGGCAATGATCGCCACCACCACACCAACCCGGTGAGGCAATGCAATACACCAGTAGATCAATACCAGGGCCATCCATTCGGGGCGCGCCCAGATCAGCCACTGAGGTAAAGGCAGCACCGCCAGTACAGCGGCAAAAAACAGGGTAAGCAAGATCAGCCAGTAACCGCTATTGCTATTGGCCATTACCAGACTCCGCCGACGGATCAGCACTAAAGACCAGTAATACATGACGGCTGCGATCAAGCGCGGCTGTTGGTCTGGCAATAATCCGGGCGAATGTCTGACCAGGGTCGCGTTCAACGGTGGCAATCACCGCGACCGGATAGCCCACAGGAAAGCGTCCGCCCAGACCGGAGCTGACCAGCAGATCGCCCTCCTGAATATCGGTGGTCACCGAAACATGGTGAATTTCAAGACTACTCAGACTGCCACTACCCTCGGCAATGGCACGCACACCATTGCGATTGATCTGCACCGGCAGAGCATGAGTAGCATCGGTAATCAGCAATACCCGGGAAGTCAGCGCACTCACCTCCACCACTTGCCCCATCAGGCCGTTGGCGTCGATCAGTGGCTGACCGATATAAACACCATCACTACGGCCCTTATTGAGCACAACCTGCTGGCGCACCGGATCTGGCGACACACCGATCAACTCAGCAACCATCACATCGTCACGCAGTAAAGCTGAGGAATTGAGCAGTGCCCGCAGGCGAGTATTTTCAGCCTGCAAAGAGGCCATTTGCTGGCTGCGGCCTTCAAGAATCAGGTTTTCATGACGCAGACGTTCATTTTCACCCTGCAGGATATCCCGGGAAACAAGGTGCTCATCCTGCCATTCACCCAGACGGCCTGGAATATCCGCCGCCCAATAAACCGGCACAACCAGGGTATCAAGCAAAGCGCGGGTGCGCTGCAGGCTATTGAGCCAGTAATCAGCCGTGACCAGACCGGCCACGATCAGCAAGGTCAGCAGTATGCGCAGTCCCAGATGGGATTCTTTAACGAATAAGGGCTTGATATCGACTCCCTATGCCCCGTGCAAGGCATAGCCCGTTTCTCCGGTGCGATTTATTCGGTAGATAGCAGGTCGATAGTATGCCGGTCCATTCGCTCCATTGCACGGCCACCACCACGGGCAACACAGGTAAGCGGATCATCTGCCACAATCACCGGCAGACCGGTCTCTTCCGAAATCATCCGGTCAAGATCACGCAGCAGGGCACCTCCACCGGTCAGCACAATGCCGCTTTCGGCAATATCCGCCGCCAACTCCGGTGGCGACTGTTCCAGCGCCAGCTTGACTGACTGTACAATGGATTGCAGTGGATCCTGCAAAGCCTCAAGAATCTCATCACTGTTAAGTGTAAAGCTGCGCGGTACGCCCTCCGCCAGATTGCGGCCCCGTACATCAATCTCGCGCAGCTCACTGCCGGAATAAGCACAGCCTATTTCCTGCTTGATACGCTCAGCAGTGGCATCGCCAATCAGGCTGCCATAGCGGCGGCGCACATGAGAGACAATTGCCTCGTCAAAACGGTCACCACCTATGCGCACAGAATCACGATACACCACGCCATTAAGGGAAATAATGGCAATTTCCGTAGTGCCACCACCCACATCCACCACCATACAACCGGTGGCTTCTTCAACATCCAGACCCGCACCGATAGCAGCGGCCATCGGTTCTTCAATCAAACGCACTTCGCGGGCTCCGGCACTGATGGCCGACTCACGTATAGCACGGCGTTCAACCTGGGTTGACATACAGGGCACACAAACCAGCACACGGGGGCTGGGACGGATAAAGCGGCTTTCATGCACACGGGCAATAAAGCGCTGGAGCATTTTTTCAGTCACCTGAAAATCAGCGATAACACCGTCTTTCAATGGACGAATTGCCGTGATATTACCCGGGGTACGGCCCAGCATACGCTTGGCTTCGGTACCCACTGCCTCAATGGTTTTTTGGCCATTGTGCATACGAATGGCAACCACTGAGGGTTCGTCCAGGACAATTCCCTTGTCCCGCACGTAGATAAGCGTATTGGCCGTGCCCAGATCTATGGAAAGATCATTAGAGAACACGCCGCGCAATTTTTTCAGCATCAGGATTAACTACCTTGTGAATACTACGGGAAAGCGTTGCCCTGAATTGGGCCATGCAGCACAGGCTGCCGCCTCCCGGCCGAGAACTGCCTAGAATCCGGTGCGGCATACCTGCTGTTTCGGCATCTAAAACAATCCGGCAACTCTACCAATCGCCGGGTTTTTGAGCAAGGCGCAAATATGATAAGTTTACGCTCCCCGTAGCAATTGACAGAGCAGCTGGCAGCCCCACCCCCAGCCACAAACCAGGATTATCCCCCTCATGCCAGATGAAATACCAAGTAAAGCAGGTGAATCGGCAGGACCAACTATCGACCCGGCAGCCATTGCCGACATAGCCGAACTGGCCCGGATTCGTATCGATGAAAATCAGCTGGAGGATGTTGCTCACCGTTTCAGCAGCATACTGGCCATGGTCGACACTCTCAAGGCAGCGGCTATTACCGACGTTGAGCCAATGGCTAACCCACTCGATGCCATCCAGACACTGCGCCCGGATGAAGTGACCGAAATCAACCAGCGCGAAGCATTCCAGACCATTGCACCCGCTACCGCCGAAGGCCTGTATCTGGTTCCCAAAGTCATTGAGTAGCACCTGTCAAAAGACCTTATTGAACAGACGCCTCACCCTACCCAGGATCTGATTTATGCCAAGCCTGCACACGCAGACAATCGCCCAGCTCGCCAAGGGACTGCGCGAAAAACAGTTTTCAAGCACCGAGCTGACCCGTTATTTGCTGGCGCGGATTGCCCGGCTGGATGGACAGCTCAACAGCTTTATCACCGTCACCGAAGAACAGGCGCTGACTGAAGCCGCTGCCGCTGATGCCCTGCTGGCCACTGGCCAGGGCGGTTCATTGACCGGTATCCCACTGGCCCATAAGGATATTTTTTGCACCACTGGCGTGCGCACCAGCTGCGCATCGCGCATGCTGGACAATTTTATACCGCCCTATGACGCCACTGTTATTCAGCGCCTGAAGGCCGCTGGCACCGTTATGCTTGGCAAGACCAATATGGATGAATTCGCCATGGGTTCCTCCAATGAGACCAGCTTCTACGGTCCCAGCCGCAACCCCTGGCGGACCGACTGTGTGCCCGGCGGCTCCTCCGGTGGCTCTGCGGCCGCTGTTGCCGCTGCGCTGGCACCAGCGGCAACGGGTACCGATACCGGCGGCTCCATCCGTCAGCCCGCCGCCTTCACTGGTATTACCGGGCTCAAACCAACGTATGGACGTATCTCCCGCCTGGGTATCGTGGCCTATGCCTCATCACTGGATCAGGCTGGCCCGATGGCTCGCAGCGCCGAAGACTGCGCCCTGCTGCTGGCGGCAATGGCTGGCTACGACCCACAGGATTCCACTTCGGCCAACCAGGGCGTTCCCGATTACAGTGCCAACCTCAACACACCCCTGGCGGGCCTGCGCATCGGCCTGCCCAAAGAGTATTTTGGCAAAGGTCTGGATACCGCCACCGATCAGACTGTTCGGACAGCACTGACCGAACTGGAAAAACAGGGGGCCAGTCTGGTGGAGATATCGTTAGCCCACACCCATCTGACAATTCCCACCTACTATATTATTGCCCCGGCTGAAGCCTCCACCAACCTGTCACGTTACGATGGCGTACGCTATGGTCACCGCTGCGCCGAACCGGCAGACTTGCACGACCTTTATACCCGCACCCGCGAAGAAGGTTTTGGCGAGGAGGTCAAGCGTCGCATTCTGGTGGGCACCTATGCGCTTTCTGCGGGCTACTACGATGCCTACTACAAAAAGGCCCAACGCGCCCGTCGGCTGATCCGCCAGGATTTTCTCGATGCTTTTGAATCTGTTGATATCATCGCCGGCCCAACCACACCCGGTCCGGCTTTTCCCATGGGCGCCAAAAGCGATGACCCGGTGGCCATGTATCTGGAGGATGTATACACCCTAGCTGTCAATCTGGCTGGCTTGCCGGGTATATCACTGCCAGCCGGGTTTGTCAGTGACCGCCCGGTTGGCCTGCAACTGATCGGTCGACATTTTGATGAGGCCCGGCTGTTGAATGTTGCTCACCGCTACCAGCAGGCGAGTGACTGGCACCAGCGACGGCCACAACTGGAAGGAGACACCTGATGCAATGGGAATCTGTAATCGGCCTGGAAGTGCACCTGCAACTGGCCACCCGTTCAAAAATTTTCTCCGGCTCAGCCACCACCTTTGGCGCCTCCCCCAACACCCAGGCCAGTGCCGTTGATCTGGCTATGCCCGGCATGCTGCCAGTGTTGAACGAACAGGCCGTGCGCTATGCTGTTATGTTTGGCTTGGGTATTGGTGCCGATATCGGTATGCGCTCAGTATTTGACCGCAAGAATTATTTCTATCCTGACCTGCCCAAAGGTTATCAGATCAGCCAGTTCGCCGAGCCGATCGTGGGCCGGGGCCGCTTTGAAATTCAACTGGAAGACGGCAGTCACCGGTATATCGGTATCACCCGCGCCCACCTTGAAGAAGATGCAGGCAAGTCTCTGCATGAAGACTTCCACGGCCAGAGCGGTATCGACCTCAACCGGGCCGGCACACCGCTGCTGGAAATTGTTACCGAGCCTGACATTCGCAGCGCAGAGGAGGCCGTTGCCTATCTCAAGGCCCTGCATTCACTGGTGACCTATCTAGGTATTTCCGATGGCAATATGGCCGAGGGATCGATGCGCTGCGATATCAACATTTCACTGCGACCCATCGGCAGTAATACGCTCGGCACCCGCGCAGAGATCAAGAATGTCAACTCCTTCCGCTTTGTGGAAAAGGCCATCGCCCATGAAATTGGGCGCCAGTCCGATATTCTCGAAGACGGTGGCCAGGTTGTACAGGAAACCCGCCTCTACGACGCTGACCGCAACGAAACCCGCTCAATGCGCTCCAAGGAAGTGGCCAACGACTACCGCTACTTCCCTGAACCAGACCTGCTGCCGATCGTACTGGAACCTGCCTGGGTGGAAAATCTGCGCAAACAGTTGCCCGAGTTACCCCGACAAAAGCGCGAGCGCTTTATGGTCGATTACAACCTCAGCACCTACGATGCAGGTGTGCTGTCAGCCAGTCGTGCGCTGGCAGACTATTTCGAAGCGGTCGCCAAAACAGCTGGCGATGCCAAACTCGCCGCCAACTGGGTGCAGGTGGAATTGCTTGGCCAGCTCAACCGCGACGAATGTGATATCGGCGACTGCCCATTACCTGCCGAACATCTGGCCCAACTGATTCAGCGCATCCGTGACAACACAATTTCAGGCAAGATCGCCAAGCAGGTCTTTGAGGGTATGTGGGCCGGCGAAGGTGATGCCGATAGTATTATCGCCGCACACGGTCTCAAGCAGGTATCTGACAGCGGTGCTCTTGAGGCTATTATCGATGAAGTAATCGCGGACAGTACCGCCCAAGTGGAACAGTATCGCACCGCCGATCAGGACAAACGCAAGAAATTGGTCGGTTTTTTTGTGGGTCAGGTGATGAAAGCCTCAAAAGGTCAGGCCAACCCACAGATGGTCAACCAGTTACTGATCCAAAAACTCGGCTGAAACAGACAAAGCAAAGAAACAGGATTAAAATTGTATGGCAAAAGACAAAGAAAAAGTGATCGATGAGGTGTGGACTGAAGATCACGTACGCAGTTTTCTCAACATTCGTTCTTCTGACGGTACCGACAACGATTTTCACGCATTGCTAAAAGCCTATCGCAGCATGCGCCCCTCAGACTTTAAGCTGTTTATTGCCATGTTCAAGGAGGCTGATCGCAATCTCGATGCTACCGATAAACAAGGCCGCAACGTACTCTCTATCGTCAGTGAGCACCGGCATGGCAAAGAGTATGCTGAAACGCTGCGTATAGCAGGAGCACAATAAGCGATGGCATCAACCCTGTGCGGTTATGGCCGCGATAACACCCGATCAGAAGCCGAAACTGGACAGCTGTCATACACAAATGGCTATCGAGCCTCAGATGGCAATTAACGCTTGTACCAGCGATTTATTATCTATCGGATAAAACAATATAGGTGTGAAAAACGCAGCAACCGCGATTTAACCTAAAATCCGCAGCTGGACGTATCCAATGGTGCTGTAATCGGTGTGTCAGGCAAGGCACGAAACGTCGCAGGCTGATGCCCGCAAGGCCGGAGCAACGCTGCCTGACGCACCGAGTGCAGCACCATTGGGTGCGTAGCGTTTTCACCCGGAAGGTGAGTGCGATCAAAGACCAGTATCAATACGGCTTTCAAGAAGAAAACAAGCGCCCGACTGCGCAATCCAGGTTGAAGCCTTCAGACCTTGGCTTTCACGCTTTATGAAACAGCTACAAAAAACCCTCGGGATACGAGGGCTTTCAGACTGCTGATTTAACAGCAAATATGGTGGGCCGTGATGGACTCGAACCATCGACCAATTGGTTAAAAGCCAACTGCTCTACCAACTGAGCTAACGGCCCCTTGACAGGTGATGTCGCGCAACGTGCGCGATGAGGTGCGTATGGTACTGATTCAGAGAAAAAAAACAAGCCATTTTTAAGAAGCCTGTAGTGCAACACCCGACTATTTATTAGCCCGGCGATAGTAGATTGTCGGGTTAATAGCGGCACACGGATGTATCGCCGTCGACAAAGTCGATCGCAAGGTTAATGGCAGTAGCGGGTCGGGTCATCAAAACCTGCGTCGGCAAAACCCTTGCGACGCAGGCGACAGCTGTCGCAACAACCGCAGGCCAGTCCCTGCTCTGTCGCCTGATAGCAGGAGACTGTCAGGCTGTAGTCCACACCAAGCTCAATACCCGCCTGAATAATATCGCCCTTGCTCATCGTCATCAGTGGCGTATGGATACTTAACTTTTGCCCTTCAACAGCAGCGCGGGTCGCCAGGTTGGCCATGGCCTCAAAGGCGGCAATATAATCAGGTCGACAATCCGGATAACCAGAATAATCAACCGCATTGACCCCGATAAAAATATCATTCGCACCCAATACTTCGGCCCAACCCAGCGCAATGGACAGAAAAACCGTATTGCGAGCCGGTACATAAGTAAGCGGTATGGCCTGATCGACAACTTTATTTGGCGCTTCAGTTTCACCCCTTGCGCCATCCTCGGCACCATCTTTCACCACAGGCACATCAATGGTCATATCCGTCAGCGCCGATCCACCGATGCTGTCCAGATTCAGATGAACCACCTTGTGCTCAACATCCCCCAGCACTTGTGATACCTGAGCCGCCGCAAGCAGCTCGGCACGGTGGCGCTGACCGTAGTCAAAACTCAGGGTATAACAGCTATAACCCTGCTGACGGGCCATCGCCAGCACCGTAGCCGAATCAAGGCCACCAGATACCAGCACCACTGCTCTTCTTGTATTACTCATTAATGCCCAGGCTCATCATTCCAGAGGTATTTGTGCAGTTGTAATTGCATCCGTACCGGCAGTCTGTCTGCCAGTATCCACTCCGCCAACTGCCGTCCCGACAATGTGTGATGGCTGGGAGAAAACAGTACATCGCTGACACGCTCCGCCAATGCATATTCATTCAGCTTAAAACAGGCCCAGTTGTAGTCTTCACGATCAGCAATCACAAATTTGACCTGATCATGCGCTTGCAACAAAGGGATATTGTTATAGTCATTGCGGTGCATTTCACCCGAGGCAGGGGTTTTCAGATCAAGCACTTTCACCACCTGCGAATCAACACCGGCAACCGATAAGGCACCACTGGTTTCCAGCGACACCTCATAACCCGCCTCACAAAGCCGTGACAACAGTGCTAAACAGTTGGGTTGGGCCAGCGGCTCACCACCTGTCACTGTGACATAGCGCGGCTGATAACTGGCTACCTGTACAAGTATCTGGCCCAGAGCCATAATTTCGCCACCACTGAAAGCATAAGCGGTATCACAGTAAACACAGCGCAGGGGACAGCCGGTCAAACGTATAAATACTGTCGGCAAACCAACTGTACGGGTCTCACCCTGTAATGAAAAAAATATCTCGGTGATGCGAAGTGTCGCATCCGCCGAAGCGAATGCGCTATTTTCGCTGACAGCCAGCGGATCAGACATGAAAGCGCACTATGAAAATCAGTAATTCTCGTCGATAAACTGCTGCGCCAGACGAGCGGCAGAGGCATTACTTTTACTATAGTTTTGAACAACCTGATCCAGGTATTCACGCGCTTTTTCACGATTACCTTTCATAAAATGCACACGACCCAGTTTATACATGGCATCGGGCACCTTGGCATTTTTCGGGTACTCATCGATCAATAACGTAAAGGCCTGTCGGGAAGCCTCCAGGTCTGCCGGCTGTGCCACCAGATACAATTCGCCCAGCCAGTAATGTGCATTGGGTGCATAGCGACCCGCCGGATATTGCGTCAAAAACTGCTTGAAGGCGCTCACACCCTGATCAAATTTCTGGGCGCGCACCAGGGCATAAGCTGCGCGGTAGGCATCAGCCTCACCAGGCTGAGCCTTGGTATTGGTCGCTGCGCCAGCCTCTGCCGAACTGGCGGCACTACTGGCAGCCGGTGACTCACCCGCTGTACCTGTTGACGATGCAGATGATACAGGTACCCCGCCCGTGGTTAACGCACTAACCCGGCGATCCAGGTCAACATAACGCTCCAGACCCTGCTCCTTGAGTGTGCGCAGCTCATGAGCCTGTTCCTCTACCTTTCCATTGAGGCGCATTACTTCCTGCTGTAACTGTTGTACTTGCAACAGGAGCTGCCCAACACTGCTGCCACCGACAGCCGTAGCTGAGTTAACAGCACTGTTAACGTTGGTGCCAACTGCGGTTGCAGCCGAACCGGCAGCACCTTCAATTGCCTCGCTGGCAACTGTTGTATTAATGCCATAACTGGTAGCAGGATAGGATGCCGCAGGCTGTACACCGTAGGGATCCTTAGGGATAGCAGCAGATGACTGCTGATTACTACCTGTGGTTGTCGCCGCTTTGACAGCACCTGATTTGGCAGCGCGCTGTTCTGCTTCAACATCAATATAATCCTGTGCCTGCACAGTAAAACAGAGCGGGCTGGTTACCAGAACCAGCCCGCTTGCTGCAAGCATATTGCCGATGCGATAACGCATGCTATCTCCTGCCTGCTCTTACTTCAGTTCCACACGACGGTTCTGGGACCAGTTGGACTCACCGGAACCATAAGCGATGGGCTTCTCTTCACCATAGCTGATGCTTTCGATGCGATAGTTGGGAATACCATTTACGACCATGTAATCGCGTACCGCGTTGGCACGACGCTCACCGAGGGCCATGTTGTATTCGCGGGTGCCACGCTCATCAGTATGCCCTTCCAGACGTACATTGCGATCATTGGTTTTAAGCAACGCAATATGGGCATCCAAGGCTGCCTGAGCTTCAGGTTTAAGAGTGGAGCTGTCAAATTCAAAATAGAAGATATTGCCAACGCGCTGAACTTCTTCTATCAGTGTCTGCTGAGCCTGCTCTGCTTGCGCCCGACGGCCTGCTTCAGCCTGCTCTGCTGCACGACGGGCAGCAGCTTCAGCCTCGGCGGCAGCGGTATCATCCTGGGTGTCACTACCACCACAGGCGGTCAGAAAAATTGCCGTAAACAGCAGCGTCAACAACTTGCCGACAACAGGTACATGTTTCATAAGGCTTCCATCCTCAAAAAAGAAATTGTGAGTCAATCATACTGTGGAGCAACAAAATCATCTGCGCGATTACCGGATATCAGTCATTCATGTAAGGTGACCAGGCCGGTTCACGGACATCACCTTCGCGGGCAGGCAACCGGAATTTCACACCGCCATCAACAGAAACCGCTGCCAAAATACCGCGGTCTCCCGATTTGGTTGCGTACAATACCATAGAGCCATTGGGTGCGATACTGGGGCTCTCGTCCAGATCTGTCGATGTCAAAACCTGCAAGCGGTTGGTGACCAGGTCGTGTATGGCAATGTGAAATTTACCGTTACTTTGGTGCACCAGCACCACATTGCGACCATCCTGGGCCACGCGAGCACGGGAATTGTAACCCCCTTCATAGGTGACGCGTTCGGTATTGCCGTTGTGCAGGTCATAACGGTAAATTTGTGGTCGCCCGCCGCGATCCGATGTGAACAACAACGATTTTCCATCGGGCATCCAGGCAGGCTCTGTGTCGATGGCGTAATGCCGGGTAATCCGGGTCAGCTGCTTGTTGGCCAGATCCATCAGATAGACATCGGGGCTGCCGTCCTTCGACAACACCATGGCCATGGTACGGCCATCGGGCGACCAGGCCGGCGAACTGTTCAAGCCCTTGAAGTTGGTCAACTGCTCACGACGACCTGTTGCCAGATTCTGACGGAAGATAGCCGGGCGGCTGGTTTCATAGGACACATAGGCAATTTCGTTGCCATCGGGCGACCAGGTGGGTGCCAGAATCGGCTCTCTGGACTCCAGCAATACAATAGGCCGGGCGCCATCGGAATCGGCCAGAGTCAGCCGGTAGTAATCCTTGCCACTGAGATTGCGTGCAACCGACACATACAAAAGGCGTGTTGCAAAGGCGCCGCGTATACCGGTGAGTTTTTTGTACACCTGATCGCTGATTCGATGAGCCAGCATGCGCGCTTCGCTGGCCGGACCACTTTCAACCCCTTCCAACACCTTCAGCTGACGATTGACGTCAAACAATTCGAACTCAATTCGCATTTGTTGATCAGTCGATACCCGGCCAATGAGCAGGTATTCAGTGCTGATCGCTCGCCAGTCCCGATAAAAAACTTCGGATTCACTTGTCGGCCGACCAAGCATATCTGCCCGTTTGACCGGTGCAAACTGCCCACTGCGTGACAAATCATCATCGATTACCTGGCCGATATCTGTCTGCACACCAGCACCCTGCCAGGCAAAAGGGGCTACAGCAATCGGCGTAGGGTTATCCATGCCTTCGGTAATCTCGATTACCAGTTCGGCCCGGGCTGTAAACGCGCACAGCATCAATAGCACAGTGCTCAATATCCGTATCATCAGTACCTCAAATCCTCTGGTCTGAATAACAGGCTAAAACGCCTGAAAGTCTCTTCAAATTTACGTGGCGGCAGATTTTTTAACTCCGGAAAGCTACCGGCCTTTTCTACCGCATTTACTGCCGACTGGTCAAAAGCACTATTACCACTACTTTTGATAATGCGAATATTCACAATTTCACCTGTGGGTATTAATTGCAGCTCCAGCAACACCTCCATCCCGTTGCGGGCCGAGGGTGGACGACTCCAGTAGCCGACAACGGTATTTTCAATCAGCGCGGCATAGCTGACCACCATTTCATCGGCTGTCGCTGCGGCCTGAGCAGCCTCTTCCTGTGCCATTGCCCGCGCCATATCCTCACGCTGCTGGCGTAACAACTCTTCACGACTGGGGCCGGGGTCCGGTTTTTTTTCTGTCGGTCTGGAGGCAGGTTGAACCACCTCTGTTTTTGGCTTGGGCTTCACCTCCGGCTTGGGTTCAGTTTTTTGCTCTACCGGCTTGGGCTTGATTTTTTTTTCGACAGGTTTGGGTTTGGGTTTGGGTTCAATTTTTTTTTCGACCGGCTTGGGCTGAAGCTCGCTGACATCCACCAGTCGGGCATCAACAGCCTTAGGGATCACTCGCGCCACAATCACTTTTTCTTCAAAAGCACTCCAATTGGCAGTGAGCACATAGATAAGCAGGCCATGCAGTCCGATTGTTGCCAATAGCGGCCGCAGAATAATCCGTGGCAGAACCGGCCTGGCGTAAATTGAATTCGACATCAGTCACCCGGTTTTCCGGGATTTTCAGTGACCAGGCCAACACTGGGTGCACCCGCTTCCTGCAATGCAGCCATTACGGTCACTACCGTGCCATAGGGCACGGCCTGATCACCCCAGATCAACACCGGTTTTTCCGGGCTGCGTCGCACAATAGCACTCACCCGTTCACGGATGGTCGCCAGACTGAGCACCTGCTTCTCATCACCCAAATTCAAATAAAGCTGACCAGTGGCATCAACCGAGACAATCAGTGGCTCACTGTCCTGATTTTTAATCGGCTCAGCAGAGGCTTCCGGCAAATCAACCTTAACTCCCTGCATCAACATGGGTGCCGTCACCATAAAAATAATCAATAGCACCAGCATCACATCGATATAGGGCACCACATTGATCTCGGCCATTGGCCGGTGTTTTTTGCCGGACCTGGACACGCGCTAACCCGCCTTGTTCTCGCGGGATCTCAGTGCGTAAGCCTGCCGGTACAAAATGCTGGAGAACTCATCGACAAAAGTATCATAGCGATTACCAAACATATCTACCCGTGCTGCAAAGCGATTGTAGGCCATAACAGCCGGAATAGCGGCAAACAGACCCATTGCCGTCGCCACCAGCGCTTCGGAAATGCCCGGCGCTACCGTCGCGATAGTCGCCTGAGTGGCATTGGCCAGTCCCCGAAAGGAATGCATGATGCCCCAAACAGTTCCAAACAGGCCGATATAAGGGCTGGTAGAACCCACCGAAGCCAGAAAAGGCAAATGCTTTTCCAGACGCTCTTCTTCACGCAGCATGGCCACCCGCATGGTACGACGGGAACCTTCGATAATAGCCTCTGAATCCATACCCGGCTGCTTGGCCAGGCGCGAAAACTCCTTGAAACCCGCCCGGAAAATACTCTCCATACCTACAATCAACTGGCCATCAGCAGCCCGTTCATTGCCTTCACGATAGAGCTGTGCAAGATCAATACCCGACCAGAATTTTTCCTCGAAACGGATCATATCGTTCTGACTGCTGCGAAAGTAAATAATACGCTGCACGATCATGTACCAGGATACCACCGATGCCAACAGCAACAACGCCATGACAATCTGTACCGTAATACTGGCATGCAATACCAGGTCAATCAGGCTGAGTTGATCTTCCACTAAAACTCCTTGTTGCTTCCTGTCAGCTGCGCTGTCTGCAGCTGTTTTACAATATCACCCGGTATACGCCGGGGTTTTACACCTGCACGATCCACACAGGCAATGGTAATTTCACCCTCGGCAAGGATTTGATTACCCCGACATACGCGCTGCCACAAACGCATGCTGGCACCACGCAAGGCCAGCACAGTAACACTGGCCAACAACTCATCATCAAGCCGGGCTGGCAGGCGATAGCTAATCGCCACATCACGCACCACAAACATCAGATCACGGTTAAAGATATAGTCCCTGCCAAAACCCAGGGAGCGCATCATCTCCGTGCGGGCGCGCTCCATAAACTTGAGATAATTAACGTAATAAACAATGCCACCGGCATCGGTATCCTCGATGTAGACGCGCAAAGGGTAGGAAAATTCCCTCTCATTCACAGCACGGCCCCCTCGTCCTCCCCATCCTCCGATGCCAGCGGCAGGCTGTCCTGACGGACAATATCACGGGGCTGTGGCAGACCAAAATGCAGATAGGCACTACGGGTGGCCATCCGCCCCCGGGGCGTACGCACCATGTAGCCCTGCTGAATCAGATAGGGTTCAAGCACATCCTCAATGGTGCCACGCTCCTCAGAAATTGCTGCCGCCAGGCTGTCCACACCGACCGGGCCGCCATCAAATTTTTCAATCAGTGCCAGTAACAAACGACGATCCTGATGATCAAAACCGCAGTGATCAACACTGAGCATATCCAGTGCCTGATCAGCCACCTGCGTGCAAATCACGCCATCGGCCTTTACCTGGGCATAGTCACGCACCCGCCGCAACAGGCGGTTGGCAATGCGCGGAGTACCGCGGGCACGACGGGCAATTTCAGTTGCGCCTCCGGTATCAATACCAATCCCCAGGATACCCGCCGAACGCCCGACAATATGAGCCAGATCAGCCACCTGGTAAAACTCCAGCCGTTGCACGATACCAAAACGATCACGCAAGGGTGAGGTCAAAAGACCAGCTCGGGTAGTTGCACCAATCAACGTAAAAGGCGGCAAATCGAGCTTGATCGAACGCGCCGCCGGTCCCTCACCAATCATGATATCGAGCTGGTAATCCTCCATCGCCGGATAGAGTATCTCTTCCACATAGGGGCTCAAACGATGAATTTCATCAATAAACAATACATCACCCGGCTCCAGATTGGTCATCAGAGCGGCAATATCACCGGCTTTTTCCAGCACCGGGCCGGAGGTGGTCTTGAGTGACACTCCCATTTCATTGGCAATAATGGCAGCCAGCGTGGTCTTGCCAAGACCCGGCGGCCCAAAAATCAGAGTGTGATCAAGGGGCTCACCACGACCACGGGCCGCTGCCAGAAAGATGGCCATCTGCTCCCGCACCACCGGCTGACCAACATACTCGGCCAGACTTTTGGGCCGGATAGCCCGATCCTGGGCATCCTCCCGTTCACGCGCCTGAGGTGCTATCAGGCGATCAGTTTCAATCATGGACGAACTCGATCTATAAATAGTTCAATCATGGCGGTTCAGGCACTGACCATGGACTTTAAAGCCCGTCGAATCAATTCTTCACTATTGTCAATGCCTTCATCATTGACCGCGGCCACCGCCTTACTGGCTTCAACAGGTTTGTATCCGAGGGCAATCAGGGCACTTTCAGCATCAGCCACACTGTCGGTAACTGGCGCCTTCGGAACTGGAGCCGCGCTGTCGCTATTTTCATCAGCCAGCCAGCCTTTGAGCTTGTCCCGCATTTCGATCAACAGACGTTCGGCGGTTTTTTTACCTACGCCAGGCAAGGCCACCAGCGCCGAGGTATTAGCCTGCTGCACACAACGACAGAAGCTGGCAGCATCCATACCCGACAAAATAGTCAGTGCCAGCCTGGGACCAACACCGCTGATCTTGATCAATTCACGAAACAGACGGCGATCACGTTCATCGGCAAAGCCGTACAGGGTATGGGCGTCCTCTCGTACGGCAAAATGAGTTACCAGCAGAACCTCCCGACCCAATTCAGGCAGTTGAAACAAGGTAGTCATCGGCACCTGTAGCTCGTAGCCAACACCACCGACCTCTACCAGTATTTCCGGTGGCTGCTTGTGAATGAGAGTACCGCGAATCCTGCCAATCATAGTGCCTGTTCCAGATATAGTGCCTGTTCCCGTTAACAACGCCGGTTCAAAGTAGTGCTTTTAACAAACGATAAACATATTGTTGGCAGCAGCTAACGAAGCCGCCTGCGTCTGATAGCGGTAACACTGGCGATATTAAGCATACTTTGTTGTATGTGGGCATGGCACAGGGCGGCAGCGAGCGCATCGGCGGCATCTTCCTGAGGCTTTGTCGGCAATTTCAACAGTACCTTGATCATATGCTGCACCTGCGCCTTGTCGGCAGCACCGGTGCCCACCACCGATTGCTTGATTTGCCGTGCCGAATACTCGGCAACCGCCATATTCCTGCTGACACAGGCCACAATGGCCGCTCCACGCGCCTGCCCCAGTTTGAGCGCCGAACCGGCACTGCGCGCCATAAATACCTGCTCGATTGCCAGCTCCTGCGGGCAGTGCTGCTCAACCAGCTCGCCAACACTGGCATGAATAATACCCAGACGCTCTGGCAACGCAGCCTGTGGCAGGCGGATAACACCGCTGCTGATATATGTACTCTTGCCTGCCTGAAAATGGATAATCCCAAAACCCGTCTTACGCGAACCAGGATCTATCCCGAGAATGACTGCCATGCAGTCCTGCCCACTATCTGCCTGAAATTATGTACATATATACAGCAATACTATGAATGACGCACCCGTAAAGATGCCAAACCGACTCTTGATCACAGGTTTTCGTAGGCCTGTTCGGGAATATCGGCATTAGTGTAGACATTCTGTACGTCATCGAGATCTTCGAGCGCATCAATCAGGCCAATAATTGAGGTGGCGCTGTTCACATCCAGTGGCACATAGGTAGAGGCGATCATACTTACCTCACCCCCTTCGGGTTGCAAGCCTGCTGTTGTTAGTGCCTCTTTGACTGAAATAAACTGTTCCCAGGGCGTGGTCACATCGATCGAGCCATCATCATTGGCTTCGATATCCTCAGCCCCCGCCGCCAACGCAGCGTCCATGACTGCCTCTTCATCAGCGCCGGGCGCAAAGCTGATCTGCCCTTTTTTATCAAATAAATAGGCCACCGAACCATCAGTGCCCAGATTGCCGCCACGCTTGGAGAAGGCGTGACGCACTTCCGCTACCGTGCGATTACGGTTGTCGGTCATGACTTCTACCAGCACAGCCACCCCACCAGGGCCATAACCCTCGTAGGTAAGCTCGTCCATGTTGTCGGCCTCATTGGTACCGGCACCACGGGCAATAGCACGCTCAATGGTGTCTCTGGTCATATTGGCACCGAGAGCCTTGTCCATTGCCGTGCGCAAGCGGGGATTATCTTCTGGTAGCGGGCCGCCCTGTTTGGCCGCCACCACCAGCTCACGAATCAGCTTGGTAAAAGCCTTGCCCCGTTTGGCATCCTGGGCCGCCTTGCGGTGTTTGATATTGGCCCACTTGCTATGACCGGCCATGCCACTCTCCCTTCGTTACTTCACTTCACCAGCCTTTAGCCAGGCTTATTCTGGCTTGTCTGCCTCAACTACTTTCTTCTCCTGCCGCAGGCGAATATGCAGCTCGCGCAACTGCTGGGCTGATACTGCACCCGGTGCATCCGTCATTACACAAGCAGCTGTCTGGGTTTTGGGGAAGGCAATAACATCGCGGATCGACGGAGTACCACTCATCAACATTACCAAGCGATCCAGGCCAAAAGCCAGGCCGCCATGGGGCGGCGCACCGTACTGCAATGCATCCAGCAAAAAGCCAAACTTCTCACGGGCCTCGTCTTCATCAATACCTAAAATATTGAATACAGTCTGTTGCATATCACGCTCGTGAATACGCATACTGCCACCACCCAGTTCGGTGCCGTTAAGCACCATGTCATAGGCGCGTGACAACGCCACACCAGGGTTGGCAGCTAAAGCCTCAGGACTACAGGATGGCGCGGTAAAGGGGTGATGCAGAGGGGTCCAACCGCCGCTGCCATCTTCCTCGAACATCGGAAAATCAACCACCCACAATGGCGCCCAACCCTCAGCCACCAGGCCAACATCCTCTGCCACCTTCAAGCGCAGAGCGCCCAGTGATTCATTAACCACCTGCGAGCGATCAGCTCCAAAGAAAATAATATCGCCATTGACCGCACTCAGGCGCTCCATCATCTGGGCGACAACCTCTTCAGGCATAAATTTAAGGATAGGTGATTGCAGACCATCAATACCGGCACTGATGTCATTGACCTTGATCCAGGCCAGGCCTCGTGCGCCAAAGATGGATACATATTTGGTGTAGTCGTCAATGTCCTTGCGGCTGATAGAGGCGCCACCTGGCACCTTGAGCGCAGCCACCCGACCCGCCGAATCATCAGCTGGCCCACGGAATACTTTGAAATCTACCTGCTGCATCAGATCATCCAGAGACACCAACTCCATCGGGATGCGCAGATCCGGCTTGTCAGAACCGTAACGTTCCATTGCCTCGGCGTAGCTCATATGAGGAAAATCACCCAGATCAACACCCATAATCTTCTGGAAAAGCTCACGGATCATGCGCTCGGTAATGGCCATGATACTGCTTTCATCAAGAAAGGAAGTCTCAATATCAATCTGGGTAAATTCGGGCTGGCGATCAGCGCGCAAATCTTCATCACGAAAACACTTGGCCACCTGATAATAGCGGTCGAAACCGGCCACCATCAGCAGCTGCTTGAACAACTGGGGCGACTGGGGCAGCGCAAAAAAATGACCGTCGTGAGTCCGGCTCGGCACCAGGTAGTCGCGGGCACCCTCGGGAGTTGCCCGGGTCAGGATAGGCGTTTCGATATCGAGGAAGCCCTCACTGTCGAGAAACTGGCGTACGGCGGAGGTAATCCGGGCCCGTAGAATCAGCTTGTCCTGCATTTCCGGGCGACGCAGGTCCATATAACGATAGCGCAGGCGGACCTCTTCACCCACAGCGGTATGCTCATCAAGCTGAAAGGGTGGTGTGGCTGCACTGTTGAGAATCTCCAGCTCTTTGCCAAGCACCTCGACCTCACCGGTGACCATATTCGGGTTGATAGTGGACTCACTGCGCGCACGCACTCGTCCAGTCACCTTCAGCACATATTCACTGCGCACTTTATCGGCGCGCTCAAAATGCTCCTGGGTATCCGGATCAAAAACAACCTGGATAATGCCCTCACGGTCACGCAGATCAAGAAAAATCACTCCACCGTGATCACGGCGGCGATCAACCCAGCCACACAGGGTTACTGTCTCATCAATATGATCTGTTCTGAGGGTGCCACAATAATGACTGCGCATAGCTTGTGCTTCCATTGTTTGTCGTTAAAGCCTGTCACACGGGCTCTGTATTTTGTATCAGGAGGACGATGCTTCACTTTTACCTGAGGTCGAACCAGAAGCCGTATTCTCTTTGCTGCCTCCGGTCTCCTTGGCGCCCTTATCACCCTCACCACTACCGCCAACCAGGTTCTTTTTGTTCCCGGTCTTGAAATCCGTTTCATACCAGCCACCTCCTTTTAGCCGAAAACCGGCCGCAGAGATTTTTTTCTTCAGGCTTGTCCTGCCACAGGCCGGGCAGACCACCAGTGGCTCATCACTGATTTTTTGTAAAGCCTCATGGGGCTGACCACAGGACTCACATTGATATTCATAGATCGGCATATAGTTATCTCGCCAACGGCCAAAGGATAACAGGGAAAAATAAAGGCGCGGATTTTACCTCAAGCACCTGTACAGGCCAAGGCGTATACCAGAGGAACGGCAGAAGAACAAAACTGGAGGGCTTACAAAGACACCGTGTTCAAAAATGAACACGGCAGAAGGTTGAGTTTTGACGGCTTCCAACACAAGCTGAAAGAGAAACCGCCAAAATTAAAACACCGAAATCAGCTGGTAGCGAACTCTTTCATTTTCTTCAACGGGCGAACCTTCACAGCAACGCTGGCAGGTTTGGCCTTAAAAGTGGTTTCTTCACCAGTGAAAGGATTAATACCCTTGCGCGCCTTGCGGGCGGGCTTCTTCACTGTAGTGATTTTCATCAGGCCCGGCAGGGTGAACTCACCAATACCACGCTTTTTGATACTGCGTTCGATGAGCAGCTCCAACTCGGAAAATACATCACCAACCTGCTTTTTACTCAGTTCAGTGCTTTCTGCAATGCTGCCAATGATCTGGCTTTTGGTCATTTTCTCCTGAAGTGCAGATGCTTTTTTGGCCGGTGCAGTTTTTGCAGCCGCTACTTTCCTGGCGGGTGCTTTTTTAACTGCTGCTTTCTTGGCCGGTGCTTTCTTTTTTGCTGCTGCTTTTCTGATAGCCATGTCGTGTTCAACCTTCCTTCAATTATGAAATGGAGTTAATAAAACCCTGGCCGTCTGCCCCAAATTACCCCTGAGTCCAGCACCGATACCGGGTTGGGTCAATGTATAAAGTATGAAACACTAATATACAAGTGTTTTCCGACAAATCTACGCTATTTATAGTGGTATTTTAGGCACTACAGCACAGTTTGCTTTTTACTGTGCCTGCATATGACAAGCCCTCCACCACATCTGTACCGGCCTGTCGTTCAGACGTACACTACCGGACTTTATTTCAGCGGCTCTGGAAAACACATGCGCACAACTAACTACATGATCACCACCCAGAAGGAAACACCGGCGGATGCAGAAATCATCAGTCACCAGCTAATGCTCCGGGCGGGCCTGATTCGCAAGCTGGCTTCCGGGCTCTATACCTGGCTGCCTCTGGGGCTGAGAGTGTTGCGCAAGGTGGAAAATATCGTGCGTCAGGAAATGGATAAATCCGGCGCACTGGAGATAAGTATGCCGGTGGTTCAACCGGCAGAGTTGTGGCAGGAGTCTGGGCGCTGGGAACAGTACGGCCCCGAATTATTGCGCATCAGCGACCGACACGAACGTGATTTTTGTCTGGGTCCGACGCACGAAGAGGTAATCACCGACCTGCTGCGCAACGAGGTTAAAAGCTACAAGCAATTACCGCTGAGTTTCTACCAGATACAAACCAAGGTACGCGACGAAATCCGGCCACGCTTTGGTGTTATGCGCTCGCGTGAATTCCTGATGAAAGACGCCTACTCCTTTCATGTGGATCAGTCTTCACTGCAACAAACCTACGAGGTCATGTATCGCAGCTATAGCAATATTTTCTCCCGTTTGTGTCTCGACTTCCGTCCGGTTATCGCCGATACCGGCAGCATTGGCGGTAATGCCTCCCATGAATTTCATGTGCTGGCCAATTCCGGAGAGGACGATATCGCCTTCAGTAATCAGAGTGATTACGCTGCCAATGTCGAGATGGCCGAAGCGCTTGCCTCCTCTGGCCAAAGGCCAGCGCCATCAGCACCCATGCGCGAAGTGGCCACCCCCGGCGTTCGTACCATCGAGGAACTGGCAAATTTTCTCGATATTGATCCGGCCAACTCGGTTAAAACACTGATTGTTGCCGCCGAAGAGGAAGGTGAACTGGCAGCTCTGGTATTGCGCGGAGATCACCAGCTGAACAATATCAAGGCGGAGAAGCTCGCCGGTATTGCCTCACCACTACAGATGGCCAGCGAAGAGAATGTGCGCGCGGCCTGTGGCGCTGGTTTTGGCTCATTGGGGCCAGTTGGACTGCCCTTTAAAATAATTGTCGACAGAAGTGCCGCCCAATTGGCTGATTTTAGCTGTGGCGCAAATCGTGATGATATTCATCTGCTCAATGTCAACTGGGAGCGCGACTGCCCTTTGATGCGCATCGAAGATCTACGCAAAGTCGTTGAGGGTGACCCCAGCCCCGATGGCAAGGGTACATTACAGATCAAACGCGGTATTGAAGTAGGCCATATTTTCCAGCTGGGCACCAGGTATAGCGAAGCAATGAACGCAACCGTACTTAATGAACAGGGTAAAAATGTTGTTATGTCGATGGGTTGCTACGGTATTGGCGTCAGTCGTATTGTGGCAGCAGCCATTGAGCAAAATCACGATGAACGCGGCATTATCTGGCCAGCCCCCATGGCGCCCTTTAGTCTGGTAATCATTCCATTGAACATGAATAAATCAGATGCTGTCCGTGATTGCGCACTGTCACTCTATGAACAGCTGACCAAAACCGGTGTAGACGTGCTGCTGGATGACCGCAATGAACGACCCGGCGTTAAATTTGCCGATATGGAGCTGATCGGCATACCTCATCGGCTTGTTATTGGTGACCGGGCACTGGCTGAGGGCAAGATAGAATATCAGGGCCGCTGCGATCAGGAGCCACAATTGTTATCACACGACAATGTGCTGCCCGAGGTGCTATCCCGCTTGAATAGCGCTGGCCAGACATCATAAGTGCAGCAATAAACTTAAAAAGAATCTGAAACAGATACTGGCGCGCTGCACTTGTAAATCAGGCTTCATAGATTTTGAGCGTAATGATCAATAGCAAGTCTTTCAGACAACCCCAGGGTTTGGCATGCTTCCAGAAACTCTCCAGACTGCCAGCAGGTGATTAGGACATCAATGCAGCCATTCAAGCAGCTTGCCAGGTGGAACCGGGATCTGTCCCGCGTCATTGGCGTGCTGGGTGAACATGATTTTTTCCCACATTTGCTTGCGGCCATTAAGAGCCAGGTAGCTTTTGATTCTCCCTGGATCTGGCTGTTTCGCAATAAGCGCCCACCCCGCTTACTTTACGGTGACACATCCTCAACTGCCAGCTGGGCAAGCCTGAATCGCTATATTGAAGGTGCTTACGAGGATGACCCCTTTTATCAGGTTTGTCATCGTCCCAAAACCAGAATCTACCGTCTGTCCCAGCTTGCCGGCAGCAAGCTGACTGAAACACGCTATTACCAGGAGTTTCACGGCGCCCTCAATATCATTGACAAGGTGGCTTACTTTAATCGCCTGACACCTGATATCGCTATTTGTCTGAGCCTGATGCGCTGCAACAGTTCAAAGCCATTCAGCGATGATGAATTTGCTCATCTGTCTGCTTTGGCTGACCCAGTATCAGAACTGCTCAGCATACAATGCCAACACAAGCATTTTTCTATTGAACATCTGATTCAGCCGGATATCGATCGGCAAATCAAACAGGCTTTCGACAGTTTTGGCTCATCAATACTGTCACCTCGTGAGAAAGATGTACTGAATATGATGCTGCACGGCTATAACACAACAGCTTCGGCCAAAAAACTGAATCTGGCTATCGAGACCGTTCGTAGACATCGCAAGGGTATTTACCGCAAGCTGGATGTTAACTCCCAAACGGCTCTGTTCTCTCTTTTTATCAATGCTATGAGCTGCCTGGCCGAGGCTTGCGAAGAAGACCCTTTACTTATTTATCTGTCGCCCAGAAACAGGCACTGACAATGGCGGGTTTCGCTGTAGACGAGCCACCAACCGGAAGGCAGCCATAACCCCCAGCGAACCAAAAATCACCATACCAAAAGCTTCACCCAGTAACACACCGGGAGCACCAAACCACTTTGCCCCCAGATAAGCACCGGGAACAATACCCAGCAACACTTTGCCAAAGTTGAATGCCGTTGCCCACTGAGGATGATGCAGGTTATTGAAGCTGGCGTTGGCAATAAACAGTCCGCCATTAAAGAAAAAAGCAAACACCAGTATATGGCAATAAAATAAAATAAGTTCGGATGCTGCCGGTTCAGCTGAAAACACACGAACAATGCCCTCACTGCTGAACCATAACAGCAACCACACCACCAGCACATAGAACGCATTAAACTTCAGCGCATTAATCAGGGTTTCTCGAACCCGATCATAGCGCCCTGCACCGGCATTTTGCCCAATGATAGGCCCCACCGCTCCCGACAAGGCAAAAACAGCGGCAAAAGCTACCGGATAAATACGCCCCAATATAGCAGCACCAGCCACCGCGCCATCACCAAACTGGGACATAGTGCGCAATACAAAACTATTGCCAATAGGCGTGGCCAGATTAGTTAATACCGCAGGTCCGGCAATACTTAATAAAGGTCCAAGATCAGCACAAAATTCCGACCAACTACAACGCCTGGGCAAGCGATGAACCTTGTAAACAGCATGCCAGGCCACCAGCAATAACACCCAGCGTGATACCACCGAGGCAATAGCCGCCCCTTCAAGCCCCCAGTCAAAATAAAATATAAACAGAGGGTCAAGCACCGCATTAACGATCGAACCTGCCAGCGTTGCCCACATGGAACGACGAGCATCACCAATAGCCCGCACAGCAGCAGCGGCACTCATACCCAGCACCATTACCGGCATATTGGGTAACAAAATGCCACCGTAGCTGAGTGCATAGTCAAGCGTTGGACCAGAAGCACCCAGCATTTCCAGTAAGGGACGCAAATTAAACCAGGCCACGAGGCTGATTAAGCTGGTTACCAAAAAACTGAACAGCATACCGTTACTGCAATAGCGACCCGCCATATCCCGCTGGTGCGCACCCTCGGCTCGGGCCACCAGCGCACCCAAGGCAATCTGCAAGCCAATACTGACAGAAATCAGGAAGTAGATCAGTGTGCTGGCATAACCAACCGCAGCAATCAGTGAGTGATCACCAAGCAAGGTCAGAAAATACATATCCACCAGATCGACGCCGAACATCGCAATCAATCCAGTCGCAGCGGCTCCCGTCATTGCCAGCACATGGCGCATGGTGGACCCCCGGGTGAATACAGCCTGGCTCATACAGTCCTCTTGAGTGATGGGTGGAACCAAGGGCGGATAAGGAACACAAAGTCTCGCGGATAGCCCGTCATCGGCGAACGCGCATCATACTGTATTTTGACAAGGCCTTTCAGAGGGCCGCATCAAATACGGCCTGAAAATCTTCATCTTTGCCGAGTTCAAGGTTGAAGGTGGCCCAGCTCACACTACCCGGAGGGTAGTGATAGGGCGGTGGCTCAGCGATAAAACGGGCTTGCCCGCATGGGTTTCAATACGGGTAGGCCAGGCGGGGACAGACTCCGTCCAGATTTCCAGCCCAAGCAAGGGCTCACGATTAATTACCATGGTGCGAGGATCAATCCCGGCCTGCGACCAAAATGCGGCGAGTAAGAGCGTGAGTGTCGATATGACTCAGGCAAAGTAGCGCATTGCCATAATCCTTAAATTCTCCTGACAGATAGAATAAATACGCTGTATCTATATATTCAATCTATCTGGCCCAGGAACGTCTGCAGCTGAAAACCGGCCTGTTCCAGTACCTCAATGAACTTGTCGGCCCCTTTGGCTTTGGTCAACAGGGCATAGTAGGCATCATCACCGGTATCCGGCGAAATCAACCGGTAACCATAAGTTTGCAGCCACTGATCGAAAACGGTGAGGACTTCTTCCACCTGACGCGGATTGTTCATGGTGGTCACATCCGGAGCAAAATCGTCCTTGATACCCACAGTGCGGGCCAGGTCCGCACAGAATGACAAGGCACTTTCAGTATCTTTCCAATCCACATGCAGCACAATCATACGGCGGTATTGAGCCAGGTTCCAATCCTCCCGTACCAGTGTTTTAACTCGATGCTATTGAGCGGCATTGATACATGTGGGTGCGATGCCTGGCGGTGAGTACTGTCCACCTCTTGCGCCTGCCTGGGGCGATAAGCTCGCCAAGATGCAAAGCCGCATTGCCGCCGATGGCATAGCTGCTTTCGATAAATACTCGAATCGCACGGCAGATCAAAAGGAAAGCATAGCGTCGGCAACCGAAGCGCTTCAAACAGCGATTGGGTCCGAAGGGACTGCCAGCGATGCGTCTTCGGCGTGATTTCACGTCTCGACAGAGTTTTGATTGCCGATATATCACCCTTCAGGCTTGTCGTCTTCGGCCAATCGGGACAAGGCCTGTTTAACCTTCACCAAGAACCTGATCCAGTTTTGCGCGCTGCAGCAGCTGTAAGTTTTTTGATGACCGGCTTCTGTCTCGAATCAGAAACTACCCGGCCATTATTTCCATGATTAGGATACTAAAGGAAACAGTTATTTTCCCAGCAGGTAATATCGTTGCTTTTTTTTAAGCTAGGATAAGTACTGTGGATTCTGATCCATAGGCCTGAAAATTTGGCGGCTAACAATAAAATACCGTCAACAAAAGGCAGTAACGTCAGCACAAGCAGAACAGTGGTACTGTGACAGCTTACTAGCTCTGCTTTTTCCTGACAGCTGGTAGTCTTGATAAATAGCAGAAACAAAATACGACAGCGCCAGGAAACAGCAGCTTTCAATACTGCCATAACTGCACCTCACATTTTTTCGTCAACATGCGGAAGGCTTTGCGTCACACACAAAAACAGACTTTACAAAAAAAATTTATATGAATAAAAAATTAATATTTGTTTTTTAACAAAAAAACATAAATTTTAAAAATGAATATAAATATTCATTTGTTTGTATTTTTATATAAAAACCACAAAAAATTCTAACCAAGAAACAGCTTTCAACAATAAAAGATATTTTCCAAAAATATCGCCAATATCATAATAGAATTAACATATAAAACAATTAGTTAAAGCATGCCAAATCATTCATACAAAATTCAATCAACGCCTTGATCACGCTTAATTGAATTACGCCAACAACCCCATAAAATAAAATATATAAAAACCGTAATTCAAATAAGTTCATATAAAATTTTCTATAAAAGAATAAATTTATATAAAAAGCAGTGATTTTTATTTTCCAATGAATTATCTTTGGGTGACTTCAACAGTATTTATTTTGTCGACAAAGCAAGACTTTTATAAAATGACATTTTGATAAATAGACATGCTACAGCGGCAAACCACCCGACCCCAGGCCGGATGGACTCAAAAACGTTGTATTTTGCAAGTTTGGCTGAAAGGAGAACTATAAATGACACCGAAGAAAGCAAGACCTGCTCATTGGGTCGCGGCCATCACCACAGGATTATTCCTGACAATACCCGCCGTTGCCAACGATCAACTGGCCAAGCTGGCTGAAAGCGAGGCCAACTGGGTGATGCCCGGCAAAAACTACCACGCCAACAATTACAGCACGGCAACTCAAATCAATAGCGACAACGTGAAAAGTCTGCGTCCGGCCTGGTCATTTTCCACCGGCGTACTCAACGGGCATGAAGGCACTCCACTGGTCGTTGGCGACCTCATGTATGTGCACTCCCCTTTTCCCAATAACACTTTTGCATTAGATCTGAACAATCCCACTCGTATCGTCTGGCAACACAAACCCAAGCAGCGCGCAGCTGCCCGGGCCGTGGCCTGCTGCGACGTGGTTAACCGTGGCCTGGCCTACTGGCCCGGCGAAGGCAACACTCCGGCACTGATTTTCAAAACATTACTTGATGGCCACATCGTCGCCCTGCGCGCTGACAATGGTGAGGAATACTGGAAAATGGAGAACTCCGACATTCGGGTCGGCTCCACACTGACTATCGCACCCTTTGTCGTCAAGGATATGGTTATCGTCGGCTCATCCGGTGCCGAACTGGGAGTACGCGGCTACGTCACTGCCTATAACGTCAAGACCGGAGAACAAAAATGGCGCGCCTATGCCACTGGCCCGGATGAAGAAATGCTGATCGGCAAGGACTTCAACGAACACAATCCGCACTATGGCCGCTTCGGCCTTGGCCAGCGTACCTGGGAAGGTGATGCCTGGAAAATTGGCGGAGGCACCAACTGGGGCTGGTACGCCTTCGATTCAGATACCAATATGATCTACTTTGGTAGCGGCAATCCAGCGCCATGGAACGAAACCATGCGCCCAGGCGACAACAAATGGACCATGACCATTTGGGGCCGCGACGTCGATACCGGTGAAGCCAAATTCGGCTATCAAAAAACACCTCACGACGAGTGGGATTACGCCGGCGTCAATGTGATGATGCTGTCCGAGCAGAAAGATAAAGAGGGCAACATGCGTAAACTACTCACACATCCTGACCGCAACGGTATCGTTTATACACTGGACCGTGAAACCGGCGATCTGGTATCAGCCAACAAGCTCGATGACACCGTCAACTGGGTCAAACATGTCGATATGAAAACCGGCCTGCCTGTGCGCGACCCGGAATATGCCACGCGCATGAATCACAATGCACGCGATATCTGCCCTTCAGCCATGGGCTACCACAATCAGGGGCATGACTCCTATGATCCGGGCAAACAGCTGTTCTTTATGGGTATCAACCATATATGCATGGACTGGGAACCCTTCATGCTGCCCTATCGGGCCGGTCAGTTCTTTGTCGGCGCAACCCTGAACATGTATCCCGGACCAAAAGGTGATCGCCAGAAATATGAAGGCCTTGGCCAGATCAAGGCCTATAACGCCATCACAGGTGAATACAAATGGGATTTTATGGAGCGCTTCTCGGTCTGGGGCGGAACCCTCGCCACCGCTGGTGACCTGGTTTTCTACGGCACACTGGATGGTTTTATTAAAGCCCGCCATTCCGACACCGGCAAACTACTGTGGAAATTCCGCCTGCCCTCTGGCGTGATCGGTCACCCGATGACCTACACACATAGTGGCATCCAATACGTTGCCATCTTTTACGGTGTTGGCGGCTGGCCGGGTATTGGCCTGGTACAGGATCTGAGCGACCCAACGGCTGGCCTGGGCGCTGTCGGTGCCTTCAAGGAGCTGCAACACTACAGCCAGATGGGCGGCGGTGTAATGGTCTTCTCACTCAATGGCAAAGGCCCATACGACAACCTTAACCTCGGTGAGTACGCCAGTAATTAACCAGCTAGTGGCTGTAACTACAACACCAGTGGTCGCTCTGCGGCCACTGGTCTGTCGGGATCAAGTGACCATGAGTATTTCTGCCAAAACTTGTTTCATTCAGTTTTTAGCTGCCGTCTGTGGCACTTTTACTGTATTACAGACATCACCTCTGGCTGCGGCCGAAACAGTATTGCGCGTTTGCACATCCAGAATTGAAGCGCCCTTTTCCTACCCGGACGGCAGTGGGTTTGAGAACAAGATCGCCACAGCTGTCGCACAGGCCATGGGGCGTAAAGTTGAATTTATATGGACTGATCGCGCAGCTATCTATCTGGTACGCGATCTGCTCGATAAAAATGAATGCGATGTTGTCGTTGGCCTGGACCCCAATGATCCACGAGTTCTCACTACCCGGCCTTACTACCGCTCCGGTTATGCCATTGTGACAAAGGCTGATCGAAACCTGAGCATCAACGCCTGGAGCAGCCCCGACCTGATGGCAATGAAACAGGTTGCCATGGGTTTTTCTTCAGCACCGGAGGCTATGTTCAAAAAAATCGGCAAGTATGAAGACAATATCAATTACATCTACGAACTAATCGATTTCAAATCGCGTCGCAATCAGTATATCCGCATTGATCCGGGCATGATGGTTAGTCAGGTAGCCCAGGGCAAAGCTGATGCGGCCATTGCCTTTGCCCCGGAGCTGGCACGTTATGTCCGCGACTCAACTGTGCCGCTGAATCTGAGTTTTGTTCCACCTGATGAGACCGGTTCCGGTGAAACCGTTATTTTCGAGTACAACCAAACCATGGGGGTGCGCAGGGGTGACACCAAACTGCGCGATGCCCTCAATAAAGCGATAGAAAAAGCCATGCCGCAGATCAGCGCCATTCTGAAACAGGAGGCAGTACCTACCTTGCCTATAGACCAGAGCTGACGAGACCATTGTTAAGAAATTATAATTAAACCAGGAATATCAAATATGCCACTCGTTACCCCCTTTTTTCGCTGGCGTCTGCAAATGGCTGTGGCTGTCCTTGCATTGTCTGGCGTCGTGTTCAGCCCATTATTGTCAGCACAGATAGCATTTCGCAATGTTGTCACCGGTGGTCTGATCGACCTGGAAGATGCCCAGGAAGAAGGGCGTGACACAGAAGCCGTCAAACACTTTCTGCAAAGTGGAAACAATATTTACAACAACAATCCAGCCTGCCTGAAAGAGGGTGAAAGTCTGTTTTTAACCGCCTGTTCGGCCTGTCATGGTCATCACGCGGAAGGAAAGATAGGGCCATCGTTAACCGACGACTACTGGACCTATCTCGAAGGTCAGACTGATGATGGGTTTTTCTCCATCATATTTGGTGGTGCCCGCGCCTCAATGGGACCTCAATACCTGGCCCTGACCCTGGATGAAATGCTGCTGATTATGAGCTGGATCCGACATATGTATCACGGCGATCTCAGCACAGCAGACTGGATGACTGACGAAGACAGAGCCGCCTACAAACCCTATGAACTCAATCAGGAGCTGGTAATACCTGAGGGCGCAAGTTGCAAGCACTGAATCATAAAAACGAGGGTATCGGAGCCACCCACCTGGAAAAAGGCTCCTTTAAATGGAAGATTGAGTTATTGCTCTTAAATTAACTGCTGACGCCGAGAGGTAAAGTTCAATGAATAAAATATTTCACAACAAATTGACAAAAACCCGCATCCGGGCGGCATTGGGTACGACAGCAATAGTGTTTGCCACCAGTGCACTGGCCTACGATGGCACCAAATGCAAAGAAGATGGAAACTGCTGGGAGCCAAAACCCGGCTATCCAGCCAAAGTGGAAAACTCTGAATTCGATCCCAAACACAATCCCAAAGAACTCAATAAACAGTCTCTGTCGATTACAGACATGGAACGTCGCAATGCTTTGCGCGCTGAACATTTCAAGCGTACTGGTAAATTTGAATACGACGTTAAAAAAATCGAAGGCGGCAAGTAAACAGACATTGGCGTATAAACCGGGATGCGACAGGATACGAATGGGAGTGCCAATTAACACTCAGCAACCTTGCTGGTTTATCCACCCTCTGGTGCTCACCCTGCGGGCACCAGACAAACTATGGCAGAATATTTCGTCAGGTGCTCATAATCATCAACACAGCATACGCCAGCACTGGCGAATACGCTCTTATCCATTCATATTACAACAGCTTACTTCCCTCAAGTGGAGCCCGGCATGAATCACAGGACGTCAGGTCTATTATCTGACTGGCGACAGTCAGCATTGCGTCTGGAACAGGAAGTGAACAAGGCGGTTATCGGCCAATCCAGGGTTGTCCGCCTGCTCACTATCGCTGTTTTTGCCCGTGGCCATATCTTGCTAGAGGGCGATGTCGGAGTCGGCAAAACCACCCTGCTACAAGCACTGGCACGCGCCATTGGTGGCCATTATGGTCGCATTGAAGGCACGATCGATCTGATGCCAGGCGACCTGATCTATCACACCTATATTGGTGAGGATGGGCGCCCACGGGTTGAACCGGGACCAGTACTGAGCCATGGCGAAGATTTGTCGATATTCTTCTTTAACGAGATCAACCGCGCCCGACCACAGGTACACTCATTATTATTGCGGCTGATGGCAGAGCGCAGTCTGAGTGCATTTGGCCGCGACTATCATTTCCCCCTTCTTCAGGTATTTGCCGATCGCAATCAGGTTGAAAAAGAAGAGACTTTTGAGCTGCCAGCCGCCGCCCGCGATCGCTTCCTGATGGAAGTGAGCGTTGCCATGCCCGATGATCCTTTGCTTTGCCGGCAACTGGCTTTCAATCCACGCTTCCACGATACCCAAAGTCTGATTGACGAACTACACGAGGGCATCATTGATCACCGGCAGCTGAATGAAATAGCACACACAATCCAGCAGACAATACACGCCAGCGAAACCTTGCAGAGTTATGTTGTCGCTTTGTGGCAGGCTGTACGCAAACCCGCCGCTGCCGGCATCCATATTGACGGTGTCGATATGGATCGACTGGTCACTGCCGGTGCCAGCCCACGCGGAATCAGTTATCTGGTCCGTACAGCCCGTGTACGGGCATGGCTGGAAGGCCGCGACATGTTAATCCCTGAAGACATCCGTGCCGTATTTGGCCCAGTGATGGGACACCGCTTATTTCTGGATCCGATCTACGAGCTGCAACGTGAACAGCTACTTCCCTTGCTGTTGCAGGGCGTATTTCAGCACGTACCGACTCCCTGAGTTTCGGTGTAGTCATGGCCATACCAAAGTCTCCAGACAAGCCACACAATAATACGGCCAGTCACTATGACCGCGACACGCGATTGTTTGAATATGCTCTGCGTTGGCGGGTATCAGGCTGGCGCGCAGGCGCACATAAGGGCAGCGAAGAAGGACGCATGGGGGAATTCCGCCGCCTGGTGCCCTTCGAGCGCGCTCCCGACAGTCGTCTGGATTTGCGCAGCAGTCTGCGTGACCCCTTCGGCAAACTGCATGTACGCCAGGTTGCCCAGCGTACCAGTGCAGATATCCATGCACTACTGGACACATCGGGTTCTATGGCATTTGGCGACGGCTGGCGTCTGCATAGAGCTATAACGATAGCTCAACTGTTCGCGCAGGCCGCACAGGCCATCCACGACCGTTTCGGACTCGCAGCAGGTGCCAGATCGCTGGCTTTGTATGAGCCTGCCCGGCATCACGGCACACAGGTCCAATTTGAGCATTTGAGCACTATTTCAGTCGGCGGCATACAGCAGGCAGGCCTGCTACAAGCCGCTCATTTACTTGGCCGACGGCGCAAACTGGTCGTATTGCTATCCGACTTTGAATTCCCAGAACCTCAACTCGATAAACTGTTAAGCACGCTGTCCGGTCACGATATAGTACCTATTCGTCTATGCGAAAAAGTACATGACAATTTGCCACGCTATGGCCTGCTGACCGTACGCGATCTCGAAACCGGTCATCGCCGTCTGCTCTGGTTGCGGCCTTCATTGCGGGCACGCTGGCGCGAACAGGAGGATGAACGCCAACAGGCACTGGCACGACAGTTTTCACGCCATGGCTGCCGTGCTCTGGATATTCCCGGTAAACCTGACATGCTTGCCCTGACCCGGCATCTGCGTGAGACCTGAGGCAACAGGCCATGCACTTTTCAGCTCGCTCCTGCATTTATCCTTTATCAGTCCTGATTATCCTGACAATGTTTCTCACCTACCCTGCCGTTCTATTGGCACAGATTCATGGGGTGCGTATTCAGGAAGAGCGCAGTGTCGGTTATCTGCTGGGCGATAGCATTGCCCGTCATATCGCCATTGACCATGAGCCAGGCTGGATCTTGCAATCAGCCTCACTGCCAGCACCCGGAGCACAAAATTATTGGTTGGAATTGCGCAGCGTAGCGACACGCCAGTCAAATGGATATGCAGGCGTCACTACCTATGTGGACCTGGATTACCAGAGTTTTTATACACCCATTGCCGTTCGCACCCTTGAGTTACCAGCACTGGCATTGCGCTTCACTCACAACGACCGGGTTGCCAATGCCACCGTACCTCCCTGGTCTTTTACTATGGCTCCCCTGCGCGAAGTGCTTCTGGCGGGCGGCAAAGACTGGTTGACACCACGCGATGACCGCCTCCCGAGGCCAGTTGACACAACAGTGGCAGGCCAGCGCCTGCTAAGTGCCGTGGCAGTGGCCTTTATTACTGCTTTATGGCTGGCACGGTTGTATGGATGCTTCCCTTTTTCACCGACAAATCAAACACCCTTTGCACAGGCTGCGTATAAATTACGCCGACTATCCGCCAGCGATTCCCTGCATAGGACTTATCAGTATCTTCACGATGCCTTTAACCGCAATGCTGGGTATGTATTGATGGCCGATGATATTGAGAGATGGCTACAGGAAAATCCGGCCTTTGAATGCCATCGTGACCGTATTCAACACTGGTTTGAAGCCTCACGCCTGCTGTTTTTTGCTGACGATGAAGGCGGTGCACAAAAGCTGTTCGGGCGCCAGAAACTACAACAACTGGCATCTGATCTGGCAGCACGGGAGCGTGACGCATGAACACGAACTGGCTGTTTGCACAACCACAATGGCTGACACTATTGCCACTGGCAGTACTGCCCTGGCTGATCGCACTGACACCGGCACAGCCCTGGTCCTGGCTGGCCACCATTCCAAAGGACAGCACTTCTGTATGGATTGAACGCGGTCTGCGCCTGACAAGCAGCCTGGCTATCAGTGCCGCCGTACTGGCACTGGCCGCACCGGCGCGACAACATGCCGGTATTGAGCGCAGCAATGAAGGTGCGCATATTGCTTTTATTATTGATCGCAGCGGCAGCATGAACAGCACCTTTGCCGGTCGCACTGTTGACGGCACGGAGGAATCCAAAGCGACCGCAGCCCGTCGCTTACTCAAGAACTTCGTCAGTAGCCGCAGCAATGATCGTATCGGTGTGGTTGCATTTTCAACATCCCCCATGCTGGTGCTTCCTATGACTGACCGTCTGGGCGCAGTTGAAGCCGCCATCGATGCCATTGATCGGCCGGGGCTGACACATACAGATGTCGCCCGTGGACTGGCCATGGCCTTTGAGCTGTTCAACACCCGCGACACTATCGATATACAGTCCATAGTGCTGGTTTCCGATGGTGCAGCAGTTATTGATCGCCGGGTGCAGGAGTCACTGCGTGCCGCCTTTGCCCGGCACCCGGTGCGACTGTACTGGTTATTTTTACGTACTGCTCGCAGCAGCAGTATTTTTGACCAACCCAATGAACCCGGTGACGATACTCCACAAATGATGCCAGAGCGGCATTTACACCTGTTTTTCCAAACTCTGGGCGTACCCTATCAGGCCTTTGAAGCTGAAGATGCACAAGGGCTGGCCAAAGCCATCGATACTATTGATCACGCTGAACGCAAGCCAATCCGTTTTATTGAGGCGGCACCACGCGAGAACATATCCTGGCTAGCCTTTCTGATAGCGCTTCTGGCCAGCCTGCTTCTACTGACAGCACGACTTCTGGAGGTAGCGAACACCCAGATGAACAGGCAAAACCATGAACACTGACAGACTCGGCAACAAGCCACATAAAAGGTCTCCTTCAAACCGCCAGCGCATGTTGCGCACATGTATTTGGATAATACTGATTAGTGCTATTGCAGTGGCCACTATCAGTACCTGGCAGTGGTTTAAACTACGCCATATCAATCAGGTCATTGATAAACTGAACCATTCGACTGACTATCCGGTCAGCAGCGAGGCTCCACCACCTCTACTGTTTGCGCGCAGCCACTATCTGACTCGACTGGAACGCTTTGACGAAACCGCAGCTCTGCTTGCCCGCCTGCTGGAGCAGGATCCAGAGCGGGCCGTTGACGCACTGTACAACCGCGGTAACGGCCATCTGCGCCGAGGTATTGAGTTTGTACATCAGACCCGTATCGACGATGCCATTGCCCAGGTCAATCTGGCCAAGCGCGACTACATGCAGGCCTTGCGTCTGCGTCCGGATGACTGGCAACTCAAATACAACCTGGACATCGCCATGCGACTGGTACGCGATTTCCCACCGGCGACACCAGAAGGCGACGAAGAAGGAGAAACGCCTGAGCGTTTGTGGACCAACCTGCCTGGCAGGCCGCGGGGCAGACCATAATAATGGTGTCTGCCAGTGATAATGACGACATCGTTCAATGGTGGCATTCCAGCGTGCAATCGTGCAGGCAAGCATCAGGAGTCTTTTAGCGTGAGCGTGCGTCCGGATCTTCGTCTGTGCAGTCTTATCATTGCTGCACTGGCGGCATTGGCCGGGCTGTTTGATCCGCGTGTCCCAATAACCCGCCAAGCCAGTGATCTGCTACTTGTCATCGATATTACCGGCAGTATGATGGTGCGCGATTATCCTGGTGCAGATATGGGCATCAGCCGTCTGGAACGCGCCAAAACCGCAGCCATTCACCTGATTGGAGAACTTCCCTGCGGCTCGCGGGCTGGCCTGGCAATATTCACTGAGCGACAGCCATTTCTACTGTTGACCCCCATGGAAACCTGCAGCAACTACGCACCCTTAACCGGCACTATTGCACACCTTGATTGGCGTATGGCCTGGGAAGGGGACAGCTTTATCGCCCGCGGACTCTCACTGTCAATAGATCTGGCTGATGAGCTGGAAGCCGATATTGTATTTTTCAGCGATGGCCATGAAGCCCCTCCTTTACATCGCCGGGTCAGCCCGCCCAGACCGATCAGTCTGGGCGAACGCGAACAAGCGCCAGCAGGCCTTATTATCGGTGTTGGCAACCTGCAGCCATCCCCGATTCCACGCTTTGATGATGATGGCCGCGAAGCCGGTGTATGGGCTGCCACAATCGGCGAGGAACACCTTTCTGATCTGCGCCAGCAATACCTGCAATCACTGGCGGCCACTACCGACCTGGGCTATCTGCGCCTGGAGGATGATCGCGCTCTGAAACAGGCTATTACAGAACACGCACGCCAGCGCAGTGTTACAGCGCAGGTGTCATTGGCACCGTGGCTGGCAGGTATTGTACTGCTGACCATAACCCTCTCATGTATTGCCAGTTTGTGGCCGCGCCATCAGCGCAGCTTTATATCCGACCCTGACATTCGAGGGTCATTTTCCAGTGTTAAAAGGAGTACACCATGAATTTCAGACTCTTCAGCGGCCTGTGTATCACTCTTGTTATCAGCCTGTCAGTACCCGTTGCACTCGCCCATGGGCCAACACCCAAACGCTCAACCCAAAGCATCAATATCGACGCCACACCCGATAAAGTATGGGCTGTCGTATCGGCTTATACTGATATTTACCAATGGCATCCGGATATTAGCACCAGCAGTTCCGACAAAGGTGATGAGCGCGGCTCAGAGCGCCGCATCACCTTTACCAGTGGAGGCCACCTGACAGATAACCTCGATGTACATGACAGCGGGCGCAAAGTCATTGCCTGGCGGCTGTTATACGAAGACGTGGCAGTATTCCCAACCAGCTCTTACAATATGCGCATCACTGTATTTAACAGTGACAACGGCAACTCCAGGGTGGAGTGGAACGCCGTATTTTTCCGTGGGGACACCCACAACGAACCCCCTGAGCACCTCAGTGACGAGGCGGCTATAAAAGCGGTCACGGCATTCCAGAACAGCGGACTACAGGCACTAAAAGCACGCCTGGAAAGCCCATAAATCATTTTGATATGCCTCAATTACAGCCACAAGCCAAAACGGCAACCGATGCGATACCGGCAAGTTATATAGACAGTAAAAAATAGACCGAAAGCAGTGCGATAGCGAATTTTTGATGACAGCTCAAAGAGCACCAAGAATAGTCAGCGCAGCAGAGGGATCATTGCCCTGTCGACGAAGATTGAAATAGTGCTGGCAGTTGGCAGAAAAACTGCGCAAGCGGGGAAGGTCCGGTAAAAGCAAAAAAACCTCGATCAATCTGATCGCATCCTCCGGTATACCGGCGTCATTGAGCATGGACTGTAACTGAAAGGCACGATTGGCGATCATGCGAGGGTTTTCCTGAAAACGCAGCGAAGCCTCGGCAAGCAATTGCGCAATAACCCGCTCATCACTTTCACCAGACAGATCAAGTCGACGGTTAATTAACCAGCGTTCGGGCGGAGTCTCATCGTTAACCATCAGCCAATTGCTGTTTGCTAGTTCGGATTCTGCAGCTACTGGGATATATGCTGCGGATGCTTCTGAAGTGGTGCCGTCACGACAGGCACCGATCAGTACAGACACCATCAGTACATATGCAGTAACGTGTATAGCCATACTGGCTCGCACCAGCCGGATCATAGCCACCACAACAGGGACTTTTAGTCGCAATGCGGAGAATTTCATAGGCCATTAGCGCGCCATTATTTTTAATGGCAACCACCCCCAAAAAAACAAAAATTCAACCACCGCTCAAACTGTCAACCAAACAGTGCTTAATCAAGCACTGATCTGAGCAATACAGCAGGCCAACAACCTCATCTGAATTTATAAATGTTTGGCATGAAAGGCGAAATGCTCACCGATAAAACTCGCAATAAAAAAGTAACTGTGGTCATAGCCTGGCTGCATACGAAGCGTCAGTGGATAAGCCTCACGGGCAGCCACTTCAAGCAGTAGCTGTGTTTTCAGCTGAGATTCAAGAAATTCATCAGCCTCACCCTGATCAACCAGTATTGGTATTTTTGCTGCGCCTGCGAGTAGCTCTGTCGTGTCATAACTGCGCCACATTTCCCGATCATCTCCCAGGTAATGTGAGAATGCCTTTTCACCCCACGGACATTGCATTGGTGCCACAATCGGTGAAAAAGCAGAAACAGATTTGTATTTATCCGGGTTTCGCAAAGCAATAGTCAGCGCACCATGCCCACCCATTGAGTGACCAGAAATACCGGCGCGATCAGGGTCAATGGGAATATATTGCCCGATCAGATACGGCAACTCACACGTGATGTATTCATACATTTGATAGTGTGCATGCCACGGCGCCCGGGTTGCATTAACATAAAAACCCGCACCCAAACCAAAATCATAGGCGCCATCGGGATCGTCCGGTACATTTTCGCCGCGAGGGCTGGTATCTGGCGCAACAACAATAACACCATGCTCTGCCGCATAGCGTTGTGCACCAGCCTTGGTGACAAAGTTTTCATCAGTACACGTCAGACCGGAAAGCCAATACAGAACAGGTAACGCCCCCTTCCTGTCGCTCAACTCAGCCTGTGGTGGTAAAAAAAGGGAAAACTGCATCTCGCAGGAAAGTGATTTTGACGGGTGCGTATAGCGTCGCTGCCATCCACCAAAACAGCGATATTCACTCAGCAATTTCATCGTATTGTTACCCCATATCCTGTAGATAGCTCTGAATTTGCTACATCAATAAAGTACTACGGAACGAATACTTTCACCGGCGTGCATAAGATCAAAAGCTTTATTGATATCATCAAGTGGCATCGTATGGGTTATCAGGTCATCGATATTGATACGGCCATCCATATACCAATCAACAATTTTCGGTACATCAGTGCGCCCCCTGGCCCCACCAAATGCCGTACCACGCCACGAGCGACCGGTAACCAGCTGAAATGGCCGGGTTGCAATCTCCTGCCCTGCACCAGCCACCCCCACAATACAGCTTTCGCCCCAGCCTTTATGGCAGCACTCAAGCGCCTGACGCATCACATTGACGTTGCCAATACATTCAAAGCTGTAATCAACACCACCACCGGTCAGTTGAATAATATGATCTACAACATTATCAACGTCACCGGGGTTTACATAGTCGGTCATCCCGAACTGCTTCGCCAAAGGCACTTTAGCGGGGTTGAGATCAACACCGATAATCCGGCTGGCACCCACCATTTTTGCACCCTGAATAACGTTGAGACCAATACCTCCAAGCCCGAATACCGCCACCGTCGATCCGGTCTCTACCTTCATCGTAAAGACGACAGCACCAATACCGGTAGTGACGCCACAGCCGATGTAACAAATTTTGTCAAAAGGTGCATCCTTGCGAACTTTGGCCAGCGAAATTTCCGGCAACACAGTGAAATTGGAGAAAGTAGAGCAGCCCATATAATGCAGAACAGGCTTGCCATCGAGCGAAAAGCGACTGCTGCCATCCGGCATCAAACCCTGCCCCTGTGTCGCCCTTACTGCCTGGCAGAGATTGGTTTTCGGATTCAGACAAAAATCACACTCACGGCACTCGGCCGTATAAAGGGGGATAACGTGATCACCTTTTTTCAGATGTTTGACTCCCGGACCTACATCAACAACCACACCGGCACCCTCATGGCCCAAAATGGCCGGAAAGGCACCTTCAGGATCATCGCCCGACAAAGTAAAGGCATCCGTGTGACAAACACCGGTGGCTTTAACTTCCACCAACACCTCACCGGTCTTGGGACCCTCAAGATCCACTTCAACGATCTCCAGGGGTTTACCTGCCTCAAAAGCCACTGCTGCACGTGTTTTCATCGGAAACGGTCTCCAGAATATGTAGGTTTGCTATATGGCCAAGCCTACATTGTTTTTGTTTGGCCGTTAATAATGCTATTGCTTAAACACATTTTTTATATGAGGATAATTCTTTACCTTAACCACAATTTGTCTGTATACGGCCATGATTGTCGGTAAATCGAAAACACCTGCTGGCACCCGACAAATAATAATCAACAATTATCCGGAGAGTTCAGATGCACCACTGGGAAGGGATCGAAACTTTTGTAAGCGTCGTTCATCACAACAGTTTTTCACGCGCTGCCGAAGCTCTGGCAGTATCCAAATCTCATGTCAGCAAACAGATAGCTTTACTTGAGTCACGCCTGGGCGCCCAACTACTGGTGAGAACTACACGCACGCTGTCAGTTACAGAGGTTGGCCAGGCTTTTTATCTGCGTTGCCAGGATATTCTTACCACCCTGGAAGAGGCTGAGGAAGCCGTTCAGGATCTTCAGGAAACGCCCAGAGGACGTCTGCGGATGACGGTAGCAGGTGCTTTTGGCGAAGATTTTATTGCACCTGCAGCAGCTTCATTCATGCGGGATAATCCCGGTATCAGCATCGAAATTGACTTTAATAATCGCCTTATGGATCTGATTGCCGAAGGTTACGATCTGGCGATCAGGGCCGGCACTTTACAGGACTCCTCGCTAATAGCGCGGCGGGTATGCAGTCGACGACTGGTCACTTGTGGCTCGCCTCACTACCTGAGCACTTACGGCGTGCCGGAAGTGGTTCAATCACTGATCAATCATAATTGCCTGGCAGGAACACTCAATACCTGGCGCTTTAAAGACGGGGGGAAAAATTTTGATTTTTCTGTTCGCGGCAATTGGCGCAGCAATAACGGCAGGGCACTGGTACACGCGGCCAAACTTAGCCTGGGCCTGGTACAACTGCCGGACTTCTATGTGCAGAGCAGTCTTGATTGTGGTGAACTTGTACCCATTCTTGAGGCATATAACCCGACCGACACCGCTGTTTGGGCCGTATACCCCCACAACCGTCACTTGTCAGCAAAAGTCAGACGCTTTGTAAATTATCTGGCGGACGTATTACCCGAGTAAATAAGCACGACGATATTATTGATTCATGTCAAACAATTTCCCATTGCGTGGGTATTGCACAGTGTTATACCTAGGCAGCAACCACAGCACTCTGCCATCCTTTGCAGAACTATAGCCTTCTTGCACACCCTTATTCGTAAACAGACTCTATACTTTATAACAGTATGACAGACAAAAAGTAATGATAACTATTTAAATTGGTTCTGCTCAGAACAAGCCTATAAGACATACATTCCAAGCACATAAACCGTTATATACATCCGGCAAAATACTGCTTCATTCAGGCTTTTGTAAGTGAAAACCACATATTATATGCTTGCTTCGCTTTGAAGCAGCTGAGAATGATTAATAGTTTCAAAAATTAACAAACACTTTACTATCAACTATCAGGCTTCAAGTATCAGATAGAGATGTCACCAGCCAATATAAAGTACGTCAAATACACTGAGCGCCATTATTTACTGTTGTAAGGGTCTTTAGGAGAAATGCATTGTCTCAATCAAAAACCGCCTCAAGTCCGGCTCAACGCCAGGCACTGATACTTTCCACTCTGGCCTTTGCCGTCTGTTTTGCGGTGTGGACGGTATTATCCATTTTGGGTCTGCAAATCCAGGAAGATCTGGGTCTTTCAGATACCCACCTTGGTCTGTTACTGGCCACCCCCATTTTAACCGGCTCCATCAGTCGCCTGTTTTTTGGCGTATTGACTGACCGCTTTGGTGGACGCAGGGTCTTTGGTCTGTTGATGCTGACTGCTGCAGCCTTTGTTTATCTGCTCAGTATTGCCGACAGTTATATTCTGCTGTTGTTGGCTGCATTGGGACTGGGTCTGGCCGGCGGTTCATTCATTATTGGTGTGAGCTATCTTACCAGCTGGTTTGAACAGGAACGCCACGGTACGGTACTTGGCTTGTTTGGTACCGGCAATCTGGGTGCGGCGATAACCAGCCTGGCAGCTCCGGTCTTACTGGCAATTTTTGGCTGGCAACAAACGGCCGTTATCTATGCCACTATCCTGGCCATCGTCGGCATACTGTTTATATTGCTGGCCAAAGATGACCCCAACAGCATTGAACGTCGGGCACACCTGCCCACGCTAGCTGAGCAACTGGCTCCTCTTGGTGATCAACGGGTGTGGCGTTTTTCACTGTATTACTTCTTTGTATTTGGTGCTTTTGTCGCACTGGCATTGTGGCTGCCACACTACCTGAAAGAAGTGTTCCATCTCGATATAAAAACAGCAGGTATGATCGCTGCGTTCTACACTGTTCCAGCGGCCGCATTTCGTGTACTGGGCGGCTGGCTCGCTGATCGTTACGGCGCACGCCGGGTAATGTATTGGGCTTTTGGCGCTTCAATGTTGTGCACCTTCCTGCTGAGCTATCCGCCCACCCACTATTCGGTTGAAGGTGTACACAGCCAGATTGAATTTAATTTTGCGATATCTTTGGGTGGTTTTGTTTGCCTGACACTGGTGCTGGGTTTCTTTATGTCGCTTGGGCAGGCTGCTGTTTACAAGCATATTCCTGTTTACTACCCCAATAATATTGGTGTAGTCGGCGGTACAGTTGGTATGGTCGGTGGCCTGGGTGGCTTTTTCCTGCCACTGACCTTCGGCATGCTTAATGACGTCATCGGTATCTGGCAAAGTGCCTTCATGCTGTTATTTCTGGTCAGTGCTGCGGCGCTTGCCTGGATGCACTACGCTATCGGCAGAGCAGAACGCATCGAGTGGGCACAGGATCAGGAACAAACCGACCTGCCGGAACTGTCTACTCCCTCATCCTTTGTTCTGGAGGGATGGCGTCCCGAAGACGAAGCCTTCTGGGAGGAAAAAGGGCGCCGTATCGCAACCCGGAACCTATGGATATCCATCCCCAACCTCTGTCTGGCCTTTGCTGTATGGATGGTTTGGTCAATCGTAGTTGCCCAGTTACCCACAGTAGGTTTTGACTATAGTGCCAACCAGCTATTCTGGCTGGCGGCACTACCAGGCTTATCCGGGGCTACCTTCCGGATATTCTTCAGCTTTATGGTGCCAATTTTTGGCGGCCGTCGCTTTACTGCCTTATCAACACTGGCGCTGGTGGTGCCCGCCCTGTGGATAGGCTTTGCTGTACAAGATCCAAACACGCCTTATCTGGTCATGCTGGTACTGGCTTTACTCTGTGGTATCGGGGGTGGAAATTTTGCCTCGAGCATGGCCAATATTTCCTTCTTCTATCCCAAGCGTGAAAAAGGCAAAGCACTGGGTATGAATGCAGGGCTTGGCAATCTGGGCGTAAGCCTGATGCAGTTTCTGGTACCCTTGGCCATTGGCACCGGTGCTCTTGCCTATTTCACGGGTGAGTCACAATCCGTCATTGGCGGGGGCGAACTCTGGCTGCAAAATGCCGGTTTTATCTGGGTACCCTTTATTATTGCCGGTGCAATCGCAGCATGGTTTGGCATGAATGATATTGCCGAAGCCAAGGCTTCATTCCAGGAACAGGCCGTTATTTTTCGGCGTAAACACAACTGGTTAATGTGTCTGATCTACACCGGTACGTTTGGCAGCTTTATCGGCTTTTCTGCCGGTTTCCCACTATTGGCCATGAATCAGTTCCCCGAGGTAGACGCACTCAAACTGGCCTTCCTGGGGCCACTGGTTGGCGCTCTTAGCCGTGCCTGGGCAGGTGGTATTTCTGATCGCCTGGGTGGTGAACGGGTCACTTTATGGGTATTTATCGGTATGATCATTGCCGTTTTTGGTGCACTTTTCTTCCTGCAAATGCGAGGTTCACCAATTGCCTTCTGGGGCTTCTTTGGTATGTTCCTGGCACTGTTCTTCCTGAGCGGTGTGGGTAATGCCAGTACATTCCAGATGATTCCAACCATTTTCAGCCAGGAAGTACCAAGAGCAATGCCCGAGCTGTCTGGCAGTGAGCTTACCCAGGAAATTGAGCGTGAATCCGCCGCCACCGTTGGTTTCACATCAGCCATTGCCGCCTTTGGGGCTTTTATTATTCCCAAGGCCTTTGGTACATCACTGGCGCTGACCGGAGGGCCACAACTGGCGCTCTATATGTTCCTTGGTTTTTATGTTATCTGCCTGGGCTGCACCTGGTTCTACTATGTCCGAAAAGATGCCGAGATCAGTTTTAACCCGGCTCCTGCCCAGTCATAACAGAATCAAGAGAACATAAAGCAGTTTTATTAAGGCGATCAATATTGATCGCCTTAATGGCTGGCCTGAACTTCCAGCTGAGCAACCAGTTCAGGTTGTAATTTGAGTTCTCGTGCAAGTTCTTGCAGATAAGCGCGCTCCATAAAACCCTGCTCATCAACAATCAGCAGTGAAGCAAGATAAATCTCGGATGCCTCCTGTGGATTATTAATACCAGCGGCTATCTCGGCAGGATTGAGTGGTTTGGCCAACTCCGCCTCAACAAAGGCAGTAACCTCTGCGGTTGCGCCCATTGTCTGCACAGCCTGATAGATTCTGGCCTGTTCGGCCTCATCCACATGGCCATCAGCCTTGGCCGCTGCCAGCATGGCTCGCAGGATAAGCATAGCGTGTTGTGGCGTATCCTGTGGTGGTGCCACTACGGATGAGGAGGTGGAGGTAACCAGATCAGCTGGCGCTGCCTGCTGACGAGTCTGCCAGTCTTTATAGACTTTAAAAGCAAATGCACCCAAAGCCGCCGTACCACCAATTTTAGCCGCTTTTCCACCCATCTTCCGGGCCTTTTTATTACCCAGCAACAAAGTGACAAGACTGCCACCCATTGCACCACCAATGGCGCCTTTCGTCATATCAGACATGCCACTGCCCTGCTGCGAACGTTCCTGCGAGCCATTGCCAAGCTGTCCGGCAAGATCACTTCCCGAGGCCAGAATTTGATTAAGCAGGGCATTGAAATCCATTATCTATCTCCTGTACTGATAAGCATGACTGTCATCGCTTGGACAGCAAATACTGCCCTGTGTTCGGTTGTTATTACTTTTGCAGATATCATCCGATAGCTGCAGCTATCGCTCAATCGTCGCTGACTCCGGGATAACGTGCTGCCAAAAGTGATAGCGTGCGGCACTCACTATTATTAGCCCGGCCGCATAGATCCTCGGGTAATAACTCGGCAAGCATTTAGCCGAGTCAATTGACGGTGTATAGTTGTTCACCGTCAACGAAAGTCGATCACAAGCCTTGATCGTTTGGCAGGCAAACCACTTACTGGCTGCGCGAATGCTGCATCAACGCCCATAAAATATTGTTGGAACTGACCTGCCCAATCAGTTTGCCGTTTTCAATAACCGGGCGGCGACGCTGCCGGGTATCCACCATATCCCGCGCTACTTCAACTATGCCGTCACTGGATGTGCAGGTATTTACCTTGTCAGCCATAGCATCCTTAACCAGCAGGTGATCCGGGCCACCATCGTGATAAATAGCTGTCAATACGGCTTCGATACAATCAAGCTCAGATAAAATACCGACCACACCGCCCTGATTGTCACTGACCGTCAAACCCGTCAGTTTATGTTCAACAATCATGGAGATGGCCTTCACCAGGCTTTCATCGGGACCGATGGTCAGCGGATTGCGAAACATATAATCACTTACTTTAGCGGAATTGGGCATCATTGTTCTCCTTGTGCTTCAGCATCCTGATAATTTCTGTTTATTTATCTGCATCTATATCAAGGCCAAGATGTTGGGCCATAAAAGCCCACATATCAGCGTATTCATCAATCTGCATAGAGGTGGGCTTACCGGCACCGTGGCCTGCCCGTGTCTGAATACGAATCATCACTGGCGCATCGCCTGCCTGGTACTCCTGCAAGCGGGCAATGTATTTGAAACTGTGCCCTGGCACCACGCGATCATCGGTATCAGCTGTCGTCACCAATACCGCCGGATAATGGGTATCGCGCTGGATATTGTGATAGGGCGAATAGGCATAAAGTGCCGTAAATTCTTCTGCATTATCCGACGAGCCATAATCATCAACCCAGAAGCGCCCCGCCGTAAAGTGATGAAAACGCAGCATATCCATGACACCAACGGCCGGAATAGCTGCTGCAAACAAATCGGGGCGCTGGTTGAGCACCGCCCCCACCAGCAAGCCGCCATTACTGCCACCATAAATACCCAGATGCTTTGCCGATGTATACTTCTGCCTGATCAGGTATTCACCCGCGGCGATAAAATCATCAAATACATTTTGCTTTTGCAGGCCGGTACCTGCTTTGTGCCAGCTCTCACCATACTCGCCACCGCCACGCAGGTTGGCCATCGCAAATACACCGCCCATATCCATCCAGGCAAGACGGGTAACAGAATAGCCCGGTGTCAGCGAAATATTGAAACCACCATAACCATAAAGCAAGGTCGGGTTGCTGCCATCCAGCTTCAACCCTTTTTTGTGGGCGATAAATATCGGCACGCGAGTACCGTCTTTTGATGCATAAAACTGCTGTTTAACCACAAAATCATCAGGCTCAAAGGCCAGCTCCGGCGACAGTGCCGACACACTTCTGGCACTGGCTGCATCCATGCGGTAAATAGTGCCGGGGCGGTTGAGAGAGGAAAAGCCAAAATAGCTGCTATTGCTGTCGGGATCGGCGGCAAAACCATACACATTGCCAAGACCCGGCAGCTTCATATCCCGGACGGACTCACCTTTGCTGTCGCTGATACGCACCAGGGCATGAGCATCTTCCAGGTATTGCAGCACAAAGTATTCACCCACCTGGGAGATATCTTCAAGCACAGCGCTGTGTTCAGCTATCACCTCGTGCCAGACGGGAGTACTTTCAGCCAAATCGATGCTGAGCAGACGCCCCCGGGGCGCATCAAGAGTTGAGCGGAAATAAGCCACATTGCCGATAACACCCGCCAGTGAAAAACCTGCCCTGAACGTATCCTCGATCACCATGACTTTGTCAGGTGCCACAGTCAGATCAATATACTCCAGACGATAGCGATCATCCGTGCCGATCCAGGTGAAGATAAACAGGTATCGGCCATCGTGGCTCAGTTCAGCAGCAAAACCCCAGTCGGGATGGTCCGGCCGGGCGTAGACTAGCCGGTCCTGTGTTTGAGGTGTGCCCAGCCGGTGAAACCAAACCGACATATTGGTATTCAGACTTTGAAATTTTTCAGCAGCATCTGGCTCAGGATAACGGCTGTAATAAAAACCGGACTCATCAGCTGCCCAGCTGACACCGGAGAATTTTATCCACTTCAATTCATCAGTGAGTACCTTGCCATTGTGCACATCCTTGATACGCCAGGTGCGCCAGTCACTGCCGCCATCCTGCTCACCAAAGGCCAGGTAACGCCCCGTGGGACTGACTGCCAGGCCACCCAGAGCAACCGTCCCATCGGCAGACCATTTGTTCGGGTCCAGCACCAGCTCCGCATCCTTACCTGGCTCCCTGCTGCGGTAGATGACCGCCTGGTTCTGTAAACCATTGTTGTAGTGGTAAAAATAATGATCACCATGGCGCTCGGGAGCGGAATAACGTTCATAATCCCACAGTGTCGTCAGGCGTGACTTGATCGCTTCGCGCGCTGGCAGACCGGACAGGTAATCGAAGGTCAGTGTATTTTGTACCGCCACCCAGTCGGCCACACCCTTTGATTCACGCACATCCTCTTCCAGCCAACGGTAGGGATCAGCCACGGCAGTACCGTGATAATTATCTGTGTGCTCAATCTTGCGTGTCTGGGGATAATCAAAGACGGAGGAAGCGGCAGCGCCAAGGCAGGTCAATAGACCGATGGTACCACTCAGATTTTTGATAGTTGACATGAATTGCTCCTGACAGATCGTTGAAGCGATCATACCACTGCAACTCAGACAAGCGGGCGTACAACCTGCATAACTTCCGCATCCAGCGAGCTGCGATGAACACTGAAGCCAAGCTTGCGCACCAGCTTCAGCATATTCACATTTTGGGCCAGTACATCACCCTCCATTTCGATAAAGCCCTGCTTGCGCGCCAGCTCCATCAGGTGTTCCATCAGCTGACTACCCAGTCCCAGCCGGTGCATATCATCTGCCACAGTCAATGCAAATTCACAGGATTCTCCACCGGGATTGGCCACATAGCGGGCCACCCCCACCATCCGCTCCTGTGCTTCACCCTCATTCTCCACGGCAATCAATGCCATTTCCCGGTCGTAGTCAATCTGGGTAAAGCGGGCCAGCATTTCAGGGCTAATATCACTGACGCCGTACATAAAGCGAAAGTACTTGCTCTGTGCCGATAACTCATCCACAAAACGCTGTTCAAGAGCCGTATCTTCCGGCCGGATTGGTCGCACATTGAGCTGTCTGCCATCACGGACATTGAGTGTGAATTCAAGCCCCGGGGGATAGGGATGAATTGCCATATGGGCATAGCGGGCAACATCCTTTGGCATATCAACAAGGCTGATCCAGGCGTCAACCGCTACCGCACCGTCTTCATCGACCAGTATCGGATTAATAATCAAACGATCCAGCCGGGGCAATTCACAGGCCATCTCCGAAGCGCGCATGAGAATATCCACCAACGGTTTCAGACTCACACCCGGCAGGTTGCGAAAACCTCTTAAAGCCCGTTCGATACGAGTACTGCGAATCAGGTCTTCGCACAAAAATGTATTCAGCGGTGGCAGTGCGACATGGGTATCAGCGTGAATATCCATCGCCATGCCACCCGTACCAAAACGGATAACCGGCCCAAAGACCGGATCTCGCTCGATGGCAACAACCACCTCTCGCGCATAAGGACGCTCCTCCATTGGCTCCAGCGTAACCCCGTGAATACGGGCCTGGGGGGCAGTAAATACAACATCAGCCAAAATCTCTCGGAACACAATCGGCACGGATTCATATTCACGCACATTAAGTCGCACACCACCAACATCACTCTTGTGCGAAATATCAGGGGAGTTGATTTTCATCACCACCGGCGAATCAATGGCTTCAGCCGCCGTCAGGGCTTCCGCCGGGGTGGTGGCATTGACACAGTGCGACACCGGTATATGAAAAGCCTCAAGCACAGCACGTGATTCAATATTATCCAGTGTCATGCGGCCCTTTTCGATAACCGCATCCAGAGCCGCCCGTGCACGTTCGATATCAGGGGCACAATGATGTGATAACGGCGGTGGCGCCTGTATTAATTTGTTCTGATTGCGACGATAGGCCGACAGGTAGGCAAAACCATCCACGCCAACTTCCGGGCTGTTAAATGTGGGAATACCATTGGCCTCAAGTAACTCACGACCTTCCTGAATGCGATTCTGCCCCAACCAGCAGGCCAATACCGGCTTGAAAGCGCCCTTGACGGCATTGATGACGGCTTGCGCACAAGCCGTTGGTTCTGTCATGCCCTGGGGCGTTAACATAACCAGCACACCATCAACATTGCGATCGGCAATGATCAGTCGAACCGCCTGTTCATAGCGTGCAGCATCAGCATCACCAAGCAGATCAATTGGCCCGCAATGAGCCCAGTGAGCAGGCAGTACCTCTGCCAGAGCTTCAACTGTGGCATCACCAAGCTCAGCCAATGGTACCAACCGTTCAACGGCATGATCAGCCGCCATCACGCCCGGCCCGCCACCGTTAGTGATGATAGCCAGGCGGTTACCCTTTACCCGCACTTTGGAAGACAGGATATTCGCCGCCGCAACCAGTTCACTTGCACGCTGCACACGAACCACACCGGCACGCTCCAATGCCGCATTGAAAACTTCATCACTGCCGTTATGGCCACCGGTATGTGTTACCGCAGCACGACGTGCAAGCTCATGCCGCCCCGGCTTAACCACCACCACAGGTTTGAGGCGGGCAGCAGCACGCAAACCACTTAAAAAAGCCCGGGCATCACTGACACCCTCAATATATAAAAGAATGGAGCTGGTGCGCCCGTCTGTCGACAGATAGTCAAGAACCTGACCAAAATCAACATCAGCCGTTGCCCCTAACGAGGCCACCGCCGAAAACCCCCGCCCTGCAGAATAAGCTGCATCCATCAGCGCTGAACAAAAAGCGCCGGACTGCGATACCAATGCCACCTTGCCAGACAGCACCTGATCCTGGGCAAAGCTGGCATTAACACCGGCAATCGGACGAATAACTCCAAGACAGTTGGGACCAATCAGAGGTATATCCGCATCGCGGGCAATACTGGCAATTTCATCCTGAAGTCGCTCACCAAGAGGGCCAACTTCACCAAAACCGGCTGAGATTACAACCACTCCACCGACACCTTTGACGACACAACGCCGCATAACGCCAGGGATTTTTCGGGAGGGAATGGCCATTACCACCAGGTCAATGCTGCCATCAACATCACTGACTGTGGCATAGCAACGATGTCCGAGTACGCTTTCATGGTTGCGGTTAATCGGGTATATCTCACCCTTGAAACCAGCACTGACAATATTGTGCATTACCTGAAAGCCAACCGAACCCACCCGCGTGGTGGCACCAATCACGGCGATAGAGCGCGGCTCAAAAATATGGTGCAACCTGTGCTTTCTCATACTGGCTAACCGGCATCCAAATAGTCTAGAGTATGGCCAGTATAGCCTTGTCTGCGGTTTCCTGTTGACTGCTTTCACCGAATTGCCAATACAGACACAATAAAACAACATATGACTATTGCCTATATCAACCACCCTGTCTTCATGCTGCACGAAATGGGACAGCATCCTGAACGCCCCGAGCGTTTGAGTGCTATCTGTGACCGAATGATTGCCGGTGGCCTGGACATGGCCCTGATTCACGAGGAAGCGCCAAAGGTCAATACCGATTTACTGGCTGCCGTCCACTGCCCCAATTACATTCAATCCCTGTACGATGCGTCTCCCGCTGAAGGTTATTACCATATTGATCAGGATACGATGATGAACCCCCATAGCCTGACAGCCGCCTTGCACGCAGCAGGCGCTGCCGAGAGAGCTGTTGATATGGTAATGAGCGGAACTGTTCGCCAGGCTTTTTGTGCAGTGCGTCCACCTGGTCATCACGCTGAACGAAACCGGGCAATGGGATTTTGCTTCTTTAATAATGTTGCTGTTGGCGCCTATCATGCATTGCTCAACCACGGCCTTGAGCGAGTTGCCATTGTCGATTTTGATGTCCATCACGGCAATGGTACCGAAGACATCGTACAGGGTGATGAGCGTATTCTGTTTTGCTCAACTTTTCAGCACCCTTTCTATCCCCACACCGGCATAGACTGTGACGCCACCAATGTTGTCAACGCTCCCCTGCCCGCAGGAGCTATTGGCAGTGACTTTCAGCAGGCGGTAACGACACATTGGTTACCACGACTGAGCGCATTTGCACCCGAATTGATTTTGGTATCAGCGGGCTTTGATGCCCACAAAGCCGATCTGATGGCCAACCTCAATCTGGTCGATAGTGACTATCATTGGATTACCCGCCGTATCTGTGAACAGGCAGATACTTCTGCACAGGGGCGAGTTGTTTCATGCCTGGAGGGTGGCTATGATCTGCATTCGCTGGCGCGCTCGGTGGAGACACATCTGAAGGCCATGCTGGGCGATTACTGACCACGGTATTATCAGCCATAAAATCAGATAAAAAGTGCAAATAATACCGTCAAATTTTCCTTATTCAGGCCATTGACGAAGCCCCGCCACAGGCCAATACTCCTTCCGTTTTCCTCACTTTTCATGGCATTCATTGCTACATGTCTCAGACACTGATCGTTATCGATAAGCCATCGGACTGGGCAGCTTACTACCCCAGCGAACAGGTCATCAGCTTTGCCGACTACATGAACGGCAATTATCCGCAGGCTTCAAGTCGTACCCGCATCATTAATCTCAGCCGCAGTTTTGGCTATCTCAGCCAGGGCTATTACTGCTCTTTGCTGGCAGAGGCGCGTGGCCACAAGGTAATTCCCTCGGTGCGTACGCTGAATGATTTGAGCAAACGCGCCCTCTATCGCATTCATCTTGACAGCCTGGGCAAAAAGCTGCCCAAGACGCTCAAAAACGCCGACATCTCCCAAGACATGGTGCTACTTAGTCATTTCGGCCACTGCGAGCAGCAGGGTTTTGATGATCTGACTCAGAGGTTGTTTGAGAGTTTTCCCTGTCCCATTCTGGAAATCACTCTGCGTTTTCGTAAACAGTGGGATGTTGCCCGCCTCAAGCCGCTGCCACCCAACGGCCTGAGCGAAGAACAGGAAAGTACATTTGCCACTGCACTGGATGAGTTCAGCCGCAAGGTTTGGCGTCGGCAACGCACACAAAAAACAGCCCGCTATGATCTGGCCATTTTGGTAGACCCCACCGAAACACTACCACCTTCTGATGCTGTAGCTCTCAAAAACTTTGGCAAGGCCGGACGCGAACTGGGTATTGAAATCGAGCAGATTAACCAGCGTGATTATTTGCGCCTGCCTGAATTTGATGGCCTGTTTATCCGTACCACCACCAACATTGACCACTATAGCTATCGCTTTGCAAAAAAAGCAGAGAGTGAAGGGCTGGTAGTTATTGATGACAGCAATTCCATTTTGCGCTGTACTAACAAAATTTATCTGGCCGATTTATTTCGCACTCACAAGGTGCCCTCACCCAAAACAGTGGTGCTTTATAAAGACGAAACCAGACAACTGGATTGTCTGGAACAGGAGCTGGGCGGCTATCCTGTTGTAATTAAAATTCCCGACGGTGCTTTCTCCAAAGGCGTGGAAAAAGCCAACAATACCCAGGAATTGAAAAGTATTTGCAAGCGACTTTTCCAGCGTTCCACGTTGCTGCTGGCTCAGGAGTTTTTATACACCGACTTCGACTGGCGTATTGGTATACTCGACGGCAAGCCGCTCTATGCCTGTCGCTATTACATGGTGAAGGATCACTGGCAGATTTATCGCCACGGCAGCAAAACCGACTCTGGCGATTTCGACACCCTGCCAACCTTTGAAGTGCCGCCGGGTGTTCTGGAAGCCGCACTGCGCGCTACACGACCAATCGGGGACGGTTTCTACGGTGTCGATGTAAAAGAGCGCGAAAGCAAAGGCTATGTTATCGAAGTCAACGACAATCCCAACATTGATGCCGACGTGGAAGACAAATACCTGGGCGCGGAGCTCTACAAAACCATTCTTGGCATCCTGCTACGACGGATGGAGGCCCGGCGAGGACACTATTAACCTGGCAATCAAATAGATGAATCCTTCACTATTTGATTGTCGCCCCTGAAAATCGACGGAATTTTTGAAATCCCTTGATTTTCAAGGGCTCGCGCAGGCTTGTAGCCTGCGGCGGCACATCCATGTGCCGCTTATTAATTCAGCTAAAAACTTACCGAGTTAATATTAATAAGGAATTTCGCAAATTCTGCTTAATAAGTTCACTCGCACCTGCTCCGAGATGGCGATCAGTTTATTGAGACAGTGCCCGTTTTTCCGCAGCGCAATTCAGAAAAGAGACAGCACCACTTTTACGCAGTGCAGTCACTTCCCGTTTCGCCTGGGCGAAATCCGCTTTAAATTCAGCATTGCTATGCAGGGCAGCAACAGCAGACGAACCCATTATCCGCCCCATGTCCGTATCACTATTCCAGTGGACATTGCAAATTTCACGACTTTCACCAAAAGCCCAGCCGCGCTGAAGAATGGCATCTTTGCGCTCAGGCGCCAGCTCAGCCAGCAATAGTGCCCAGGTCCAGCCGATTGTCGTATGACCAGAAGGATAGGAGCCATCCTTACGCAATGCCTCTTCTTCATCCGGGGTACAGCTGACCAGGTTATTGACCATAAATGGGCGGATACGCTGATATTTGTTCTTGGCACCGTAGGTGGACAGGCCGGCATCTGCCAGAGTACGGCGCAGGACACGGTACAGGAAGGGCGTCTGCTGCTCGCCGATCGGCAAATTTAGTGCGCAGGAGAAGGTCTCAGCCGCAGCTGGAAAGTACAAATTGGCATCTCTGACGGCAAGATTCCAACGCTGACCTCCACGCAAATCCTGATAGGCCAGGTTGGCTTCCTCATCAGCAGTCTGCAAGGCAGAATCTTGCGCAGGTGCCGCAGGCAACAAAGCTGCACTGTCCGGCAGCTCATCCATAGGCAGATAACCCCTCATTATACCGGGGTGTATTTCCTCAACATCAGATAGCGTGTGCAAGTCTTGTGTCACCGTACACGCGGCCAGTGTGATCAATAGGACAATAACAAGCAACCTGTTAAGCATAAAAAGCCTTGTCATAAAAGATGAGCATCAAATATCAGGTAGCAGTGTAAACAGGTATCGAGAATTTGGTAATACCCATTAAGGCAGGAACGTGCTATCACACCATAGAAAAAATAAAATATAACGATTATCATTCGCAAATAAATATTTGCCATAGCCTTTGGTGCCCATCATCACTCACAAAGACTCGAGCAGGAATATACATGTTCTATTTATCTCAATTAAGACTGACAACAGTTGCCTTTATTTTTGTGGGAACCATTGGCCACTTCCCTTGTGCTCTGGCTCAAAAAACATCACAGTCCACAAAAGCAGAAACCCTCACTCTGGAGCATATTCTGGTTATTGGTGAAAAAACTGAGCGCACACTAAAAGATACTAGCTCGTCCGTTTCTGTTATTTCCGAGCAAACCATTAATTCCCTGCAAAATTACACGCTGTCCAATGCTGTTGCCGAAGTACCAAACATCGTAGTCAGCAGTGGCTCAGCACCCAATATACGCGGCGTGAACGGCAATGGCTCTGCCGGGGGCTTTAATTCCATTACCGGCGGAGCAAAGGCCAGGGTCACAACAGTTATTGACGGCATTGCCGAGCCCTTTGTGGCCGATCAGACCGGCGATTCAGCCATTTGGGACATCAGGCAAATTGAAGTATTCCGGGGGCCACAATCCACCAGTTTTGGCCGCAACAGCATTGGTGGCATGATCTATATAACAACCAAGGATCCAGACTTTGACCGGGAAGGTGCCATTCGTATCGGCTATAGAAACAGAGATCGCTACCTCGACGGCGCAGCAATGATTTCCGGCCCAATCATCGATGACAAACTGGCTTTTAGAGTCAGTGCGGAAATACTGGATGCCCAGACGTTGACCGATGATACCGGCTACGCCACCAACAAACCCGACTACGATCTTAACCAGCTCAAAAGCTACCGCGTACGCAGTAAATTACTATGGGCGATCAACGAAAATTTACAGACTCTACTCACCTATTCCATCAATAACGAAGCTGGCGATGCAGGTCGTATCTATGTCACTGCAGAGAATCCCCTGGACTATAAACGCATCTGGTTTCGGGATATTGAAACTGACTCCGACACCCTCAGCCTGAAGACGGATTACTATCTCAGCGACTATCTTTCACTGGATCTGCTGGTCGCCTACAACCAGTACCAGTGGATCGCCGATGAATACATGCCCAATCCAGCTGACGAGCAATACATCGTTTTCGATGATGACAACACCACTATCGAGACCAAACTCAACTTTGAACAATCCGCTGGCCGGTGGAATGGTTTTATCGGGCTGGCTTATTTTGAACGGAAACAGGATTTCAGTAGCCAGGGGAGCTACGAATATACCGGCAAGGACAGCAGTGATTCTGAGGCCATATACGGCGAATTCACCTACAATTTGAATGAGCAGCTGCATATCACTGCCGGTTTGCGCATCGAACGTGAATCTCAAGACAGAAACTTCAATTACATCAGCTACGGCATCATCAGCCGCCTCAAGCAGGATGACACCCTGACACTGCCAAAACTCGCCCTGCTCTATGATATCAGCGAGCAAACAACACTCGGCCTGAGTGCGCGCAAAGGCTATAACGCTCCTGGTGGCGCATTGAATTTTACCCAGCAAAGTTACTATTACTATGACAAGGAAGAAGTCAGCACCTATGAAGCCAGTATCCGTTCAGATCTTGCCAACGGCAGAATCAATCTCAGCGCCAACCTGTTCTACAACGATTACGATGGCTATCAGGCGCTCAACTCCCTGCGAACCATCACCAATATGAATAAAGTCACCACCTATGGCCTGGAAATGGAGTTGCGTGCGCAGATCAGCGACACTTTTGAGCTGACATCCGGACTCGGCCTGCTAAAGAGCAATATTGACGATGGTGGCAAAAGCTACCAAAGTGTCAATGGCAATGAACTCAGCACTGCACCCGGTCTGACAGGTAACATTGGTTTATATTATTACTTCAGTAATGCCTTCAACACCGGCCTCTCTGCACGCTATGTCGGTGAATATTTCGGCGACATAGAAAATACAGCCGGGCAGGAAGCGGGGGGTTACACACTGGCGCGCCTAAGCAGTAACTATGTGTCTGAACAGTGGCAACTATCAGGCTATATCAACAACCTCTTCAATGAAAAGGCTTACACTGTACGCTCACCTGCCAACCGCAACACTCCGGCCTATGCTGCCATCCTTGATCCAAGGACCATTGGTCTTGCCCTTACTTACCATTTCAACTGAAAGAACGGACATAAAAGGTATTTCATCAAGCTATTAACCCGTATATGGTCTCCTCCCCGTTTGCAAGGCTCACACAGTCGATGTCAGGGACAGGTTGCTGTTGTATATCCGGCCTGTTTATGATGGACTCACTGCGCCCTCTGGCCTTGATGAAGTTTCGCCGTCTGCAGTCCCCTTACCAGCATGTCGGCCTCAAGGGCCACCGGGTTAATCAGGTTCTCTGCAGACCGGTTTGACCTGTTATGTCATCGATTGTCTGTTGCCTTCGCAACCTTGGGAAAACGCTCCTGTTTTGTTTTTCCTCGTTTTGTTTACCGGGACTTCATCCCGTCGCCTCACTTGCTGATGCTGCCCAGGCGATCCTACCGCCCGTACTGTGTTGCCGGAACACCAGGCCATATTCGCCCAGGAAGCCTCTGAGCTGATTGTTCAAGCGTAACTTATCCGCATTCAAGCTCCGTCGAATACCGTGAAAACTGTGCTCGTCTTGTTGTTCAGCCGTTTTGATCGCCACACCACGAATCCGGTTGTGCAAACAGGCCTCGGCAATCACCAGAGCATCGTTGTAGTCATTCCTCTGGCCCCGCAGATACCCTTTCACGTGCTGGGGCGGCAGCAATGGTGCGCGCCAGCGCAGGCCTCAATTGCCACCACGGCAACCTCTTGTCTGGCAAAGTACGGAAGTAAATGTTGCCGTTTCACCGTCTTGCGGCTGAGTTCATTGCCGACACCGTTCAACATGACGACGACAAAGCTGGTTTTTGCCAAATCTACACCGATTATCATACGATTAGGCATGGTTTCCTCCTCGTCTCGTTTCGATAGAACATTTATCTCTATCCTGGCGTATCGTGACGCCGCTTGGGAGGGGAGGAGATCATCTCATCGACGGCTTTTAGCTGAATGAATAAGCGGCACACGGATGTGCCGTCGCAGACGACAGGCCTGCGCACGCGCCTGAAAATCAAGGGATTTTGCAAATTCCACCAATTTTACAGGATGACAGTTAAAGGACTCTGGGCCACCTCCGCATCACAGGCTGATTGATCTTTATGAAGGTAATAACTCAGTCAGCACCTCGCCTTTAAAATTTACCTCAACACCATTGCCACAAGGGTCATGGGTAAATACCTGGAAGATATCAAAATCAACAATATGATTAGTCTGGCAAGTAATACCCAGCCTGTGCAGCCGTGCGACATAAGCATCTGCACCACTCATATTAAAAGCCACATGATCCAAATAGGGTTTTACAGTGGCCAAAGCCTCGCAATCTGTGGCATCACGTTCACACTCCATCAGATGAATAAGCGGACGATCACCGCCATACAGCCAGAAGCCACGAAAATTAAATGCCGGACGCGGCCCCTCCATCATTCCCAATGCCTCACAATAAAAATTCCGGGTGGCCAACAGCAGCTCGTAAGGCGCGGCAATATTGATATGATCAATTCCCTGTAACACAGCATTTTCACCTGGCATATTGGTTTTTATATTTCAGTGTTGCATTGACTCGCATTTTTAAAGTGTCTCAAAACGGCCATCACGCAGAAAATTCAGTACCAGCGGCCAGACATCCTGTCTGTCCTTCATGATAAAGGGATGTGTGGATGCAACCACCTTAAAGTCAGCCATACCTTCAAGCTTTGCGCTTTCAATAGAAACTTTGCCATCATCATCACCGCTTATCAGCATTGACAATAGCAAATTAATAGAGCTGTTTCCCGCAATGATACCAAGCTCAAAAGCAGCTGGCCCAAGGCGCTGCGGCAAAGACTGCTCACTTGTGCCCAGCTGGCTTCCCGCCGGACCATTAAGCCATTGAAAAAGACTCAACTCACCCAGTCTATCCACTATTTCACTACCGTGGTTGGGTGGTGCAAGCATAACCACCCGCCCTACTTTATCAATCAGATGAGCATGCACCAGCTGGCGCACAATAATGCCACCCATAGAGTGAGTTACAAAATTCAGGGCGATATTGGGATCAGCAAAACAGCTCCGAATAGCGGGCACAACATACTCTGCCGCCAGCACCTCAACAGAAAAATCTGTTGAGGGGTAGGATACATTACAAACCTGGTAATGATGAGACTGCAAATGCACAGCCAGCGCTTCCATTGAAGCGCTGGACCGGGCCAGACCGTGCAAAAGCACAACCTGTGTTGAGACAGACCCGACCCGCAGCTTCTCTGCATTGACAGAGGTGATAAACAGACTTAAACCCAAAGCAAGGATAAGCCGATGCATCAAACTTACAACCGCAGCACTTTTTCACCCCGGGCAACACCTGCCACCCCGGAGCGCACCACCTCCAGAATTTCCGCCTCGGCCATGGCCGCCACGAAGGAGTCAAGCTTGTCACTGGTGCCAATCAATTGAATGGTATAGACATTAGGCCCCACATCCACAATCTGGCCGCGGAAGATATCAGTGGTTCGCTTGACCTCATCACGCTGACTGCTGCCGCTGGCACGCACCTTTATCAGCATCATATCGCGTTCGATATGGGCGCCTTCAGTAAGATCCACCACCTTGACCACATCCACCAGTTTGTTGAGCTGTTTGGTAATCTGTTCAATGACGGCATTATCTCCCTGCGTTGTCAGCGTCAGCCTTGACAGGGTTTCATCATCGGTGGGCGCCACATTGAGCGTCTCGATATTATAACCACGCTGCGCAAACAGGCCAACCACACGCGACAACGCTCCCGGTTCATTTTCCAACAGAATCGAAATAATACGGCGCATTGTCAGGTCCTCTCGTTCTTGCTCAACCACATATCTTTCATTGATCCATTAGGTGCAATGTGCATCGGATACACGTGTTCTTTGGGATCAACAAAAATATCGAGGAATACCAGTTTGTCTTTCATTGCAAAGGCCTCTTCCATCTTTGCATCGAGCTCTGACAGTTTGCTGACCTTGATACCAACGTGACCATAAGATTCCACCAACCTGATAAAATCGGGCAGCGAATCCTCATAGGTACTCATGGCGTGACGGCCCTCATACTGCATGTCCTGCCACTGTTTAACCATGCCCAGATAGTTATTACGCAGATTGATAATTTTTACCGGCGTACTGTACTGGGTACAGGTAGACAACTCCTGAATATTCATCTGAATACTGCCCTCACCCGTCACACAGGCAACGTCAGCATCGGGAAAGGCCAGCTTGGCCCCAATGGCAGCGGGCAAGCCAAAACCCATAGTGCCCAGTCCGCCAGAGTTAAGCCAGTGTCGTGGCTCATTAAAACGATAATACTGGGCTGCAAACATTTGATGCTGACCAACATCTGAAGCCACATAGGCCCGCCCACCGGTAGCCCGGTGCAGGCTCTCTATCACCTGCTGCGGCTTGATGTAATCACTGGCATCCCAGCGCGGGGCGCTCCACAGACCATGGGCGGCACGCCACTCATCAATCTGCTGCCACCAACGCTCAAGCGCCAGATTATCCGGCAGTTCAGGATCTTTGTTCTGCAATTGCCCAATCTGGTCAAGCATCTCAGTCAATACCGACTGCACCGGGCCAACAATCGGAATGTCCGCTGCCACTGTTTTGGATATCGATGTCGGATCAACATCGATATGAATGATCTTGGCACCGGGACAGAACTTGGACACGGTATTGGTCACGCGGTCATCAAAACGGGCACCCACAGCCAAAATCACATCTGAGTGATGCATCGCCATATTTGCTTCGTACAAACCGTGCATGCCAAGCATACCCAGGAACTGGCGGTCACTACCCGGATAGGAACCAAGCCCCATCAGTGTATTGGTCACTGGATAATTAAGCTGGCGGGCCAGCCGGGTCAGCAGCTCACTACCCTCCCCCTGAACGACACCACCACCGGCGTAAATTACCGGACGTTTGGCTGATAACAGCAAACGAACTGCTTTTTTAATCTGTCCGGTATGCCCACGCTGTACCGGCTGATAAGAGCGAATTTTGATTGATGGTGGATAGTGGTAGTCAAAGGTCACATCCGGACGAGTGACATCCTTGGGAATATCGACCACCACCGGACCCGGTCGCCCAGTACTGGCAATATGAAAGGCCTTTTTAATTGTTTCGGGAATATCTTCAGTGCGACGCACCATAAAGCTGTGCTTCACCACCGGGCGGGAAATACCCACCATGTCACACTCCTGGAAGGCATCCTCGCCAATCAGATGGCTCTGCACCTGACCAGACAGCACGACCATGGGAATGGAATCCATATAGGCCGTGGCAATGCCTGTAATGGCATTGGTTGCGCCAGGACCAGAGGTCACCAGCACCACACCGGGCTTGCCAGTGGCGCGGGCATAACCATCAGCAGCGTGTGCCGCCGCCTGTTCATGCCTGACCAGTACATGGGGAATTTTGCTCGCCTTGAACAAGGCATCATAGATGTGCAGAACCGCGCCACCAGGATAGCCAAAAATGTACTCTACACCTTCGTCCTCAAGGGCACGGGCGACCATTTCACCGCCGGATAACATCTCCACGATTTATCTCCTGAATATAAACGCCCCGGTGCGATACCCTCACCGGCAGCCGTTTTCATTCTGTGTGGAGAAGCCCGAAAAGCACCTGGCAAGGCAGCTCAAAGAACGACGCCACTCCCTGAAGGGACACAACACATACGCAAATACATTGCAAAGGCACATTGCATGAATCGCAAAGGTTCGCAACGCTACGGCAGTAACTTACCGACAGTATCCTGCACGCACTTAACTGTGTGGAGCGCTCGAAGACTATCCTCGAAGGCCCTTTCCAGCTTGGCGTCCAATCAAAAAAACAGGAAAACGATCACGAACCCGTGTATCGGTCGCCCTGCGGGGTAGCGCAGTGTCTGGCCCACAAGCTCGTCAATACGACCGAACCTGCTTACGGGACTCACAAGCAGCTGAAGCAGCAAACACTACAAACAGTAGGCCAGAGATTGAGGGTACTCAACATTAACCGTTGCCACTTGTAAGACAGCGCTCATTGTTGGCCTGCAACGATCACAAGTCAACTGTGAATTTCTGGTATTGGATCACATCCAGTCAGAGATCACGTTGCACAGAACAGAATTTCTGGTTATTTTTGCCCTGGATCTCCAAGATAACGAGGACATGCTTGTGCAAGACCGCAAGGGCTATATCGTGTCACTGGCACTAACCGCTATTCTGGCTGGTAGCAGTCTGGCAGCCGATGCCAGCAGCACTGTTTACCGCTGGCTGGACAGTCGCGGCAATCCGGTTCACAGCGATCGCCCCCCACCCGCTGGTACTCCCTACGAAGTTATTTCAGCCGGCAGCAGCTTAAAGCGTGTTGTAACAGGTAACGAGGGAGCGGTACCCAAGGAAGTTGTTCCCCGCGCCGGCAACCGCTTTGACCAGATCGACACCAATACCAAAGAAGAGTTATACAAGAAAAATCCGGAACTGTGCGCACTGGCACAAACCAACCTCAGCGCACTGACCACCAGTGCACGGGTTCGACTGCGCGATGATAATGGCGATTATGCTTTTTTGAGTGAGGAGCAAAAAGCCGAACAGATCGGCCGCGCTGAGCAGATGATTAAGGTGCACTGCCCCTAGGTCCAACTTTTCTATACAAATCTATACAAACAAAACCCCGGTTCCATAGTCTGGGTTTTACATTTAAACCAGACAGGTTCCTATTAACCCGGCAATAATTATTGTCGGGTTAATAGGGCGACACAAGTCGTGTCGCCCATTGGCGCAGCCAAGTAGCCCTTGACTGGCGAGGAAAATCACACTTTTTCGTGGCCAGGAAAGGGCGTCAATTAAATAGATCAATGAGATCTATTTAATTGACGGGTTAATAAGCAGCACGGCTCACTGACAACAGGTCAGCCATAATAACCAAAACCTGTTCAACACCCCACCACCCAACGACTTTTCCGACCCAGGACAGCCCTGGCAAGAGAGAGCATCAGCAGACATACCAAAAGCACCCCCGTAACAAAGATCATATAAGTCAGCAGATTACCCGTCAGCAATGGCGAGTCAGACAGCTCCCCCAGAATTATTTTGGTTGCCGCCAAAATAAAGCCATGAATAAAAAACAAACCAAAACTCAAGTCAGCAACAATATTCAGGCGCGAGCCAAACACTCGACCAAACTTCTCCAGGTAATACATCAGACTGAAGCAACTTGTCATTTTGAAAAGATAAATATAGAGATGCTGTTGCTGATAGTGGTTAATTTCCAAATAAAAAAATATCAGCACCAGAAGCAGTACCAACCAGTGAATCCGCTTCATAAGCTGAAAAATCGCTTCCCGATAACGACAGGCCATCATGCCCATAACATAGGGAGCCAACAGGTATACCGCCTTGGATAGCGCCACACAAACCAGTGGCAGGTTCAGGGCCACGACAAGGCCGTCTCTGCCAAGATAAGCTGACAACAGCAGCAGCAAGGGTACAGACACATACAATATCCGGTACTCGTCACCCCACTTCAACAGTGGTGCAATCAGGAAAATAAGTGATATAGCAGGCACATACCAAAAGGGCGCAAGGTGCTTGCCAGTCACAAGAAACAGCAGGATCTGCTTCAGCAATGATCCCTCATAAAAATAAGCAGGAACATCCTGAACAATAAAAAAGAGAGAGGCAACCAAAGCCGGTACAGACCAGATAAGGTAGGGAACAATAACATTGCGCAGTTTTGTACGGTAATACCTGACGGTTTCAAACCGCGGCAGTAGATGCTGGAACAGGTAGCCGGCAATAAAGGCAAACCATATCGTTGATTGATTGAACAGTGTATCAAGAGCAGGGTATAGAATGCCGACCGATGGCCAGCTGAAATTTTGTAGTGAATGGGCTGCAACAACACCTATAATAGCGATAGCACGAAAAACGTGCACATGATTTCTAAATTGCGACACAATGGTACTTCCCTGTAATGTTTGCACTTCCTGTGAGTTTTCAACCTGACTGAAGCAAAGCCCCGGGCAATTTGCAGAAAACACTCAAATACTTTTGTTCAATACAACCCTGCGGGTCAAGTCATAATTATTGTTTTCACACAATCAGACACGGGCTGTCTCTCAAGTCACTTTTCAGCAGCGCTTACTTTGTTGTCAACCTGTCAATTAAATAAATCTCATTGATCTATTTAATTTTGTCCGCTTAAATCCGTGAAATTTTCAAAATCCCTTGATTTTATAGGGCTCTCGCTGCCCAAAACAACCAGCGTCGGTACATCCATGCACTGCAAATTAGCCCGACTAAATGCTTGCCGGGCTAATTTTCCCTAACAACATATTGCATCGTCATTTGAATTTTATCCGCAAAGGCCGTTTACGTCTTAAGGGATTGATTTCAAGTATCGTGGCAATACGACGCCATCCGGACTTCTCAAATGCACGCACAGACGGCGTATTTGAGTGCCAGATCCTTGCATACAGTCTTGCAAAACCGCCATTTCCAGAAACAGAAGTCAACTCCCTGGTCGATGCTGTAATCAAGGCAGTTGCAGCCCCCTGACCCCGACTTTTTTCTGAACAAATTATCTGCACAAGTTTTGCTTCCTGCTGTTTAAGTGGCCAGAAATTTCTTGTAGCATACCGCCTTCCAAACCAATAAAAGCAAACAGCCACCAAATCATTATTCAGCCAGCAACCATAGGCTATGGACTCATCACCCATATAACCTGACTGATTCTGAAGCTGTAAACTCTCACACTGCAACAACTCACTGGGATTAACCATCTTTACTATTACGGCAGGATTTTCAGCTACAAGAGCATCATTTTTTTTACCATCCGGACTTGCATAAATAAAATAAACAGAATATTCGCCAAGTAAAAAGCGTAAGGTTTTTTTAAAAATTTCCATATTTTTATTTACCCGAAAACCGAATAAAGCGCCTTATTTTTGCTTTTATTCCCCACCTCTCAAGAATATTGCCCAGCCAGGTGGAAAATTTATTCAACATCAGATGAACATAAACCAAAAACGAATTTCTGAATGATGAATGCAGAATATAAATATTTGCGCAGGAAACAATGTCGGTACTAAACAACAGCTTATGCGGCGACTCACCCTCAGTAAAATCAAAAGCCAGAAAACGGCCCTCCAAAAACAACTCCTCCATTGCCAGCCATTGCAACACGGTTCCAACCGAAAGCTTCATATACTCAGGGTCATATCCCAGGTAGGCATAAATCAGCACTTCATCTTTAATTGGCAAATAAAGATAAGATACCGGGCGCTGACCATCAAAAAGAATAAACGCTCTAATACCATCTTCTTTGGCCCGACATATGGCCTGCTGAATAAACTCCTGCGAGTCAGGCAATCCGGCATCCAGTAATTTTTCCTGGTATGTCAGTCTGGACACCTCTCTTGCCAGATCAAAAAATTCAGCCAGCTGTTGTTCAGTTTTATAGCTCTTCCAATTTATAGTGCCGCCGCTATGCTTGGCGAACTTTTTTACTTTCCTATTGATGGTTGAACGGGTTTTTGATGAAAACTTGCTCTTGTAGTCTTCAAAAGACTGTCGCATATTAATAAAACAATGCTTATATTGCTGCGGCAAATAATAAATCAGCCCCTGGCAACGCCTGATCTTAGCCTGTCCAGGCTGAACAGGCTGCGAGTGCAGCAGAAAGCCCTGACTGTCATCTTCCTTCGGTGGTAAAGTTAACTGTTCCAGGTCCAACGGCGCATCATCAAGCGGATTGGCACTATAGCACTCCAGCTTCAGCGTAGCCGAAGCTATTGTAAAATCACTCAACTGGTATTTAAGTGAAACTTTTTTTTGTAACCACTTCGTCATTGATAAACCCTTCTTAATGCCTGCTCGAATAATCGCTTGCCAGTACTAAAAACAGGCGCTTTTGAAATAGCAGGCTGGGAGGTTATGGTCGTGCGCGGAAGGTCCAGAAAACCCCGACAATTGAAGATATCTCTATGCTGATCCAGAAATCGACAAAGATCTTTCAGACGATTAATAACCACTTTATCTGCACGATTTTGTCTTGCGTTCATCAACTCAAAGTTATGTGACAATATAACAATGGATTGACAGCCCGTTTTGTGAGCCTGCCATAACACCGACTGCATCTCAGCAGAAGAGCAGGCAGTAAGCTGCAAATGCCTCAACTTGCCCAGGCCATCATTAAACACAGCCATGGGATACTCTACTATTCCCTCACACACAAAAGGCTGCGTCGCCAGGGCATTTTCAGAAATACCACTTTGCGGACCAAACATGGTGGCATTGTAACTGCTGTCAAATATGATGTTATTGGCTGCGAGTGCTTTCAGAGTGTCCCTGTTAAAACCAAAGCTGCCTGCACGAAACGCTGTAATTTCCCGGCTACCTGCTTTTTTAAGTAAGGCTTTGCCTATGCCAATCAGGCTGTTTTGTTCTTCCAGTGAATAATGCAGCATATGCTGCCTTTTTCTTTCACTGTTGATGGGCAGCGGGGGTCGCGCCTCATCAACCCACTCTGTATGTAAATGCAATTGAACTTCATGGCCGGCATCCTGAATTAACCCGACGATATCTTCCAGTGGTGCCTGACCAAAGCGGGCAGAGAACAATGGTTCAACAAAGCATGTGCTGACCAATCCGTATTCAGACAATACTTGCAATTGGTAGTGAAGCCCGAAATCACCATTAGCAGTATGGCCATTTATATATCTATCAAAGGCAGCCGGAAATTTTTCATCAATATTAATCCAGCCATCACACCATATTTCTACATCTATAGTGAAAAAAACGTCCAGCATTAATCATCCTGATTCTTGCAAATAAAAAAATGGCCCGAAAAACTCCGCTCACTGACACTGATATCACTGACAGACCGTCATCAGCCATCAAAGATACCCAAGTATAGGGAACATAAGCATTGTGTTGAAGTTGATTCTACCAAGCGAATTGGCCGACCTGCTGAGGCACACGTCTATTAATTGAAAAATGCCATCCGCAATACCTTATATAGCGCTCAAAATCACATACCAAAAAGATTGTGACAACAACTTTTTGGTATGTATGTCTGTAAGTATTATGACCACCACCCTGCGCACAGTGATGAAAACCATCAATCAACGCTCAACCAGAGCGTGCGCTGTGTACTTTCAATCACTATGCACAGGATGATACAGGCCGCTTTATTTTCAGGCTCAGCGCGATCCGAATGTAGTCTGCTGATTCTGCAAATCGACTTCAATTACCTGCCCAGGGTTAAACTCGCCAGCCAGAATACGCTGGGCCAGCGGGTTTTCCAGCTCCTGCTGGATGGCCCGCTTGAGCGGTCGGGCGCCATAGATCGGGTCAAAGCCCACCTCGCACAGATGGAGCATAAAGGCCTCGCTGATCTCAAGGCCCAGCTCCCGCTCCTGCAGGCGCTGGCACAGGTCGGCCAGCTGGATGTCGGCAATGCCGCGAATCTGCTCCCGGGCCAGCGGATGGAAGACCACCGTCTCGTCCACGCGGTTGATGAATTCCGGCCTGAAGTGCTGGCCGACCACAGTCATCACAGCCTTTTTCATAGATTCGTAATCACCGCTGGCGGTCATTTCCTGAATCAGGTCAGAGCCGAGGTTGGAGGTCATCACTACCACCGTATTGCGAAAATCCACTGTCCGCCCCTGACCGTCGGTCAGGCGACCGTCTTCGAGCACCTGCAGCAGGATGTTGAATACATCCGGGTGGGCTTTTTCGACTTCATCCAGCAGCAGCAGCGAATAGGGCCGACGACGCACCGCTTCAGTCAGATAACCGCCCTCCTCGTAACCAACGTAGCCGGGGGGCGCGCCGATCAGCCGGGCCACCGAGTGCTTCTCCATAAATTCGGACATATCCACCCGCACCATCGCCTGTTCGGAGTCGAACAGGAATTCGGCCAGCGCCTTGCACAGCTCGGTCTTGCCAACACCAGTGGGACCGAGGAAGAGAAAGGAGCCATTGGGCCGGTTGGGGTCAGACAGTCCCGCCCGCGAGCGACGTACGGCATTGCTGACCGCCACCACCGCCTCGTCCTGACCGACCACCCGCGCATGCAGTTCGCTCTCCATGCGCAGCAGTTTTTCGCGGTCACCTTCGAGCATTTTGGCGATGGGAATACCGGTCCAGCGGGATACCACTTCTGCCACTTCTTCGTCCGTAACTTTGTTGCGCAGCAGGTTGCGCTCGCTGTTTTCCGCCTCACTGGCCGTCACCAACTGTTTTTCCAACTCCGGAATACGGCCGTACTGCAACTCCGACATGCGGGTCAAATCACCTGCCCGGCGGGCATTTTCCAGTTCCAGCCTGACCTGTTCCAGCTCGCTCCTGATGTGAGCAGCACCTTGCAAAGAGGCTTTTTCGGCCTTCCACACTTCCTCCAGGTCGGAGTATTCCCGCTCCACCTTGTCGATCTCGGTGTTGAGGTGGTCGAGCTGTTTGCTGGAGGCCGGGTCCTTGTCTTTCTTGACCGCCTCGCGCTCGATCTTGAGCTGGATCAACCGCCGTTCAAGCTTGTCCATAACCTCCGGTTTAGAGTCAATCTCCATGCGAATACGACTGGCCGCCTCATCGATCAGATCGATCGCCTTGTCCGGCAGCTGGCGGTCAGTGATATAACGCTGGGACAGCCTGGCGGCGGCGATAATGGCGCTGTCGCTGATATCGACACCGTGGTGCACCTCGTAGCGCTCCTTCAGGCCGCGCAGGATGGCGATAGTGTCCTCTTCGTTGGGCTCGTTCACCAGCACCTTCTGGAAGCGGCGTTCGAGGGCGGCATCCTTCTCCAGGTGCTGGCGGTATTCGTCGAGGGTGGTTGCACCCACGCAGTGCAACTCACCGCGGGCCAGTGCAGGTTTAAGCATATTGCCCGCGTCCATCGAACCCTCAGCCTTACCTGCGCCAACCATAGTGTGCAGCTCATCGATAAACAGAATGATGCGGCCTTCCTGTTTGGACAACTCGTTGAGCACTGCCTTCAGACGCTCTTCAAAGTCGCCGCGAAACTTGGCACCGGCCAGCAGTGCGCCCAGATCCAGCGACAGAATACGCTTGTCCTTCAGGCCTTCCGGTACTTCGCCATTGATCACCCGCTGGGCCAGACCCTCTATAATCGCTGTCTTACCAACACCGGGTTCACCAATCAGCACCGGGTTGTTCTTGGTGCGGCGCTGCAATACCTGGATGGTGCGGCGGATTTCATCATCACGACCAATTACCGGGTCGAGCTTGCCCTGTTCGGCGCGCGCGGTCAGGTCGATGGTGTACTTGTCCAGCGCCTGGCGGGACTCCTCCGCCTGCGGGCTGTTGACCCCCTCACCGCCGCGCACCTCGGCAATGGCCTGTTTGAGACTGTCGGCGGTGACACCGGCCTCGCGCAGCAGATCGGCGGCCACAGATTTACTCTCCAGCAGTGCCTGCAAGGTGATTTCACTGGAAATATAGGCATCACCGCCCTTCTGGGCGAGCTTGTCAGACAGATTCAGCACCCGTCCCAGATCCTGCGATATATGCACATCACCACCATCGGTGCCACTCACCGTCGGCAGTGCATCCAGCGTTGCATCCACCCGGCTGGCCAGGCTGTTCAGGTTGGCGCCCGCACGCTGCAACAGGGGACGTGCCGAGCCACCCTGCTGATTCAACAAGGCCGCCAGCAGGTGGACCGGCTCGATAAAATTGTGATCCCGCCCCAGTGCCATCGACTGAGCATCGGCCAGTGCGCTCTGCAGCTGGTTGGTCAGTTTGTCCATTCTCATTGCGATTCTCTCCTTCACCCGCGCACTCAGGCACAGACAGTTGCAAAATATCTGGAGATGTGATGGGGATCAAAAAGCTGATTTTCAAGTGGAAACAGACTACGTGGAAGGCCACAAAACCACTTGAGGTGATGCTTAAAATGCACAGGTTATTTCATTCAGCCTACCAGCCAGATCAGAGAGGCCATACGGCCAGTACGGCCATCCCGACGGTAGGAAAAGAAGCGTTCAGGCTGACTGAAAGTACAGTCATCAGCTCCGTAGATGGCCTTTACACCCAGTCGCTGCAGACGCCATCGAGCCAGCCCCCGCAAATCGGCCAGATAGTGATCGGGGCGGCCTGCCTCACGGAAGCAAGCCACCAGCGCCTGGTCTTTGCCTGTGTGCTCCTTCGTACCCGGGTCGGTGGCCAGAAAAGCCGTACGCACCTCTGCTCCCACCTCAAAAGCCTGTGGTCCAATGGCCGGACCGAACCAGGCCATCAATTCAGCAGGCGCAACGGACATGGCCCCAATCACTGATTCCAGTACGCCATTAACAAGCCCGCGCCAACCGGCGTGAGCGGCGGCAACAACAGAGCCACGACGATCGCAGAGCAACACAGGCAGACAGTCGGCGCTCATCACCGCACAGGCCAGTCCCCTATCCTGCGTCCAACAGGCATCGGCCTCCAGAGCCTGCCCCTGAACACTGGCCGGGACACAGCGCGTGCCATGCACCTGATTAAGCCACTGCACGACATTTGCTCCCGGCAGATAGCGGCCCAGCCGCGCCCGGTTGGCCAACACGGCGGCACTGTCATCGCCAACATGCAGGCCCAGATTAAGGCTGTCAAAAGGCGGCAGGCTGACACCGCCTGTACGCAGGCTGCCAAGAGCAAGAATACCCTCAGGTGCAGGCCAGTCAGGAATAATGTATTCAGACACAGGTTTCACTCACGGATAGGCAAATCAAATATCGATGCCGGGCTCTGAATCTTCACACTCAAGCACCGTCAGCAATTGCTGCATATCCGCAGGCAATTCGCATTCAAACAGCAGATGTTGACCGCTTACCGGATGTTCCAGCCCCAGTCTGCGAGCGTGTAGAGCCTGCCGCGAAAAAGCTCTGAGTGCCCCGATCAGTATCACCGACGCCCCCGCAGGAATACGCGGACGACCGCCATAAAGCGGATCACCTATCAGTGGATACCGGCGGTGAGCCATGTGCACCCGTATCTGGTGGGTTCGTCCGGTTTCCAGAGAGACCTCGATGGCGGTATGGTGACCAAAGCGCCGGTCGATGCGAAAGTGTGTGACAGCATGTTTGCCACCGGCAGCAAGCACTGCCATTTTCTTGCGCTGCCGGGGGTGACGCCCGATCGGCGCATCAATAGTGCCACCACCCGTCAGGCCACCTACGCAGACAGCACTGTATTGTCGTTTGACTGTACGCGCCTGCAACTGGGTCACCAGATGATGGTGAGCGGGCAGAGTCTTGGCGGCAACCATCAGTCCGGACGTATCTTTATCAAGACGGTGAACGATACCCGCCCGTGGCAACTGAGCCATCGTCGGTGCGTGCGCCAGCAGGGCGTTGACCAGCGTACCATCGGCATGCCCGGCTGCCGGATGCACCACCAGTCCCGCCGGTTTGTTGATGACGATAATACTCTCATCCTCGTGAAGAATATCCAGAGCAATAGGCTGTGCCTGCCAGCTGACTTCAGCTTCCAATTCAGCAACAAGTTCAAGACGACTGCCTTCACGCACCTTGTCTCGAGAGCGGCAGAGTGCGCCATCCAGCAATAGCTCACCACCCTTGATCCAGCTCTGCAAGCGGGAACGTGAATAGTCACAAAAAAGCCGGGCGGCAGCGGCATCCAGGCGTTCACCGTCCAATTGCGGCGGCACTACAGAGGATGCCCTGATCTGTTTGGCTGCGGTATCAGCTGTCACTGTCTTTATCGCCATGTGTTGACTTCACTTTATGCAGACACCAGAACATGGTTTCAGGCTCTGCGCCTCTGTGGTTAAATAGCGCTTTGAAGTTTAACACGTCAACGGTTATCAACTTGCTGAAGTCTCTCAGAATTCTCATTCTCGCCCTGCTGGCGGGCGGGCTTATTGCCTGCTCCGGCAATGACACGCCAGAAATCAGCGCCGAAACCGGCGAACAGCAGATGTACGAGGAGGCCCAGGACTACCTCGACAATGGCAGTTTTGATCTGGCTGTAAAGTCCTTGCAGATGCTCGAATCCCGCTACCCCTTTGGCAAATATGCCGAACAGGCCCAGCTGGAGTTGATTTACGCCCATTATGGCGCCTACGAGTACGAAGCCGCAGTAGAGGCGGCAGATCGTTTTATTCGTCTGCACCCCCAACATCCAAATGTGGATTACGCTTACTATATGAAGGGGCTGGCCGCCTACACCAGCAACCAGGATATTTTTTCCCGCTTTTTGCCAACAGACGATTCCAAACGGGACGTATCTTTCGCCAAAGAGTCCTTTAGCGAGTTTTCACAGCTGGTATCACGCTTTCCTGACAGTCCCTACGCCGCCGATGCCAAGGCCCGCATGGTTTATCTGCGCAATCTGCTGGCGCGGCATGAAATTAACGTAGCCAACTATTATTTCCGTCGCGGTGCCTATCTGGCGGCCACCAATCGCGGCCGCTATGTCGTGGAAAACTTTCAGCGCACGCCCGCCGTTCCCGATGGGCTCGCGGTAATGGCCCAAGGCTATATTTTGCTGGGCATGAACGATCTGGCCGAAGACGCTATCAAGGTATTGGCAAGCAACTACCCAAGCCATCCAGCACTGGATGAGCAGGGTGACTTTAACAGCGACTTTACACTGGAAGGTGTGCAGCGCTCCTGGGTGAACAAGCTGAGTTTTGGGCTATTTGACCCTCCGCAACCCCCTCAATTCAACAATCGGGGCGTGTATAGATAACAGGTGCTATTCCTGGCAGCCCGGACTCAATCGCCTGGTTGCCAGCCCGAAGTAATCGGATAGCGCCGATCGCGGCCAAAACCACGCTGGGATATACGCACCCCGATAGGCGCCTGTCGCCGCTTATACTCATTAAGATCCACCAGATGCAGTACCCGGTAAACTTCTGCCTCGTCCATGCCTTCGGCAATAATGTCACGGGCGCTGCAATCATGATCCACATAGCGTTCAAGGATATAATCGAGCACCTCGTAGTCCGGCAGACTGTCCTGGTCAGTCTGATCGGGTCGCAGTTCGGCTGAGGGCGCCCGTTCAATCACCCGCTCGGGAATACAGGAACCCAGGCTGTTGCGGTAACGACAAAGTTTGTAGACCAGGGTCTTGGGTACATCCTTGAGCACATCAAAACCACCGGCCATGTCCCCGTAAAGCGTCGAGTAGCCTACAGCCAGTTCACTCTTGTTACCGGTGGTCAGCACCAGCGAACCCTTTTTATTGGAGATGGCCATTAACAACACACCCCGGCAACGAGCCTGCAGGTTTTCCTCAGTGGCATCTGCTTCACAACCGGCAAACTCACCAGCCAGAGCAGTCATAAAGGCCTCATACATCGGCTCAATGGAAATAACACTGTGACTCACACCAAGCGTGTGTGACTGGGTGGCGGCATCATCCACACTCATTTGCGAGGTATAGCGAAAAGGCATCATTACCGCTTCAACCCGCCCGGCTCCCAGTGCCTCAACGGCAATTGCCAGAGTCAGTGCTGAATCTACCCCGCCCGACAGGCCCAGCACTGCGCCGGGAAAGCGATTTTTTTCAATATAGTCACGCAAACCCAGCACCAGAGCCTGCCAGGTATCACTGATATCATCAATCTCATCAACAACATCCAGACCCGACAGGGCAATTCGATCCACGCTCTGCCCTCCGGCATGCCCTGCCTTCAACCAGTATTCACCCTCAACAAAAGGCGGGGCCGTACCACACAACTCGCCCGCAGATGAAACCGCAAAGGAGCCACCATCAAAGACCAGCTCATCCTGGCCGCCAACCTGGTTAACATAGATGATCGGCAACCTGCTGCTGCGTGCACGCCCGCCAACCTGCTGCCAGCGCTCGCGGCGTTTGCCGCGATGATAGGGAGAGGCATTGATATTGACCAGTAACTCGGCCCCTGCCGCCGCCGCCTGCTGTGCTGGCGCCTGATCCCAGATATCCTCACAGATACTCAGACCTACCCGCACCCCCTGAACATCAACCACACAAGGACTGTTGCCCGTCTGGAAGTAACGTTTTTCATCGAAAACCTGATAGTTTGGCAGATGTTGTTTGCGGTATTCGGCCAGTACTTTGCCACCGTGTAATACCGCCGCAATATTATAAAGTGCGCCGTCAATCCGGCGCGGATAGCCAACAATTGCCCAGACCTTTGCACTCACACCTGCCCCCATGACAGCGCAGATATTGTCCAGCGCCCGTTGCACCCGGGTATCAAGGCTCGGCCGCAGCAGCAGATCCTCCGGCGGATAACCACTGAGCGTCAGTTCGGGAAATACCACCACGGCGTTGGCACAGTGCTGTCCGGCGCGCTGCAAGGTATCAATCACCTTGCGACTATTGCCCTCAAAATCGCCCACCAGGGTATTCATTTGGGCCATCAGGATATTCAGATTTGCCATTACATCTCACTCTGCACTTGCGGTATCGGTGCTGGCATTTTCCAGAAAAGTACAGATCATGGCCAGCCCCGACGATCCTTCCAGCAGTGCCAGTTCTTGAGCGATAGGATAAACTGACACGATCACAGAGCATTCACTCAAATACAAATCCTACAAAAAGAAGCCCACTTCGATGCAGTCGGCCCTACTGACAAAATCTGCCCCCGCCAGTTCAGGCAAACAAAATGCCATGCTGTTTCGTATCTATGTGGCCTATCGTTCACTGTTGTCGATTGTTCTGCTGATTATGCTGATCAGCCCAAACACCCGGCAGCTGGTTGGCACGCTGGCACCCAACCAGTATCTGGCCGTCGCCATGCTCTACCTTGCGACCAGCATCATCCTGATGGCCTCACTATCGACCACCTGGCATCGCAGCAATCGTTTCCAGAGCCTGATTTTTATTATCGATATTGCCGCCATTATTGCACTGGCAGATGCCAGTGGCGGCATGAATAGTGGCCTGCCGGTTTTACTGGTAATTATTATTGCCGCGAGTGCGGTACTGATTACCAACCGGACTCTGGCCACACTGATCGCCGCCCTCTCCGTACTGGGTGTATTGCTGGACACTGTACGCCTGATTCTGATCACTGATCAGGACATCAGCGCCCTTTTTCCCGCCGGTTTGTTGGGTTTGTTGTTGTTCAGTGTTTCCATTCTGATACAGGCCGTCGCAAAACGCCTGGGCCGGGCCGAAGAACTGGCGCGCAGCCGGGCCAGTGATCTGTATAACCTGCAACGCCTGAACGAACAGATTGTGCAGCATATGCAGACAGGCATTCTGATGATCTCAGCTGATGAGCGTGTACATATAATGAACAAGGCAGCGGCCACCCTGTTGACACCAGACAACAATGACAAGCCCGATCAGGGGAGTCCACTGGCAGATTACAGTGAAGCTCTAACCCGGCAATACCAGCAGTGGCGCAATAGTGGATTGCACAAGGCACAACCCTTCTCCGTCAGTGAATCTGCCCCCCAGGTCATTGCCAATTTCCGGGAGCTACAGTCAGGCCGACCGGAAGAGACACTGGTGTTTCTTGAAGATTACACGCCGATCACCCAGTATGCCCAGGCTTTGAAATTAACGGCCCTTGGCCGCCTCACAGCCAGTATCGCCCACGAAATTCGCAACCCACTGGGAGCCATCAGCCACGCCGCCCAGTTATTGCAGGAATCCTCTGATTTACAGGCAGCTGACCGACGCATGGCAGAAATCATTCACGATCACAGTCGCCGGGTAAACGAAATTGTTGAGAGTGTCATGCAGATATCCCGCCGCGAGGCACCTAAACCAGAATATATCCTGCTGTCTGACTGGCTCGATAAATTGGTTGGCAACTACCTGGACACACTCAACCGACCAGCTGACATCATCATTAATTGTAGTCAGCGGGACCTGTTGATTGAGTTTGATCCGGAGAATTTGCAGCGGGTGCTCAGCAATCTGCTCGATAACGGCCTGCGACACAGCAAGTTGAACACAGGCCGGGAGCTGGCCCGTATTGAGGTCACACTGGACGTGTATACCAATCAATGCCTGATTGATATTGTCGACTATGGCAGTGGTGTGCCGCCACAGGATCAGGGCAAACTGTTCGAGCCTTTCTTTACCACCGTGGAGTCCGGTAGCGGCATGGGACTCTTTCTCTGTCAGGAACTGTGCGAAATCAACAACGCCTCCCTGCGCTATGCGCCAACCGGCAAGGGCGAGAGCTGCTTCCGCCTAACACTGAACAGGCAGGTACTTTAACCTCTGCACCACCGGCACCTGACTAACACTTCAGATAAAATATTGAACCGGTTCTCAATCTGACACTAATCATTCTGGCAGTATTGGCTATCAAACACTGAAGCCATCAGCGGGATGATTTACACTTCGCATTAAATATTACAACAGCAAATACACAGCATAGGGAAGCTGATGAACCAGACTGTTTTGATAGTCGATGACGAACCCGATATTCGTGAACTACTGGATATCACTCTTAGCCGCATGGGCCTGTCCACCTGCACCGCGGCCAGCCTGGGAGAAGCACAGACACAAGTACAAACTATCAAGCCGGATCTTTGTTTGACTGACATGCGGCTGCCCGATGGCAATGGCATCACTTTAGTAGAATATATTCAGCAACACTTTCCCGATATTCCCGTTGCCATGATTACCGCTCACGGCAGTGTCGAGGCGGCTATCGCCGCACTCAAGGCGGGTGCATTTGACTTTATCAGCAAGCCCATCGAGCTGGAGCGTTTACGCAATCTGGTTAGCTCCGCACTGCGTCTGAACGAGCATGCCGACGACATGACGGCCAATCAGGACACCCCTGCCCAGGGAGGTCTTATCGGCAGCAGCCCGATAATGAATGCCCTGCGCCAGCAGGCATTGAAACTGGCCCGCTCTCAGGCACCCGTGCATATTCACGGAGAATCCGGCAGTGGCAAGGAAGTCATTGCCCGACTGATTCACAACAATGGTTCACGCGCAGAAGCACCTTTTATCGCCGTTAACTGCGGTGCCATACCCCATGAATTGATGGAGAGCGAACTTTTCGGTCACATCAAAGGCAGCTTTACCGGTGCCAATAGGGATAAAACCGGCCTGTTTCAGGCTGCCGAAGGTGGCACGCTGTTTCTGGATGAGGTTGCCGACCTGCCACTGGCCATGCAAGTCAAGTTACTGCGTGTTATTCAGGAAAAATCCTTTCGGCCCGTAGGCGCCAGTGAAGAGATACCCACCGACATCCGCCTGCTCAGCGCCACCCACAAGGATCTGGCTGCGGAAGTGGCTGCCGGGCATTTTCGCAATGACCTTTACTACCGCATTCATGTCATTGATATTCAGGTGCCACCACTACGGGACCGGCTGGAAGATTTACCGGCACTGGTTGACAGTTTTTTACAGCGCATGGGTGAAGACAGCGACAACCGTCCGCAACTGGCAGACTCAGCACTGACAACATTGCAGCAATACCGCTTTCCCGGCAATGTCCGAGAGCTGGAGAACATTCTCGAACGGGCCTGGGCGCTCAGTGACAATCACATTATCAGTGCCGGTGATTTACAGTTACAGCCCGGCGGCGGTATAAGCGCTGAAAAAAATCATCCGGCAATACCAACAAATACTGTTACTGATGCAGCCAAAGGTGGCATGGCTATTGATGTCGAGGCGGCTTTTGGCAATCTCGAAAACTACCTGGAAGAGGTTGAGCGGCAGATTATAAGCACAGCCCTGGAACGTTGCCGCTGGAACAAAACAGCCACAGCCAAGATGTTGGGTATCAGTTTTCGCAGCCTGCGCTACCGCTTGCAAAAACTCCGCCTCGAAGAGTGACAGGCTCTGTTCTTTTTCAAGCGGCTAATGCCAGCACTCCTGCACCATTCCCGGATAGGCACTGCGATGCCCCTGATGGTTCAAGGTCAGTCGCAGGCAGCGTTCGTCCATACGCTGCCCCTCTATCGCTTCAGCCAGCAGATTGTAGGACTGGTCTTGCGAAGTATCGACTGAGAGCCGATACCGCGCCGCCCGGCTATTGTTATCAACCACCTTGCCCTCTCGATTGATCATCAGATTTTCTGTGGCGTAGGCCAGCTCTGTCAGATTTCTTGCATAGCGTCGATGCAGGATAAAAAACTGCTCCTGCTGCAAACGTAAAGTATGCAACATACCGTGAGCTGCACTGCGATAACTTCGTATCACTTGCTGCTGGTAAGCCGGTATAACCAGTACCAGTAACAACGCCACAATAGCCAGCACCACTAATAATTCAATCAGTGAAAAAGCTGTCTGCCATCGTTTTTTACCATTTTCACAGCCGGCGTAACCACGGATAAAACAGTGGCGGCGACTGTAATAGTTACTGCGACAAGTCCTGTAACAGGCCATAATTCTAGAATCCGCAGTTGGACGTGCACAATGTGGTGCTGTAATCGGTGTGTCAGGCAAGGCGCGACAACACCGCGGGCTGATTGCCCGCAAGGCGGAGCAACGCTGCCTGACGCGCCGAGTGCAGTACCTGTGGGTGCGTAGCGCACTCACCCGCAAGGTGAGTGAGATCAAAGACCAGAAGCCCAGTATCCATACGGCTTTCAAGAAGAAAACAAGCGCTCGACTGCGGAATCCAGGATAATCAATCCTCATATTTTATCGACACCCGGCTCGCGCCAGTACAAACGAAATCGCAATGCACCACGCAGGGGAATAAAAGGACCAGCACTGTCTTCAGGAGCGGGCAGGTCATCCACTGCAGGCAACCATATGCCCCTGGGGGTCAGCAGTGGTCCCGGCGCCATACCGGCCCCAAGATCAAAAAATGCCTGCTGATAAACAGCTTCTCCGCTGCCCAGCTGTAGTACGTAGAGCTGTGAATGACCAGAGCCCCCACCGCAATCAGCAGATTCAGTCGGCGGCATATATGTGCTCAGATAGACTTTGCCGTTTTCCGCTAAAGGTGATGACAAAGCCTTCTCGCCCGGCTGCAAAAAAGCCAGCCGCCAGCCATTGCCAGTACCTGGCTGGCAAGCATCTGCTGCCAATCCGCAATGACCGGCACTGTCCAGATCTTCCGGCTGTAACACCGGGCGCGATTGCACCTGCCTGTCACCGGAGACAATATGGTAATCACGTATATAAAACAGCTGGTTTTTCACCTGTTGTTCAAGTGGATCAGCACGATTGCCGCTGGCAATCAGCAGACCGTCAAAAGCCCGGCCAGCGCTATTTTTTGAGCGCAGCAGATCCGGCGCATGGAAGAAGCGCAAATCCCCCTCGGCAGAAGCCTCTGCCAGATCCGCTATTTTGCTGACAAACCAGTGTTCACGACGCTGTTGCACAGCATTGCCCGGAGGCAGATCAACCCGCCAGAGACCGCCGCCGCTGTCACCGACATAGAGGCGGTGAATAATGCCGGCATCATTGCGCATAACAGCAGGCTGAGAGGGAATACTGTGCACCATATCAGCGTGCGCATAATGTCGCTCACTGCGCTCGCCCGTGGGGCCATGTACTGCCTTCCAGATCAAAGCACCCGTGTTGGCATCAACAATGTAGATGGCATTGCCCTTGAGATCACGACCTCTGCCCGCATCCTTGCCAATTCGACCCGTATAATCAGGCGTCCAGCCGCCGTAATAACCTGCGGCAAAAATCAATACATCCCGGGCCTGTTGTTCAAATTGGACTTTGCCCACCACCGGCGTAGAAAAACTCAAAGCCAGCTCTTCAAAGCCCTGCCGCTGCGAGCTGATTGTCCAGCGCAGCAGTGGTGCCGACAAGGGCTGGCTGATATCCAGGGCATAATAGGCCGCTCCGCCCCGGCGCAAACCAAAATAAAGCCAGGCCTCATCACCCTGGCGATGATCAATAGCGGCATCCTGATTGAGGTCAGTCAGGCGAACTACAGCACTGCCATCGACGCCGTAACGCTTGTATCTGGCCGAATCCAGCTGGTGACGGCGGGCCTTTGCCACCGACAATGTCTCCCTGGGTGCAAAGGCCCACAGTTCACGGCCACTTTCGCGGCCCTGTACATCGGTGTTTTCAATGGCGTGCAACAGACCATCACCACTGCCAACAAAGAGCCTGACAAGAGGATTGCTTTCACTGTAACCGGCAACAGCGCCGTAATTCACTGGCAGAGGCCGGGAATGAAGCAGCTCCCCCAACAGCCAGCCTCTGGCTTCTGCACGTTCACCATCGCCATCCTCATCATCTACATCCAGCCCTCTGAGCCAGGCGATAAGATCCAGTGCCGAGGCCACATCAGCCACATCCAGAGCCTCAAGCAACCCGGGATGATCCGCAAGCAGCACCGGGTTCACATCCAGGGCCGGTAATATATTCTGCTGACCATTGCGCACACTGTCTGGCTCTACATACAGACGACGATGGTTCGGCGCGTTATATTCACCTACCTCACCAATTTCATCCAGTCCAGGTATACGCTGCCCTGCACCACCCAGATCAACCACTGGTCCATCGCTTTGTGTACTGATGCCAAACCCCTGTGCCCGCAGCATAATATCCGCTGACGGCGTCCAGAATGTCAGTGCCTGCTCTGCCAGTTGTCCCCGTCGGAGGCCGGTTTCTACCAGCGCCGGGGCATCGCGGGCATCAACGGCCGAATATGAACCTGCTGCATTTGGATCAATGCGCAGTTTTTTCAGGTTGCCCTGCCAGCGCTGACTATTATCTGCACGATACAGACTCATAAAAAGCTGATCATTGTGATAAACCACATCATTGCTGACACTCGTCGATAACAGGCTTTGAGTATGAATCGACTGATTCACTGCTTGCAGCAAGCCTTCTCTCAAAGCATTTTCCAGAGCCAGTGGTTCATCAATAGCAGGCAATTCAGGAACCCGCCCCGCTCTGGCCAGAGCGCGATGTCGAACATTTCCATCACCCACTACCCAGCTGCGCTGGAAGGTTTGGGAGCCCATTAGAGCCGGTAGCAAATCAAGCCGACGGTCATGCAAATGTTGCAGAAATTGCACTTCATTAGTGTGAAAACGCCCCGGAAATTGTGGCTCCAGCGCCAACATCCGGGCCGCAGTATCCGGTACAGATGAAGCAGATTCACGAAAAGTTGCCATCAGCGAAACAAAATAAGGGCAACTGTCACGCCAGTTGGACGGTGAACGGTAGCGCCCACCAGCAACAATACTCTGATCATTTGCCGGATTTTCTGGCGACACCGGATGGGTGCGCTGCGGCTGACCATATAACACCGCATCACCTGTGACATAGCGAAACCATTCATAATAGGCCAGCGCCGGATTGAAGTGATAAGTGCCGAACACCAAAGAGGAAGGCAGGGCATCAATACGATCAATCAGCTCCTGACCCTGACTGCCAAGTTGGCGATAACCAGCAATCATCCGGCTGCCCAGCTCCCGGTTGGATACTGCAATGGCCAGCTGAATATTTGCCAGTTGTGGCTCGTCAATCAGCACAATTAGCAGTGCACGCAAAATATCAAAACGGGTCACAGAGGTTCGCCCGGTTGCGCTGTGCCTGGATACAAGCTGGCGGTAAGCTGGTGCCGACATACGCAAGGCACACTCATCCAGATTATGGCAAACGCTTTCATACATACCCGGCCCCATATCAAGATGCAGTAATAAATAAACCTGCCCACGGGCCTGGAAAGGAAAATGCCGCGCAATATCATCTGCCAGCACAGGCCTATTCACAAGCAGGCCAGAGAAAAAAACAAGGACCAGCAAGACATATCGGGGGACTGACTGAGCTGCCATCATTATTACTCCCATTCAGGCTGTGTATTGGCAGGCACAAGACGGGCAATCCCTTCAACCACCTCCGATCGGCCCGCTCTCACCCCGCGACCATCCACCTGTACCCGTATTTCAAACAGGGCCACATCAAAAGCCAGCATACTGGAGGCGGCATATTCGGCCTGCCGAAAAGGCAGGTCATCCAGCCACAGAGGCTTTTGCCTGACCACCTCATAGTCAAGACTCACACCGTCAGGCACAGCCGACAGCGCATCGGGCACGACCAGTAAAGGCGCATCGCAATGTCGCACCTGAGCCGGTGGATAGCCAGACGGGGAAACCGGCGAACGCAAAGGGCACAGACGGTAACCAACTGCCCCCGTCAATGGAAAGTAAGAGGCCTGCTCGTGCAATACGGTGCTGATGGAGCGCGCTCGTAACAGCGCGTCAGACTTGCGCTGGTAATTGTCAGCCATTTTTAATTCAAGCGTACTTGTCTGCATGGATTGAGCCGCCAACAATGACAGCAGTAACACAAAAAACAGTGCTAACGGTAAAGCACTACCGCGGTGAAAAAATAATAAATGCCGGATTGATATATACCGCAGCGACCGCAAACTCCGGTGCATATTCATGGCGCCAGCACTCTGGGTGCAGCCACATTGGGCAGGGTCAGGGTTACTGTAAAAACCCTGCGCAGATAGCTGTCGTCATACGGCCCCCGCTGCCTTGCTCCAAGACGGTGGTATTGGTCGCTCCGATAGCCAGCTAGCGGTGCCAAACTGCGCATAAGCAAGTGCAAACGGGCAGCCACAACCTGATCAAACTCTGTCGGTTGCAGGCTTTCCCTGAAAACGCTGGCAGCGCCGTCTCCATTGAGGTCCAGGCCCAGCTCTATCTGTAAATCCTCCACGCCTTCCACCAGACATTCAACCGGCCCCATACTGTCTCTTGACAGGCGCTCATGGCAGAGAGTTGGAATACCATCGCCCGCATTTGAGTAGGTGCGAACAAAGAAAATACTGGCGTAACTCTCCCAATAATCAACACCAGAGCCACGGCCAACATCAACCGCAGGGAAATCATGGCCAAGCTGATAGTGCCAGCGCGGATGATCCCCGTGGGCAAGTCGCAAATACCACTGCAATGCATCAGCACTGACTGTACCTGAGGCATACACACCATCAACCAGCGTTGCCTGCACTGCGGCGCGCTTAATAGCCACAATATCGCTGCCACTGCGAATGGACTGCCCGTTCAGGCAGGACAACAGCACTCCATTGAGGCTCATCAGTTGGCCATTGAAATCAGGTATCACGTCCAGTGAGTGCCGAGGATCAAGTGACCAGTCAATAGCAGCCCCGCAATCAGCTGCCGACGCGGGTATTACAGCTGTACTGAAATCCCGCATACCACCCCAAAAACCTGCCAGTCGCAGTTCACGACTTAACAAGTGCAGCACATAGCGACTGTTCTCCTGTAGACGCGCTATCTCATGCTCAATCTGCGACTGCCGCCGACTGCCCAGATAGGTCGATGCCAGTAACGCACTCAGCACCAGTCCCAGTGTCAGTGCAATCATCAACTCAACCAGTGAAAAGCCCCGGCAACGCATGTCTCTGCCACCTGTTTTAATCATCCTGAAATCCGCAGTTGGTCGTGTCCAATGGTGCTGTAATCGGTGTATCAGGCAAGGCGCGACATCGCCGCAGACTGATTGAGCAACACTGCTTGACGCACCGAGAGCAGTACCAGTGGGTGCATAGCTTTTTCACCCGGAAGGTGAGTGCGATCAAAGACCAGAAGCCCGGTATCCATACGGCTTTCAATAAGAAAACAAGCGCTCGACTGCGGAATCCAGGATCATCGCTGCGGCACATAGCTTTCAACCATTAACAAGCGCCGTCGACGATCATTTTCACCATAAAGATTCAAATCAAGACCACAGCGCGCAGCTCCGGTATAAGAAGAAGGCGGGCTCAGGTCCGCAGCGGAGCGCCATGCGATAGCTATTGCCAGAAGACCGCTGTCATAGCTGATACAGGCCCGCGGCGACACCAGAACAGGAGAGGAAATCCGGTTTTCTGAGTTCGCCTCAATCTGCCCCGTCAATAATTGTTCCCAAACCTGTAAATCCAGAGCCGCCAGCTCATGAGGCAGGCAGTCCACCAGACAAGGTGGCGTTAACAATAAACGGGACAGATCACCCAACTCTGCCGCCTGATAATGCTGCGCTGCTTCATAATTGGCCCGCACACGTCCGATCAGATCATTGGCCAGCACCGTTGCCTGCGTTCTTTGCTGGGCATCCATCAACGCCTGCCCCGCACGCAGTTGAATATGTAATTGCCCCAGCACAGCCACCGAAAATACCGCGCCAGCTACCGCAACTTCCAGCAGATTCATACCCCGCTGTCTCGTTGCAAAGCCTGATACAGACTCTGGTGCAAACCTTAACACTGCCCCCACCCCTCAACCTGACGGGGCCGACCGACCAGATTGATCACCAGACTCAAAGAAGCAAGATCTGTATCCACCGGCGGACAAATCATAAACGTGTGATTGTGGCGGGTAGAGCCATCGGGGTAGTAACTCAGAGGTGAAGCCAACGGTGCATGTGCCTGCCTGCCAACCAGACGAAAACCGTTTGGCAAAGCCTCAAATGAGGCAATAAGCCGGTCACTTGCACGATCAAAATGGGCATCGCCGTGTACATCTTCAAACATCAGCCAGCCCTGCTGGAAACTGCCCTCACAGGATAGCTGACCACGACTGGTATAAAGTGAAGGACAAAGCGTTACGATGGCATTGCGCGATACAGCTTCTGTGCGGGCACTGTTGATGGCCAGTTGCAGACGGGACAGCTCCGAACGCAGCTGGCTGCCAACCAACAAGCGGCGCATGGAAGGCAGAGCCAATATCAACACAATGGCCAACACAAGCACCGCTATTAACAATTCAATGAACGTCAACCCCTGCTGAGATCTGCTGCTGGCCATCACCTGTTCCTGTTTGGCTTCGACAGGAAAAGCCTAGACAAGAAAAACCGTTACAGCCGTACGGTGCGTTAAATTGACGAAAGATGAGCAGACAGGAATGGTTGTTCAGGCCAATGCCACTGGCTTGGCATGTGTGCCACCCGGGGCCATCTGTTGTGATGGTACATATTCGCATGACCCTGTCGCATGAACCTGTCACATGAAATGAGCGGATATTTCAGGTGATGTAAAGCAGTCATCACAGGTTTTTTGTGGGAATACGCAGCTCACGCGGCAGTGAAAAAGTAATATTTTCCGGCTTGCCGGCAAGCTCATCCGGAGCTTTGGCACCCAGCGCACAAAGACGGTCAACCACCCCCTGTACCAGCACTTCAGGCGCTGAAGCACCAGCGGTGATACCTATGCGTTGTCGCTGATTGAGCCACTGCGGGTTGATATCCTCGGCGCCATCGATCAGGTAGGCATCAGCGCCAACCCGCTGGGCCAGCTCCCGCAAACGATTGGAGTTGGAACTGTTGGGTGAACCCACCACCAACACCAGATCACACTGCTGAGCAAGCTGGCGCACAGCATCCTGGCGGTTCTGGGTGGCATAACAAATATCGTCCTTGCGCGGGCCTTCGATGGCAGGAAATTTCTCCCGCAGGGTATCAATCACGCGAGCAGTATCGTCCATCGACAAAGTGGTTTGTGTAACATAAGACAGGCGTTGCGGATTTTTTACCATCAGTGCAGCCACCTGCTGTTCATCTTCCACCAGGTAAATTTCACCACCACCACTATGATCATACTGACCCATGGTGCCCTCTACTTCCGGGTGGCCACGATGGCCGATCAGGATGCATTCACGGCCTTCATCACTGAAGCGCGATACCTCCATATGCACTTTGGTCACCAGTGGACAGGTAGCATCAAACACCTTCAACCCCCGCCGTCCAGCTTCCTCCCGCACCGCCTGGGAAACACCGTGAGCACTGAAAATCACAATACAGTCGTCGGGCACCTCTTCAAGCTCATCGACAAAAACAGCACCGCGATTACGCAGATTGCCAACCACAAATTTATTGTGTACCACTTCATGACGGACATAGATCGGTGCACCGAACAGATCCAGCGCACGATCTACAATATCAATAGCGCGGTCGACACCGGCACAAAAACCGCGGGGATTGGCCAGCAGAATATCCATCAGTGCAGCTCGGCGGGCTCAACCCGGTGAATGAGCACATCAAACAGCAGTGTGCGTCCGGCCAGCGGGTGGTTGAAATCAACCGTCACCTCATCACCATCAACAGCCACGACCAGACCCGGCAGCTCACTGCCACTGGCATCGGCAAAGGAAAACATCACACCGCTTTCCAGTTCAACCTCACCACCAAACTGGCTGCGTTTGATACGCTGTAAATTACCATCATTCGGCTGCCCAAAAGCATCCTCGGGCGGTATTGAAAACAGCTGCCGCTGACCGGGCAAAAGACCGAACAAGCGCCGCTCAAACCCCGGCAACAGGCTGCCATCACCCACGACAAAGTCAACGGCCTCACCACCAAAATTGGAATCCACCTCCGCCCCGTCTTCAAGGCTGATCGAGAAATTCAAAAATACCCGCACACCTTCGCCAACGGACATATCGACACTATTCTCTGTCACTGTTGATCCTCTTTCTGTTCCTGTTCCAAACGGCTATAGCTGAAACTATCCAGTATCAAACCCATTGCACCGACGGTAATTGCCGAATCGGCCAGATTAAATGCTGGAAAATAATAGATATTGCCATAGTGAAGCGAAATAAAATCAACCACATAACCCAGTGTCACACGGTCCCAGAGATTACCCAGCGCACCACCAAGCACCAGCGCCAGACTGACACCCAGCAGATAGCTGCTGCGGGGCAGACGGTAGATCCAGATCATCAGAACAGCACTGACCAGTAACGCGGTTACACTGAAAAAATAGCGCTGCCAACCACCCGCATCACTGAGAAAACTGAAAGCGGCACCACTGTTATGGTGCAAAGTCAGGTTGAACCAGGAGAACACCTCCACCTGCAAGCCATGATCAAGCTGACTACTGGCCAGCGACTTTGTCCACAGGTCCAGCACGATCACTGCCACCGCCAGCACATACCAGCGCAGAGCCCACGATGCCTTATATGAAATACTCATTTTATGACCTATGCGTAGAGGCGCTGCTCACCTGCGCCGTCAATATTTTCAACACAACGCCCGCACAGCGCAGGATGCACAGGATGCCGACCAACATCAGCCCGGCGGTGCCAACAGCGTTCACATTTTTCATCGGCAGCCACACTGACACTGACAACCAGACCATCAAGTTCCGTTACCTGAGCATCGGCAGGCGCTTCAGACAAGGGCGCCAGTTGCGCATCTGAAGTAATCAGCACAAAACGCAACTCATCACCCAAAGTCGCCAGTCCAGCCAGCAGTTCATCGGCACAATAGAGCCGCACCCGGGTATCCAGCGAACCGCGCACATGACCGGCAGAGCGCTCACTCTCAATAGCCTTGTTAACACAGTCACGCACCGCCACCACCTGCTGCCAGTAGTTTCGACCCATGGGGGTATTATTTTCCAGCTCTGTCAGTTGCTCATACCAGGTGGCAAGAAAAACCGAAGCCTCCCGTTCACCCGGCAGGTTTTCCCAAATCTCCTCCGCAGTAAAACTGAGAATGGGTGCCACCCAGCGCACCAGTGCTTCAGCAATGTGGTACATCGCCGTCTGGGCCGAACGACGGGCCAGGCTGTTGACGCCCGTGGTGTACTGCCTGTCCTTGATGACATCGAGATAAAAACCACCCAGATCATTGGCGCAAAAAGCATGTAGTTTCTGGTAGATCAGGTGGAACTGATAACTGTCATAGGCCTGTTCTATATCCACTTGCAAACGGGCCGCACGATCCAGTACCCAGCGATCCAGCGACAGCAGCCCGGACACCGGCACCTGGTTACTGGCCGGGTCAAAACCATTCAGGTTGGCCAGCAAAAAGCGCGCTGTATTGCGAATACGCCGGTAGGCGTCTGCCGTGCGCTTGAGAATTTCATCGGAGATGGCCAGTTCACCACGATAATCCGTGGCGGCCACCCACAGGCGCAAAATATCAGCACCGAGTTCATTCATCACTTTTTTTGGAGCAACGATATTACCGATCGACTTGGACATCTTGCGGCCTTCACCATCGACAGCGAAACCGTGAGTCAGCACTGTTTTGTAGGGGGCTTCAGCATAGGCACCAATGCCGGTCAGCAAAGAGGACTGGAACCAGCCCCGGTGTTGATCGGAACCCTCCAGATAGAGGTCCGCTGGCGCTTGCAAACTTTCACGCCGACGCAGTACGCAGGCATGCGTTACACCGGAGTCAAACCAGACATCAAGGGTGTCGGTCACTTTCTCATAATCATCCGCTTCAGCACCGAGCAGCTCACTGGCGTCCAGGTCAAACCAGGCGTCGATTCCCGCCTCCCCGATGCGCAGAGCCACCGCCTCCATCAGCTCGACAGTGCGCGGATGCAACTCCCCGCTTTCACGGTGTACAAATAAGGTAATGGGCACACCCCAGGTGCGCTGACGGGAAATACACCAGTCCGGGCGATTGATCAGCATGCTGTCGATACGCGCCTTACCCCACTCCGGCAGCCATTGCACCTGTTCAACGGCATCCTTGGCGTCGGCCAGCAGGCCGTTTTGCTCCATACTCATAAACCACTGCGGTGTGGCGCGAAAAATGATGGGTGTCTTGTGACGCCAGCAATGAGGATAGGCGTGTTCGTATTCTTCATAATGCAGCAGCACGCCCCGCGTGCGCAGCAGCTCAACAATGCCATGATTAGCCTTGAACACATGCTCACCGGCAAAAAATTCAGTATCAGGCAGGTAGACACCGTTAGCACCTACCGGGTTATAAACGTCCAGTGCATATCGCTGACCAACGATAAAGTCATCCTGACCATGGGCTGGCGCCGTATGCACCGCACCGGTACCCGCCTCTGTAGTGACATGTTCACCCAGCACCACAAGTACCTGACGGTTGAGGAAGGGGTGTTGCAGCAGCTGGCGATCCAGTGCCCGCCCCTTGCAGCGCCCCAGAATGTTCAGTTCTGGTAAATTAAAGCGTGCCACACAGGCTGCTGCCAACTCCTCGGCCACCAGCAATGCACGGCCATCACCTTCAATCAACACATAGTCCAGCGCCGGGTGCAAACTGACCGCCATACTCGCCGGCAAGGTCCAGGGGGTTGTGGTCCAGATAGGGACAGCAATCTCGCCGGCACAGGCACTACCGCAAGCGGCATTAAAGGCAGCCGGATCCAGTGCAGTATAGGCCACATCAATGGCCGGTGAGCGTTTGTCCTGATATTCAACCTCAGCCTCAGCCAGAGCAGAACCACAATCCATACACCAGTGTACGGGCTTGAAGCCCTTGAGCAGATGGCCATTTTCAATAATACGTGCCAGCGTGCGCACGATGTCAGCCTCAAAGTGAGCATCCATGGTCAGATAGGGATTGCCCCACTCACCCTGTACGCCCATACGCATAAAATCCTCACGCTGCCCGTCTACCTGACGAGCCGCATATTCACGGCATTTTTGGCGAAACTCAGTGGGTGACACCTTAACACCGGGTTTGCCGACTTTTTTCTCCACATTCAGCTCAATAGGCAGGCCGTGACAGTCCCAACCCGGCACATAAGGCGCATCAAAACCGGCCAGAGTGCGCGCTTTAATAATGATGTCCTTGAGAATTTTATTGACGGCATGACCAACGTGCAGCTCACCGTTGGCATAAGGCGGACCATCGTGAAGAATAAATTTGGGTCGCCCGGTGCTAACCTTGCGAATTTCGCCGTAGAGATCCATTGCCTGCCATTGTTTCAGGCGCTGGGGTTCGCGTTGTGCAAGGCTGGCTTTCATGGGAAAGGCAGTCTGGGGCAGGTTCAGGGTATCTTTGTAATCACTCATCTGTCGTCAGCCAATATTCTGTTAAGCGCCTAAGCGTCGCTGGCAAGCCAATCTCTGGCGTTGGCAATATCCCGACCGATCTGGTCTCCCATCTCGGCAATCGAATCAAACTTCAGTTCCTCCCGCAGCTTGTGCAGGAAAGTCACCTTAATACGCTGCCCGTAAAGCACACAGCAACGGTCAATCAAATGGACTTCAAGATTGGCCTGCATACCTTCGGCAATTGTCGGCCGGGTACCGATGCTGGCCACACCCGGCGCAGCACTTAACTGCGCAGCATCCACCCGTACGGCATAAACACCTGCCAGTGGCGAACGCAGACGGTGCAAATCCACATTGGCCGTGGGCGCTCCAAGTGTACGGCCCAGCTGGCGACCATAAACCACCTTGCCGCCAATACTATAGGGGCGCCCCAGCAATACCTGCGCCAGGCCGAAGTCTGCCGCTGCCAGCGCCTTGCGGATACGGGTGCTGCTGATACGCTCACCGTCATACTCCACGGTAGGCATGGCAGCACAGGTATAGCCGTGAAGCTGCCCCTGCTGGTGAATAAAAGCAGTATCACCCTGTCGATCATTGCCAAAGCGAAAATCATCACCCAGCATGATATGGCGTACACCAAGACCGGCAACCAGTATCCGGTGAATAAAGGTCTGGGCACTCATGCTGCGTAGCGCCTGCGAAAAACGGATACACAGCAGGCGATCAACACCGAGTTCAGCCAACGCGGCAAACTTTTCCCTGAAGCTCATCAATCGTGCCGGGGCATCTTCTGGCGTGAGAAATTCCCTGGGTAGCGGCTCAAACAAAATCACCACCGAAGGCAAAGCCAGTTCACGGGCGCGCTCAAGTAACTGGCTGATCACCCTCTGGTGCCCACGATGCACACCGTCAAAGGCACCAATAGTGGCCACACAGCCACGATAATCGGGCCGCCACTCAGACGGTAGATTGTGCAGGCCTCGGATCAGCTCCATAAAACAGGAATTTATTCACATAAAGGCGGCGATTATACGGAAAGCTCACGCCTTATCCTATTGTAAGCACTGGCAATAATATGGGCTGACCTTCGGTATTCAAGTGCTGTCGCAGGCATGCAATCCTCACCCGCGTACCCCGTTGCGGGCGAGGCCGACAAAAATGCCAGGCGGTGGCTTCTGATCTAGAGAACAGGGCGGTGTTCAGACAGAAATATGCATTAACCCGCGAGTTTTCAGCAGGTGTTACAGGTATATTCAGGACTGGGCCTCAAATTCAGCCTTGTTCCAGAGGGAGTAATACAGCACGTCGGACCATTCCAGCCCCAGGGGGTATTCGGTCTGGTCGTCACGCGTATTGTCGTGCTCATCATCCAGCCGCAAACCATAAAATGCACTCAACGGTGCTGCCAGGCATTCAGATGCAGCTTGCTGCAACTGTCGGGCGGCCTCAGTCAGGTCATCCGGCAAGGCATCCAGCGCGGCACCGGCAAGCTGGCAACGTGTTAATTCGGCTTCAACCAGAGCACGCAAGTCAGCCTCAGTGCCTGCCTCCATCAGATCAAGCTCCACAGTTTCCAGCAACAAATAGGGATGGCGGTGTGCGTGCAAAAAATTCAGACTGTCATCCAGATATTGCAGCAAGCCTGTAACAGGGGTTTGACCGGCTGCGGATGCCCCTCCTTGCACAGGGTGCTGCACCCCATGCCGCACGATGGCGAAAAAGCGCTCCAACCGCGCTATACCCTGGTCAAACGCGCTGCTAACGGCGTACAGGTGCTTGACGGATTCAGTTCCATCACCCTCATTTTCCAATCCATCCGAGATCAGTGAGGCACACAATTGCGGATCACCCGACATCAGCAAGCGCCAGACAAAAGGCACATCGTAAGGCCATTCCGACAAGCCGGTAATGGCTTCGGGGCGATCAACATAAGCGGCGGGGCGATGGGTCAGGCTGTAAAGATAGGCGCAATTAGCCATAGACTATTCCAATACATAGTTGTTTTACGAGACAGGGAGACTAAGCATCCTTCTCGCACAAGTCCAACACTTTTGGTGCTTGTTTGGTGCTTGCCAAACTCTGGCTTTCAGTCAGCGGCGCCCTGCCTGACAATCCACAAAAACCAGAATCAGCCCGTATTTTACTGGTCCTTCCTGTTAATGGGTTGTGCGAGATCCGGGCAGGCATTGCGGATGCCTTCTTCGCTGATAAAATCAGCCAGGTAACCATTACGGCTGAATGCAATCCTGCTGACAGGCCAGAAATCCCACTGCCTGTAGCTCCAACCCCATAAAGCCGGACGCCCCTCGCTATCCAGTGCAGCAATGGCAAAATGTGGTGCAGAAACATTCATATCATCAACCCCAAAGCCCATATAGTGCCGGTTAAGCTGCCGCAACAGGTTTGGGATATAAATTTTCCGCGCGGCCCGGCAATCAGGTTGGACAGATTAACTGGACGATCCTCCAACACAAACCAGCAGGGTCTGGACGAAAACTCCCGATAGGCTATCCAGTTGGCAGAAGCAATATTGAATAGCCATACCGAACGAAGAAAAACAATAGTAGCCACCAACCCAACCAGGATGACAGAAGATAGAAACGAATGACAAACATCAGATCTGCCTGTTTGTTTTATCCTGTTATCAGCACTGGCAACAACCGGACGGGCCTTCAACATTCAGGCACTGCCTGGCGCTCTTAAATCCCTCATTCGTGCTCCCAGTGCAAACTGGACCAACAGATACGTCAAACCGCCACCTGTACAGATCAAAGCCATTTGTAGGGCGCGATCCAGTGCATGCATCTGCCGCAGCTCAGCTACTGCCGGTGTCAGCCAGACGGCAACCACACACATCGCTGCTGTGGACAACAACAGCCGCAGCAGGTAGCGTCGCCAACCCTCCTGAACACGATAAACACCTTCGCGCAATAAACCGCGCAGCAGCAGCCCTGCGTTGAACCATGCCGAACACGCTGTTGCCAGCGCCAGACCGACATGCCCCAGATCAAAGTAGAGATACAGCGGAATAACAAACAACAGATTGAGAAACATGTTGGCAACCATTGCCCGAATACCAATTTTTACAGGTGTAACCATGTCCTGACGGGCGTAATAGCCCGGCGCCAGCACCTTCACTAACATAAAGGCGACCAGACCCAGAGTGTAGGCCTGCAAACTGAAGCTGGCCATACGCACATCGCGGGTGTCGAGAGCACCGTATTCAAACAGAGTGACAAGAATCGGCTGTGCCAGCAACAGCAGCGCCATCGCAGCTGGCACAGCCACCAGCAGCACCATGCGAATGGCCCAGTCGATGGTAAGGGTGAACTCTTTACCCCGGGCTGCGGCCCGGTGAGCGGACAACGTTGGTAAAATAACGGTGGCAATAGCGATACCAAACACCCCCAGAGGCAGCTCGATCAGCCGGTCCGAGTAGTACAACCAGGACACACTGCCCGTTGGTAAAAAAGAAGCCAGCACTGTATCCAGCAGCAGATTGATCTGGCTGACTGAAACACCAAACAAAGCCGGTACCATTAACTTGAGAATACGACGAACGCCCGGATCCCCCGTATCCCACAACGGCCTGGGCAACAGCTCAATACGGTACAGGGCCGTGAGCATAAACAGCAGCTGGATAACACCGGCCAGTAACACTCCCCAGGCCAGCGCATAAACCGGCTCAGCAAAGTAAGGCGCCGCTACCAGTGCTGCTGCAATCAGTGACAGATTGAGAAAAACCGGCGCAAAAGCGGGCGCGGCAAAGCGACCATAGCTGTTCAGAATGGCGCCACAGAAGCCAGTCATGGAAATCAGAAAGAGATAGGGGAAAGTAATACGCACCATCTCAGTGGCGGCCTGAAATTTCAGCACATCATCCAAAAAGCCAGGCGCAAACAAAGCCGCCACCGCCGGTGCGCCGATAATGGCCAGCACAGTGATAAAAATCAGCGTACCTCCAAGTACACCGGCCACGCGGTCAATCAATGCCCGCACCGCGGCCTGAGTGCCCTGCTCTCCACCTTGCTCTCTGACCTCGGCCAGCACCGGCACAAAAGCCTGGGCAAAAGCCCCCTCGGCAAACAGGCGGCGCAGAAAGTTGGGGATTTTAAAAGCCACAAAAAAGGCATCAGCCAGAGCACTGGCACCAACAGTAGTCGCAATTACAATATCGCGTACCAGCCCGAGCACCCGCGACAACAGGGTCATACTGCCTACAATTGCACTTGAACGTAACAGGCCGGTATTTTTTTCAGGACGACGTTTTTTTGGGGGAATATTGTCTTTCAAACGGTTCTGTAGCTCCTTGCGTTCACCGCTTTTATTTAGCTGCTGACTCACAGGGTATTCAACGCCAGCGCTGGCGCAGGCTTTCCCCCTGCAACGCAAGCCACTGCAATGCAACCAGTGTCAGTCCATTGGAAATACGATCCTCGCGCAGCAACTGTAGTGCTTCGGTTCGGGCGATGGCATGCACCAGAATATCCTCTCCTTCATCAGCCAGCCCGTGCACACCACCAATATCAGCCTGCGTGACCCGCCCGCAAAACAGTTGCACCCGCTCTGAGCAGGCACCGGGGGTGGTAAAAAAACGGGCAATTGGCAATAGTTCATCCAGCTCACAATCAGCCTCTTCCCTGGCTTCCCGGTGTACTACCTCCATATCACTCTCACCAGGTTCAACCACCCCGGCCACCAGTTCCAGCATCCAGGGACTGTCCTGGCCACGCATGGCGCCGGGACGAAACTGCTCGATCAATACCAGTGAATCAGTGACCGGATCATAGGGCAACACACCAACCACGTCACCGCGATCAAAGACCTCCCGTACCAGCGGCTCACTCCAGCCACCTTCAAACCGACGGTGTTGTAAAGTCAGCTCACGAATGGAGAAATATCCCTTGAAAACCTGTTCTTGTGCAAGCACCCGAACGGCATCAGCCCCAAAACGCAATGCAAATGTCATTAAAAACGCCCCGCTGTGTACCAGTTAACCTCTCTTGCGTGCCTGTCCACCTGCTCAACCACATCCAGCGCCAATGCAAACAAGGCCATCCGCACCAGTACACCGTTGTCGGTCTGGCGGAAAATGGCCAGGTTCGGATTATCATTAAGATCATCATCCAGTTCGCGGGCTGTTGCGCGTGAATCTCTGGGCAGCGGATGCATAATCACCGTATTGGGTTCGCAGTTCTGGGTATAAACTGCCTGATTCAGGCGAAAGCGACCCCGATAGAGATCGGCCTCCTGCTGGGAGCTGAAGCGCTCTTCCTGAATGCGGGTGGAGTAGACAATATCAACCCGCGAGATACTGGCCTCCAATATCTCCGACACCAACACCTCATGTCCTGCCTGCCGCAGGATTTCAACCACATCAGCGGGCATTTGCAGCTCTTGGGGTGATACCAGTACCACTTGTACTTTATTAAACAACGCCAGCAATTTGCACAGGGAGTGTACTGTTCGGCCATAGCGCAGATCACCCACCATGGCAATGCGCAAACCATCAATGCCACGCCCCCTGCCCGCCAGCTCCTTGCGGATAGTATAAAGATCCAGCAGTGCCTGGCTGGGGTGTTCATTGGCACCGTCACCACCGTTGATCACCGGCACCCGACTGGCGGCGGCAAATTCCGCCACCGAGCCTTCCGCCGGATGGCGCATAGCGATCACATCCGAATAGCCGCTCAATACGCGGGCAGTGTCGTAGAGCGACTCACCCTTGGCAATGGCCGAATTTTCAAAACCAGTGGTTTCACGCACCTCTCCCCCCAGTAAATTAAAGGCACTGCCAAAACTGACACGGGTGCGGGTACTGGGTTCAAAGAACATGGAACCAAGAATGGCACCGTCGAGCACCTTGGTTACCCGCCGCCGGTGGGCGTAGGGCTCCATTCGGTCGGCCACATCGAAAATACGCTCAACATCGCAACGCTCAAATTGACTCACAGAGAGAATATGGCTGCCGGCAAACTGCACACAAAACTCCAGATAACACAGACCAAGGGAAGGCTATTATAGTGTGATTGAGTGAGACGGGTAGTGGATTTAGGATCATCCCATCCAACCTGCCTGCGGCTCTGTTCAGGCCAGCAGAAAGTCCCCGTAAGCCAGCAAGTCCTGTAATAGCTGTTCCTTGTCTGCCGGTAGATCACCCGCCGCCAGCAGGGCTTCAATTTCCTGCTGCCAGGTCTCCAGGCAGAGACCTGCGTCGGCGGCCGGATCAGTCAGGCGCTGGTAACGGAAATCCTCCCACTGGCCGAACTCCTGCTCATTGAGGGTATCGGGGTAGTTGCGGGCACGGTAGCGAAACAGCATTTCAGCCAGCCGGTCGTCCTCAAACACAAAACTCTGCCCGGCCAGCTCGGCGGGTGCCATGGTACGAATACGGTCCATCGTCCGCCGGTCAGCGTCGGAGAAAAAGCCGCCGCTGTAGAGCATGCGGTCCGGGTCGGTAATTTCGTTCAGGGCGCGCGCGCTGTAGATAGCCTGCCAGCGTTGCTGCCAGGTCTGTGCATCACCCTGCTGGCGCATCTCACGCAGCGTCACCAGATGGCGCCGACAGCGCTCACCATCGAGACCAATACGGGTGGCAATGGCGGCATCGGCCATCTTCGCCGGCACCACCACCGGACAGCGGTTGAGGTGGATGCTTTTCAGGCCGGGACGCTCGACACCAACCGGCAGCTCTTCGCTGCGAGTATAGAGCAGGGTCTGTATGTCCTCAGGACTCATCTGCACCAGCGGCGCCGGATCGACCATCAGATCGTAGCAGATGATTTCGTTGCGATTGCATGGGTGCACTGCCAGCGGCACCACCAGTGACGTGAAATGGCGCTCGGCACCGAACATGCCGGACACATGCAACACCGGCTTCATCGCAGCCACATCCAATAACACACTGACCGAACGCTTGTCGCGGTGACCGAACAGATAGTTAAACAGGCGTGGCTGGCGTTCGCGCAGCAGCCGTGCCATGGCGATGGTGGCGTACACGTCGGACAGGGCATCATGGGCTGCCTCGTGGGCAATGCCGTTGGCGGCGGTCAGCTCTTCCAGCCGGAAGCTGGCGTGGCCGTCCTCGCGCCGGGGCCACTCGATACCCTGCGGACGCAGCGCCCAGGCCGTGCGCAGCATGTCGATGATGTCCCAGCGTGAATTGCCGTTCTGCCATTCGCGGGCGTAGGGATCGAAGAAATTGCGGTACAGGCTGTAGCGGGTAACTTCGTCATCAAAGCGCAGTGAATTATAACCAACGCCACAGGTACCAGGCCGGGCCAGCTCGGCGTGGATGCGAGCCATAAACTCGCACTCGGGCAAACCCTCGGCCAGCGCTTGTTGGGGGCTGATGCCGGTCACCAGACAGGCCTGGGGCTGAGGCAAAAAATCATTGGCGGGCCGGGCGTAGATCACCAGCGGCTCGCCGACAGGATTTAAATCAAGGTCGGTGCGCAAACCGGCAAACTGCACCGGTCGGTCCCGGGAGGGATCGACCCCGAAGGTTTCATAGTCATGCCAGTAAAAGGTTGGTGCCGACACAGGCTCAGATCACCGCAATCGCTTCTTCCTCGATCTTTTGTTGCCAGATTTTCGGCCCGATCTCATGCACTGAAGTGCCGTTGGCATCCACAGCCACGCTGACCGGCATATCTTTGACCTCAAATTCGTAGATCGCCTCCATACCCAGCTCAGGGAAAGCAACCACTTTGGCTGAAGTAATGGCCTTGGACACCAGATAGGCGGCACCGCCAACGGCCATCAGATAGACCGCCTTGTGCTTCCTGATCGCCTCGATGCCGGCGGGGCCGCGCTCGGCCTTGCCGATCATGCCCAGCAGACCGGTGTGTTCGAGCACAAAATCGGTAAATTTATCCATGCGGGTGGAGGTGGTCGGCCCCGCCGGACCAACCACTTCCTCACGCACCGGATCAACCGGGCCCACGTAGTAGATAAAGCGCCCCTTTAGATCCACTTCCGGCGGCAGACCCTGGCCGGACTCGATCAGCTCCTTCATCTTTTTGTGGGCGGCATCGCGGCCAGTCAGCATTCTGCCGGACAACAGGATAGTATCGCCGGGCTGCCACTGGGCGGCCTCCTCTGGCGTGACAGTATCCAGATTAACCCGGCGCACAGAGTCGCCCACCTCCCAGGTGATATCAGGCCACTCGTTCAGGTCAGGCGGCGTTTGCAGCGCCGGGCCAGAGCCATCCAGCACAAAGTGGGCGTGACGAGTGGCAGCACAGTTGGGAATCATCGCCACCGGCAGAGAGGCGGCGTGGGTCGGATAGTCCTTGATTTTCACATCCAGGACGGTGGTCAAACCACCCAGACCCTGAGCGCCGATGCCCAGCTTATTAACCTTTTCCATCAGCTCCAGGCGCAGCTCTTCAGCCCGGCAGGAAGGCCCACGCGCGCGCAGTTCGTGGATGTCGATCGGGTCCATCAGGGATTCCTTGGCCATCACTGCCGCCTTTTCTGCGGTACCTCCGATGCCAATACCGAGCATACCCGGCGGACACCAGCCAGCGCCCATGGTGGGTACAGTTTTGAGTACCCAGTCGACAATGCTGTCGGAGGGATTGAGCATAGCCATCTTCGACTTGTTCTCAGAGCCGCCACCTTTGGCTGCCAGCTGCACGTCCACCGTATCACCCTCAACGACCTCCATATGGATGACCGCCGGTGTATTGTCCCTGGTGTTTTTACGGGCTCCGGCCGGATCTGCCAGAATGGAGGCACGCAGCACGTTGTCGGGGTGGGTATAGGCACGGCGCACACCCTCGTTGACCATATCAGTCACACTCATTTTTGCATCCCACTGCACATTCATGCCGATTTTCAGGAATACGGTCACAATGCCTGTATCCTGGCAGATCGGCCGATGGCCGGTGGCACACATGCGTGAGTTGATCAGAATCTGTGCCATCGCATCTTTGGCTGCGGGGTTCTGCTCGCGCTCGTAGGCCTCATTCACCGCCTTCACAAAGTCCAGCGGGTGATAGTAGGAGATGAATTGCAAGGCATCGGCGACGCTATCAATAAAATCGTCCTGGCGAATGATGGTCATGGTTATTCCTTTTGTAACAGGGCTCTCTTCAACGAAGCCCCCGCAGCAGAATGAATATCAAATCACGGCTTGTTATAGCCTGCCTAACGCAGCCGTGACCACTTACAGCTTGTGTGACAAAACCATCAGGGTGTACCGGCAGCACCCTGCATATTGCGCACCTGTGTTTGCAGCGATGACAAATCAGTATTGATCTGACGGCGGAAGGCATTGATGGAACCCACCCATTCTTCATTGCCCTCCACCCGCTTATTTAATCTGGCCAACTCAAGATTGATCTTATTGAGACTGTCGGCAACCCGCTCTACTTCAGCACCGTTGGCTTTGGCGCTCTTCATCAAACGTTCCAGGTCACCTGCAACTCCCTTGAGTTTGGCCAGATCAGCAGCAGCACTTTTGAGCTGGCTCTCAGCAGTAGCCAGCGATTTGCCGGCAGCGGCAAGTGTTTTGCCCTGACTGCTGCTGGTTTTCTCCAGTTCTTCCAGCTTTGCTTTGTTCTTGCGCCAGGCAGAAGCCCAGAGTTTATCCACTTCGGAATAAAGCTCTTTGATTTTAACCGCCATTGCCTCGGTATTTTGACTCAAGCCTTCATCAGTATCTGACAGGCGGGCCTCAAGGTCGGCTATGCGTTTTTCATAGCGTTCTGCCTGTACACCGGCCTGCGCCAGCATCTGCTGAAGCTGCCAGGCCCAGGCACACGCCGCACCGGCACCAGCCAGTGCTATGAGAATAAGCAAGCTGGCCAGGGGGCCTGCACCACGCTTGCCGCCACCTTTGCCCGTATTGTTAGCTTTGCCCGAAGTTGACTTGATGTTGCGGCGGCCGGCAGCAAGGGCTTGGTCACCATCGCGTGAGGGAACTATCGAAGGGATATGATCCAGATCGTCTTGCGTCATAAAAGGGAGAATCTGTGCCAAAGTGGAGGCGGCATTATACATGGGGTGCCTGATAGCCGAAACAGGCTAAAACCCTTATTGCAACAAGCATATTACATAACAGAGAGTGAATACCAAATCTTGTATTTCACAAGTGCCACCATCTTTAAAGGTATTTTTGTTTTAATCATTCGCTATGTATTTTATTATATTTCGTCTAATTTGCAGGCATATACCGACAACCCCGCACCACCACCTCCCCCGAGGAAATAACGGCATGACAAAGATTATTCAAAATCATCGCAAGGCACTGCCACTGGCCGGTTTGCTACTGCTCATAACAGTTGGCACACAGGCACAGACATCACCGGAAACACAGGCTTGTCAGAGTTATGATCAAACAGCCCTGGCGAACCTGCAATTGATGCAGGCCAAAGCCGCTCGTCTGCTCGATGCCAGCGCTGACGGAAAAACCCCTCCACAGCTCACGCCGGGTGAGCACTATCTGCTGCAACTGCAACCACAGGCTGAAGTAAATTTTTCCGTTGAACCCGGTCGCACTACGCTGGCCGATGGCGCAGCAGCAGGCTCAGTCCGTTTCACAACGACAAAAGGCGGCAAGTACCGTATCAATATCAGCGATGGCAGCTGGGTGGATATAGCCGACCCTGAAGGCAATCTGGTGCAGTCGTTGAAATTCCACGGTGATCGCAACTGCCAGCCTTTGCGCAAGTATGTTGAATACACACTGTCAGCCGACACAGCTTATACCCTTCAGTTCAGTGGTGGCGCTCAACAGGCATTGCATCTGGCCATTACCGCACCTGAATAAACCTAAGATCCTGTCGGACTCAGGCTGATTCTGCTGCTGCGGTGGGAAGTCGCATGAACACTAAACTTTTTGTCTTTGGTCGCATTCACCTTGCGGGTGAGCGCGCTACCCACCCACTGGCACTGCACTCGATGCGTCAGGCAGCGTTGCTCCGCCTTGCCTGACACACCATTACAGCACCATTGGGCACGTCCAACTGCGAACTCCAGGATAAAAGATGAGAACAACCTTCCTCTGCAAAAAAAATATTGCACTTTGCCTGGGAGCCATACTGCTGCCATCGGTATACGCGCAACATTGCGATAGTGATAATTTGCTTATCGCCACGGCCGGTGGCGCCCTGACGGTCCCACTGCCTATCGAAATCAACAGCGATGGCAGTGCTTTGGCCGATCCTCTGCGCAAACAAGTGCGCCGGGGAGAGGCCTTTTTTAATTCATCTTTTTTTGCCGCACCGTCAAAGGCCCGTCAACGGGACGGGCTGGGACCATTGTTTAATGCCAGCGCCTGCGCCAACTGCCACAGCCGCAGCGGGCGGCGCTTTCTGGCCGAAGATGGTAAAGACCTGTCGGCTATGCAGGTTGTGCAGTTCAGTCAGCAGCAGGCAGATGGCCGCTGGGCACCCCATGCCATCTACGGTGAAAACCTGAACCCGGCAGCTATCGAAGGTCTGGTACCGGAAGGCCGGGCCAGTATTGACTGGCAGCCGACATCACTGGCCGGGATGGGCCCCTTGTTCAGCACTTTACGACAACCGCAGCTTGTATTTCATAATATGGCCCAAGGTGAACCAGGTGCCAACACGGTCTGGTCGGTGCGTACCGCACAGCCCATGTTTGGCATGGGCCTGCTGGCAGGCACACCAGATGCCGATATTCTCGCCTATGCCGATCCTGACGATACGGATAACAACGGTATTTCGGGGCGCCCCAACTGGATCAACATTCAGGGAAAAACACAACTGGGTCGCTTTGGCTGGAAGGCCAACCACCCCACTTTGCGCAGCCAGATAACAGCCGCCCTGCTTAATGAGCAGGGTATTACCAGTAGTGATCGGCCCGAACAAAATTGCAGCCCCGCCCAGCTTGACTGTCGCAATATGCCCGATGGCGGCAAACCGGAGATCAGCGACGCCGATCTTGAAGCTATTTTATTATTTGTCCGCTTGTTTCCAGTGCCACAACGCAGAGGGCTCAATAGCCAACAGGTACGCCAGGGCGCCGCCCTGTTCACCGGGATCGCCTGTGATCAATGCCACCGGCCCACGCTTGCAACGGCTGCACACACCATAGCGGCCCTGTCAGAACAGACTTTTTATCCCTATACCGATTTGTTACTACATGATATGGGCAAGGAACTGGCCGATCACCGCCCCGACCACAGTGCCAACGGCTTTGAGTGGCGCACCGCTCCTCTGTGGGGCGTTGGCCTGCCACCCGCATTGGGCTTGCCGGTTTGTTATTTGCATGACTGCCGGGCCGCCACGCTTGAAGAGGCCATTCTCTGGCACGGCGGTGAAGGAGCCAGTAGCAGAGCCGCTTATACACAACTGAACACAACGCAGCGACAGGCTGTGATCGCTTTTTTAAAGTCGCTATAAACCCGGCGGATTGTCGAGCAATCAGCTATTGCCGAACTGTACGGCTTTTGCCTGAATGTTAGGCGGTAAAATGTCAACCATGCAACAGTTACCCGCACAATAATTGATTAGGCTCGAAGCGCTGGTTCCACACTGTTTAACTAACAATAATGTATTTTCCATGGAGCACTATTATGAGCAATGACGATTCAGCCGCTATCGCGCAGTTACACGAACTTTTTGATCTGCAGCGCGCTGCCTATTTCAAGAACCCAGAGCCTGCCCTGGCAGAGCGTATTGAATTAATTCAGCGTATCCCGACCATGATGCTCGATCACCATGATCAGATCATTGAAGCCATGCACAGTGACTATGGCAATCACCCCGCACTCACAACAACGATGTTTGACTTTCTCAATGTACTTGAGCGGGCACAGCATGCGCTGGAAAACATTGAAGAATGGATCAAACCCAGCATGAGGCAACTGGCTCCGGAAATATACGGAAGCTCCAGCGCCTACATCCGCCACCAGCCAAAGGGTGTTATTGGCAACCTCTCTGCCTGGAACTTCCCCTTTGATATTTCTGTTGGCCCACTGGTCGATATGCTGGCAGCGGGTAATCGCATTATTGTCAAACCCTCTGAACAGGTTCCCGCCTGTGGTGAATTAATGAAAGAAATGATTGCCAAAACCTTCGACCCCGAATGGGTTGCTGTCGTCACTGGCGGCATCGAACTGGCCAGCCATTTCAGCACACTGCGCTGGGATCACCTGCTCTATACCGGTAACACCCGCATCGGCCGGGAAGTTGCACTGAAGGCGGCAGACAACCTGGTACCCATCACACTGGAACTGGGTGGTAAAAATCCGGTCGTACTGACCGAAGATGCCGTTAACGAAACCAACGTCAAAAATCTGCTGCAAACCAAGTTCACCAAAAATGGTCAGGTTTGCATTAACGTTGACCATGTTTATGTTCCCGCTGCGCAAATGGATAACTTCCTGGGGCTGCTGCGCAAGGTGATAGATAATCTGTTTGATGACTTCACCCATGCCGATGACATATGTAACGTCATCAACAAACGGCAGTGGACCCGCCTGCAAAATATGGTGCAGGATGCCAGAAACCGCGATGCCGACAGCCTGATTGAATTTGGCTCAACGGCCACCACAGAACACGGCTGCCGCATGCCCTTTACGGTGATCTGCAATCCCTCAGCCGAAGCTGAAGTTTCAAAAAATGAAATATTTGGGCCTGTACTGCCTGTCTACGGTTATAATGACCTGGACGAAGTTATTGCCCTGATACAGCAGGGTGAGCGTCCATTGGGCATCTATATGTATTCCGATGACGCAGAAAAAGTCGAACGTGTTCGCAGCCGCACCTCATCCGGTGGTTTTACAGTCAACTGTTCATCCCTGCACGGTGCCCAGGCCAATATGGGCTTTGGCGGCGTAGGCCATAGCGGAACCGGCAGACACCACGGTTACGCAGGCTTCTGTGAGTTTTCCAACGCACGCGGCTATATAGAGCTGGCAACTGATGCCAATATCGGGCCATTGCTGTCACCTCACCGCGAAGCAACAGCACAGCTGGCAAAAGCGGCAATGGGTCAATAATTGCTTCGTACGCTCTGTGCAGAAACAGGTGAGGTCGTCGACCTCACCTGTTTCAAAGCGCCTTCTCTGAACAGTCCTGCCAACTTCTCGATCAACCAGCTGTTTTTTACTGTAAGGAAGGCCGATTAAAACCTGTCAGCGGAGCCTGCATCGGCCCTTGATCGCGGCCAAATACCCAGCTTTTGTTACCGCTACTTCCAGCCTGGCGAACGGCCAGCTGCCCCGCCGGTGACAATAAATAGTCAGCCAGCCGCTCTGCATTTTGCCTCTCTGCTTTTCCTGCTGGATGCTGTGGTCCGGGCGTGGCAATGACATAGGCACGTCGCATGGCAGGGTCACCCTGCACCAGTACACGCATGCCCGCTGATGGTGTTTTGTTAAAAGCCACAGAAATATGCCCAACGACGGTATAGGCTCGCTGTGTTCTGGCATAGGTCAGAATCTGCTGCGGTGTTGGACTCATGTTGTGCAGCAAATATAAATCGCCCTGTACCAGCCCGGCCTGTTTAAGTAGGCGCTGCATGACCGAATTGCTGCCCGGATGACGAAAACCCACAACAACAGGCTGATGGGCCTGTTGTAATTGAACAATAGCGGCGGCACCACCTTGAATGCCATCCAGGCGTGCCGGATCGTCCGCAGGGCCGACGATAACATGCTCATTGTAGGCCACGGTCCTGAGTGGGGCGGCATACCCCAGTCCCTGCAAGGCATGGGTTTCATCCCCTCCATGGACGATCATCAGTGACGCTCTGCCACTGATAAAATCGGGAACAATACCTTTTTTGGGTGCGGCGCTCACCGTCACAATATCCATATCCAGCGCCTGCTCAGCCTCTGCCTTCAGGCGTGGCCAAAAGCCACTGAGCTGCAAGCCGCCAACAACGGTTACATGAACAACCGGCCTGGAATAAGTCACTACTGGCAACAGCGCGACCAATACCAGCAAAATATATTGCCAGCATTTTACCTGTTTAGCGTTCATATTTTATCGATCAAGATATTGATCAGCCTTAGTGTGCGTTAATAGTGAATAGGCAGCCGGGTCAATCATCGGTCCCTGCTCACGGCCAAATATCCAGCTTCCTTCATCAGTCGTTCCGGCCCGCCGAACGGCCCGCTGCCCGGCAGGTGACAACAGATAAGCCGCCAACCGCTCAGCATTTTCTCTTTCTGTCTTCTTCGCCGGATGTTTCATGCCGGGTGTAACAACAACATAAGCACGCCGCATGGCCGGATCACCCTGCACCAGCACACGCATACCATCTGATGGCATTTTGTTAAAAGCAACCGGAATATGCCCGACGATAACATAGGCCTGCTGCGCCCTGGCATACTCCAGAATGCGTTGAGGAGCTGGGCTCATATCGTGGAGCAAATTCAAATCACCAGGCACCAGTTTTGCCTGCTTAAACAGACGCTGCATAATGGAGTAGCTACCAGGGTCTCGAAAGGCAACAAGCGCCCGCTGCGACTGACGCAAGGCATTGACCGCCGCTACTGCATTGTCAACGCCATCAAGATTGGCCGGATCGTCTGAAGGACCGACAATAACATGCTCATTGTAAGCCACAGTGCCAAGCGGACCAGCATAATCCAGCCCCTGCAAAGCATGGGTTTCATCTCCGCCATGAATAATCATCAGTGAGGCTTTGCCACTGACAAAGTCAGCAATAATGGCTTCCTTGGGTGCAGCGCGCACGGTTACGATATCCATATCGAGCGCCTGTTCAGCCTCTGCCACCAAGCGTGGCCAAAATCCACTGAGCTGCAGGCCACCCACAACCACCACATTGATTGCAGGCCGAGAAAAAGCCACCGTCGGCATCAAGACCAGAATAAGCAGGGCAAACCGCCAATAAACCATTATTCAGTGCTCATGTTTCAGCGTTAAAAATCATAACCCGCACTGATCGACCAGGTACGCCCCGGCATCGGAAAGCCATCGGCAAGCTCATAATTCTTGTCGCCAATATTCTCAAAACCCATTTCTATCGACAGATGATTACTGGCTTGCCATATACCTTTGAGCCCCCAGATACCATAGCCACTCAGGTCACGAAACTGTGAGCGCCCCGAGCCGGAAAAAGGGACATCTCGGCCTGACTCTGCCTCTGTTGTCAGCAAAACGTCCCATGCATCATTCACATGCCATGTGGCATGGGCAAAGAGACGATGCTCAGGCGTACCCGTCAGGGGGGTATCTGAATTTTTCAGGTTGTCACGGTCCATATAGGTATAGGAAAGTCCCGCTGACAGGAAGTCAGCCACATGCTGTTGCAAGGCCAGCTCCACCCCCCGGTGGCGGGCTTCACCAATATTCTGTGCCTGCTCGCAGGTCTCTTCACCACACTCACTGGAAATCACCACACTACTCTGAATCAGATCGTCTATCCGACTGTAAAATATTGAGGCTTCCACATAGGTCGCTGCCAATACCTGGCCACGAAAACCCAGCTCGCTGTGAAATGCCACTTCCGGGTCCAGATCCGGATTAGGCAGTGCCCGGCCCATACGTGCCGAATAACGATCTTTAATGGTTGGAAAGCGGGTTTTATGCGATATACCCCCAAATATCTCAATATCGGGAGAGAAGGTATATACCACTTCTGCCAGGCCATTGGTGGCATCTGTTTCACCGGTATCCCAGAAGTAGACTTCTTTCGATTCGCGTTCCTCATAACTGACACCCAGACGCAGACTCCATTGTGAAGACAGGCTGATCACATCCTCCAGCGCCACAGAGCGGGTAACATCGCGGTACTTCTGGGTGGGGCCAGGACTGACCTCCCTGTGTTTATCATCTTTATAGTGCGCTGCAAGGTTGATTGTATGATTCTCAAACGAGCGATTTGTCCACTGCACAGAGCCGCCATAATTTATATCGTGGTATGCACTGGGAAAGTATTTCACCTGCCCCGGCGAAGAATAGCTCGCATCTTTATAGGCGTGTATTGAATTATCATATTCATCATAGTAAACACGAATTTTCAGGGAATTATCCTCACCAAAAGCCGTATTTGACAAAAAATACACACTTTCCTTGTCCCAGTAAGGCCAGCGCCAATAACGAATACCCTGGGTGGATTCACCGGTATAAACGGGGTTGCCTTTTTCGCCATCCTGTTTGCTGTAACCAAGGGCGTACTCATCCGTAGCATTGGGTGTATAACCCAGCTTCAGTGAGATTTTTTTATCCGTGGAATAGGCATTTCTCCGATAGTCTCCTGTATCGGTCGGCTTCTCTTTCTTGTCTTCAAAGCCATCGGCCAGAGGAAAACTGTCAACATCCAGATAAGATAAACCGGCCTGCATATACCACAAACCCTGATTAGTACCCAGGTTGGCCGATATTCGCCTTTTTTGTCCGCTGCCGATATTGGCCCTGATATCACCTTCAAAGAGCTCGTCGGGCTTACGGGAGATAAGATTGATCGCACCACCCAGTGTGTTGGCACCGTACAGCAGTGAAGCAGCACCTTTGCCAACCCTGATTTCACTTAAATCAAAGGTCGTAAAACGGGAGAAATCAACGTAGCCATCGTAGGGCACATAGAGGGGAATGCCATCAAGAAACACCGGCACCTGCCGCGTATCAAAGCCACGCACAAAAACCGTTTCTTCATTTCTGCTATTGCGCGTTCTTGAAACTCCCGGCTCGATCGCAATCGCTGCACTGACGGTATCCAGGCTCAATTGCTCCATCTGCTCAAAGGTTACCGCCGACTCACCAACCGGGACTTTGTTCAAGCCCTTGCCAACAACCAGTATCTCCCCCATTTCAAATACTTTACTCTTTTGTGGAGAAGCAGCATCTTCCGGTGCGTCATCGGCATGAGCACCGCCAGCCCAAAGCCCGGCAGTTGCCAGCAATAAACAGGTATGAATCCGGTTTTTCATTGTAACGACATCTCGCTCGATTTAAACGCGATATATATTACATAATATAACGGTAGTTTCAATTCTTTTTCCTGGTATCGCCGCCAGCAGGCAATCCGGCATCCCTGATAGATCGGCAGGCGGCGTATAATGACTTGAATTATTTGACCAAGTCGTAATTGTGCCCCGGTTCATACCTTCATTGTTACCAAACCTAATCGACCCCGCGCAGCTAACTTCACTGCCATCACTAAGGCACTAAGGAAAACCAGAGTGCCTGTCCTGTTTGTGTCAGGCTGATTGCACGATTGAAGTAGAGGTGTTTTTCTCCTCATGATAGTTTGGTGTTACAAAGGCGCAAGGAAACCTGGTTCTGCTGGTGTTGATCGAACTGGTAAGGACTTTACTCCTAAAACCAAGCGAGAACTTGATGCGGAAAATGCTGCTAGGAATGGTGGTGTAAACCGCTGTGAAAACTGTGGCGTTGATGTTGTTCCTGGTCAAAGGTCTCAACGTGGGTAAGCGCCACTAAATCGACCCACTTGCCCTATTCAGTATTGCGCCACATTTTTTGAAACACTCCCCAGCACTACATTCCAGGGTAGCAAAGCCTCCAGTTTCTCCAGCGTATCCGCGGTTGCGATATGGGCCAGCACATGCTGAATGTAGGCGGCGGGATCAAGGTCGTTGGCTTTTGCTGTTTCAATCAACGAGTAGCAGGTGGCGCTGGCGTGAGCACCCTGGGGCGTGTCAGAGAATAACCAGGCT
>JBKECP010000018.1:0-9406 GCA_047974765.1 Parahaliea sp. | reverse complement strand
GATGCGTCCTTCAAACAATACGACTTCACAGCTGGCTATGACCTGCAGGCCGAAGTCCCCTTCGATGCCCAAGCCCTGGTGGACGACATCGAAGCCAGCGCCACCATCAACGAAACCGAAGGCTGGGTACAGAACGTGCCCCAAACCAATATCGAAAGCCAGCTCGCGGCCTATCAGCAGCAACTGGAAGACTACATCACCAATCAAAACCCCGATGCCACTGTGGGTGAAGTGCTGGGCCTGCAAGAGATAACCATCCTCCCACCCCAGCCATTGGCAGCGGGGCTGCCCTATCAGCTGGTGAGTCGGTCGCAGGCCTTTTCAACGGTGCCCGACAATATCAAACATCGTTTCGAATACACGCTAAGTACCGAAAACCTCGGCTCGGAAGGTGCCCGGCTGATCACCATCAGCAAATCCACCGCTGAAATCGCCGGTAAAGGGCTAAGTGTCAGCTTCCGCCCCAGCACACAGGCCGATGAAGACATTATCGCCAGCTATATCCCCGAGCCGGACCCGGACACCGGGGAAATCAACCCCGCCGACCTGCCCGGCACCCTGCCGGGCTATCTGATCAACCTGACGGCGGAATTCACCGTAGAAGGCGAAGTAACGGCCAGCGCACCAAGCGGCACCATGGGCGAAACCCTCTACGAGACCATTGGCCTGTACAGCCCCGCCAAAGGCTGGCGCCGTGCCAGCAACTTCCCGATTGCGGGGGAATACCGGGCCATCGGGGTCGATTTGCAGGGTTCCAGCCCGGAACAGGCGGCCCGCATGCAAGAGCGCATGGAAGCCACCAAAACCATTCTGGAAAGCGGTGACGAAGTACAACTGGCCACGCTCACCAAACAGCAGGTGGTGGGGGATTTGATGGAAGGCACTATTTTCAGTTACTTTGCCCTGAACAACGTGCAGGATGAGATAGCGGCGCAGAGCAGCAATGTAACGGCCTACCGGGTACCCAGCTACGGCATGTTCCGCACCGACATCGTGCCGAGCTACTGGTTTGGAATCCCAAGGGATGTCAGTTTCAGTGGCCTGGTGATGGATGTGGACCTGGTAGCCCACATGGGCGCCGACAAACAGAACCGCGATGCCGAGTGGCTGGGTTTTAATCAATCTATTGGCGCGAGATATAGCGCGATGGAACATCTTGTCCCTGAGCAGATGTTTTCCACGGAAGAGAATCCGGCTGAAGGTGTTTCGGCAGTGAAGGCACTGGCCATCGCGGGCGCAGAAGGGCAGCGGATATATACGATTGACCAAAATAACCTCACAGCAGCACTGGCAGCCATCGAGCTCGATAGCACAACAGAAGCCGAAATCTACAATGCGGTCATCGCGGGCAATGTCGTCACTACCCATCAATATCAGATTAACTTCCACGGCTGGATAGGGGCAGGGTATATTATCCTCGACCCGGATATGGGGAGTGGGGCTTACAAGATTAGTGGGGGGGAGAATGGATGTGAGCTAATTATCACTGATGAAGACGGGAAAATTTTGCTATTTGAGACGTTAATAAATTCAATTCTTGATATTTTTGATGACTTTAAAAGCTCGCCATTTAAGTCCCTCGGTAAGCTGCTCAAGGTCATGTCTACTATTGGAGTTATTATAGATATTTTTGGCACATGTGGTGGTCTTTTGGAAAGAGTGTGGTTGCTGTTTGGATTTCTTCAATCTTCATTTATTGCGGCGTTTGCTGTTGGTGCGACACTGCTGTTTTTTGGTCCGATCGCAGCTTTTGTTGTTGGAATAATAGCTGGGATTCTTGTGACGGCGGTAATGAATTATTTAATGTGTACTACTTGTTCACGTGTCGAAGGTGAGTGTGAATGAAAGGCGTGGTTTTTTCTTTGTTTTCTGTGAAATGTCCTGCATGTTCGGCATATTTGCCGGTATGTGTTAGAGCAGGTCGAGCAGTATCAAGAATAGAGAAGTGCGAAAATTGCTTGAGGCCAATCGAATACCTAAATTACAAAACTGTTGTTTTTTATCTTCTTTTCGTGGTGCTCGTACCAAATAACCTGATTGGCTGGATTATTAGAGGCGCAGGGAGCGAATTAGAGAGAGCGCTTCTAATCTACCTCTGGTTCTTATTGGTCTATGTTGCAGCTTACAAGGTTCAGTTTTTCCAAGTCTGCCAAGCTGCTACTGCTGAATTTGTTATACGCGAAGTAAAAAAAGTTAACCCTGTTAAACGATTGGGGTTGTATAGCGCGATATATTTTTTACTTTTTTGCGCATTTGTAGTGATGCAGTGAATCATGATGTCAGATGGATAGGTAGTCGGACTACCCACAGAATATCGAGGCTGCCTTTTTGCATGCGCTGGAACGTATTGTAGTAGTCTTTGCGCTCTCGGTCTGCAGGCCAGATCCAGCTCAGTACCGAGAACCCGCAAGGGATTATCTCTCAGACGCCCGCATGATGCTCAGCGCACTGGTACTGACATTATCGGTACGCAAGCCAGTGAGGGTAATGCCGTTGGGAAGTGATAGGGTCAGTTCACCCCTGGAGGGTTGCTGCGGCACCGGTACTACTTTGGCAAAACCAGCGGGTGCCCCGACCTGGGCGGGCGAAGGGGTGGTCAACTTCTGTCGCCAGTAGGTGAAGCGATGGTAGACCAGGCCGTGCTCTCGACAGAAGGCAGCGCCGGAAAGCGCTGATGCCTGCCAGGTGGTGATGTGTTGTTGCCAGTTGTTCGGGTGGTCTGTGCTGCTCATGGGAGATACCTCCGGTGGTTGTGGAGGCTCCAGTGTCCCGGGGATTGAGTGCGGTTTGAAGGGGGGTTCTCTGGCGCTTACGTGGAAGCCCCGCTCACAGACGGTATTGCCAACCTCGCCGCCGAGCTGAACCACAATCCGATGGACATCTACACCTGGGTGCACAATAACTCTTTCAATATTGGAAAGAGGGGAAGAGTATGGGGATTTGCAGTGTTTTTATGATTTTTGGAGTAAAAAACCGGCCTCATAAGAGGCCGGTTTGTCAATCAGAGATCAATAAATATCCTTACGGGTATTGTAAATATTAAATTTACCTGTCGGGGTTACCAGTCGCTTGTCCTTGATGACTTTTTTCAACTTGCGGGTTTTGTCATCAACAACAACAATGGCAGAGGTGTCGGTTTTACCGTTCCAGACGGAGAACCAGACCTCGTCACCAGCGGCATTGTATTCCGGTTGTACTATACGAGCCGGACCTTCACCGACGTCGGCCCATTTGGCAATGGGCAGCACTTCATAGCCGGCGTCAAGATTGTTGATATCATAGACAGCAATAGTCTGACTCACTTTTGCATCGGGGTGCAGTGTGTTGTCTACCCAGAGGTTCCTGGATTTCGGATGGCTTTTCACGAAGAGTGAGCCGCCGCCTTGTGCCTTGATAATGCGAACAGGCTTCCAGGCGGATTTTGGGTGCCCTTCGGGGTCAGTGCCAATGAAGGTGATGTTCTCATTGCCCAATGCAGAGGTTACCCAGACAGGCCCGAATTTGGGGTCAACAATGTTGGCACCACGTCCGGGGTGGGGGATCTTGGTGGCATCAACCAGTGCGACAATCTTCCGTTCCCTGGAGTCAACAACTGCAATCTTGTCAGAATTGTTGGCTGCCGTCAGGAAGTAGCGTTTGCTTGCATCCCAGCCGCCGTCATGCAGAAAACGCGCTGCATCCAGTGAGGTGATCGACAATGCTTCAAGATCGGAGTAGTCGACCAGCAGGATTTTGCCGGTTTCTTTTACATTGACGATAAACTCGGGATGTTCATGAGAAGCTACAATTGCTGCCACACGGGGTTCCGGATGGTATTCCTGCGTGTCTACGGTCATGCCGCGAGTCGATACAATTTTGATTGGCTTCAGGGTTGGGCCATCCATTAATACAAACTGCGGTGGCCAGTAAGAACCGGCAATGGCAATTTTATCTTCATATCCCTTGAATTTGGATGTTTCAACAGAACGTGCTTCCAGGCCAACTTTTATCGTAGCGACAATTTTGGGTGGATTCATGTAGAGATCGATCATGTCTACCTTGGCATCGCGACCGATAACATACACATAACGGCCAGAATGTGCTGCTCGTGAAATATGGACTGCATAGCCTGTATTCAGGATATTGATAATTTTCTTGCTGTCACCATCAATAAGAGCCACCTGACCGGCATCGCGCAGTGTCACGGAGAAGATATTGTCGATATTGTACTTGTGCTGCTGCTTTTTGGGGCGTTCGCTCTCAGGTACATACACCTTCCAGGTATCCATCATTTCCTGCATGCCCCACTCGGGCGGAGCCGGTGGTTCGTGCTGAAGGAAGCGGGCCATGATGTCGATCTGCTCATCGGTGAAATCGCCAGAGGTACCCCAGTTAGGCATACCGGCCGGAGAGCCGTAGGTGATGAGCGCCTTTAAAAACTCGGTGCCGCGCTCCTGGGTGATGTCTGGTGTCAGTGGCTTGCCGGTTGCACCTTTGCGCAAGACACCGTGACAGCCTGCGCAGCGTTCAAAGTAGAGTTTGGTGGCGACATCAAACTCGGTTTGCGTCATGTCAGGTGCACCGGGGCTGATAACCCGCTTCAACTCCTTGCCGCTGGGCGTGGGTGCCCCTTTGTAGGCCAGCTCGCCCTGAGTGACATTGGGGTGATCCACTGTCCCCTGTGCCAGAGCCTGGGGGCCGAGTAGGCTGGCACCCGCTAACAGACCCACAAATGCCAGGCTGTGCCTGACCCCTGTTTTTACTTGCTTCATGGTTGGTCTCCCTTGTTTGAGTGGGGTGATCCCACCCGGTTTACACGGTTACCCGTGATGTTGCTTCCAGATACTTGTGTCTTGATTATTCAGAAGAGCTGGCAATAATCTGTTGGCTCTTCTGATTCTGCTGATTTTGTCGGCGCTCCTGTTTTTTTCGTTTCTTCACCAGAGGAGGGCAGCGCTGATCATCCCAGTACGTCACCTGGCACTCCAGGCAGTAGTGGCATTCGTTGTCGATAATTTGTCCTGTCGGTTTGATCGCTGCAATCTGGCAGTCAGCGGCACAGGCCTGACAGGGTGTGCCGCAGTCGTTGCGTCGGCGCAGCCAGTCAAATGTGCGAAAACGGGTCAGGATACCCAGCCCTGCGCCGAGCGAGCACAGATATTTGCAATAGAATTTGCTGTTGATGGCAGAGATGAACAATATCACCAGCGCATAAATGACAAAGGGTGCCGATCGCTCAAAATGCAGTACAAAAACTGTTTTGAAGGGTTCTGTCTCGGCCAGTCTGGCGGCATCGCCCATTGATTGCAGCGATAGTCCGATCAGGCTGATCAACAAAATATATTTGATCGCCCACAGACGCTCATGGACCATTTGTGGAAATTCATAGTTCTTTATACCGAGCCGTTTTGATAACTTGCTGATTAAGTCCTGAGCTGCGCCAAAAGGGCATAGCCAGCCACAGTAAACACCCCGCCCCCACAGTAAAATGCTGATAGCGACAAAACTCCAGATGACAAAGGCCACCGGTTCCATCAGCAGGCTGCTCCAGGTAAAACCACCAATGAGCGTATGAAAAAAGGCCAGCAGGTTCATCACAGATAGCTGGGCAGCGCAATAAAATCCGAAAAACAATACAGTGAATACCAAAAAGGATATGCGCATCCCGTGGAACAGTTTTTTGCGCTGCGCAATCCAGTCCTGGAAAAAAAGAATGACCAACAGACAGCTGAGCGCGATCACTGTAATGGCTATCTCAACACGTTTGTCCTGCCAGGCAGCCAAGTTGTCCATCGGGTCTGGTTCTGGCTCCGGGACAGCCTGTACGCTGGTCCGGTTGGCCCCCTGCGCCTGCACTTCTGCCCAGGTGCGTTGAGCGGTCAGCGCCACTGAGCGTGTCATTACCATGGCTGTGATAGTGGCTCCGCTGATACCGTCAATGCCGACATAACCAATTCGATTACTGGCGTTGACACGGAATCTGTCACTATAGGTGCCTCCCCTGAACTGTTCGAGGAAGCGATGCAAATCCTGTTCAGACAAGCCGATAACCAGAATAGGTTCTTCGTGATTGCGAATATGCACGGCGATGATATGGCCTTTGGTATCCAGTGCCACCAGGAGATCAATTGGCTTGCCTGAGTAACCGGGAATAGGCGCCAGCTCAAGAGAGCGACCGATAAAACCCAGCGCAAGGCCTGCGCTGTTGCGAACAGCAATAACCGGCTTTTCACCCGACAGGGTGTCAGCGCTTTCTGCATCGGCAAAAATGTTTTTGACTTCTAGCATCGATACGGGAGAGCTATTGACACTAGTGCTCAGCAATACCAGTAATAGAGGTATCAGCCAGTGCGGTTTTTGATTGCGTAGCTCTCTCACCATGTTCTGTTTCTCTCCATGCGGCAGATAGTGGAGCCTCTTTTTCGTATAGCACCTATGTTTGATTCTGTGCGGATGAGATCTTGTGAGCACTGAATATCAAAAGGTTAAGTGGTAAATGATTTGCTACTTCTTATAAGCCCAGGCTCTTTTATGGTCAAGGCAACGAGATGGAAACAAAGTGGTATACCCACTTAAAAAGTGCGTAATTTTTGATGTGGAATAATATTATGTCGATTTACTTGTTTTAATTGGTTTTACAGTGCCTGTAAGTCTGTCTGTAAGTTCGTCTGTGAGTCGATAGACACTATGGCTGGACCTGTTGATTCAGACCTGTATGGTTTTCATGCACACTGGATATTTCTGATCGCAGATGATGCAATTTGTTGGTTTTGGGGCTTGCAATTCCTGAGCCGAACACTGAACATATATACAGTATTCATGGAAGGTGTTGTTATGCTGGATACGGCGCTATCAACACTGTTGTTACAACTGATTGTCTGAATGAACAGACTTGCTAACGGAGAGCCCTATGGACGCCAACAAACAAAAAGCTCTGGATGCCGCCCTGTCCCAGATTGAACGCCAGTTCGGCAAGGGAACGGTAATGCGCATGGGTGATAATGAGCGTAGCGCCATTCCCGCCATTTCCACCGGTTCGCTTGGCTTGGATATCGCACTGGGTATTGGCGGACTGCCCAAGGGCCGGATCTGTGAAATTTATGGTCCTGAATCGTCTGGTAAGACAACTCTGACATTACAGGTTATTGCCGAGGCCCAAAAAGCCGGTGGTACAGCGGCTTTTATCGATGCTGAGCATGCACTGGATCCGATTTATGCCGAAAAGCTCGGGGTACAGGTTGACGATTTGATTCTGTCCCAGCCTGATACGGGTGAACAGGCACTGGAAGTGGCTGAGATGCTGGTGCGTTCAGGAGCAGTTGATGTGCTGGTGGTCGACTCTGTGGCGGCACTCACTCCCAAGGCTGAAATCGAAGGTGAGATGGGTGATTCCCATGTTGGTTTGCAGGCGCGCCTGCTCAGTCAGGCAATGCGCAAGCTGACCGCCACCATCAAGCAAACCAATTGTCTGGTGATCTTTATTAATCAGATTCGGATGAAAATTGGTGTTATGTTTGGTAACCCTGAAACGACCACTGGTGGTAATGCACTGAAATTCTACTCGTCGGTGCGCCTGGATATTCGCCGTATCGGTGCAGTTAAAGAGGGCGATGAAGTGGTCGGCAATGAAACGCGTGTCAAAGTGGTAAAAAACAAGGTGTCACCACCCTTCAAGCAGGCAGAGTTCCAGATTATGTACGGTAAGGGTATCTACCATATGGGTGAGGTGATTGATTGGGGTGTTAAGCTCGGCCTGGTTGATAAATCTGGCGCATGGTATGCCTATAAAGGCGATAAAATCGGGCAGGGCAAAGCCAACGCTTCCCGTTTTCTGGAAGAAAATCCGGCCGTTGCCAATGAAATTGAAAAAGAAATCCGCAGGCAGACAATGGCGACTGTCGATGCAAAAGGTAGCGAAGACAATGCTGAAACTGAGGCAACTGCATAGGAATAGAGTACTTTAACTGTCCGCTACTTTCAGGCTTTGCCTTTATGGATGATTGTGCAAAGCCCTGGTGGTATTTGCTTGTCTCAGTCAGGTGCCAGATTCCACTCATCCCGTCTTCGTTTTCGGCGTTTTTTTATTTTTACAACAGTATATGGCCCACAATAAAAGCAAGAATAAACCAGGCCGTACATCACTTTATTTGCGGGGTGGAAAATGCCTGACGATTTATCTGCAAGAGATTTGTCGAATGACCATCACTCTTGTACGCAGGGCTCACAGACTGACAAGTATAAGGCTATTCGTCTGTTGGCGATGGACCTGCTGGCACGGCGGGAACACTCGCAACAGGAGCTGCATCACAAGCTGTCCCGGCGTTTTACCGAGTCTGATCTTATAGGTCTGACATTGCGGGCTTTGAGTGCCGAGGGTTTGCAGAGTGATCTGCGTTATGCTCAAAACTGCTTGCATCAGCGTGTTTGTGCAGGTTGGGGGCCAGTTCATTTGTCACGACAACTGCAACAAAAGGGTTTGGATAGCAGCACTATTCAGGCAGCGATTGAAACACTTGATGTGGACTGGTGTGAACAGGCCAGGCTGGTTTATGGTAAAAAGTTTGGTACTGCCTTGCCGGTTGATATTAAAGACAAGGCCCGGCGGTTGCGTTTCATGCAATATCGGGGATTTTACTGCGAAAACTTTACCCACCTGCTGGAGTCTGATGAAGGAACCTGCTATTGAGCTGGCAACATGAATTGCCGGGTCAACAGCGGCACAGGGATGTGCGTCTGTCGAAGTTGATTGCAATTTCTTTAAAATCAAGGCATTTCGTAAATCCCGTCAATTTTGCAGGGCGACAATTTAGATAGACAGGAGGAGCGTCTTAATTGCCAGGTTGATAGGTCTTGCACTAGCCCGCAAATCTCACCGTAGAATTGAAACAGGCCTCTGTCTGGTGCATAAAGCAAGCACTGACAGGCACTTACGGAGCACAAAAAGCAGAGGTCTATGGATACACAGTGTAATCCCGCACAACTTGAATTTCCCGCTTTGGGACGGCGGGATGTGGTGGGCACTTCGATGGCGGCCGGATTACCTCCGATGGCGGTGGGTTGCTGCTGCGGGAGGTCGATCATCGTATAAGCTTGCTGAACCGAATGGCCAAGGGCTTCACCGATCACCGCAATCCCAACAGTTTCGAACACAGTGTCCATTCTCTGGTTGCTCAACGCGTCTATGGCCTGGCTCTGGGCTATGAGGATCTCAACGACCACGATGTGCTGCGAGCGGACAGTGTGCTGGCGCTGCTGGTCGCCAAACAGGATCTGACGGGTGAACACCGCGAACGGGAGCAGGATCGCGGCAACCCCCTGGCCGGTTTCTCCACTCTCAACCGGCTGAAACTCAGTGATTCTGTTTCGACGACGACTGACCGTTACAAAAAGATCGCGGCGAACCCGGCGGCACTGGATCGGCAGTTGG
>JBKECP010000017.1:0-17811 GCA_047974765.1 Parahaliea sp. | reverse complement strand
GATAGACTCAACCACGTTCAACTCAACGAGCTTGTCCGATAAAAGATTTAATGTCCAACGGGCGTGGCCTTCGGGGGCGTCACTGCAGGCAAGGCTGAACAGCCGGGCTTCACCCTCTCCATCCAGCCGAGACCGCTCATTCAGCGTCAATTTCACCACAAAGTGCTTTTTCATTATCATGCCCTCAGCAGGTTAGCAAAATCTCCTGAGAAACCACATTGACATCCTGAATTATCAAAATGAACCACTGCTAGAATCGGAGTCCAATAATCAATAGCGAAAAGGAGCGTTCAATGAATTATTGTTTTTTGCAAAACAAGCTGCCCGGCGGGCTGTCATGTGTGTTGAGTTTGATGTGTTGGTCGATGGCAGCCGATAGTAATAATGACGTATTGATAGAAGAAGTACTGGTTTATGGCGAGCAGCAAGAAACCAATACCGCTACCCGGCTTGATCTGAGTGTACTGGAAACACCTCAGTCTGTAGCGGTGATTTCCCTGCCGCAGATGCAGGATTTTGCGCTCAACGGTGTCAATGAATTGTTGCGCTATACCCCGGGGATAACGGTTGAAGCTGTTGAAACTGATCGCAGCTATTACACTGCCAGGGGCTTTGATGTGGTTAACTTTCAATATGACGGCATTGGAGTGCCTTTCAGTGCGGGCCTGTCTCACGGGCGTCAGGATACGGCAGTATACGAGCAGGTGGAGGTGGTCAAAGGCGCAGCGGGCTTGATTACCGGTCTGGCCAATCCCTCTGCCACGGTCAACTATATCCGCAAGCGGCCCGCTGATGAATTGAATGGCAGTGTTGATCTGCTGGCAGGGGATGAAGAGCGTTATCGTTTGCAGGGTGATATATCTGTTCCGGTTTCTGACACTGTCCGTGGACGGCTGGTGGCCGCCAAAGATAAGGCTGACTCCTATCTGGATCGTAGAGAAGAGGATGTGAGCCTGCTTTATGGCGTATTTGATATTGAGCTTGGCAGTGACACAGTAGTAACGCTTGGTTACAGCAAAAACAAAAGTGATTCCAGCGGCAGTATGTCGGGTGCGCTGCCGCTGTACTACAGTGATGGCTCGCAGACTGATTATGCGGTTTCCACCAGTACCGCTGCCGACTGGGCTTTTCGCAAGGTTGACAGCTCGCAGAGCTTTGTTGAACTTAAGCACCATCTCAATGAAAACTGGAGCCTGACTGCACTGTTGACCTACAACGATATGGAGATGGTTGCTGAAGAACTCTATGTTTATGGTACTCCCGAGCGTACAACAGAAATGGGGCTGAGTGGCCAGGCTTTTCGCTATGAACTGGAAGAGGAACAACGCATTGCCGATGTTTTTGTGTCCGGTGATTTTGAGTTTGGTGGGCGCCAGCATGCACTGGTTATTGGGCTGAATTACGCAGATATTGATCTTTTTGGCCAATCCTACTACGACTACACCAATGGTTTTCCGGTCTTGGATGGCGACTGGGCAACAGGTAATACGCCGCGGCCGGATTTTGTCGATTATGACCGCTATACCAGTGGCCATAAAGATGAGCAGGAACACAAATCGCTTTATGCTGCAACACGGCTGAAACTTCATGAGAAACTTGCCTTACTGCTGGGCGCACGCTACATGAAGGTGGACCAAAAAGGTTATAACTACGGCACTGATGTTGCCTCCGATGCTGAAGAAACCGTGCCCTACCTTGGTTTGACCTATGATCTGACGGACGATATTGCTTTCTACGGTAGTTACAGTGAGGTTTTTACGCCACAGTCTTTTGTCGCTACGGATTTTGGCACTCTTGGTGTGGCCGAGGGTGACAATGCTGAGTTGGGTGTCAAAGTGGCGCTCAATGATGGGCGTGCGACAGCCAGTCTGGCTGTTTTTCAATCCAACCTGGAAAATCTGGGCGAATTTGTAGAAGTTGTTGGCGGAGTAAATACCTATACTGGCCTTGATTATGAAACCAATGGCGCTGAATTTGAGTTGATTGGCTCTGTCAGTGAAACGCTTAATGTCAGCTTTGGCTATACCTATCTGCATGAAGTAATTGGTGATGATGGCGAGGATGTGCGCACCTATATTCCGCGTAAAACACTCAAACTGGCGGCAGCCTGGGACGTACCTTATATAAATGGTCTACGCCTGGGTGGCAGTCTGAATTGGCAGGATCGTATTTACACCGAACCGGCCGCAGGTGTTCGTGTCGAACAGGGTGGTTATACTGTGATCAATACATTTGTTCGTTATCAAGCCAGCAGGCATTTATCACTGGCATTGAATATCAACAATCTGGGAGATAAAAAATATCTGAACAGTTTGTATTGGACGCAGGGTTTTTATGCTGCACCGCGCCAGGTTGAGGTGTCTGCCCGCTGGCATTTTTATTAAGCTGTTACAGTGGGCGAGACCCGATATTCAGGGATGTTAGACCTGACCTCTATGTGTATTTTTTATTTTCATGTCAGGGCTGGCGGCTACAGTGAAGCCATTGGCAGGAATGTTCAGGTTGCTTGTTAATCAGGTCTACAAGTCAGAAATTTTCCTTAAAATAAGTTGTAGTTGTCGCTCCAGAAGATCGGCATAAGGGCCTTCAAATCGATCTAAAATGGCATAGTCGTTCAGTTCGCTGGGCTGGTGTTCCAGGCGGCCATTCACATCGACATCCTCACATATGCCTGGCGACAGCATCAGTCGGGGAGGGCGGCTGGCACAGATGGCCTGTAACTCATCAAGGGTATGCTGAATATAGAGGCCGGGGTAGATATCCCGTTCATCACTCAGGCTCAACTCACAATGTGCAGCGGCCATGGCGATACCGAGTGACAGCGACATTTGTTTTTCCAGCTCACGGCTGACTGCGTGGATCAACCAGCCACAGGATGCGGCTCTGAATGCTGCGCTGGCCCCATTGGCTTCGCCGCTAAAAAAGAGTGTCAGACCAAACTGGCGTACTACCTGAATGTGTGCACCATAGAAGCCGGCGGCGGCATAAATAACCTGGTGCAGGCGATCTGTATAACGGTGTAGAGACTGTTCGTCGAGTGTGTCGACATAGTCCATCAGGCTGGTCAGATGAAGGTAGAGAATGGCACTGCTCTCGTAGTCTTCATCCCGGGGACCACTGCCGGAACGGGCGCGTAACAAGGTCATTGGCAGGGCGTCTATTTCCTGGCTCAGCGCGTCAATTTCATTGGCAGGGCGTACTGTCTCACGGTTGTCATCGAGCTGAATGGCTTTACGTAGAGCTATAAGCCGTACACCCAGGCCGCGTTGAGTGACATGCAGCGTGCCCATATATGCAGCAAAGCTGAGCAGTAGAGCCAGGCCGAACATGCTCAACAGGAAGCGCCAGCGCACATCATAGGCCTGATCATTACTCAGGCTGATAATTACCTCGCCCGCTACGTCTTCGGCGATCATTACCGGCGCCTTGAAGTGCTGGATGTGAACACCAACAGCTTCCCCCGCCTGCCCCAGATTTTTACCTTCTACATCATAAACGGCTACCTGTTCGGCGGGTGATGTGCTTACAAAGCGCTGTAAAGTTGCCGCCAGGCTGAGCAGATCGCCACTTTCAAGAGCAGTGCCCAGACGGCTGGCAATCTGGTGTGCAATAGCATTGCCATGCTCGGATTGCTGTGTGTGCAGAAGGTGCAGGCTTGAGTAGCTGGCCAGTAATACCAGTGACAGGCTGACAGCCAGGCAGCCGCTGGCAACCAGCAGTGCCAGTTGTTGAGCCAGTGGAAATCGTTTTATCCGTTGAAGCACGCGTGTAGTGATCCGGGTTCAAAAGCGGCACAGTATAAACCACTGGGCAGACTCTGCCGCCCCTATTATGTCCGATCATTTCACAGCTTAATGGTGCAAAGGGTAGAATAATGCACTTGCCTATGTTCCCAGTGAGAACCCCGAGTGAATAATATTCTGCTGATTACCCTGTCCGGTCCGGATCGCCCGGGGATCACTGCTGCGGTGACGGATGTACTGGCCAGATATCAGGGTAATATTCTTGATATTGGTCAGGCCGTCATCCACTCCACCCTTTCGATGGGTCTGCTGATTGAGTTGCCTGTAGGCCAATCGCATGATGAATTGCTGGGGCAGTTACAAATTTTTGCCAATGACGGCGACCTGGTGCTGAACAGCCGTGAAATATCCGTAGACAGCTATGCACAATGGGTGAATGCACAGGGGCGGGCGCGCTTTATCGTCACTTTGCTGGCACGCAAAATTACAGCAAGGCAGGTTGGTTGTGTCAGTGATGTTTTTGCACGTCATCAGTTGGGTATTGATGGTATCACCCGCTTGTCCGGGCGTATTCCCCTGGGGGAGTTGCCGCCACAAAGCAAGGCCTGCGTTGAGTTTTCTGTACGTGGTCCACTGGCTGATGAAGCCATGTTTCGCCGTGACCTGCTGGAGTTGGCGTCTACTCTGGATGTGGATCTGGCTTTGCAGCGCGATGGTATGTACCGGCGCCATCGCCGATTGGTGGCCTTTGATATGGACTCGACCCTGATTGAAGCAGAGGTGATTGACGAATTGGCCCGCGAAGCAGGGGTTGGAGAGCAAGTGGCAGCCATTACTGAGCAGGCCATGCGGGGTGAGCTTGATTTTAGTGCCAGCTTTCGGGCGAGAGTGGCTTTGCTCAAGGGGCTGCCTGAGTCTGCGCTGGAAGGCATTGCTTCCCGCCTGCGTATTACCGAAGGTGCTGAACATTTAATTGGAACCTTGCGTCAACTTGGCTATCGCACAGCGATTTTGTCAGGTGGTTTCAGCTATTTTGCTGAAAAGTTACAGCAGAAATTTGGCATTGATTATGTCTATGCCAATGAGCTGGATATCTACGAGGGCCTAGTCACTGGCGAGGTTGGTGCTTGCATTGTGGACGGTGAACGCAAAGCTGAATTATTGCGACAGATTGCTGCTCGTGAAGGTATCGATTTGCAGCAGGTAATTGCCGTTGGTGATGGTGCCAATGATCTGCCCATGCTCAGCATCGCAGGCCTGGGGGTTGCTTTTCATGCCAAACCGCTGGTTAAACAGTCGGCGGAGCAGTCTATTTCCACGCTGGGTCTGGATGCGATTCTCTACCTGTTGGGAATGTCTGACCGTTATTTGACAACATCGACGTCAGATTTTTGACCAGAGTGAGTCGAAGGCTGAATGAGGTGATGTAATATTTTCGCTGGATGTAGCGCTGGCCTGATCGATGCCGTGCAGATAGCGAAAATCAAATTGGTTGTAACCGGCAGTGGCGCTGATTTGGTGCAGGAGCTGAACTACATGTTCCTGCTGAGCGCAGCAAAGAATGATTTTCTGGCGCTCCCGAAAACCCGTGCGGGGTGTGATTAGCGTTTGTGGCTTGCCGACTAATTTTATCTCAGGCAACAGCAACACTCGAACCGGCTCAGATGGTGCCTGTTGACTGGTAATCACGCGGGCGGCACAGGCGCTGGCTGTAGGGCTGAGCAGTTCTACGCCGATCAGTGTCTGGGCATCTTCCAGGCTGCTGACCCAGCGGATGGCTGCAATAATCCAGTTTTGCTGATTCAGCTCACGCAGACAGATAATATCCCCTGAGTGCAAATGGCCAGGCAGACTGTTATTACTCCATTGCAGGCAGTAACCGCCGGGGCTGGAGTTGATGGCTTTACAGCGAAATACGGGAAAACGGGCTGCCTCTTTTTGTAAATCCAGCATTTGTTGCTCGTCATTGCTGCGCAGGCGGGCCATGCTGTCTTCGTCCACCTGTATGGCAGGCATCTCACCTGCCGGGTGTGATCGTGAGCGGGTATCTGTGTCGCGGGTATCTCCGGCAATAACCTGCCCCCAGATATCCTTGGGCTTCTCGCGTTGCTCAAAGCCTGAATTGCCGGATGACATGTGTCCGGCAGTTGTGGAAGGAAAGAGTTCGTGGAAGCTGCGTTGCCCGGCCAGTTGATAGTGGGTATTACTAAGGCCAACGGCCACCTCCAGTATGGTCTCGGTATTACATGCGCGGCTGAAATTACGCTGACTATGGCTGCCCAGTGATGTAATCAGGTGATCAATCAGGTTTGAAGGCAGATGCAGATCTGTTTCCAGATGAATGCCGCGACGGCCCATCGTGTGATCTTCAGTGCGTAATTCCTCCAGCGTCTCTACCAGTGCGCGGGTATTTATATAGCGGGAGCTGGCTGTTGTCGGGCGATCAGCTGCCAGATACATGGGCGGTAAATCTCCCTGTAGATCAACAATAAACAGACTGTGTTTCTGGTGGTTGTCGGTGAGTAGACCGACTTTTTTGCTCCAGTCATGAAGCGCAAAAAAAATAGCTGTCAGATCACTTTGGCGCAGCTGGTTGGCTTTGCAGCAGCCCAGCAATAAAGCCTGTAGATAGCACTCTTTCAGGCTTGATTCTCTACCATCTGGACCGCGAACCGGAAACCCGGTTAATTGCTGATGTTCGGCAAGGGTATAGAGCTGGTGTAGTGTCAGCCAGGTGTTGGGCTCTACATTCTGGTAGAGCTGGCAGGCTTGCAACAAGCGCCGGTTGGTGAACTGTATTGCCCGGTGTAATGCTTCACAGGTTAATCGTGCCGGATTGGTATGACTGAACTCTTTGCGATGGTGAATTGCATGGACGGCAACCAGTGTATAGCCTTTTTGAAAAGCACCGCACAGACGATCTGACAATCCGGCCTGATGACGTGCTTCGTCAGGTAAAACCAGAGGTTGATTGAGATAAGTCCGTGACAGCCCCGATAAGGCAATTAGCAGGTTGGGGCAGAGGGCTTCAAGTATCTGAAAGCGTTTATCGGCGGGCAGGGAATTGCGATTCAGATCTGTGATGATGTTTAGCAGATGAGCGACCGAACGGCGCGTGTTGGCTACGGGCAGTGAGCCGACCCAGCGCTGTACGCCGGCCAGTGATAAAGGGAAGTGAGTAAAATTACTCAAATCCTGGCGTGGTATGCGCAGCTTGATGGTTGTGCCTTCACTCATGTGTGTCCAGAAGCGCGTATTGATGCGCTTGAAAGTCAGATCCTTTGCCTCAAGAGTAGCTTAAACATCGTCTGTGTGACCACCGTTGTGATCAATTAACAAGCAGATTGCTCTGCTGCCAAAACAGGTTGACTGCGGTATGATTGGCGCCCCTTTTCTCTGTGGCGCTATTGAATATGGCTACTTACTCAACTAATGAATTTCGTTCGGGCATGAAAGTGATGCTCGACGGTGATCCCTGTAGTATTCTGGAGAATGAATTCGTCAAACCCGGTAAAGGGCAGGCTTTTAACCGTGTTCGCCTGCGCAACCTGAAAACCGGCCGCGTCTGGGAGCGAACCTTTAAATCCGGTGAATCTCTGGAAGGTGCTGATGTGGTCGACCGGACGATGGAATATCTCTATAACGATGGTGAGTTCTATCACTTTATGGAGCCGGATACGTTTGAGCAGTACCAGGCTGATTTAAAGGCCGTGGGTGATGCACACCTGTGGCTGAAGGAACAGGATGCCTGTGAGGTCACGCTTTATAACGGAGCACCACTATCAGTGGCACCGCCAAACTTTGTTGAACTGGAAATTATTGAAACCGACCCGGGTCTGAAGGGGGATACCGCCCAGGGTGGCAGCAAGCCCGCTACGCTCAGCACAGGCGCTGTGGTCAAGGTGCCATTGTTTATTACTACGGGCGAGGTGGTGCGTGTTGATACTCGTACGGGTGAATACCAGAACCGGGTCAGTAAATAAGTAGAGATGTCTTTGTGGCAACCCGGTGCTGGTTTTGCCCGGCTACAGGCCCGCGCCGGACTGCTGGCTAAACTGCGTCATTTTTTTGAGCAGCGTAATATCCTTGAGGTTGAAACACCGCTGTTGTGCTCTGCCGGTATTACTGATCCAGCCATTGAGCCGCTAATTGTCAGTGGTGGAATTTCTCTCGATGGTAATTTTCGTTATCTGCAAACATCTCCCGAGTATGCCATGAAGCGCCTGCTAGCGGCGGGTAGTGGCCCCATTTATCAGATTGCACGGGCTTTTCGTGATGGTGAGGCCGGTAGGCGGCACAACCCGGAATTCAGCCTGCTGGAATGGTATCGTCCTGGTTTTGATCATCATCAATTGATGGACGAAGTTGCTGCCTTGCTTTGTTATTGCCTTGATGAGCGCGCCAGTGATCGAAGTTGGCAAAAATTCAGCTACCGTGAAGTTTTTATCAACAGTCTGGCTATGGATCCTTTTACTGCCAGTGACGCCCAATTACAGGCGCGTGCGCGACAAAACCATGACCTGGGTACGCTCGAAGGTGGGCGTGATATCTGGCTGGATATTTTGATGACACATGATGTTGAACCCTGGCTGGCTGGTCAGGGTTTGTGTTTTGTTTATGATTATCCGGCATCACAGGCTGCACTGGCACAAATTATTGAAGTGGACGGTGTTGCTGTCGGCCAGCGGTTTGAATGCTATGTGGACGGCATTGAACTGGCCAATGGTTACTTTGAATTGACCGATGCGAGCGAACAGCGCGCGCGCTTTGAAATGGATAATCGTCGTCGGCGTGAGGCCGGGCAGCTGGAGCGGCCTGTTGATGAGCATCTGCTGTCGGCATTGGCGGCAGGTATGCCTTCGTGTGCGGGTGTTGCACTGGGGATAGACCGCTTGTTGATGCTGGTTTGCGGTGAAGGTGATATCCGGCAGGTGTTGGCCTTTGACTGGTCAAGAAGTTAATGCTCACTGTTCGCAAACAGCAGGCCCATAGGCATCAATAAATTCCGGGGGCATGCGTCGCGGGCGGCCACTGCTGATTTCAATACAGACAAAGTGCATTTGGCCTCGCAGTAATGTGACACCATCGGCAGGGCGCAAGATCTGAAAGCAGCGCTCCATTGTCAGGCGAAGATCCCAGTGGGTAATCCAGGTGGCCGACAGTATCTCCTCACCTTCTCGTGAAGCGGCAAGATAATCGTATTGTGCATGGGTAATGGCCATTGCCCGATTGAGCTGACGATAGCGCTTGATATCCATACCTAAAGCCGCTGAATGAGCCCAGGCAACCTGTTCGCACCAGCGGACATATACGGTGTTATTGGTATGTTGCAGGCCATCAATGTCCTGGGCTGCAACGCAGTGTGGCAGTATAAAAGGTTTGGGGCGATCCCATTGTGTATCCACTGCGTGCATCGCTCTATTCCGGATTGGTTGCGGCGGCTTCGTCACTGTCTTGCAGGGGCTTGATGGCAATATTCAGGTAAGCGTAGACGATGGCGATGGCCGGGCACAGTAGATTGAAAAAAGCAAAGGGTGCATAAGAAAAGGTAGCTACCCCGAGTGTGGCTGACATATAAGCGCCGCAGGTATTCCAGGGAATCAGGGCGGAAGTCAATGTGGCGGAATCTTCCAGTGTCCGTGACAGATTCAGGCGTGACAAGCCTCGTTGTTCATAAGTGTCCTTGTACATGCGACCGGGCAGGGCAACAGCAATAAACTGGTCAGCTGAGAGTATATTGGCACCGATACAGGTTGCCACGGTGGTGGTAATCAGCGAGCCGACACTGCGAACGCCCCGCAATGCCAATGACAGCAGATAGTTTAAAATACCGGTGCGCTCCAATGCGCCTCCAAAACCCAATGCCGAAATAATCAGCCAGACAGTATTTAACATACTGCTCATCCCACCTTTGCTCAGCAAGGCATCGAGAAATTCATTACCGCTATCGGCGACATAGCCATTAAACAGGCTGATCCAGATACCTTTAAGCAATACAAAGCCTGTAGTCAGGCCTTCGACATTGGCGGCCAACCTTCGCACGGCATCGGGCTGAAACAGCAGTGCGAAAAAGGCGCCCAGCAATGCGCTGACAACAATGGCTGGGTAAGCAGGAAAGCGTTTATAGACCAGCACCAGCATAATCAACAGTGGCAACAGCAGATGCAGACCAATACTGAATTCAAGTTCAAGACTTGCCTGTAAGGCAGCAATTTCATCAGGAGTGGCCGCATCGGCACTGCCAATCAGTGTGAAAGCCAGCAGGGTAACGGCAAAACTGGGAATGGTTGTCCACAGCATATGGCGGATATGATCAAAGAGGTCAACGCCTGTCGCCGCCGCTGCCAGGTTGGTGGTGTCTGACATCGGGGAGAGCTTGTCGCCGAAGTAGGCACCGGACACGATCGCTCCGGCAGTAATGGCCGGTGACAGATCAAAACTGCCCGCAATACCCATCAGACCGATGCCCAGGGTTCCCGCCACTGTCCATGAGCTGCCTACACTGATGGCTACAACAGCGCAGATGGCAGCACTGGCAGCGTAAAAATAAGAGGGATGGAGTATTTCAACACCGTAATAGATCATTGCAGGTACCGTGCCGCTCAATATCCAGGTACCGATCAGCATGCCAACTGATAACAGAATAAGTGTTGGCCCAAGACCGACACCGATGCCATCAATAATGCCTTCCTGACAGTCATGCCAGGATATACCGGTTCGCTTGCCCACCAGCGCGGCAACACAGGTGGCCAGAATCATGGCAATCTGGTTGGCACCGTAGGACGAATCTGAGCCAAACAGATAAACTGAACAGGCCAATAGAGCAACAAGGAAGAGGATAGGGGTCAGTGCCAGAGGCAGCGTAAGGCGAGGGTTGGTATGGGCCGTTGCGCTCAAAATAAAATACTCTTTAACAGGCTGCAATGAGCCATTGTCCGCAGCGTATGGTTAATTTATGGCTAATCTCGAACTGGCGAGAATGCCCTAAATAGTGTCGGGGGTATAGTCTGGGGGAATAGAAAGAGATGAACTGACAGGTAAAAGGTGGGATGGCAACAGCAGGCTGCCACCCCTGAGGAAATAATATTATTAACTCGGCAAGCTTTTAGCCGAATAAATAAGCGGCACATGGATGTGCAGCCGCAGGCTGTAAGCCTGCGCAAGTCCTGCGAAAATCAAGGGATTTCACATATTCCGCTGATTTTCAGGGGCGACCATCAAATAGTGAGGGATTCATCTATTTGATTGTCAGATTAATAGCTGCGGCGGCGGAAACCGGCCAGACCAACAAGACCCAGACCCATCAGGGCCAGCGTTGCCGGTGAAGCAACAGAGGTGCCGGGATTGCCCGGATCTGTTGTTATTCCACAGTTGGTGCCGTTATAGGAAAAGCAGATAGCCAGCTGTTCACTCAATGCCTGGTTATAGCTCCATTCAAGTCCGATAGTCTCTTCCTGCAGACCAACAGTGGCACCATTGCCCTCGGTTGGATCCAGGTAAAGGTACTGGAACAGGATGTCATTGGTGCCTTCAAACAAAATCGCCTGAAAGGTCATGGTGTTACTTGGGTAGCCCCATTGCCAGGCGCTGGTGACATTGTTCCACTGGGTGATGAAATAACGCTCACCTGGAGAACCCTGGGTTTCATAGTAGATGGTGTCACCGGGAATGCCGGGGCGCAGAGGCCAGAGATTTTCCCAATACACGGCCATAAAATAGTTGGATTGATAATGATTGACGCCAGGCAGGGGGGTGTTCATATAACCGACCCAGCCATCAAAGCCATCTACAATGGACAGGACGCCATTGGCATTGACGTTAACCTGATGATTGGTCTGGCCATAAAAACTGAAATCAAAGCCCAGTGGTGCCATCGTCCAGGAATCAGAGCCAATATTCAGGTCGGTTCCTGTGGTTGAGATGTCAATCCAGTTAAAGGCAATCTCATCGGTGGCGGTATAACCAAAGCCATCGGGGCCGATGGTTCTGGCAGTGGCGATGCTGGATGTGCACAAAAGTGCTGCTGCAAGACAAAGTGTTCTGGATATTGACATAAATCTCCCTACCTTTTGTTCATCGTTGTGGGTCGAACTGTACCCAATCTGATACAGAATTGACACATATAATAGTAGCCGCTTAACGCAATAAGATCTGACACCTGCCCCATTTTGGTCGTTTTATGTTTTTTGTGATGTAATTCTCGTTTTTGTCGTCTGTCAGAGCAGTTCTCGTTTGTTCAGGAAATTTTGATGAAAGTGATGAAAGTATCGATAAAGAATACGCACTCGTGGCGGTTGGTCCGTTGTTTGGTGCCTGTCCTGGTAACGCTGTGTACATTTGGTGTCAATGCAGAGCCTGATACGGATATACTCAATGAGCAGCTAATGCAGCAGCCAGTGCTGTCAGTGATAGTAAGCACTATCACTGACAGTCTGGATAAACCGTGGGGAATGGACTTTTTACCCGATGGTCAGTTACTGCTTACAGAAAAAGGCGGCGCTCTAAAACGGGTTGACCCTGAAACAGGTGTTGCCACTCAAATTACCGGTGTACCTGTCTCGGCCGATATTGGTCAGGGCGGTATGATGGATGTGCTCGTTCATCCGGATTTTGTCAACAATGGCTGGATTTATCTGAGCTATACCGTTGCCGATGAGCACCGCAATGCCTCCACCCGTGTCAGCCGGGCCCGACTGGTCAATAATGAACTCACTGAACTTCAGGTATTGATCACGGCTGAACCTTTTTTTAAGGAGCGCCGCCACTTTGGCTCGCGCCTGCTGCTTGATGATGGCTATCTCTACATTACGATTGGGGACAGGGGTAACCGCCAGCTTGCACAGCGTCTCGACACGCTAAACGGCAAGGTGCTGCGTCTGACAGAAGAGGGCGCTATCCCGCTGGATAATCCTTTTGTGGGTCGAAAAGAGGCCAGGGCTGAAATCTGGACCTACGGCCATCGCAACCCCCAGGGGATGGCCAGGCATCCGGTTACCGGGGCTATCTGGGTGGTTGAGCATGGGCCGCAAGGCGGTGATGAAATCAACATACTTAAAGCAGGTGCCAACTACGGCTGGCCGCTGGTCAGCTATGGTGAAGAATATGGCGGCGGCAAAATTGGTGAGGGTACCCATAAGGAAGGGACAGAACAGCCTGTTATTTACTGGGTTCCTTCCATTGGTGCCAGTGGTATGGCCTTTTATCAGGCGTCACACTACCCTGGTTGGCAGCCCTCCTTGCTGGTGGGATCACTCAAATTTGCCCGTCTCAACCGCTTGCAGTTGAGTGATGGCGGGCTCGGTGCAGAAACAACGCTAATGGCTGATCTGGGCATGCGAATCCGGGATGTGCAAACAGGCCCCGATGGTCGTATTTATCTGCTGGCTGGCGATTCCAGCCTGATTCGTCTTGATGCGGTGGTGGTTGATTCGTGAGCGGATCCTGTTATTGCGGTGAAGCCATCAAATGGTATCGTCAAAATGACGTTGAGGACATATTAAAAATACTTCCTATAATCCTAGAATCCGCAGGTGGATGTGCCCAATGGTGCTGTAATTGGTGTGTCAGGCAAGGCGGAGCAACGCCGTCTGACGCACCGAGTGTAGTGGCAGTGGGTGCGTAGTGTGTTCACCCGCAAGGTGAATGCGACCAAAGGCAAAAAATCCAGTGCTTATGCGACTTTCAGCGACAAAATAAGCGGTCAACTGCGGATTTCAGGATAATTCAGGGTATGAATAGTAGGCATAAGCACAGCAATTAAGCGGCTATGCTAGAGTCGTCCGCCGCTTTCACGACCTGTGTTGCAAAATGGCACGGTCTACAGTGGCAGGGATGAATGCTGAAAAGCGTTACAGTGGAAATCAGTACACTCAAATTTTTGATCAACAGCTATGGGGTAAGACCGTATGCGTATCGCAATACCCAAGGAGACCCATCCCGGCGAAAACCGGGTGCCGGTCATACCGGAAACGGTAAAAAAACTTTGCCTGCTTGGCGCCGAGGTAGTGATTGAGCCCGGCATGGGCGACGGCTCCGGCTTTGATGATGATCAGTACACCGCTGTGGGTGCTACCGTTCAGGCTGATCGCAAACAGTTATTTGCCAGCGCGGATATTCTGCTGCGCCTGCGCAAACCCACACTGGATGAAGTAACCTTAATGCCTTCAGGCTGCATTCATATCAGCTATCTGGACCCCTTCAATGAACACGAGCTGGTGCGGGCGCTGCAGCAAAAAGGCGTGACGGCCATCAGCATGGAGATGATCCCGCGCACCACCCGTAGCCAGAAAATGGACGCGCTCAGCTCCCAGGCCAACCTGGCCGGCTATGTCACTGTTTTGCTGGCGGCCACCCACGCACCCAGCATCCTGCCGATGATGATGACTCCGGCGGGCACCCTCAAGCCGGCCAAGGTGTTTATCATTGGCGCCGGCGTGGCCGGCCTGCAGGCCATCGCCACCGCCAAGCGCCTGGGCGCGAAAGTGACTGCTTTCGATACCCGCCCGGTAGTGGCCGAGCAGGTGCGCTCACTGGGCGGCACCTTCCTGGAGATCGACCTCGGCGAGACCGGCGAAACCGCCAGCGGCTATGCTACCGAGCTGAGCCCGGAGCAGATCGAGAAGCAGCGACAGGCGCAAAAAGCGGTGATTGCCGAATCTGACGTGGTGATTACCACCGCCCAGGTCTTCGGTCGCAAGCCGCCGGTACTGGTCACCAAAGACATGATCGAGGGCATGCAGCCTGGCTCGGTGATCGTCGATATGGCGGCCGAAACCGGCGGCAACGTCGAGGGCTCAGTGCCTGGCGAAACCGTGGTAGTTGGCGGCGTGACCATCGTCGGCGAAGCCAACCTACCCAACCGTGTTTGCCGCGATGCCTCCAAAATGTACTCCAGTAACCTGTTCAACCTGGTAGAGGATGTGTGGGACAAGGAGAGCAAGCAGTTTGTGGTCGACTTCGAGCACGATATTCTGCCCGGCTGCATCATCACCCACGGCGGTGAAGTGACCAACGAGACCATCAAGAACATTCTGGAGGGAGCCAACTGATATGGACGCCATATTCCTGACATTCATCCTCATGTTGTCCATCTTCCTGGGCTTCGAACTGATCAACAAAGTGCCGGCTACCCTGCACACGCCGCTGATGTCTGGCGCCAACGCCATTTCCGGCATCACCGTAGTGGGCGCCATCAGCCTCGCCGGCACCGGCCAGCATGACTTGGCCAACTGGCTGGGCGCGGCGGCGGTCGCGCTGGCCTCCATCAACGTGGTGGGCGGTTACCTGGTGACCGATCGCATGCTCGCCATGTTCAAGAAGAAGGAGGGCTGATCATGGAAATAACACAAGTGATCACCCAGCTGGCCTATGTGGTGGCAGCTGCGCTGTTTATCTTCGGCCTCAAACTGCTGGGCTCTCCCGACAGCGCCCGCCGGGGCAATATGCTGTCGTCTGTGGGCATGCTGCTGGCCATCGTTGCCGCCCTGCTCGACCAGGGCATCGTCGAATACCAGTGGATACTGCTCGGCTTCGTGGTTGGTGGCGTGATCGGCGCGGCGGCTGCCCGCCTGGTGCAAATGACCGCCATGCCGGAAATGGTCGCCCTGTTCAACGGCTTTGGTGGCATGGCCAGCTTGCTGGTGGGCACCGCCGCCCTCAGCACGGCTACTGGCACCTTCACCCTGGTGACTATCGTGCTGTCCATCCTGATCGGCGGCCTGACCTTCACCGGCTCACTGATCGCCTACGGCAAACTCAGCGAGACCATCGGCTCCGGCGCGGTCATGTTCAAGGGCCAGCAAGTGGTCAACAGCCTGATTGTGCTCGGCATTGTCGGCAGCGCGGTGATGTTCTGCATCGAGCCTGAAAATCACCTGTGGCTCTATCTGGTAATTGGCCTGTCACTGTGGTTTGGCATCATGGCGGTCATCCCCATTGGCGGTGCCGACATGCCGGTGGTGATCTCGCTGCTGAACTCCTACTCCGGCCTGGCCGCCTGTGCCGCCGGCTTTGCGGTCAACAACAATATTCTGATTGTAGCCGGCTCGCTGGTGGGTGCCTCCGGCATCATCCTCACCCAGATCATGTGCAAGGCGATGAACCGCTCATTGAGCAACGTATTGTTTTCCGGTTTTGGTAGTGTGAGTTCTGAGCAAACGGTGATTGAAGGTGAAATCAAACCGATCTCGGTGGAGGATGCTTACTATGTTCTGGAAGCGGCAACCAATGTGGCTATTATTCCCGGTTATGGTATGGCTGTGGCGCAGGCCCAGCATGTTGTAAAAGAACTGACACAGCTACTGGAGAAAAACGGCGCCGAAGTGAACTTTGGTATCCACCCGGTAGCGGGCCGCATGCCCGGCCACATGAACGTACTGCTGGCCGAGGCCGATGTACCCTATGATCAGCTGCTGGAAATGGATGAGATCAATCCGCGCATGGAAACTGTTGATGTCGCCATTGTGATCGGTGCCAATGACGTAGTTAATCCGGCTGCCCGGGAGATTGAGTCTTCTCCTATTTACGGCATGCCGGTTATTAATGTTGATCAGGCGCGCACCGTATTTGTACTCAAGCGTTCTATGGCTTCGGGTTTTGCTGGTATTGAGAATCCGTTATTTTATAAAGAAAATACGCGTATGCTGTTTGGCGATGCAAAAGAGTCCATCGGCGGACTGGTGCGGGAGCTCAGTGGCTGATACCGGATTGTTCCGCTTGCGCAGAACAAATCCCCATTAAAAACGCCGGCCATTGTGTCGGCGTTTTTGTGTCGATATTTGGCTATAACATTACCAGCTCAATACAGTATGCTCTGGTGTTGCTTGCCGGGTCAGCTGCTACTGTGCTGCTTTCTGCAAGCCTGTATATAAAAGCAAAAACCCGTCTGTTCACAACAGACTTAATGGACTCTTTACACCCTGGGCGCCCTGTTTCAGTACATGCGTGTAGATCTCCGTTGTTTTCACATCCGCATGCCCCAGTTGCTGCTGCAGCGTGCGAATATCCACGCCCGCCTGGAGTAGATGAGTGGCAAAGGAATGCCGCAAGGTATGACAGCTCACCGCCTTGCGAATGCCCGCCTCTTTTGCCGCTTTCCTGATCAGCTTGTTGAGATTGCTTTCATCAAAATGGTGCCGCCGCAAACAGCCACTGGTCGGGTCGATACCGGTGCGGGAGGCTGGAAATAGATAATGCCAGCCGAGTTCAAAGGGAGCATTGGGGTACTTGCGAGTCAGAGCATCCGGCAGCCATACGCCGGCGTATGAAGGTACTGCCTTATCCCGCGCCAGCAATACCTCCACCAGACATATCTGCTCACGCAAAGCCGTCACAAGCTCCTGCGCCAGCGTGACCATCCGGTGCTTTCCACCCTTGCCATTGATCACCCGCACCTGCTGGTAATCAAAATCAATATCCTTCACCCGCAGGCGCACCAGCTCGATACGTCGCAGGCCCGAACCGTAAAGCAGCGCCGCCATCAAATAGTGATGGCCATGCAGGCGCTCAAGTAGTGCAGATACCTCCTTCCGTGTTAATACCACCGGCAACTTGCGCTGACGGCTGGCATGGCGAAAGCCTGAAAGATCGCCAACTGCCTGGCCCAGAAACTTTGTCTTTAAAAATACAATGGCATTCAAGGCCAGCGACTGCGTTCCGGCGGCGACATTCCGCTCAGTAGCCAGAAATGTCAGAAATTGCATGATATGCTCATCATCCAGCTCGGCAGGATGCCGTTTTTTGTTGTAAATAATGAAGGACTTAATCCAGTAGAGATAACTGTCAATCGTCCGCCGGCTGTAGCGGTGGACGCGCATATAGTCCTCGATGGATTTAAGAAAGGGGGAGCGGCCCATAAAAACACCTCATCCATGAAATGTTGCTGTGTTTATACCTTTTGTAGCGGCGAGACGTCGAGTGAGATACCTTTTAATTGGAGCATCAAATACGATCACTAATGTTTTTGCTGTATTTTCAGTAGGTTGTAACTCCTGAAAAATTGAGCTGTCCACTTAAAAGGTGTACCCTCTAATAATTATTACGAGGCCGGAGGCCTCATTAACATACTGTT
>JBKECP010000016.1:0-7830 GCA_047974765.1 Parahaliea sp. | reverse complement strand
GGTCGGTTACTGCGAACGGGGAGATCTGCAAATCAGTAATGTGCTGGCCGAAAATGCCATCCGTCCCTTCGCCGTAGGTCGCAAAGCCTGGTTATTCTCTGACACGCCCCAGGGTGCTCACGCCAGCGCCACCTGCTACTCGTTGATTGAAACAGCAAAAGCCAACGACCTCGATCCCGCCGCCTACATTCAGCATGTGCTGGCCCATATCGCAACCGCGGATACGCTGGAGAAACTGGAGGCTTTGCTACCCTGGAATGTAGTGCTGGGGAGTGTTTCAAAAAATGTGGCGCAATACTGAATAGGGCAAGTGGGTCGATTTAGTGGCGCTTACGGTACTACTTTGGCAAAACCAGCGGGTGCCCCGACCTGGGCGGGCGAAGGGGCGGTCAACTTCTGTCGCCAGTAGGTGAAGCGATGGTAGACCAGGCCGTGCTCTCGACAGAAGGCAGCGCCGGAAAGCGCTGATGCCTGCCAGGTGGTGATGTGTTGTTGCCAGTTGTTCGGGTGGTCTGTGCTGCTCATGGGAGATACCTCCGGTGGCTGTGGAGGCTCCAGTGTCCCGGGGATTGAGTGCTGTTTGAAGGGGGGGATTCTCTGGCGCTTACGAAGGAATTATGCGCTGAAAAACCATCATCGGCTAAGGCAGCATAATCAATGAACGCGACATCTTTGTTGACAAACACCGCCAGCGTGTTAACGCCTCCTGGGCAGTACTGTCATTGGGCACCCATATATTCGTTTTTTGTGAGTCGCTGGCATGATCCAGAGCCAGCCTCAGAGCGTGAATGCGGTCGCAACAGCTATATTCGGCCTCCCAATCACGTTTTAACTGAGAGTAACGTCCATCTCGCTCAAGCGAATCAGAAATATTATCCACATACCCGTCATAGAGCGGCGTCTGTGTAAAACCGCCATAATCAAAATACAGCGTTGACCCTGGCAGTAATAGATTGTCAAATTCACAGGATTCCAATATGAGACAAGGCGTAAAGGTATCAATAACGCTAAGTTCTGGTTCCTGTGGCAATGGCAATTGATAAACAGGGGATACTACAACAAATCTCCCAGGCGGGCGGGTTTATGTCGGCCACTGCGGGTAATGGCACCACTGTAAGCGGCCTGGGCCTGAAAAAGCTCAGCGGTAGCCAGCGCATCCACCAGCGCATTGTGCACAGGATAGGCAGGCAGACTATAGCGGCGCCGGCAGGCTGTCAGTGTAAGACTACCATGCGCAACCACTGTGTCAGTGCGGTCGCGGCGGCGCTTTTCGATCATCATGGTATCAAGACAGGGCAGCAGTAAAGGTGCACCAAAGTGTCGTTGACAAGCCCGATTGAGGTAAGCCAGATCCAGAGGAGCATGATGAAAGACAAGCAGGCGACCCGCCGCTGCCCGGCAAAAATGCGTCAGCACCACTGATTCAGCCTCAGCATTCTCCAGGTCACAATCACGCAGCTGATGAATGCCCGCACTTTGGCCAACACCTGTCTGCGCGGCAATCAGGTGGTGTTGCGCCTCCCCCAGCCTGATCGAGCCACCGATAACAGGCACCCAGCCCAGACTCAATAATTCCCCTTCATCCACATTCAGCGAGGACATTTCAGCATCACAAGCCAGATACTCAACCTGTGGCCAGAACTGCCGACGCTTTGGCCCTGCCGCATCCCAACAGGTGGCGAGTGCGCTGCCAGCTACCTGCCTGCGATAGCGAAAGCGCCGCCACCTCATCAACCCATACCCTGTCTGAAATTCAAACGCAGAGCACTCTGGGCATCGTGAATAATGGAAAAAGCATCGCGCAACTGCTCGCGTGCCATCTTTGACAAGCTGCGAGGCCGGATAAAATTACTGAGTGCCTCATTGCGTATTTGCTGGTCAACATGGTTTTGCAGGCGCAGGCGCTGCAAGCAGTGCAAGGCATCTGCAAGATTACGCGCATCAACCTTAGCCAGCGCACCCACATGCTCAAGCGCACGCAGGCGCTCATCCGTATTGGCTGCGCTTACTTTATGCTTGAGTGCATGCAGACGCACAATATCAGTAATAGACATAACACCGTGTTTTTTAAGGTCGAGGCTATCTCTATGCTGGCCGTCTCTATCCACCACAAAGCGCCTGAAAATACCCAGTGGCGCAGGATTGGCCAACGCATTGGCTGCCAGTGCGGCAAGAAAAATCGTATTACGCGAAGCCAGCTCCAGCATACCTTGCTGTAGTTTATGACACAGCTGTACTTCTCCGTGTACGGCACGAATATCAAAGAAGATGGATACATGCATAACCGCATCCGGTGTTGGCGTGCGGGTCCAGCTGAGCACTTCATCCTGCCAGCGGGCCAGAGGCTGACACCACCTGGGATTCATCGCCATCACATTGCCATTGCAGTAAGGATAACCACAGGCATCCAGACCATCACAGACAAAACGTGCCAGCCTGTCGAAGTAATCACGATGTTCCGGCTGTGCACTGTCGTCAATAACCAGGCCATTATCCTGATCTGCTCCCAACAATTGCTCCTGCCGCCCCTGTGAACCAAAACCCAGCCAGCAATAGGACACTGGTGGCGCACCGAAACAATCCTGCGCCAGCTGCAATAGTCGCACTGTGACCGCATCACTGATTGCCGTTAACAAACGGCTGACTTCCCGCGCACGAATACCTGCACTCACCCAGCGGGCTGCCAGGGCGGAAATACCTTTAAGCAGCTCCTTAATACCTTCAACATTGGCCTGGCGGGAAATATGCTGTACCAGATAAACCGGATCATCCTGTCGTGCAAGCATCAAATCCGAGGTCGTGACCATGCCTTTAAGTTCACCATTGTGCTCAATCGGCAGATGGTGATAGCCCTGCTGAGTCATAGTCAGCTGCACTTCAAAGAGGCTGGCTCGCTCATCCATGCACATCGGATCTGGCGTCATAATATCCCTTACCCGAGTCTGCGGCGACAAGCCCTCAGCCACAACACGCACCCGTAAATCCCTGTCGGTAACGATACCAAGCAACTTGCTATCGGCCATAACAAAGGCTGACGAGACCCGCCGCTCACTCATCAGGCGGGCCATTTCCTGCACACTGTCATCAGGCTTTACCGCCAGCAGTTCGGTACTCATCACACTGCCCACTACCTGAGTCATTACATGGGGTTCGGGTTCATAGCGGGCCGCCCGTCGCAGACGCCGACTGCGCTGGCTATGAAAATAACGATCAAACTCACGATTATTCTCGCGCAAGGCGGTGTAATCAGTATCGGGCAACAGATAAATCAAACAGTCTTCAATCACTGCCGCAACCACACCACTTGCCTGAGCTGCATTTAAATGTCCAATATGAAAACTTTCACCCTCACCCAGTCTGTCGAGTAATTTATTGTTGTCATCACGCAGATCAACGGCTCCTGAGCGCAAAATACGCAGGCCTCCACTTTTCTGACGGGAAAAACATTCGCCCTTGCGATGGTAGTAAATCTGCAAATTAGCCGCAGCAGCGGACAGCTCGTTCATCTTGAGGGCATTAAAAGGCAGGGTCTGGGCAAGAAAATCGATAATGGATTGCAGTTCGGGAGAAACCGCAGCACGGCTTGTGTTGTCTTTGGAACGACTATCAAAATGACCCGTCATATTCACGCAGCCCTCCATCGCGGGGAAATCATTTTTTCAGTCTGTGTATTACACATCTCCGGCATACTTGCCGGGCAGCAGCCCCGGCCTGCACTATCAGGTGAAGAAATACTTACCGTCACTTTAAAGGCTAAAGCTACATTTAATTTATCGTTAAAGGGCTAAGGCTCACTGCGGCTAAAAGCCGTCGACACATCGGCACTGAAACGATTGTTATCGGTAACAGCCACCAGGTGCAAACGCTCACCCTCAGCAAGACCGGCCTGTAACGGCAGCCTCCATCGTTGTCCAATATCATCAGACAGAGTCATGGCCACTGGATCAGTATCTTCGCCACCGACAGGTACTATGGCCATCAGCACACCGCGCAAGGCGATACTGGACGTCAATTCAAGCTGGGAAGGCAGTGCGCTCTGGTTTATCTGAAGGGCTATTTTTACATCGCCATTGACCAGATCACACTCACCGCTGGAATAGCGGCAATTGCTCTTCTCAAGCAGTTGATAATCCTGGCCCACAATGGCGGCGCGGGGCTGTTCTCCCAACAAATTGCCAACGGCAAACCAGGCCAGGATGGATAATACCGGCGCCACCAGCAATGCAATGACTACGTGCTTGTTGCTAAACATGGCGCCAGCTCCTTTTACAGTAATTGCTTTTAATGATCGTGAGCTTCAGAGGCTCCCACCGGGATACGGATATGCGCAACCAGCTCTTTCACTGACGCAGGTGGCTCAGCGGTTATTCTGGATACGGTAAAGGCTACAGCGAAATTAACCACTGCACCAACTGCACCAAAGGCATTGGGTTCAATTCCCAGGAACCAGTTTGGCGACATATCACCCAGGAAGGATGTAGATGCAATAAACATAATGCCTTTGTGCTGGAACACATAGAGCAGAGTTACCCCGATACCGGCAACCATACCGGCAATGGCACCTTCCTTGTTGATACGCGGGGAGAAGATACCCATCATCAACGCCGGGAAGATGGACGAGGCCGCCAGACCGAAGGCCAACGCTACTGTACCTGCGGCAAAGCCCGGTGGATTCAAGCCCAGATAGCCCGCCCCCATAATAGCTAGCGCCATGGTAATACGGCTTGCCATCAACTCTGTTTTTTCCGAGATATTGGGTGCAATCATACCCTTGAGCAAATCATGCGATATCGCCGAGGAAATAGCCAGCAGCAGACCCGCCGCTGTCGACAGCGCTGCCGCCAGACCACCGGCCGCCACCAGTGCAATCACCCAGTTGGGCAGTTTGGCAATTTCAGGGTTGGCCAGCACCATGATGTCATTGTCGATTTTTACCATTTCATTGACGTCTTTGTTGGAGCTGTACTGAATACGACTATCGCCATTTTTATCTTCAAACTCCAGTAAACCGGTTTTTTCCCAGTTTTTGAACCACTGGGGACGCTCGTCATACTGTAGATACTGGCCCGGTGAAGGCTCGATAGTATCCATCAGGTTCAAACGCGCCATACCGGCTACCGCAGGTGCAGTGGTGTAAAGAATGGCAATAAATACCAGTGCCCAACCCGCAGAGGAACGGGCATCGCGTACCTTCGGTACAGTAAAGAAGCGGATAATTACGTGTGGCAGACCCGCCGTACCGATCATCAGCGACAAGGTATAGGCAAACATATTCAGGCTGCTGCCACGGACATCCGTGGTGTATTCCTTAAAGCCCAGTTCCATGACGACCTGATCGAGGCGATCCAGCAGATAAACGTCACTGCCAGCCAGGGTGGAACCCAGCCCCAGTTGTGGCAGAGGGTTACCCGTTAATTGTAGACTAATAAAGATAGCCGGAATAGTGTAGGCCAGAATCAGCACACAATACTGGGCAATCTGGGTATAAGTGATCCCCTTCATGCCACCCAGGACCGAATAGCAAAAGACGATCACCATTCCCACGATCAGACCGACGCTGTAGTCCACCTCCAAAAAGCGGGAGAAAGCCACACCAACACCCTTCATCTGACCGATAACATAGGTTACTGAGCAGATAATCAGACACAGTACAGCTACCGCCCGGGCCGTCCGGGAATAGAAGCGGTCGCCGATAAACTCCGGCACCGTGAATTTGCCGTATTTGCGCAAATAAGGTGCCAGCAACATCGCCAACAGTACAAAACCACCGGTCCAGCCCATCAGAAATACAGAGCCGCCGTAACCCATAAAGGCAATCATACCCGCCATCGAGATAAAAGATGCCGCCGACATCCAGTCAGCCGCTGTCGCCATCCCGTTGGCTACAGGGTGAACACCACCACCGGCCACATAAAAGTCCTTGGTCGAACCCGCCCGCGCCCAGATGGCGATACCGATGTATAGTGCAAAGGATGCACCGACAACCAGGTAAGTCAGAATTCTGAGTTCCATGATGCCCCCTTAGTCTTCGTCTACATTGAACTCACGGTCCAATGCTGCCATACGCCTGGCATAGTAAAAAATTAAAACAACAAAGACGTAAATCGAACCCTGCTGAGCAAACCAGAACCCCAGCTTATAGCCGCCGACACGAATTTGATTGAGTACATCAAACAACAAAATGCCGAAGCCATAGCTAACGACAAACCAGACAACCAGCAGCTTGATCATGAGCGAAACATTTCGTCTCCAATAGGCTGCCGCCTGTTCTTCGGTCATATGTGACATGTCACACCTCCATAGTATTTTTATCAGTGAGTGCAGCCAGACTATACTGTGCCGGTGCACGCACTGCTGTTAGACCTTGGTTATAAACCTCAAAAAGCGTATTTGACAGCAAATTGCAGCCGGTTCAGATCACCCTTGCGGCCATCCTCCAGCTCCTTGCGGCCATAGCTGTACTCACCGCCAATTTGCAGATTGGGCGCAGGCAGCCAGTTCAGGTTGGCATGAACGGACTGGTACTCACTGGCCAGGCTGTCAGCTCCGACAAACTCACCCACATCCGGGTTGTCGGCACCACTGGCAGATAGTGAGAAGGTGCTGCGCCAGTGATCACTCCAATAGTGCTGATAAGCCACAAAGGCGCCCCACTGATCGATGGTGTCAATATCACCGCTGGTATCAATGTAACCATCGTTATAACTGTTCACCCCCAGATAACGGCCCAGCGCATCACCGTAGTTGAGCATAAAGCGGATATCGTCGCGGCCCAGAACCCACTTGCCTGCCAGACTCAAGCCATAGCCATACCGGGTGTCATCGCTGCCTTCAAAGGCATTGCTGGCACGGGCTTCATAGCTGAGCTGACGCGCCATGGCGGCTACCGACCAGGTTAAATCACCACGCTTGCCGTTATAGCGGGCGATGATGTCCGGTATGTTTTCCGAGTTATCAAGGCGGGTGCCAACACTACTGCCGTTATACTCATTGAGGCGGGTCGCCGGATTTTCCAGCGCCAGCTGTAACTGGCCGCTGGTCCAGCGAATCTGCGGCTGACGGACAAACAGCGTGCCAACCGGACCCACAAAGTCCAGCACATCAGGTAATGCGCCCACGTTAAAGAAGGTACTCCAGCTCTGGCCCGCCAACAGCGACTTGCCTTCGGCGTAGTCCCATTGCACAAAGGCATGACGCAGACGGGAATTCCAGCTGTTGGAAATTCGTTCATCCCCCCCCGGACTCAACATAAAGTCCAGCTCAATACGGGTTGAAATATCACCCGCATCTGTTTTGGTTTTAGTGGTAAAAAAGAAGCGTGATGTTTTTGCGTGCATATTGAAGCGATTGTAAGAATCAGCGCTGCCGGATGTTGGCTCAACCGGAATCAGTGAAGGCACGATAAAGTCGTCAATCAGTCCACTGGCAGGCTTACCTTCAGAATAATCCGTACTGATAGCATCAAGCTGAATAAAACCACCATAGGTCAGCTGGGTGCCTTTTTTGGTGGGCCGTGCTTTTTCGATTTCGACAGCATTGGTACTGATAGTTTCTTTATTGTCTGACACCTGAGCCTTGAGTTCGGCAATCTGGCGTTCCAGCTCGGCAATGCGATCACTGACATTATCAGCCAGCACAGGGCTGGCCAACAGCGTCGCACCGGCTGCAAGCAATACATGGCGGATGGGTTTGTGCATGGTCAACGCTCCTGCTTAGATTATATTTGTTGCGCCATAGCAGTATTGACGCCTGCGTGGGCATACGAAATTCGACCTTGGTCCAGATTCGACCAAAGTCGAGTGTGCGACGCTTCCGTTTTCCGCCGACTGC
>JBKECP010000015.1:0-99847 GCA_047974765.1 Parahaliea sp. | reverse complement strand
ATCACATCCCTGGATGGACTCAAATACCGCATTGCCAGACGGTTTAATAGTAAGTGCCGCTAAATCGACCCCGCAGCCTACATTCAGCATGTGCTGACCCATCGCAACCGCGGATACGCTGGAGAAACTGGAGGCTTTGCTACCCTGGAATGTGGTGCTGGGGAGTGTTTCAAAAAATGTGGCGCAATACTGAATAGGGCAAGTGGGTCGATTTAGTGGCGCTTACGATTTAGTGGCGCTTACAGAAAATCTGTTGATAAGGCTATTAGCCTCTCCGGTGTTATCGACAACGGGACAATACAAATCAGGTAGATATCTGAGACTTTATTTTAATTCCGCGCTTCCCTTTTGGCAGGTATTAACCTGGATTCCGCAGTCGAGCGCTTGTTTTCTTCTTGAAAGCCGTATGGATACCTGGCTTCTGGTCTTTGATCGCACTCACCTTGCGGATGAAAACGCTACGCACCCACTGGTACTGCACTCGGCACGTCAGGCAGCGTTGCTCCGCCTTGCGGGCAATCAGTCCGCGGTATTGTCGCGCCTTGCCTGACACACCGATTACAGCACCATTGTACATGTCCAACTGCGGATTCTAGGATTAACGCTGTGACGTGAAATAGTTCAACCGGGGCTCATTGCTGTTACAGATGCTGCGGCCAATTTGAGCCAGCCTTTTCCAGGCAACCGGCTTGGCCAGATGCATGACACCGCCAATAATTTCCAGTTGCTCAATGGATTCTTCATTATCAATCTGGCCTGACATGGTAATGATGGGAACGCTGCCTTTTGTTCCACCGTGGGCAATCACTCGTCGTGCGAAACTAAAGCCATCCTCTTTTGGCAAAACAATATCCGTAATCACCAGATCAACCGAATTATTCAAAAAGAGTGTCCATGCCTCTTCCGCAGACAGCGCCTTGAGCACACGAAAGCCCTCACTTTCAAAGACGGCTTCGGCCAGGACATGCTGAGTTGTATCATCATCACAAATTAACACTGTCAATCTGTCCGATTCACCCCAACTGCCCTCTTCGTCATGGCGTTCCAGGTGAGGCGGGCAGGGATCACCCTCCAGCCGGGGGCCAAAGTTGATCAGCACTCCATCCAGACCATGACTGACACCCAGCGCCTGTACACCAAGGTGCCCGGCAACTGAATTGGCCAGATTGTCCAGACTATCCAGAACACGTTTAAGATCATCTCCGGTGCCATCAATACCATCGATACCAAGCTCACAATACAGATCCAGCAACTGGGATACATCAAGTCGTTTCATTCATTCAACTCTGCAACCAGAACCCAGACTGAATCAGTGTAGAGCTCTGGACCAATGTCTATATGTTCATCCAGGCAAGGCAAGCTGTTGCACCCCTGCCATGCAGTTATCCATTTCCGAAAATACATCAAAGCAGTACAGTGTTTTAATCGGCTGAATGCTTCTGGATTAAACATGGGCCAGTGTACACCCGGGACAGAACTATTTGCAGATTCGATATTAGTTGTAATTCACATTGTTGCTATTTTTTATTAAACGCCGGGATTAAAAAATCACTCACAGGTGGCTTGTTATCCCAGAAAATACTTTTGTCTTCAATAACGGCCCCCCTAAAGTGCCTCGGATTTCCCGGGTACACACCATAGTAAATACCTTCGCCCTGGGGTTCATGGGTATGGATATGAAGCCGAAAAAAACGATTTTTCAGTGTTGAAGAACGATCCTGCTCATACCTGCGTCGACTGCACCACTGAAATATCTGCGGTACCAGCAGAAAAGTTCGCCCCTTGTTATCAACATGTACCAACGAATCCACCTGGTTATAGGATAAAATACCACTTCGCAAACCTTTGCAAATACGGTCAACACTTCGCCAACCCAAGGCATCAGCACGAGCATAATCGCTTTTTTCCGGTCGCAAGAGTCGTTTTTTATTACTGCGCGTTTTACGGGGCCGCAAGGGCTTTTCACCATTGGCCAGCACATTGCTCTGATTGAGTGAAAGCTCGGCTTTAGCTGCTATTTTTTTCAGCCCGCCGTCATCGCCATCACTAAAAAATGCCTGCCAGTCAGCCCATACCATGGCATCGGACTGCAAGCGCAAAAGCCCCTCCTGCGGTATATAGCGCCGCGCAAGCACCTGAGGATCCCGTTGATCGGATATTATGCGTTCCCGGCACCAGTAAATTGCCATCGCAGTTATCAGTGCATAGCTGTACTGCGTTTCGTAGTGACGATAATCCACACCGGGTCGCCCCATGGGCATACGAATACCTTGAAGACGCCGACAGGCTTCACTAATATCTTTAATCAATCTGAAAAAGTGCTGGTCAGTCAGTTCCCTGGTATGCGCCTGCTTTTGCATAGTGCCATAGATCAGCTGTAGTACAGGCACCACGAGACGCTTAAAGGCCGACATCGACAATGAACCATCAGCTTCATACAGAGCCATAACCAACGGCTCATAGTGACATTCATTATGAACGTCACTTTTGTTGGTTTTCCCTGAATATCTGAAACGTGGTGGTAAAAATTTTCGGATCAGACCCAACATAAAGCGACTCCTTTCGCTGCAGCAACTGCATTTACATCAGTTAACTGCCTTGTCCAACCAGACAGAGAATAAAGCCCTCCGAAGAGGGCTCTATTTTAGAGTATGAGCTTATGACCCAGATAACGAAGAATCTCCCTGATTAACAGGATGATTAATCTTAGCAGTTCAATCAGGAATAATATTTCCCTATACGGAAAAAATTCCCAAAAGACTCTAAGCCTCTCCTTTATATTTTCTATAAGTTGCCACAGCTTTACCCATAACAACCAGAAAAACCATACCCAGCCATAAAGCACATATCTGCTACACTCAAGTGTGTTAGCCATAATTTTACTCCTGGTAAAATAAAACAAAACATGGATAACACACCCGTTGGGTAGTGTTACCCAACGTTAGAGCGCTCATCCCGGACTTCAGGATGAATCGTAAATTGACCGGGTTACCCCAAACCTATTTACGTTTTTGCAATGCCACTGTTAGTAGCCAACATGCGCATTAACTATGACCCACATAAAAAACTGCGTCAATTTAATGTTTTTTACATCAAGCAAGCCGTTTTTTTGCCTGCATATTACATGCGCAATCGTGCTTTTGAATCAACTTTTCTTTTGAAAAGTCATTGCCAATTATTTTTATCAGGCTGACAACAGAAAAATCTTCGGAACGCTTATCGTAATCCTTTGACCATTGCTCATAAGACGGCTCTTCACAGTCCAGTGGGCTTTTTATACGAATGGTCCTGAAACGCATACGATAAGGCTTTGGCGTTAGCCTCGCACGATAACATTTTTGCTTTTTTGACAACATGATATAAAGCCAGTCGACATTCAAACTTTTCATTAATGCTTCATAGTTTTTGCTGTCAGGATCAATGTATTTACGCCCAATAACACGCACACCTTTTTGTGTCTCATAAATACGAAAATCACTTCCAAGTTCAGAATATTTTTTAATGTTTTTTTCAAACCTGGCAACAATACGCTCCTTTCTTCCAAGCTTCCTTATTGCTCGAAAAAAATCAAAAAAAGTCAGTGAACTATAGTCAATATCGAGCACGGTATACTGTGTCGTATTCCATATGCGCGCACCATAGCGGCAAACGGTAATAACATTATGCTCATCAATCAGTTCAGCAATATGTTCACGGATGGCGGCGTCATACTCTTCCTTCTGCTCGCCACGCAGAATACGCTGTTCAATTTCCCGTGCCAGTAGCGTTATTTGTGCAGACGCATCTTCTTTTGAAACATTAGAGCCACAAAGAAGATTCAACTCCTGCGGTTGAGATCCTATATGAATACGCCGGATTTCCCGGGACCAATATTTAAAATGCTTCATAGATCAGTAAAACTCTCCCGCATCCATTTACTGCCAACCAACCTTATTATTCATCAATTTTAATGCTCCGCTGGCCCGCGCAATAAAATCAGCTTGACTGGCACCAGCTTCAGAGCCAACGGATGCTACACGCTGCATCAATTCAATAGTTGATTGTTTTTGCTCATCACTGAAATGCTCAAGGCTGCGAGCCAGTACATTCTCAGGTCGTTTGAAAACATCATCCCCCGAACCAAGCAGGTAGGTGCTGGAAGCCAATAATGCGGCGGCATCTGTTTCCGATTGTTTAAATACATCTATAAAAACAGATTTAATTTCAGCTTTTTCTTCAAAGGATAAATCACCTTCAACCCGCCCTGTTGCCACCAATAGTAAAGCCACTGCTTCCATAGGGCTATCCAGATTAAAAGCGGGATTGGTATGCAGCTGTTTCAACCAGCGACGCCGACGGCGCCACGCCCACGGATTGAGCCAGCCAATATCAACTCCCAAACGATCAAGCGCATAAAACAGGCCCGTAAGTGCCGTCAAAAATACGATAAGTATATGCATGCACAAAAAACCTCAGATGCAATAATAATGATGACAGGCCCGTTATAGCACCGGGCCTGGTTATTATTTGATTAATTTTAAATACAGATATCAGCTTATCATTCAGGGTTGGCTTTGCTTTTGTCGTTCAGCTTCAGCCTTGATCATGGACTGCAATTCGTCAATATTATCCTGCACTCGGCTCAACCCAACCTGACCACCTTTAGCCATGAGTGTTGGCATAACTTCTATTGTTTTACGGCCAATTGGACTGCTATAAAATGCGTTCAGTTCCTTAAGTTCAGACGCACTGAAAGTACTGCTATAGAGCTTGATAAGCTCCGGTTTGAGGCTTTCATAACTCATATATTTCTTGAAAAACTCAAGCATGACACCCTTATAGGAAACCATTGCCGGATTTTGAGACAGCTGCATATCAAGCATCTGTGACATGGAGCTTTCCAGAGAATCTTCCATACCGATGGAATTAAGCAGTTTTTCAGCTTCCTGTTCGGCAGTTTGTGCCAATGCCAAAGAGGAAAAACATAAAATGCAGACAACAAATAGTGATTGCAAGGTTTTCATGGTGAACTCCTGGGAAGACGTATTTTTTTAATACGGAAAATTGCCCGCCAATTATAACTGAAAAGACGCACATATTCTGTGAAGCATGCGCGTCTTTCATCCGGTTCACTGGTTTATGAATACTCCATCACGAACCCTGTTTTCAGGCTGTCGCAGCGGCCCGCATCGAACAAGTAATATTAACTCGGCAAGCTTTTAGCCAAATGAATAAGCGGCACATAGATGTACCGCCGCAGGCTGTAAGCCTGCGCGAGCCCATAAAAACCAGGGGATTTTACAAATTCCGCTGATTTTCAGGGGCGAAGATCAAATACTGAGAGGCTCATCTATTTGATCGCCAGGTTAATAGCACCGAGAATGCCTTCGAGCGAAGCCTGAATAATATCGTGGCTGCGACCTACACCGCAGTAACGCTCGCCGTCTATATTCAGTTGTATATAACAAACAGCCTCTGCATCTGCGCTCTTACCGAGGGCGTGTTCGGAATACTCAACCAGCACAATGTGCTTGCCACTGAAATTGGCCATCGCATCCACAAAGGAAGCAACAACACCGTTACCCGAACCAGCAAGGCGGTGCTGGCTGCCAGCATACAGCAGCTCAGCCTGCAACTGATCAATATTGTCAGCGCGACTGACCTGATAATCGCCCAGCTGCAGGTATTCATCCTCAGCCATATAGGTCTGCTGGAAAAGACTGTGGATATCCTCGCCGCTAACTTCTGTCTCGCGCTGTTCTGCAAAAGCCTGCACGGTACCTGAAAAGTCAATCTGCAACCAACGTGGCAGCTCATAGCCGTAGTCACGCTCCAGCACATAGGCAATACCACCCTTGCCGGACTGACTGTTGATACGGATAACCTCCTGGTAACTGCGGCCAATATCCCGCGGATCAATTGGCAGGTAGGCAACCTCCCATGGCTCATCCTCCTTCCGTTTTGCCAGGCACTTTTTAATGGCATCCTGGTGGCTACCAGAAAAGGCGGTAAATACCAGCTCACCAGCCCAGGGGTGACGTGGATGCACCGGCAACTGAGTACATTCTTTTACAGTCTGAATAATTTCATCCATACGGCCAAGCTGAAGCTCAGGATCAACACCCTGGCTATACAAATTCATGGCCATGGTGACAATATCCATATTACCGGTGCGTTCACCATTGCCCATGAGTGTACCCTCAACCCGATCAGCACCAGCCAGCACGCCAAGCTCGGCAGCAGCTACCGCACACCCTCGATCATTGTGGGTATGCAGGGAAATCAGCAGACTGTCCCGACGGGCAACGTGTTCACAGAACCACTCAATCTGATCAGCATAAACATTGGGTGTGCTCATCTCCACTGTAGCAGGCAGGTTAATAATCACCGGCTTGTCGGGAGTCGGCTGCCAAACAGCGGTGACCGCATCGCAAACTTCAACGGCAAAATCCAGCTCAGTGCCGGTGAAACTCTCCGGCGAATATTCAAATACCCATTCGGTTTGTGGATAGTTGGCAGCACAGTCCTGAACCAGCCTGGCTCCACGCACGGCAATATCAATAATGCCCTGACGGCCCAAGCCAAAAACCTGTTCACGCTGTACAGTGGAGGTGGAGTTGTAGACATGAACAACAGCCCGGCGCGCACCTGCGAGCGCCTGAAAGGTTTTTTCGATCAAATCAGGACGAGCCTGGGTCAGCACCTGGATAGTCACATCATCGGGAATGCGCCCGTTATCGATCAACTCACGAACAAAGGCGTAGTCATGACCAGAGGCCGACGGGAAGCCCACCTCAATTTCCTTGAAGCCAACCTTGACGAGCAGATCCCACAGTTGGGATTTCTGACTGGCGGTCATCGGCTCGATCAGTGCCTGATTGCCATCGCGCAGATCCACACTGCACCATCGGGGTGCCCGACTGATCTGGCGTTCAGGCCAGTGGCGTGAAACCATCTTCACCGGCTCAAAAGGGCGATATTTGTTGTGATCAAATGTGCTCATGGCGAATTCCCGTTTCTTGTCTGGCGGCCGTTACCCGTTGCTCCCTGTTTTAGATACGCTGCACAGAGTCGCCCTTATGAGACGCCACCAATGCTCCAGCAGACAGGTCATCCGAAGGCGCAGCAACAACGGGCATTATTCAGCCAAAGTGTGCATTATAGATACTTTTGCCAGGAGAATAATTGCAAATACTTCCTTCAAACCTGACTCATTAAATACAATTCGCCAATAATTAATAAAAATAGAGTTAAAATCTCTCAATATGATCAAAATTCAGCAAGGAGCACCTGTCATGGCCTTTGATCGCACTGATCGCCATATTCTGGAAATATTGCAGCGCGATGCCCGTATCAGTAATCTCGACCTTGCCGATGAAGTTGGCCTTTCACCAACACCCTGCTCCCGCCGGGTTAAGCGGCTGGAGAAATCCGGACTCATCCGGGGCCAAGTCACCCTGCTGAACCAGGAACGCCTGGGCCTCAAACTGACAGCCTTTCTCGGTATATCAATGGACAGGCACACACCCGAACGCTTTCAGACCTTTGAAGACGAGATCTGCAACTATCCTGAAGTAATTGAATGCTCAGTGGTCACCGGCCAAAGCTCAGACTATCTGCTAAAAATTGTGGTATCCGATATGCAGCATTACGAGCGCTTTTTACTGGGCAAGCTGACCCGCATTGCCGGCGTGAGCGGCGTACATTCGAGCTTTGAATTGCGCCGGGTCGTACAGCGAAGCTCACTGCCACTGGATCATCTGAAATAAGCCACCAGTCGACACCCAGAAAATTATCAACACTGACCACCCTCTGGCGCCTGTGGCATACTGGCCATCTTTATCGCTATCTGGAGCAAGGCTGTGCAGAGCGCTGCTGACGTCACTCACTTGATTGGTAATACCCCTTTACTGCATCTGCGGGAAGTCTCGGAACGTACGGGCTGCATCATTCTTGGCAAAGCTGAATTTCTCAATCCCGGTGGTTCAGTCAAAGATCGTACCGCACTGGGTATTATTCGCGCTGCGGAAAAAAACGGTGAATTGTGCCCCGGTGGACGCATTGTCGAAGGCACTGCTGGCAATACCGGTATTGGCCTGACCCTGATTGCCAATGCACTTGGCTATACAAGCAGTGTGGTCATGCCGATGACCCAGAGCAAGGAAAAAATTGAAGCACTGGAACTGCTCGGCGCCGATTTGCATTTGGTTTCCGCCACATCCTACGCCGACCCCAACCATTACACACACACCGCCGAACGTCTGGCCATCCAGCTGGCGGCGGGAGAACCCTGCGGTGTGATCTGGGCGCGACAGTTCGACAACCCGGCCAATATGGCCATACACCGCGAGACTACGGGTGAAGAAATCTGGCACCAAACCAACGGCAAAGTGGATGGTTTTGTCTGCGCGGCAGGTACCGGCGGCACACTGGCCGGTGTCTCCCAGGCTTTAAAATCACACAACCCGGACGTGAAAATTGCTCTGGCTGATCCATTGGGGGCATCCCTTGGCAGCTATTTCAGTAATGGAGAACTCCGCCCCTCCGAGGGCAATTCGATACTGGAAGGTATCGGCATTAACCATATCACCGCCAATATTGCCCAAGCACATGTTGATCACGCCTGGTCAATCAGCGACAGTGAATCCCTGCTTTATTTATTTGACCTGCTCCAGCATGAGGGGCTGTGTTTGGGAGGCTCTTCTGCCATCAATATCGCTGGTGCAGTTCGCCTGGCCAAGGAATTGGGCCCCGGCCATACCATAGTCACCATTCTGTGCGATTACGGTAATCGCTACCAGAGCAAATTGTTTAATCCAGCCTATCTCAGGACTCGCAATCTGCCTGTCCCTGCCTGGCTGGAGGCCTGAATTGCGCACTACAGATTAAGGAGCAACTATGAAAATAGGTATTATCAGTGGCAGCCATCGTCCAAAGTCAGAAAGCCGCCGTGTTGCCGGGCACATTGCAAACAAATTGCAGACAGAAAAACTCTGCGATGATACCTGGATTTATGATGTATCTGATGACCCTCTACCTCACTGGGATGAGGGTGTCTGGGATCCAGACAACAAAGCCTGGCGCAATCGCCTTGATCCCATCAGCAAAGAACTGCACAGCTGTGATGCCTTTATAGTTATATCACCCGAATGGCATGGCATGGTGCCCGCTCTGCTAAAAAACTTCTTTCTGATGTGGAGTGCCGGTGGCGAACTGGCACACAAACCTGCGTTGATTGTATCGGTATCAGCCTCTATCGGTGGCGCCTATCCCATTGCCGAATTGCGTATGAGCAGTTATAAAAACAGCCGTATCTGTTATTTGCCTGAACACCTGATTGTGCGCAATGTAAAAAAACTGTCCAATGAAGAAAACCCCCAGGACAACGATGATGCTGCCATGGAATACTACGAGGCGCGCCTGCAATACTGCCTAGAACTGCTGCGTGAATATACAGCGGCCTTCGAACTTATTCGCCGCAGCGGCAAGGCATCCCTGGAACATTATCCAACCGGCATGTAATAGTCCGCTGGCCAGGCATCTGCCTGTACCGCACCAGGTTGACAACAAAATCTAATAAAAAAGGCGGCAACCCGTATCGGGCACCGCCTTTTTTGGCAACAGCTTTGATAATACAGCTTATTCAGCCTTACTGACTCTTTCTGTGCGTTCTTTCTCTATCAGAAAAGAGGCAACTTTTAACATATTCGCCTGACCACCTGCCTTGGCTGTGCTGATGCGATACTTGCCAGCCACGGCCATTTCAGGTGTACCGGTAATTTTGGCCGTACGGGCACGCGCATTGGCCTGACGAGCCTGACTGCTGACACCAAAGGAATTATAGGCCTTATCAAAGTCATCACCAGAAACCCCGTTAGCCACAAATATCGCCTTGATTTCATCATCTGATGACAGGCGTTTGCGATCGACATTCATAGCCTGAAACAACGCAGGGTGCATGGTATCAAGTACCCCTAACACCTGGGCGGCATAAAAAGCACGTGCGTGCATCTCCATTGGTTTATTCCAGACAGCCGGTGAACTGACAGCTTTTACGTCATCTGGCAGCGTTTTTTTCCACTGGGTTACTAGCGGTTCAAAATTATAACAGTGGCCACAACCGTACCAGAAAAATTCAGTCACCTCGATTTTGTCGCTATCTTCTGTGTGCATTGGAGGAATGATCAAATCATAGTTCTCCCCCTCAACCCACTCCTGGGCAAAGGCTGCTACTGGCACCAGCAAAGTCAATGTCAGAGAGGCAATTAAATTTTTGAACATAGTTATACTCCTTGTTTTAGCTACACCTTACCTTTGACCCGTGTGTAGTCCCAACGTTCACTGCAACGAAAAAAAGGTGGCCCACAGACCACCCTTGTCGTGTTAAGCAAACAGTGCTATTTCAGGCCAGCAGCATAGCTTGATACAGCATCAATTTCCTTATCACTCAGGCCAAACGCCGTTGCACGCATAATACGGGTATCACCATCATTCGTGCGACCTGTCTCGTCTTCATAGCCTTTGCGATACATTCTCAGCTGCTTTGCAATATAGTCTGCATGCTGACCGGCCAGTGAAGGGAAACCGGCAGGGGCATTACCCTTGCCATGAGGTGAATGGCAGGCCATACAGGCCGGTACACCACGCTCAGCCACACCGGCGCGGAATACTTTTTCACCCAACGCAAGCAGTTCGGGATCCGTCTGCTCACCCGAGCGTTTCTGCTTCGCATAATATGCCGCCATATTAGCCAGTTGCTGATCCGTTTTGCCCGTCAGCTGGCCAATCATTTCCGGTACGGGTCGGACGTCATCGCGGATATCCTGCAACTGTTTGTAGATATAACGCATATTCAAACCCGCCAACTTGGGAAAAGCGGGGGTTGGGCTATTGCCATCAGCACCGTGACAAGCACCACAAATGGCTATCTCGGCTTTACCAGCTTCGGCATCACCTTCAGGCATGGCCGCAGCTACATACTGGCCAAAGCCAAACAGTAAGCCACAAATAATAAATCCAAATCTTTTCATTGCACTTCCACGTTTTGAGTTGGGATCAGCGCTGTTACTTGGCTGGGGACGCCATGAATTCAATCATACTGGCGTATTCTTCATCACTGCAATCAAAGCACATACCCTTGGGTGGCATGGCATTGAGGCCATTGTTAACGGATTGAAGCAACACCTCATCACCCTTTTCCATGCGTGGCGCCCAGGCTTCGACATCGTGTGTCTTGGGAGCATTGGCGGCGCCAGTAGCATGACAGACTGCACAGCTTTTGTTGTACTTGTCAGTAACAGCATCAGCCAGAACAGGCTGGGAAAGGATAGTAGCGGTCGCGGCAACAGATGCCATCAGAGCCAGTTTATTCATTATGCGAACCTCACTTTTACTTTGAAATGCTCGGTTCCTTTCGGTTCTCTGTACGCGGCAGCGCAGACCAACAGTGAACTAAGCTGTGGCATTATATACGACTTTGGACTTCACTCAAAAGGCGCGAAATAGGTATGGCTGACAACAGCCCCACTCCCACTTTGGCAGTACCCGATTACCACCAGGCCAGTTTTCTCACCAGTGCGGCCAGATTTTCCCAATGCCCATCTGATGCGGGCTGGGAGGTGGCCTTTGCAGGCCGCTCCAACGCCGGCAAATCCAGTGCCATCAATTCACTGACCGGCAATAAGAAGCTCGCACGCACCTCACGCACTCCGGGGCGTACCCAGCTGATCAATTTTTTCAGCCTCAGTGAGCAGCAGCGACTGGTGGACCTGCCTGGCTACGGCTTTGCCAAGGTACCCCAGGCCGTCAAGAAAGCATGGACCCAACAACTGGAGCACTATCTGCAACAACGGCAGTGCCTGCGCGGGCTGATCCTGCTGATGGATGTGCGCCACCCCCTGCAGGACTTCGACCGGCAGATGCTGGACTGGGCACTGAGTGCGCACATGCCGGTACATATCCTGTTGACCAAGGCAGACAAACTGAAAAAAGGCCCGGCGGCCAATAGCCTGTTGCAGGTGCGCAGGGAGCTAAAGGTTCACGAGGAATGGGTCAGTGTACAGTTGTTTTCCGCTCTCAAGCACAGCGGGCACGATGTATTGAAAGCGGTTCTGGATGCCTGGCTGTGTGATACCAGCGTTTATGAAGAAGATCTGGAGTAAGCGTTCACTTATATTTAACAGATTGAATTTTAAACAAAAAAAGACCCGACCATCCGTAGGGGTAGAGATGCGTCGGGCCACTCAGTCGTCTCAGGGGTAGAGACATATCCGAACCAACCCAGGGAGCCAGGTCAATTCAGTTGCAGCAGCATATTGCTACTTCCTTTGAGACAGCCAATACCAAAAGAAGGTTCCATTTTTGATAAAATTTTGTCAGTGCGCCTCATCCCAGTTACTGCCAACCCCCGTCTCAACCACCAGCGGCACGTCGAGGCTGGCGGCTGCGGCCATGAGTTCACAGATATGCGCCCTGACAGACTCAACCTCACCCTCTGCCACTTCGAACACCAGCTCATCATGCACCTGCATGATTATGCGGGCATCGACTGGCTCGGCCTGCAGCCAGCGGTGTACGGACAGCATTGCCAGCTTGATAATATCGGCCGCGCTGCCCTGCATGGGTGCATTGATAGCAGTGCGCTCGGCCGCCTGCACCCGCATTTTGTTGCGGGCATTGATTTCGGGCAGGTAGAGCCGCCGCCCAAACAGGGTCTGTACATAACCGCGCTCGTGAGCCTGCGCCCGGGTGCGCTCCATATAGTCCCTGACGCCGGGATAACGCTCAAAATAGCGGTCAATATAAGCCTGCGCCTCATTGCGTCCCAGATGTAACTGTCGGCCCAGGCCAAAGGCAGACATACCGTAAATCAGACCAAAGTTGATTGCCTTTGCCTTGCGCCGCTGCTCAGCACTGACCTGTTCAAGAGTCGTGTCAAAGACTTCCGCCGCCGTTGCCCTGTGTACATCCCGGCCCTCCCGAAAAGCCTGTAACAAGCCACTGTCACCGGACAGATGAGCCATGATGCGCAATTCAATCTGGGAGTAGTCCGCAGCCAGGATACGGTAGCCTTCAGGGGCGATAAAGGCCTGCCGCACCCGGCGCCCCTCCTCAGTGCGGATGGGGATATTCTGCAGGTTGGGATCGGAGGAGGACAGGCGCCCGGTGGCCGCCACCGCCTGATGGTAAGACGTATGCACCCGGCCAGTGTCCGGGTCAATCATCTCCGGCAACTTGTCGGTGTAGGTGGACTTGAGCTTGCTCAGACTGCGGTATTTGAGCAGTACTTTTGGCAGGGGGTAGTCCAGTGCCAACTCCACCAACACCTCTTCAGAGGTCGAAGGTGCACCCTTGGGCGTTTTACGGATCACCGGCAGCGCCAGCTTATCGAACAGTATCTCTGCGAGCTGCTTCGGTGAGCTCAGGTTGAAGGGCTGTCCGGCCAGATCATGGGCCTTCGCTTCCAGTGTTTGCAAACAGGCGCCAAGGGTTGCACTTTGCTGCTGCAACATTTGCCGCGACAATAGCGCCCCCTGCCGCTCAATTGCCGACAATACAGACACCAGCGGCAATTCGATATCCCGGAATACATCAACCAGTTCCGGCTCAGTTGCCAGCCTCGGCCACAGTTGCTGGTGCAGGCGCAGGGTAATATCCGCATCCTCGGCGGCATAAGGTCCGGCCTGCTCCAGCGGGATCTGGTTGAAAGTCAGCTGTTTGACACCCTTACCGGCAATGTCCTCAAAGTGAATGGTGCGATGACCGAGGTATTTGAGGGCCAGGCTATCCATATCGTGGCGACTGCCAACCGAGTCCAATACATAGGATTCAAGCATCGTGTCAAAGCGAATACCGCGTAGCTTAATATCGTGATTTAGCAGAACATTGGCATCATATTTAAGATTTTGTCCAAGTTTGGCTATATTTTCATCTTCCAACAAAGGCTTCAGCCGGGCCAGTACCGCCGCCCGCTCAAGTTGCTCAGGCACACCGGGATAATCATGGGCCAGGGGCACATAGGCCGCCTCACCTGCCTCCACCGCAAAGGACAGGCCAACCACCTCCGCCTGCATATAATTGAGACTGGTGGTTTCGGTATCAAAGGCAAACAGTTCGGCCGCCTGCAAGCGCGCCAGCCAATCTTCCAGCTCAGCTTCAGTAGTGACGATATCGTAGCGGACCGCCAACGGCTCAGCAGCAGCTGCCACGCTATCTTCTTCACCCCCAGCCAACAGCTCATCCAGCCAGGCCTTGAACTCCAGCTCCGTATACCATTGCTGGAGGGCCGCCGTATCGGGCTCACCATTGTGCAGTGTCGCCACATCACCATCCAGTTCAACATCAGTCTTGATGGTGGCCAGGGTGTAGGACAGCTCAGCATTGGCCCGTTCTTTATTCAGTTTGGCGGCCATGGTTTTGGCACCGCGAAAACCCAGGTCGGCCACCTGATCCAGCTTCGCATAGATATCCTTGAGCCCGCCCAGCCCCTGCAGCAGTGCCAGTGCCGTCTTTTCACCCACCCCCGGCACACCGGGAATGTTGTCAACCTTGTCGCCCATCAGCGCCAGAAAATCAATAATCAGCCACGGCGGAATACCAAATTTTTCCACCACACCCTCCTCATCCATTACTGTTGAGGTCATGGTATTAACCAGCGTGGTGTGGATATTAACCAGCTGAGCCATGTCCTTGTCACCGGTGGAGATGATCACAGCCCGTCCCTGTTCATTGGCCTGCCGTGCCAGTGTGCCGATGACATCATCAGCCTCGACCCCTGGCACCGACAGCAGCGGCAATCCCAGCGCCCGCACCAGTGCATGGATGGGTTCAACCTGCTCGCGCAACTCATCGGGCATGGGTGGACGCTGGGCTTTGTACTGTTTAAAAATCTCATCGCGGAAAGTTTTACCCCTGGCGTCGAAAACCACCACCACCGGGCTGCCCGGATAGTCTTTGAGCAGCCGCTTGATCATACTGATAACGCCCTTGACCGCACCTGTGGCCTGACCTTTAGAGTTGGTCAGCGGTGGCAGCGCGTGAAAAGCGCGGTACAGATAAGAGGAACCGTCAACCAGGACGATGGGGAGACTGATGTCAGGCATAGCGTTCTCACAGCTGTGGGACAAGGGATGATAACCGGCACAGAGACTACCGGAGCGGGCATTAAAACGCATGCAGCTGCCGATGCTCAAGCCATAGACCGGACTGACCTCTACCGTCAGATATAAAGCCGCAATCAGGTCTACCTGCGCTATGATGTCAGCCAGCACTGCATTACCCGCCCAATACTCTTCAAAACCGGTACCGCCATTGACTGACCACCGCTCACTTCATCGCCATCTCGACCGGCGGATCTGGCATATTGCCTGGCCAGCGATGCTGTCTAACATCTCAATACCGATTCTGGGCCTGGCCGATGCGGCGATTCTCGGCCACCTGGAGGATGTTCGCTATCTCGGCGCAGTTGCCATCGGCGCAGCACTGTTGTCTTTTGTCTATTGGGGCTTTGGTTTTTTGCGCATGGGCACTACCGGGCTGGTGGCCAGAGCCGAGGGTGCAGGCAGGGCAGGGCAGTCGCAAACCATTGTGCTGCAATCTGTGATATTGGCGCTGGTTATCGCAGCTTTGCTGTATGCACTGCACCCGCTACTGCTTGGTCTTGGCTTCATTTTTATGGCGCCACAACAAAGTATTCTGGAGCTTGCCAGAAGCTATGCTGACATCCGTATTATCAGTGCGCCAGCGGTGCTGGTGAGCTACGCCGTGGTCGGCTGGTGCATCGGTCGCCAGGATACGCGCCGACCACTGTTAATTGTGGTGGCAACCAATGTCATCAATATCCTGCTGGATATTATTTTTGTACTGGTGCTCAATCTCAACAGTGACGGGGCAGCCCTGGCCACGGTGATAGCCGAATACTGTGGCTGTGTGCTGGCTCTGTGGCTGGTGCTGCGAGTATATCCGCTGTCCGGTACCTGGGACTGGAGCAGGGCACGCAACCTGACCGCCTACAAAGCCCTGTTACGCAGCAACAGGGACCTGTTTGTGCGCACTATCTGCCTGCTCGGCAGTTTTGCCTTTTTCACCGCTGCTGGCGACAAGCTGGGCCCACAGATACTGGCCGCCAACGCACTGATGCTGCAATTGCTGATGTTGTCGGCCCATGCCATCGACGGTTTTGCCTTTGCCGCTGAAGGCCTGAGCGGGGAATTTATCGGCGCCCATCAGCGCGTAGCTTTTAGGGTGGCAATCCGGCGTTGCACACTGTGGTGCGCGCTGACGGCGCTGCTGATCAGCCTGCTATTGTTGTTCGGCCAGCAACCTCTGTTTGAACTGCTGACCAATCAGGCCAACCTGCGCCAGATCATGCATACCCATGTGTTGTGGCTGGTGGTAATGCCGCTGGCAGCGGCGCCGAGCTATCTACTGGACGGTGTATTTATTGGCGCAGGAGGTAGCCGCGAGATGATGCTGAGCATGCTGGCCAGCGTTTTCCTGTGTTTTTTGCCGCTGTGGTATTTGAGTCAGCCCTGGGGCAACCACGGCCTGTGGCTGGCAATGGTGGCACTTAATGTGGCCCGGGGGCTGACTCTGTACCTGTATTACAGGCAGATTATGCGCCAGCATCGCTGGTTCAGTGCTTCTCAGGTGCGGGATCAGGGTCGAGCAGGCGCACCACCTCTTCGGGTGTATCCACCTGCCGCTGGGGACGATTGACCCGGGTGTGTACCTCCTGCCGTGGCGGTTCGGCCGGGCGGGGCTCATTAAAACCACAGGCTACGCATTCACGCGCATCGCCTGCTTCATCCACCACCATGGTGTCCATAGCCGCACAGCGGGGGCAAACGGCACCAGCAATGAAACGGCGGCGGGGTGGGTGAGCGGACATGACGATCTCCGGCCAAAATCTGGCATTGGTGGCGTTAACAGAAACAGGCCGTTATTGTAGCAGTTTTCAATCGGAGCAAGAGATGATGCGACACTACACCCAGACCAGCCTGCGCAGCTTTCAGGGTCATACGCCCCGCATTGGTGATCGCGTGCTGATCGATCCCAGCGCCGTTGTACTGGGCGATGTGGAACTGGCCGATGACGTCTCCATCTGGCCCCAGGCGACCGTGCGCGGTGATATGCACAGCATCCGCATTGGTGCCCGCACCAGCGTACAGGACGGCTGCGTACTGCATATCACCCACGCCGGTCCCTTCAATCCCGAGGGTTGGCCACTGAGTATTGGTGAAGACGTTACCATCGGCCACAACGCCGTACTGCACGGCTGCACCGTGGGCAGTCGTGTACTGATCGGCATGGGGGCCATCCTCATGGACGGCGCAGTAGTAGAGGACGATGTGATTATTGCAGCTGGCACGCTGGTGACGCCGGGCAAAACCCTGCGCAGTGGTTACCTTTATGCTGGCAGCCCGGCCAGGCAAAAACGCGAGTTGAGTGAGCGGGAACAGGAATTTTTCTGCTATAGCGCACAAAACTACGTCAAACTGAAAGAGCAACATATTGCTGCGCTGGAGGCCTGACAGGCACACCCTGCAATCTTGTCAGGCGATACGCCAATACTGAACCAGAACGGTTAAAGCAATTAACAGCACATGTGGGTAAGCCACCGTGGGCGCCATCGCATGGCACAGATATTCTTTTAACAGCCCGGTTACACCGTGCCGCATTGCCAGCCAGCTCCGGTTGTATTGCAAGGGACCCGCCTCGTTGGCAGACGGCTCCTCCGCAAGCGCCACCTCTACCACCAGCAAACGCGTGTTGATACGGGATTGATACGTCTTCCAGATACCGTCTTGCAGCCACAGGATGGCCGCCACGGCTGCAGCCCAGAAACCGGCATGTCCCACAAACAGCAGCCAGGTGACAAGGATAATATTGGTGAGCTTTATCAGCAGTGAAAATTTTTCATAACTGTCGTACTGCTTTTGCAATAGCATCCACTCTGCCAGGTAGCGACCTTCCCTGTCTGTACTCATTCCAACATACTCCCACTGCCTGTTTGAAAGGGGTATTTAGCCCCCTCAGGTTCGCCTCCCCAATTAACAGATCACACAAAGAAACAAGCCCGGAGACACTCAGGCGGCTTCCAGTAAGGTGCGTAACTGGTTGATCACCGGTCCGGTAGCAGGTCGCAGCCGACGCCAGCAATAAAAAGACTCGGCGGCCTGCTCCACCAGCATACCAAGGCCATCCGACACCGCCCAGGCGGCATGCTGAGCAGCCCAACGCATAAATACAGTGGGTTCAGAACCATAAACCATATCGTAACAACAGCCATGATCTGTCAGTAATGCGCCGGGAAGCCCAGGCATTTCACCATGAAGCCCTGCACTGCTGGCGTTGATAACCAGGTCAAAACGGCGCCCGCCAATCAGTTCATAACCACCGCCTTCAAGGCTACCCAAACCAGTAAAGATCTGTGCCAACTCTCCGGCCTTGCTGGCGGTGCGGTTGACGATGGTAATATGATCCGGGCGCTCATACAGCAGCGGTTCCAGCACGCCCCGCGTGGCACCACCAGCTCCCAGAATCAACACTTTCCGCTTTTGAAGCGTCCAGCCCAGATTGGCGATCATGTCCCGAACTATACCAACCCCATCTGTATTATCGCCGAAAAGGCTGCCATCATCCTGTTTGTATAAGGTGTTAACTGCACCGGCCCGCCGTGCACGTTCGCTGCATTTATCAAGCAGTGCAAAAGCCTCCTGTTTAAAAGGCACGGTAATATTGAGACCGCAACCTCCGCTGTCAAAAAAACGCTCAACGGTACCCTTGAAATCACCGGGCTCAACCCGTACTGCCCGATATTGAATCTGCTGCCCGAACTGCCGGGCAAAAGCGGCATGAATCAGTGGCGATTTACTGTGCTTGATAGGGTTGCCAAATACGGCGTATTTATCCATAACTCTTACCGTGCAGTGTCTTGCGTGTACATGTATCAGTGTCTGTGTATTGGGACTACTCAGGCTGCAACCAGTTCCGGGGTTTAAGGAAGTACTCACTCAGGCCCGCTTCCGGGCTACCAGGCTCACACTGATAGTTGTACTGCCAGCGCACCAGTGGCGGCAGAGACATTAAAATAGCTTCGGTACGCCCTCCTGATTGCAAACCAAAATGTGTGCCCCGGTCATAAACCAGATTAAATTCAACATAGCGGCCACGGCGATAGAGCTGAAACTGACGCTCACGCTCACCATAATCCATCCCTTTACGACGTTGCACGATGGGTAAATAGGCTTTCAGATAACTGCTGCCAACAGCCTGTATAAAATCAAAACAGGTATCAAAGCCCCACTCGTTGAGGTCATCGAAAAAAAGCCCGCCGATACCCCGAGGCTCCTGCCGGTGTTTAAGATAGAAATACTCATCACACCAGGCCTTATAGCGAGGATAAACTGATTCACCAAAGGGCGCACAGATATCAGCAGCAACCCGATGCCAGTGCTGACAGTCTTCACGGTTGCCGTAGTAGGGGGTCAGGTCCCAACCGCCACCAAACCACCACACGGGTTCTTCTCCAGGCTTTTCAGCAACAAATAGCCGCACGTTTGCGTGAGATGTCGGCACATAGGGGTTACGTGGATGTATCACCAGCGATACACCCATAGCCTGGAAACTGCGCCCGGCCAGCTCAGGACGACTGGCCGTTGCCGAGACGGGCAGGCCTTCGCCCATGACATGAGAAAAATTAACACCGGCCTGCTCAAAAACCGCACCCTCACTCAATACGCGGCTGCGTCCACCACCACCGGCTTCACGTTGCCAGTCATCGCTTATGAAACAGGAGCTGCCATCTTCAGTGGCAAGCGCGCTACAGATTGAATCCTGAAGATCAAGAAGATAGTTTTTAACAACTCCGGGCTGCATGCAATAACCCACTCCACTGTGCTGACAGGCAGCTGATTATACGCGATAGAAAACGCCAATATCAGCGGCGCACAACGGTATCGCCAAGCAGATCACGAATCATACTGGGGCGGTTGGCACCACCGGTAACACCGGGGACAATAGCATCGAGAGCGCCGCCAAAATAGCGTTGCACCTGAAAGCGGGTGCGCGCCGCCTGACAACCACCGGGGTTGGCTGAAGTCGATACCAGCGGACCACCCCAAGCCCGACATAATGCAGTCATTACAGGGTGAGCGGTGACACGAACAGCTACTGTAGCCCGCCCGCCATGTATCCAGGCCGGTATTTGATCACGATGGGGCAATAACCAGGTTGTTGCACCCGGCCAGGACAGGTTTAATTTACTTAATTGCGCCTGACTCAGGCCCGTCAACAGGGCGTTAATCTGTCGGATATCAGAGGCAATCAGAATCAGGCCTTTTGACAGTGGACGCTGTTTGAGTTCCAGCAAATGCCGAACAGCAGTGGCATTGTCCGGGTCACAACTCAAGCCCCATACAGCTTCCGTCGGGCAGGCAATAACACCCCCCGCTTGCAGAGCATATAGCGCCTGCTGCAAACGAAGTGATGGTTTATTCACTGTTTTTATGTAACCGGTACTATGCGTTGGCCTGACTGCTCAGGGATTGCTGTAGTGCAGCATCCTTGCGAGCAATCTCCTGGGCATTGGCCTCACGCTCAGCCCGCAGTTTATCTGCCAGTGATTCATCCACCGTGGACAAAATCTGCGCTGCCAGATAAGCGGCATTTTTAGCGCCGGCCTTGCCGATGGCAACAGTGGCCACCGGAATACCGGCTGGCATCTGAACGGTAGATAAAAGCGCATCGAGGCCATCAAGGGATGCGTTCATGGGCACACCGATCACAGGTTTGACCGTAGCGGCTGACACAGCACCTGCCAGATGAGCAGCCATGCCCGCAGCGGCAATAAAGACCACGCAACCGCGTTGTTCAGCACTTTTTACATAATCCTTGGTCACTTCCGGTGTCCGGTGAGCAGAGGTGATTCGCGCTTCAAAGGGAATATCAAAGTTTCGCAAAACAGCAAAACTGGCTTCCATTACAGGAAGATCTGAATCAGATCCCATCACGATCGCAACAAATGGCTTGCTCATATATCTCTCCACAAATTGTTCTGGCTGACGGTATCGAGCCACTGGGCAGGCTGAAAAGCGCGAAATGTAACTAACTGCCCACAGCTTGGCAAGGTGGTGATAAAGCGGCACCGTACTATTCACCAACTGTTCATTCCAATATGCCACCAACTATTCAATGGCCATCAAACCATCACCGGGTAGATCGTTGAACCCAGGAGTCTGCCTTTGCAAACGCCAGTGCCGACTGCGCCTGCTCCGCAATGGCCGATGGTGCCTCTGCCACCAGTCGCGCCAGTAGCGGGCGCATAATATCCAGCGAACCATAATCGAGCGATTCGGTAGCACACATGAGCGCCAGCCAGTAACGCTCGCCGTCGATAAGCTGACTCACACTATCGGCATCAAAATCGAAATATTCATGCAGGTAAAACCAGAATGCCTGCGTGCCTGGAACGTAGGGTTCATGTTCGGGACTGTCAAGCGCTGTTGCCAGTGCCCATGCCTTTACATCAAAGCCTGCCGTCAACAACAAGGGGTGTGTTTCAAGCTCATGAAATCCGCCCATATTGATACAGCAACCGTGGATAAAACCACCCACCACCTGCCGCCCGGCCACTTGCCAGCGGTAGAGCTGCGTCATCATTTCCACCATTGGAACAACCGTATTACCGTGAAAGTCCAGCACTTCGACGGGCCATTCGCTATAAGTGGTCCCAATGCACTGGGCGGCCACGTTGCGAAGGATGACATTATCGTGATCCAGCCACAGCAGCCATTGTTCAAAGTCCTCCCGAACAATGGCGGTGGGGTCCATCACGCTCATAAAGCGCGTCCACTCAAGTGCCTGAGCCATATGCCTGTCAAAATGAGGCTCTACCAACCCCTTCATCTCCAGCTGTTTGAACCAGCTAAAAGCAGCCTGTTTGAAACTGTGTGCCCCTTCGTTGAGCAGTGCCCAGGCAACTGACAGATAAGCGCAGGCATCCTCTTCCAGGCAAGTTGTCACCCACTCGAAATAAGGTTGCAGTGCAATGGCGGCTTCTTCTGCACAATAGGGAACCTGCAATGCACAGCCATACTTGCCCGGGTAGAGAATCTGTTCAAAACAACGATTAGCTGCCCAGTACACTGCCCATGCACTGCGGTTGTCTGCGTTGTAAAGCGGAGCCTCCTTCAGTACCAGAGGGTAAAGAGCTGCCAATAGCCGTGACAGTACCTCTTTGGATGGGTCTTGCGGCAGCACCAACTGCTCCAGATATGCTTGCAGCGCTGGATAATCAACAGGGGGCTGTGACAGCCGATACAACTGATTGATTGCATCACTCATAAACACTCATTACCTGAACATGACAGTCTGATCAGCTCGCTGCTTGTCGGCGCGAATAACCACCTGCACCGAGGCAAACCTGCCCCTTTAATTCCAGTTCGGACAACTGTGCCATCACTGTTGGCAGTGTCTGCCCGCTGGCTTCAACCAATACCTGTACGCTCACTTCACCATCGCCAATCAATTGCAGCAAAACAGGTTCATCAGCCGGTATTGCATCTGGCTTTGGCAGGCTCAACTGGCGCTGCAAACCGACCATTGCCGACACCTCCTGCCAGAGATCATCCACCCCCTGTAACAGGGTGGCGCCATCGCGTAGCAGATGCAGGCAGCCTCGACCACCGGGATGGTAGATCGACCAGGGCAGGGCAAACACCTCACGCCCCTGTTCGAGCGCACTGCGGGCCGTAATCAGTGAACCGGAGGGCAGGGCAGCCTCCACTATCAGCACTCCCAGTGCCAGACCGGAAATAATACGGTTACGGCGGGGAAAATGCTGCCGGTGCGGACCACAGCCCGGTGGCAGCTCACTCAACAGGCAACCCGCAGCGGTAATATTTACTCCCAGTGCAGCATGTCGGCGGGGGTAAATCACATCAATGCCCGTTGCCATTACCGCCAGCGTACTGCCACCGCCAGCCAGCGCACCCCGATGTGCCTCACCATCGATACCCAAAGCCAGGCCGGAAGTCACCACCAATCCCGCCGCCACTGCGGCAGCGGCCAGTTCCCGCGCTGCCCGCAAACCGGCACTGCTGGCTTTGCGTGAACCAATAATCGCCAGCTGAGGGTGGCAGAGCAGAGCATCATTGCCGCGTGTATACAAAAGGGGCGGCGGATCGTGGATGGTGCGCAGCAGGGGCGGGTAGTTGTCACTGGCAATATCAATGACACTCGCCTGATGGTGCTGCAAAGTGGCCAACTGGGCCTCAATATCGATACCCGCCCGAGCCGCCCGGCCATATTCACGCAGTTTTTCAAATGAGCGGATCTGTGTGTCAGGAACAGGCTCACCAGGCCAGCTGGCGGGACTGGACTGCCAAAGAGCATCGATACCACCGAGCTGATACAACAACTGGCTCAACCGGCGGCTGGAGATTTTCGGCCAGCTTTGCAACAACAGGGCTCGCCGCAAATAGGTAATATCGCGCATGATCTCATCCTTGAATATTTATAAAATGGCAACTGGCCTTAATAAGCCCCCGCCAGAGTGCGGAGCAATCCCTGCTCCGCATTAAACCATTACGGATTTTTGACTTTATCGCCCACTTTCAGTGGATGGTTGGCCTTGAGAACCACTGCATAACTGGCCTTTTCAAAGGTCTCAAAGACCATTGCCAGACCGGCACGGACATCTGGCAGACGCACATTGTTGCGCGCCACCTGATCAAAAACCAGCGGGCCAGTCTGGTAGACGGCGAGCACATGCCCGATTTCCAGGCCGTCGCGCTCACCCCGGTTAAGCACCACGATATCAGTGGTACCAATCTGGCTGACACCGCCATCGACAGCAATCATATAGCCATCGCCAATGTCATCCTGTGGTGCCCGCGGATAAAAAGTGGCATCCAGTATCCGTTCTTCATGGGGCAGTAAGCGATCACTGATGCGCACTTCTTCGGCGATGCGGGTCACTTCCAGTTCAGTCACCTCATCAGAATTTCGACTCAGCAGACGGGCATTGCCAACATTCTGAGCCTGGTAGCCCAACAGCTCTCCAGTAACCGGATCACGATAAGTATCACCAGCCCGATAGATTCCGTAGGCACGCTCTCCGTCGGGGAAGGGGCCACGACCGTAGATACGATCACCCGGCGCACTGATCAGGCGTCCCTGGGAACCTGCAACCACATACGCTGAGTTGTTAATCTCATCGGCATTCAGTACCCGGTGACGCAGTAAAAAGGCACTGATGTCATCCAGCGGGATGGCCGGGATGGCCAGATCCAGCGGACTGACCCGCATCGTCGGTGACAATTTTATATCGCCCCGGCGCAAGCGCAGGCGCGGCTGGCCATTAATCCAGACCAGCTGTAATTCATCACCAGGATAAATAAGGTGGGGGTTATCAATTTGTGGATTGACATCCCACAACTCCGGCCAGCGCCAGGGCTCTTGCAGGTATATGCCCGAGATTCCCCACAGAGTATCGCCCTTTTTAACGACATAGATTTCGGGAATATTGTCATTGAGTTTTGCCGCCTGTGAAGCTGCTCCAAACAACAGCGCCACTGCCAACAACAATCCCGAAATGACTCTTGCCGAAAGTGCCCTCGTATTCATTTTTTTGTCCCTGTCACCCTTGTTCACATCCACCCACCCCAGCCGGGTACGGGCAATCCCCTGATTACAGACACCGGTCAAACCTGGCATCTGCCACAGGCAGCGCCTGTTAACGGTATCCGCAAACAGCATAGCAGCTTCGCAGGCAAAGCCGACGGTGCTTTCCGCCCAATAGTGACCTGTGTATCACTATTGGTGCCTCTCACCCCCATTACAGCTGCTCAGACAGTACGGCAGCTGACGCTACAAACCACAACAGAAGCAATAAGCACAGTGGGCAGCCCGCTGTCGGCAGAGGTATAATCGACCACAGTTTGCGGTGGCAACCCACCACTGGCAAGTACAAATGCTACCAATTCACCCAGGCCCGGTGGGCCTGCCAGCTTCAGGGTTTACGATGGCTATTCTCGATATTCTCGAATTTCCCGACCCGCGTCTGCGCACTGTAGCCAAAGCGGTTACTAAAGTTACACAGCAAACCCGGTCCCTGATCGACAATATGTTTGAAACCATGTACGCCGCGCCGGGTATTGGCCTGGCGGCTACGCAGGTTGATGTACATGAACGCATTCTGGTCATTGACATCAGCGAAGATAAAAATGATCCACTGGTTTTTATCAACCCGCAAATCAGCGTATTGAACCCGGAGCTGGGCGAATATGACGAAGGCTGCCTGTCGGTGCCCGGTTTCTATGAGACAGTCAACCGGCCAATACAGGTACAGGTGAGCGCGCTAAACCGTGAGGGTGAACCTTTTACCCGCACTGTCGATGGCCTGCTGGCCATCTGTCTGCAACATGAGATCGATCACCTCGATGGCAAGCTCTTTGTCGACTACCTGTCACCACTCAAACGCACCCGTATTCGCAAGAAGCTGGAGAAAGACCAGCGCCGACGGGCTTAAAGGCAGGCATTCAAAATGAGTAAGCATTCCCTGCGCCTGCTGTTTGCAGGCACCCCCGACTTTGCAGCCCGCCATCTGGACGCCCTGCTCGACAGTGTGCACGAGGTCATCGGTGTCTATACCCAACCGGATCGCCCTGCCGGTCGTGGCAAAAAACTGCTGGCCAGCCCGGTCAAGCAGCGTGCCCTGGCGGCAAATCTGCCGGTACTACAGCCGCCCAGTCTGAAAAGCACGGGCGCCCAGGCCGAGCTGGCCGCCTTCAACGCCGATGTACTGATTGTTGTTGCCTACGGCCTGATTCTGCCGCCGCCGGTGCTGGCCACACCCCGGTTGGGCTGCCTTAACGTACACGCTTCCCTGCTGCCACGCTGGCGTGGTGCAGCACCCATCCAGCGGGCCATTGAGGCGGGCGACGCACAAAGCGGTGTAACCATCATGCAGATGGACGCCGGTCTGGATACCGGTGCCATGCTGGCCGAAGTCCGCTGCCCACTTACAGCTGACACCAACGCCGCTGCCCTGCACGACACACTGGCCACTATTGGTGCACCCTGTCTGTTACAGGTGCTGGCCAATCTGGAGCAATACCAGAGCAACGCTCGCATACAGGACGATAGCCTGGCTACCTATGCCGCCAAGATCGACAAACAGGAGGCCCGCATCGACTGGCGACTGGATGCAATAAGCCTTGATCGGCAGGTGCGTGCCTTCAACCCTTTTCCAGTCTGTTTTAGTGAGCGGGATGGCCAACGGGTCAAAATCTGGCAGGCCGAGGCATTACCTGCGGAACTGCCCACAACAGTGACAGCAATCAATGGCGTAACACCCGGTACCATCGTAAGCGCCGACAAAGCTGGCATCGTGGTTGCCTGTGGCCGGGGCTACCTGCGCTTGCAGACACTTCAACTCGCTGGCGGCAAAGCGCTCAGCGCGGCTAATCTGCTCAATGCCCGCGCTGAGCGCTTTGCCGTCGGCGCCCGCTTTGAACCGGCAGCACCACTATGATTTCTGATTGTCGGGCCGCCGCCGCCCGTGTCATCAGCCAGGTAATGGCAGGGCAATCTCTCAATCAGGCACTACCGCCACAACTCGATAGCGTGGATGAGCGCGATCGCGCCCTGCTGCGCGAACTCAGTTACGGCTGCCTGCGCCAGTGGCAGCGCCTTGACGGCCTGGCCGGTGAGCTGCTTGACAAACCCCTGCGCAACAAGGACAACGACATACGGGCACTGATACTGATCGGCCTGCATCAGTTGACGGCAACCCGAATACCTGATCACGCCGCCGTCGCCAGTACTGTTGGCGCCACCCGCACCCTGTCCAAGGCCTGGGCCAGAGGACTGGTCAATGCAACATTGCGCCGTTTTTTGCGTGAGCGTGAAACTCTTGAGGCCAGGCTCAGTGACAGCCAGCAGGTCGCTCACCCCGACTGGCTCTATCACCGCCTGCAAGCCGAATGGCCACAGCAGGCACAGGCTATTCTGGCAGCCAATAACAGCCATCCGCCAATGACACTGCGGGTCAATGCACAGCGAGATGAGCGCAGCAGTTATCAGCAAACACTGACAGAACACGGCATTGCCAGCCGACCCGGTACCCTCAGCGACAATGCACTCTATCTGGAGCAGGCGCTTGATGTCAGTCAGCTGCCGTCTTTTGACAACGGCCACGTCAGCGTACAGGACGAAGCCGCCCAGTTGGCCGCCGTATTGTTGGCTGCACAACCGGGGCAGCGGGTGCTCGACGCCTGTGCCGCACCCGGCGGCAAGAGTTGCCATATTCTTGAGCGCCAACCACGACTGGCCGAACTGGTAGCTATGGATATTGATACTGCCCGCGCCTTGCGAGTACAGAATAATCTTGAACGCCTCAAACTCGCCGCCGAACTGATCGTGGGCGATGCCACCAGTCCGCCAGGCACACTGACAGCGGGTAGTTTTGATCACATTCTTGCCGATGTACCCTGCTCAGCCACTGGTGTCATTCGCCGTCATCCAGATATCAAATTACTGCGACGCACCCGCGATATCACCCAACTGGCACGGGAACAGGGTCGTATTCTCGATGGTCTCTGGCCTTTACTGAAACCAGGCGGAAGCCTACTTTACGTCACCTGCTCGGTACTGGAAGAAGAAAACAGTGCAGTAATTAATGCCTTTCTTGAACGCCAGCATCAGGCCCGGCTGGAGATGCCTTCTCTGAATTGGGGTGAAACCTGCCATGCCGGTCAGCAGTTACTGCCCACACTGCACGGCAGCGACGGCCTGTTTTTTGCTCGACTGGTACACCGCAATTAACACATTTCCCACGCAAACCGACAATTTTTGCGGGTATACACCCAGCTCGGCAGTGCTTACAATTCACAGACCTAGCGAGAATTGCCCACAAGGTTCCGGGCTATGAAAATCATTATTCTGGGCGCCGGTCAGGTCGGAGGTACGCTGGCCGAACATCTGGCAAATGAGCAGAACGATATCACCGTTATCGATACTGATCCGGATAAACTGCGCGCACTGCAGGATCGTCTGGATATTGGTATTGTCAGTGGCGAAGGTTCCCACCCTGGCACACTGTTACGTGCCGGTGCAGAAGATGCCGACATGCTGGTCGCTGTTACCAACAGCGACGAAATCAATATGATGGCCTGCCAGGTGGCGCATACGCTCTACCATACGCCCACCAAGATCTCCCGCGTACGCTCACCCAACTACCTTGCTCATCAGGAAGAACTGTTTGGCCCTGAGCGAATTCCGGTCGATGTCATCATCGGTCCTGAGCAGATGGTGACCAACAATATCAAGCAGCTGATCATCAACCCCGGTGCCTTGCAGGTATTGGACTTTGCCGAAGGCAAGGTTCAGCTGGTAGCTGTGCGCGCCTACTACGGGGGGCCTATTGTCGGCCAGGAGCTACAGGAAATCCGTAAACACATGCCCAAGGTAGATACCCGGGTAGCGGCTATTTTCCGGCAGGACCGCCCCATTATCCCCGAGGGTGAAACCGTTGTTGAAGCCGATGACGAGGTGTTTTTTATTGCCGCGCGCAATAATATCCGGGCTGTTATGTCCGAGTTGCGCAAGGTCGACAAACCCTATAAACGGGTGATGATCGCTGGCGGAGGCAATATTGGTGCCACTCTCGCCCAGAGTATTGAAAACGAGTATCAGGTCAAGGTTATTGAGATGTCCTACAACCGCTGCCGGACGCTGTCAGAACGGCTCAAGCACAGTATTGTTCTGTGTGGCAGCGCATCTGAGCCGGGTTTACTGGCAGAAGAAAACATCGAAAATACCGATGTTTTTTGCGCTCTTACCAATAACGATGAATCCAATATTATGATGTCCATGCTGGCCAAGCGCATGGGTGCCAAGAAAGTCATCACCCTGATTACCAACTCGGCCTATGCCGAGCTGGTTGGCGATGAAATTGATATTGCCATTTCGCCTCAGCAGATCACTATCGGCAGCCTGCTGACCCATGTGCGCAAAGGCGATATCAACAATGTTCACTCCCTGCGACGCGGTGCGGCCGAAGCCATAGAATTGACAGCACACGGCGACGGCTACTCATCCAGGGTGGTTGGTCGGCGTATCGATGAAGTCAATCTGCCGCCCGGCGTTACCATTGGCGCTATTGTGCGTGGCGAGGAGGTGTTGATTGCTCACAGTCATATCGAAATTGAAAGCAATGACCATGTGATTCTCTTTTTAGTGGATCGCAACTGTATTTCAGCGGTGGAAAAGCTGTTCGCCGTTGGCTTTGGCTTCTTCTCCTAGATCGGTAGCATAATCCTATGCACCTGAGCATTATTTTTCGCGTTCTGGGGCTGCTGTTGATGCTCTTTAGCACTACGATGCTGATACCCTTGGTCGTTGGCCTGGTTGCTGATGACACAACCGTTGAAGGTTTCCTGGTGGCCCTTTGCATCACCTTTGTTTCAGGACTGGCAATTTGGGCACCCACCCGCAGCTCCCGGCAGGAACTGCGTATCCGCGATGGATTTTTAATTACATCCCTGTTCTGGACTGTGCTGGGCCTGTTTGGCGCGCTGCCCTTTGCTTTGGAAAAAACACTGGATCTCAGTGTGACTGAAGCTATTTTTGAGTCTATTTCCGGCCTGACCACCACTGGCGCCACAGTAATTGTTGGTCTGGATCAACTGCCTGCCTCCATTTTGATTTACCGCCAGCTGCTACAGTGGCTCGGCGGCATTGGTATTATCGTGGTCGCCGTCGCCGTGCTGCCCATGCTCGGTATTGGTGGTATGCAGCTCTATCGCACAGAAATTCCCGGCCCGTCAAAAGAATCCACCAAACTGACTCCACGCATTACTGAAACCGCCAAAGCACTGTTTCTGGTTTATTTGAGCCTGACCACTGCCTGTGCGCTGGCTTATTACCTGGCGGGCATGAGTGCCTTTGACTCCATTGCCCATGCATTTTCCACCGTTGCCATTGGTGGTTTTTCGACTCATGACGCCAGCATGGCCTGGTTTGAAAATAACACTATTTTACTGATTTGCAGTCTGTTCATGTTTATTTCGGCCATTAATTTCGGCCTTCACTACGCTGCCTGGGGCCACAATCTCACCTGGGGTAAAAAGAACTTTTCCCTATCGGCTTATCTCACTGACCCGGAAGCCCGGTTTTACTCCGGTACCCTGCTGGTTTGTATTGTCATTACAGTCAGCTTCCTCATTTTCAGCGATATCATTGCCCCGGGTGATGCCTTTATCCACGGCCTTTTCCAGGCGATTTCCATTACCACCACCACCGGCTTTGCCAGTGAAAACTTTGCAGCCTGGCCAACCTTTCTGCCGGTTATGCTGATTATGTTTTCCTTTATGGGTGGCTGTGTCGGCTCCACGGGTGGGGGTATCAAGGCCATGCGTATCATGTTGATTGCCAAACAGGGTCTGCGGGAGCTGGAACAGCTGGTTCATCCGCGGGCTGTTATTCCGCTCAAAACCGGCAAACGGCGGGTAGAAGCGGCCGTAGTCAGTGCTGTCTGGAGTTTTTTTGCTGTTTACATGTTTGCTTTTCTCGGTTTAACCCTGCTGTTGATGGCAACTGGCCTTGACTTTTTAAGTGCCTATTCAGCCATTGCAGCCTCACTTAACAATCTGGGTCCGGGCCTGGGTGATGTAGCGGCAAACTACGCTGAAATTAACGAAGCAGCCAAAGGTATTCTCTGTTTTGCCATGCTGCTGGGACGGCTGGAAGTATTCACTCTGCTGGTGCTGTTTACACCGGTATTCTGGCGAATATAAGCCGCCTGGACACCATTGCTTCCTGACACCGTTTAAATACATCCACTTTTCCTGCCCAATGAAAGAGTGCTCTACCGTCTGATACCTCTCTGGTTGCGGATCAATTCATAGGCGGCCTGAATTTCCTGGGATTTTTCAGTAGCCACTTTCACCATGTGCTCGGGAACACCCTGGGCGATCAGTTTGTCGGGGTGGTGTTCACTCATCAATCGGCGGTAGGCCTGCTTGAGCTCTTTGTCGCTGGTATCAGCATTGATACCAAGAGCCGTATAGGCGTCTTTCAGACGTGAGGTGACAGAGGTATCAGCACCGTCCGCACCGGCACCCGCGTGAAAACTGGCCTGTGCCTGGGCCATGCGCAACAACTGGTCGAGCTGTTGCTGGCTGAAACCCAGGGCGCGGGCAATGCGCAATAAGGCCTGATATTCAGCCTGATCGAGCTGACCATCGGCCAGCGCCAGCGAAATCAAAAAAAGCAGCAGCATCTGGTGCAGCTGTCGCTGCAAACCACTGACGGTGAGGAAGGCACTGATCAGGATCTCAGGATTAAAGTCCGGCGTCGCGCCGCGCTGAAAAAAATCAATCGCTTCCTTGCGCTGATCTGCACTCAGAGCCATCTGGCGAATAAATGCTTCGGTATGAGCAATTTCTGCCTCGGAAATACGACCATCAGCTTTGGCCAGAAAGCCCTGCAACTGAAAGCTGCACTCAAAGAAACTGCGTTTGATGCGTCCAACCTGCTCCGGGCTGACCGCCTGTGTCACACCGGCAAAGCCACGGTCGAAAAAGTGTCCCAGAAACAGACCGATTACCAGACCGAAAAGCCCACCCAACAACAGACCGAGCAGGCCTGCAACCAGTTTACCGTAGTACATTATTCTCCCGTTGACCGCTCAGTAGCAGCGGTACGTCCATTGCCCGCTTACAGGTCGGCATAAACCCCCGGGCCTTCTTTCGGGCGTACTTTAAAGCGCTTGTACTCCCACTGATACTGTTCGGGGTGGCGGGCTACACAGGCTGCCACCCCACGATTGAGGGCCGCCACTGAGATAGCTGTATCTTCATCATAGATAGCATCCTCGGCCGGCAAATAACACAGCTCCCAGCCACCGCGTACACGAAAGGCGACACTGAACAGGGCAATGGCGCCGGTGCGGCGAATCATGTTACTGGCCAAAGTGCCGGTAAAACAGCGAATACCCATAAATTCACTATTCAGACCGGAATTGACATCGCGCGGACACTGATCCGGCAGGATGCCAGAGAAATGGCCCTTGCGCACACTCTTCAGCAAGCGGGCGAGACCGCGGCTGTCAGTGGGCACCAATGTACTGCCACTGGCCTGACGGCCATTGCGGATCAGCTCATCAAGGGCTGCCAGCTGAGGCGGTTCATAGAGGGCAACCGTTGGACCAAGAGTTGCCAGATACAAACCCGCAATCTCCCAATTGCCCAGATGCGGCGCCAGCACAATTACGCCGCGACCCTGCGCTTTGGCCTTGTACACCAGCTCCTCGCCATGCACCTGTAAAATATGACGGCAGGTCCAGTCCCAGCCACGCGTCCAGATATGCCCCATCTCCGCTGCCAGCTCGGCCGTAGCTGCCAGACTGTTACGGGCCAGCTGTTCACGCTCGGCGGCACTCAGCTCGGGATAAACCAGCGCAATATTGCGTTCAGTAACCCGCCGTGCACTGCTGTTTGCAAGCCAACTCAAATGAGCAATGCTGCGCCCCATCGCACGCACACCCTCCAAGGGCAACATGCTGCTGGTGTGCAGTAAACCCTTCACCAGCAGCGCCTTAACATGGTCCATATTGAGCCTGTTACCCCTTATCTTGCACAGATGTACAGCTGAAGCACGCACCTAAAAACAGACCGGCAACTTCATAAAAGTACATATTATGCAGCCGAAAGTGCCTGTATAATAGCCGGTTTTTTGCAGACAGCGCACAGGTGGACCGGTGCAGACACAATCAGCAAGCACGCTCAGCTTCCAGGAGCTCATTCTTCGTCTTCAACAATACTGGGCACAGCAGGGCTGTGTTGTCCTGCAACCACTGGATATGGAGGTAGGCGCAGGCACTTTTCACCCGGCTACGTTTTTGAGAGCCGTTGGTCCGGAAAACTGGAATGCCGCCTATGTGCAACCCAGTCGTCGCCCCACTGATGGCCGCTATGGCGAAAATCCCAACCGTCTGCAACATTACTACCAGTTTCAGGTGGTAATGAAGCCTTCACCTGCAGATTTTCAGGCACTTTATCTGGCATCTCTGAAGACTCTGGGTATCGACAGTGCCATTCACGATATCCGTTTCGTTGAGGACAACTGGGAATCGCCCACCCTCGGTGCCTGGGGTCTGGGCTGGGAAGTCTGGCTGAACGGCATGGAAGTTACCCAGTTCACTTACTTCCAACAGGCGGGCGGTATTGAATGCTATCCGGTTACGGGTGAAATCACCTACGGGCTGGAGCGCATTGCCATGTATTTGCAGGGCGTTGACAGCATTTATGATCTGGTTTGGACACAGGGACCAACAGGTGCCATCACCTATGGTGATGTCTATCATCAAAATGAGGTTGAGCAGTCGCGCTATAATTTTGAGGAAGCCGATATCGGCTTCCTGTTCAAGCACTTTGATCACTGTGAAAACGAAACCCTGCGGCTGGTCGATCTCAATTTGCCGCTGCCTGCCTACGAGCTGGTGATGAAGGCATCCCATACCTTTAACTTGCTCGATGCCCGTCATGCCATTTCAGTAACCGAGCGCCAGCGCTACATTTTGCGGGTACGCACCCTGGCACGGGCCGTTGCCCACAGCTACTTGCAGGCCCGCGCCGGTCTGGGCTTCCCGATGGCGGAGCCAACCCTGGCACGCGAGGTACTCGATAAACTACAAGCGGAGGCAGCCACACCATGAGCGCCCGTCATACAACAGATACGCTGCTGGTAGAACTGGGCACCGAGGAACTGCCCCCAAAAAATCTCAAGGCTCTGGGGCTGGCTTTTCGTGACGGCATCGTTGACGGCCTTGCCCAGCTGGGCCTGGACCACGGTGATGTACAGTGGTTTGCCAGCCCCCGCCGACTGGCGGTACTGATTGGCGAGGTCGTCAATCAGGCACCGGATAAAACAGTTGAAGCTCTCGGCCCGCCCGTTGCAGCCGCCAAAAAAGAGGGCACATGGACACCCGCCGCACTCGGCTTTGCCCGCAAACAAGGTGTTGAACCCGAACAGCTCGAACACATAGATACCCCCAAGGGCGAGCGTCTGGGTCTGTGCAGGGTTGAGCCCGGCGCCCGCACCGCTGATGAACTGAACGGTATTATCAACGAAGCGATCCGCAATCTACCCATTGCCAAGCGCATGCGCTGGGGCGCCAGCCGGGTTGAATTTGTACGCCCGGTACACTGGATAGTAGTCATGCTCGGCAATAATAGCAGCCACGGCCAGGTGCTGGGCCTGCCCACAGGCAGTATCACCCGCGGCCACCGCTTTCATAGCTGTGGGGATATTAATCTGCAAAGCCCCGAAGATTACCCGCAAGTACTGGCCAGGGCTTATGTCATTGCAGATTTCAACCAGCGCCGCGAACTGATCCGCGAGCAGGTTGAAACCCAGGCCAGGCATCTTGGTGCCAGCGCTGTGATTGATGAAGATCTGCTCGATGAAGTCACTGGTCTGGTCGAGTGGCCGGTAGCACTAACCGGTAGCTTTGAAGAGCGTTTTCTGGCAATACCTGCTGAGGCATTGGTTTCATCCATGAAGGAGCACCAGAAGTATTTTCATCTGGTCGATAAAAACGGCGCGCTGCTACCCAACTTCATCACCATCAGCAATATTGAGAGCCGGGATCCGGCCCAGGTGATCGATGGCAACGAACGGGTAATTCGGCCGCGTCTGGCTGATGCTGCCTTCTTCTTTGACACCGATAAAAAACAGCGCCTGGACAGTCGCCTCGATCAACTGGCCAGCATTGTTTTCCAACAACAGCTTGGTACGGTGCTGGACAAATCCCGCCGTATCGAAAAACTGGCTGCCGGGCTGGCTGAACGTATCGGCGCCGATCCAATTCTGGCCGCACGCGGTGCACTATTGGCCAAATCTGATCTGGTCACCGAAATGGTGCTGGAATTTCCCGATATGCAGGGCATCGCCGGTTCCTATTATGCCGTCCACGACGGCGAAGCTGCCGAGGTAGCCGCCGCCCAGGTGCAACAGTATTGGCCACGCTTTGCCGGTGATCGTCTGCCCGAGAACCAGGTTTGTGCCGCTGTTGGCCTGGCTGACCGGCTTGACACACTGACGGGCATCTTCGGCATCGGCCAGCCGCCAACTGGCTCCAAAGACCCCTTTGCCCTGCGTCGCGCCTCACTGGCTGTGTTGCGCATTATGATTGAAAAAAACCTCGATCTTGATCTGCGCGACTGTCTGCAACTGGCCGCCAATGGCTATCCGCAAGGCTTATTACAACCCGATACTGTCGAACAGGTCTTCAACTATATGCTGGAGCGCTTCCGGGCCTGGTTCGAGGAGGAAAACATTCCGGTCGAGGTATTTCGGGCTGTCAGTGCCACCCGTCCCAGTCACCCCCTTGACATACAGCGCCGGGTACACGCAGTACACGCCTTTTCACATCTGCCCGAAGCTGAAGCACTGGCTGCGGCCAACAAGCGCGTGGCCAACATCCTGGACAAGCTGGAAGCTGTCCACAACTTTAGCGAAGTGAACACCAACTTACTTGAAGAGCCACAAGAACAGGCACTTTCTACTGCACTAATGGAGGCCAGTCAAATAAGCAATGAACACCTGGCCAAAGGCGCCTACAGCGAGGCACTGGCCAGCCTGGCCAATCTGCGTGAACCGGTGGATGCTTTTTTTGACGGCGTAATGGTTAACGCCGACAACAGCGCCCTGCGCAATAACCGCCTTAATCTGCTACATCTGTTGCGACAACAGTTTTTACAGGTGGCGGATATCTCCCAGCTTGTCGTTAGTCGCTGAGACAGCTACCTATTTAAGCTGGCGCTGACGTGAATACCGGCACTGACCTCTATCTGCTTGCCGGTGGTGGCCTGCTCGCAGGCTTGGCAATAGCTGGTCTGGCCTGGCTGTTGCTGCAATATCGCAGGCAGCACCATCGCCTGCGACGTGCGCAACAACAGCTGGAACAGCTTCGGCTGCGACACCAGAAACTGCAACAAAAACACAGCGCTTTACACACCCTGAACAGCGAGCAGGCCCGCCATCACCAACAGCAGCTGAACAATATTGAAGATCACAAAGCCCGTTTGCGACAGGAATTTGAAAACCTCGCCAACCGGATCTTCGAGCATCGCAGTGAACAATTTTCCCAGCACAGCCGACATTCCCTCGACGTACTGCTAAAACCGTTTCGAGAGCAGGTTCAACACTTTCAGCAGCGCGCTGAACAGATTCACAGCGAATCACTTAAGAGCCAGAACAGCCTTGAAGGTGAATTGTGCAAAGTGCTTGATGTTGGCTTGCAGATGAACGAGCAGGCGGCCAGCCTGGCAGCCGCCCTCAACGGCGATAACAAGCAGGCTGGCAATTGGGGGGAAGCCCAACTCGAACGCACACTTCAGCTCAGCGGCCTGCGCCCGCAAGAGCATTACCAGATGCAGGCAACACTGCACGATGCCTCCGGCAACCGTCGACTACCTGACTGCCTGCTCCTGTTACCCGATAACAAACATCTGATTATCGACAGCAAGGTCTCTCTCAACGACTATCAACGGGCGGTCACTGCCTGTGAAGAGGAGGAGTACCATCTTGCAGTAAGCGCTCACATGCGTTCTGTACGTCGCCATATTGACGACCTGGCCAATAAGGACTACTTCAATTTGGGTCAGCTTGACAGCCCCGACTTCGTATTGATGTTCATGCCGGTGGAAGCTGCCTATATAGAAACACTGAAAACAGACGGCAAACTTTTCGACGAAGCCTACCGTCGGGGTGTGGTCCTGGTCTCCCACACTACTTTGATGCCGGTCCTGCGAACTGCGGCCAACCTGTGGATGGCCGATCGCAGCAGCCGGGAAGCCCGCGAAATCAGTAAGCGGGCCGGCGAAATTTATAATCAGGCCAGCCTGATTGGAGAGCGTTTGCATCGACTTGGCAACAGTCTGCGCACCGCTTCTGGCCACTATAACGACAGCGTGCGCGCACTGGCAGGCAAACAGGGCTTGTACAGCAAAATTGAACGCTTTACCCAGTTCTCAGCACACGCCAACCGAAGCATGCCAACGATTGAACCGCTTGTGGATACGCTTGATCAGGCTCGGCTACAGGCCAGCGAAGCTAATGCAGCGACACATAAACAAAACCCCAGTGGCAACGACTGATATCGCACTCACTGCCATCAATTTTTCGTGAAAGAGACCAAAGTTCCAGTATTAATTTACACCTGAGACTTGCCTGCCTGCGCCTGTATTTGCAAAGCTTGCCCGAGGCAGCAGATATACAGGGGGTATCGGTTTGGCAGATTTTCAACTCACACATATTGCCCTTGTTGGCACACGCATGAATACATTCAAATCTTACGGTTATAATAGCCGCGAATCCCTGACCATGTGCCGGGTAGCTCCTGAATTACCTGAAGACAGAGCAGTTTTACGTACAACTTTGCGTGAACAACTGCCTATCTGGATTCACAATATCATCACCGACCCCGAATTTCCCGCGCGGACACGCCTGAATATGCCTTTACGCCGCTTTGAAGGTGAACTGAACGACAATCGTGATAACGCAGTAATCTCCACTGTTTTGCATCACGGCTTCAAAGGTCTGCAATTTGACCCTCTTAACCTGCCAACGGCCATGCCCATGCGCCAGCGCTGCACCATGGTGGCGCATCAGAGCACCTGGCGTGAAGCTTTTAACCGTCTTCAGACAGAAATACTCGACATCCTCGAACAAAATGCCGACAAACTGAAACAGTGGTGTGAATTTGCCAGTCAGCCAGAGCATTCCACAGTGGGGGGATAATAAATCACTGAAATAAAATGGATATAGGTTTTGTTATTATCTGCTGAATTCAACACAATGATCGAATTTGCTGGAAAAGGACGTATTTGTGCTTACTCAACCTATCTTCTTTGAAGTGCTTGATACAATTCGGTTATAGTGCTTTTTCTTGTATTTTTTTAGATGCACAATTATAAAATAAAAACTGCCGCTTGATTTTTAATGGAATATTCAGGCCAGACTCAAAACAGGTGATGAGTCTGCAATAAATACATGGAGAGTAAAACATGAATCCGTTTGACAAAGACCTGGCAAGTGCAGAGCAGAGAACGTCTGAATTAAACAGTGAACTCCAGAGACTACAGCTGGATATAAACTGGTACGAAAACACTACCCTGAATGAACATCAAAATACCTGTAAAGATCTTCAATCCGACATAGAAGCCGAAGCACTGGTATGTAAAAATCTGGAAATTGAAAGCGGACAAACTCAAATCAAAATTACCAGACTGTCGAAATGTGTAAACAGCCTCTGGAATCCCAAAAACTGGTTTGATCCAGAACAGCGCTCCCTTCGAGAAGAAATAGTCACTCAGAGGCAATCACATGACCATATAAAAAACAGACACACAGAATCACTAATACAGATAAAAGCTATCGAGCACCAAATAGAGGCCAAAACTGACGAAATATCCCGCTACAAAAATTTTGATTGCGATACTGTCCACAGTAAATGCAGGGATATAGAAAAACAGCTATCGGAACAAAAAAAGCGAACTGCAGTATTAGCTAAAAAGAAATTACAGGTTGATACTGCACTTGAGCCAATTATCAGCCAAATCAGGGAAATAGAACAGAAAAAGTCTAACGCTGCTTCTGCCAGGGAAAAGGCTCAGAAACTGGATGATAATTTATCTTATGCTGGCAATTCCTATGAGCGGGCCATGGCGCACCAGACTTGTGAAAGGCTGTTTGGAACCAGCTCTCCCCAAAGAGCTATTTCAAAAAAGGAAGCTGAAATACGTCGCTTCGACCGCGATCTGGAAAAACTCTATAAGAGAGCAAAAATTACCATTGAAAAAGCTGCCCGGAATATTAAAAAACTGATCCTTGATGGCAACAATCTGTGTTATGAAGATTCGACTTTTCTGGGCCTTGATACATTGAAGGTCTTGGTTCCCGCTCTTGTGAAGGCCTATGATGTCACCGTGATCTTTGATGCATCTATTCGACGAGCCTTGAGTGGCAGTGATTCTGATATAAGAGATATGATCGGAAGTTCGGTGAAAATACATGTCGTAGCCTCCGGTATCAAAGCCGATGAGACCATTTTGGACCTGGCAGGAACAGATAGTACAGCGTTCATAATTAGTAATGACAGATTTGCTGAATTTGGTGAAAAAATGGCTGTACAGCAAAAGCGCATTATTCGCCATGAGATTGTATCAGGCCGGATTATTATTCATGACCTTGGTATTTCTGAGGTATATCAGAAATAGCCCATATAGCCGGAACGCACCGGCACTCATATTTGTTTATTGCGGGGCAAGCGCCCCCTTACCTGATTCCAAGATACTCAGCCATTTCAGATGAGTTAGCTATGGCGCAGCATTTTCGTGAAAAAGAACAAACTTCTGAAAGTTTCTTTTAATTGTACTTGCCTGAACGCCTCTTCATTTGCAATGCTTATCCGTTGCAATCCTGATGCATAACAAAATGTTGGCAGATAAGGAAATATAGCCATGCTTAGGCAGCAACGCCACTTTTTAGGGAGTGATCACCTTGGCAGATTTTCAGCTCACACACATTGCCCTTGTGGGCGCGCGCATGCATGTATTCAAACCCTACGGTTATAACAGCCGGGAGTCACTTACCATGTGTCGCGTGGTCCCTGAACTACCGACCGACAACACGAATCTGTACACGATTCTTAGCGGGCAACTACCTATCTGGATTCACAATATCATCACTGATCCTGAGTTTCCCGCACGAGCACGCTTGAGCATGTCATTGCGACGTTTTGAAGGTGAACTCAATGACAACCGCAATGATGAGGTTATTTCCACCGTACTGCGCCATGGTTTTAAAGGTTTGTCTTTTGACCCCCTCAACCTGCCAGGTACCATGCCTATGCGTCAGCGCTGTGCCATGGTGGTACATCAGGATACCTGGCGGGAAGCTTTTAACCGCCTGAATACGGAAGTTGTCGATATTCTTGAACAGAACATCAACGAACTTAAACAATGGTGTGAATTTGCCCGCCAGCCAGAACACTCAGCCGTAGGCTGATAAATTGTTAATACCGTGCAAATACGGCATTAACCGCACTATGCTGATTTGCACTAATAAACACTAAAGAAAAAGTATTTATGAGAAAAGTAACACCTGAAGGATAGATATTTGTCTTTAGTATAATAGCTCTGATTATTGGTCTGTTAATGTTCAAAGCTATAAATTTTGTCAGAAAAATACAGCAAAAAAACCCTATCAGAGAACCATTTTTTGGTATTTTGGCTGTAGGTTGGTGTATCTTTTTATTAGTTGTTTATACCCTTCAGCAGTTGAATATCATTCATCTTGTTATTTAATTTGATGCACCGCCATATCAGACGGCACCTTCTGGAATCAGGCTGCCAGCATCAGACTCATCATCTTCTTCGTAGCGCCACTGCTCACCTACTTCTTTAAGTACCGCCGCCAAATCAGGCACCTGATACAATGTATCACGCCAGCGAAAGGCACTAACTGAATGCGGCTGCACCTCCTCCGGACAGTCAACCACTTCCTCTACCACCACTTGATGCAGGCCCAGACCTTTACCCCGCAGAGCAACACCGAGATATTCACAACCCAAACCTTCCATACCCAGTAAAATAGCAATCAGGCCACTGTTGCGTTTGTCAGACCAGCAAGTGTTTTGTTCACTGTCCAGATCCAGTACAGGTACTTGCTGACCACGCCACTTGATCCATTCCGGAGGAGGATCACTCACCTCATACAAGGTCACAATTTCTGCCAGACAATTTGTTGGCAGCGCCCATATTTCCGTCGCAGAGCAAGGTAGAAAAAGGCAGTTGTGCAGCTTCGGTTCGCTCATGTAACAGCCTCAGTTTACCTGTAGTTGATGGCCCGTTAGCTGGCAGATTTGTTCCACCAGTACCGGAAAATTAAAGGGCTTGCCCATGTAGCCATTACAACCGGCTTCCTGTGCCATAGCACGATGCTTGGGCCCGGTGCGCGATGTCACCATAATGACCGGCAAATTCTTGTAGCGCTCACCAGCACGAATTTCACGCAGTGTCTGAATACCATCCTTGACCGGCATTTCAATATCCAGCAAAACTACATCGGGCAGACGACTTAATGTATTGAGCAGCTCAATTGCCACCAGGCCATTTTCAGCCGTAATGGTTTCTACACCCAGGCTGTCAAACTGGCTGGTTGCCACCATGCGCTGCGTTCGGGAATCATCAACTACCAGTACCAGCAGATCATCATGCTTCTGATTATCCAGATCAACCTGCGACAGAACACCTGTTGCCAAACTACGCACCAGTGCATTGAGGTTAAGCGCAACAATTGCCTCACCATCAGAGGTTGTTGCACCACCGGCAAAACCAGGTACCAGTGAGAACTGTGTGCCCAGTGAACGAATAACCAGCTCCAGTGCTTCTGTCACACTGTCAACGGCAATAGCCATGCAGCGCTCTTTCGAACCGGCAATCATCACCGGTACCGTATGCTCCCAGGATTCCGCGTCAGGCATTTTATCATCACCGCCGCCACAGAGCGTAGCCAGATAAGTTGGCTCACAATCCATACCGTGCAGTTGTAATTTGTTCCCGGACGAAACCGCCTTGAAGAATTCTTCGACCGCTACGTTTTCTACAGCAATCAGGCCATCCAGAGGAACTGCATAAGAAGCGACACCGGCAGATACCAACAGAGCGCCATTGACATTGACATTGGATGGTACACGCACCGTAAAGGTGGTCCCGCGACCAAGCACGGAATCAATATCAATTTCACCGCCAATTTTCTGTAACTCGGCAATAACAATATCCATGCCTACACCACGACCTGAAATCTGGCTCAAACGGGCGGCCGTGGTAAAACCTTTGTGAAAAATCAGCCCCAGAGCTTCCTTGTCACTAAGAGCAGCAACATCAATATCCAGCCCCCGATCCAGCGCAGTTTCACGCAGCTTGACAGGATCCATACCCCGACCATCATCACTTAACCGAATCAGATAATCAGAACCTTCACGACTGACATCAATTGTAATCTGACCATTTTCCGGCTTCCCTGCTGCACTGCGTTCAGCGGGTGATTCAATACCGTGATCAATAGCATTGCGAACCATATGTTCAAGAATGGTCTGGCAGCTAACGTGGCTGTCCCGGTCAAGCCGTCCAACCTCATTAAGCACATGGAAATTGACTGGCTTACCCAGATCTGCACCGACAGTGCGAACGATCCGGCGCAGACCAGGCATCAGGCGCGCAATTGACATTACACGGGCATCACGAATGGCTGAGCCTAACGAAGTCAGGACAGAACCTTGCTGTTTCAACAGTGATTCAGCCGCAGCCGCCTGACGACTGGAGACATTAATCAGATCATCCAGGTCTTCAATAGCCTCACGCAAAATGCTGGCGGCTTCCTGCAACTCTGAATACTGATCCATTTCGAGCGCATCAAGTTCACTCGTACCCTGACCACGGGAAGTTACGCTCTGCAAGGCGCGATCAGTAATTTTGGTGATGTGGGAACGCACTGAAGACAAGCGCGCCAGCAACTCCGAACCAGCCCGCTTACTGCGATAATTGCTTTGGGAAGCACGTACACCAAACTGCTGTGCCTGATTTTGCAGATTCAGCAGGTTGTCCAGTGCCTCAGCTGTCATACGGATACTTTGCTGACCAGCCAGCACTTTCACCGCTTCGTCTGTCAGCTGTTTTTCCCGTACCGGAGCTGCAATTTTGTGCTGTCCCGAAGCAGCAGGTTTTTTCTCAGGTAAATCAGTGGCTTCTTGCTCTTCAGAATCATCTGTTACAACTGCAGCTGACCATGGCAGCGCATTATCAATATCGTTAGAAGTTTCACGAATATGATTAAAACCCTGCACTGTGGCATCAAGCCAGACATTGACGATACGGAAGTAATTATCGCTGTCCTGAGCACTGGGTTTACCCATACCATGCAACAGCGTTTCAAAATTGTGGATCAGCGTACCGTAACGCTGTAATCCGATACCCTTGGCGATACCTTTAAGCGTATGCAATACACGCGGAACGACATCCTTGCCATACTCAGAATCAACATCCTGCTCCCAGTGACCAATACCATCTTCAAGTTTCTCCAGCTCGCCTTCACCCTCTTCAAGGAAAGCACCGAGAAAATCACGAAAAACTTCACCACCGGCAGGCGCCTGACTGAAACGGATATGAGAAGGAAGGCACCAGGACATATCTGTAGCAGAGCCCGGCCGGGAAAGTGTTGTTGCACCCACTCCTGCTTTTTCAGCCAAATGAGGTGGCAAATTATTCAGCTCACCATCATCCTCATCGATTGAGGGCGACACATCCACACCAAAAGATTCACGGCCAAACTCATCAACGGCGATGCCAAAAATATCATCGATATCAGCGTCAGATGTGGACAGGCTTTTCAGCAGCATATCGCTATCGCTGTCTGTATCACTGCCAATATCCCAGTTATCCAGATCTTCTGTTGAGAAAATATTGAGGCCATCCCCCAATGGGGTTTCAGAGGCAATAACAGTTTCTGCTGTTGGCTCGTAGTCATGGCTGAGCTTTTGATCTGTATCGACAACTGTGCCGCTGGCTGAAACAATTTCTGACGGCGTTGCATCATTGGCTGAGTCCAGACGGACACTGAAATCCACTTCTTTGCCGGCAGCATCAAAATCGAAGTTGGGATTGGCTTTATCCGATACGCTATAGCTGACAGAATCTTCTTTATACTGATCCACACTGTCCGGCCATTCAAAACCGGGCTGTAGCAGGCCCATTACCGACCGTCCATCTTCACGGATAGCCAGACGCACACAAAATGCCTCCAGTTCCTGCTCATTCAGGCCCGACAGTACAGGCGGCAACTGTGGTACAACTTCAGTAAGCGGGCTATAACCATTTTCTTCACATTGGCGACTGGTGGCGGGATCAACTGCCAGCATGGCATCAATTGCCACCGAGCCTGCCGCAATATCCAGCTCAGCCAAACGGACTTCTATCTGTTCACTGAGCTGTTCCATGGCAGGTGCCATGACCGCACTAATTGCCGCCACTGCCTGCGAACTGAAGTCTTTGGGCAGATTAAAATCTTCGTGGTAATCCAGGTCGGCATCCATTGATGGATCAACCGATACAACGCCTTCAGTTTGCTCAACCACCAGAGCATCAATATCTTCATCGCCTGCTCTCAGATGCTGCCCAGCCTGCAGATAACGATCAAACTCACCATCATCTGTCGGCGGGGCAATGGTGGTGATATAGCCATGCACACTGGATGGCGGCGCAATGGAAACTTCTTTTGTCACTTTTGCAGATACTTCAAAGTCATCACCAGAAGAGAGCTCTGTGATTTGAATATCCGGTGTATCTACACCGATAACACTATCAGAAACCCCGACTTCCAGATCAGTATTCAAATCATCCAGATCGGCGAGAAATTCTTCTTCCTGCTCCCGCTCATGCTCCTCGGGCAGTACCTCCTCAAGAAAACGGTTGACATCCCCCAGGTCAGGCAGTGCATATTCTGTAGATTCAGCTGGCAGCATAATTTCCAGCTCTTCATCAACATCCTTTCCAAGCCAACTGTCATCGGACTCATCAATTTCTGTTGTTGCTACCCCTTCACCACCATCACTCACTGGCTCAGGGTCTGATGGCAGCACAATATCAGAGATCTCCTCGACATCCGGTGAGGAGCCAGCATTAGATGATGTGTCGACAGCAGATAGCAGATCTTCTTCACTATTATCTTTGGTCGTATCAACAGGCAACCCTGTCAACCTGCCCTCAAATTCAATCGCATCCAGCGCCAGTTCATCTTCTTCCACCGAACCAGCCAGCGGCTCAAGCTCCCACTCAGGTACTGTTATAGGTGACTGTATATTCTGTTCAACGATATCTGTTGTATCACTATCAGGCTCCGATGATACATCTTCGTGCTCAAGGACTGGCGACGAACCATTATGAAACTCAAATTCAATCGGCGGCAGCTCAGTATCTTCATCATCACTTTCCAGTATTAGCTGCCCAAACTGCCGCTCCATCCGTTGCGCCGTTGTTTCACGGGTTTCAGATTCGGATTCAAGAAATATTTCCGGTTCGGAAGCCGTGACGCTTTCTGCTTCTGTAACCTCGATCTCATCCACCAGTTGGGGGACCGGTTCCGGTTCAGTTACCTTAGGAGCTTCTTCGGGAAAATCGGCAATAATTGATGCGGGCGAGGCAATCTCGTCACGACGGGAACGGCGCACCAGCATGATGGGTTTGGAGCCGATGTCATCATCATCTTTCAGGCTGAGGATATCAGTACCATCAGCAATATGGTTCTCTTCGCCACCGGGATTATAGCGACGGTTATCAACCGCCATAACGCGCGCATAGCCACTTCTTTCACTGCGCTCTTCATGGTGTACAGAGCCGCCCTGATCATCGCCGGACAACACAATTTCTTCATCGATGAAGCCGGATAGATCATCAGCTGAAGCATCACCGCCAAACATTGGACGATCGGCAAAAGCACTTTCATCGTCACTTAAATCAAGGCTCTCAAAACCGGCACCCACCAGACGGAAAAGGCTGTCAGAGGGTTCTGCCAGATCCTGCTCAAGCAGCCAATGAAGATCCCTGGCGCACTGATCTTCCTCGCCCTCCGAATCTTTTTGGGCCGCATCGAGCCTGTCATCTGAGTACACAGCTTTCTCCACGTTCTTCAGCTCCACCACATCCGTTGCGCTATCAGGCCGGCGGGATCGCCGCCTGTTCCACTGATTCAGCAGTCCTGACGGCATCGGTGTTATCAAGCTGGGGCAAATCAGATGCAAGATCTTCAATACTGCTCTCAGCCAGACGGAAGCAGAGGTTGGTCAGCTCGCGGGTTGTACTAACGTCAAAACCATCGGCCTCTCCAAAAGAAGCTATCAGAGCGGGCAGGGCAGCGACCACATCTTTTATTGCCGCCTGAAAATTATCATTGGCCTCCATATCACCATCGAGCACACGATCAACCATATCCTGGGCCGCCCAGCCCAGTTCACCAAGCACATTGGCACCCACAGCGCGGCCATTACCTTTGAAGGTATGGAAATGACGGCGGATTTCCTTGAGGTTGTAATCCGCTTTTGGCTCATCCTGCCAGACGCTGACCAAACGTGTCAGCTCCGCTACAATTTCTTCAGACTCCTCCAGAAAAACTTCACGAAACTCTGGCGTAATATTCCGATCTTCAACATAGTGGCTTTGGCTGACAATACTTCCACCACTGCCGCCCGGTACGCCTTCTTCGGTCACTTCAGCAGCAATCTCCGGCACGGCAACCGCCGCACCGGCAGAAAGATCAGCAATATATCTGTCGAGTTCAGCTGCACGCGCCTCAGCCTGGGTGATCATCTCCGAGGTATCATCAAGAGGATCAATCAGTGTCCGCTGCAAGTGCATTTCAATCTGGGCAAAGGCATCAGCAAAGCACAGGAAAGCATCATCTTCGTGCACGCTGCCGGCACGGCCTGCGGCCTGCAGCCATTTTCGGCACTGCTCAATAACCGCACCTTCCCGTTCCATACCGGCAAATGTCAGTGCACCTGAAATTTCCGACAATAGCTGAACAGAAACATTCATCGCCTTGCGTTCAGGTACATCGTCCAGGCCTTCAAAGTATTCCCTGGCCAGGGTATACAGACGATCAATATCTGCGCCATTATTATCGGCATCAAATATGACTTTGCGTAATTCGCTATGCCCTTGCGCCGACTTGTTAAGGAAGCGGTGTAACGCATGTGTCAGCCTGAGTGTTTCCTCAGTGCCAACAGGCTTTTGTTTGAGCGCATTGGCCAGCGCCTTGCGGCGCAATACAGCATGCAGATGGTTCTCCACCAGCGCCATCTGACTGAAGGTGGCAGTAACGATACTTTCGCGCAGCTCAAATTCACGGCTGGAAAACGCGCTGCATACACCGTGCTCAAGCTTATATTCAACATCGAGTTTTACATCGACAATGCCGCGTACAATATTCGTGATTTCCTGCTCCAGACGAGCCGGATTATTACTGAAATCACCACGGTAAACACTGCGCAACTTATCGTGTACTACCTGCAAGGAATCAGCATGCACCTGCTGGCTGGCAGCAGACAAACGCAACATGGCTGCTTCAACACCATTGAGCACTTCGGCACCAGCGGCCTCATCTGCTTTGCGAATAACGTGCAGATCGTTGACATTAATATAATCAACAACCGAATTGAGCTGCTCCAGGGCACCACTGAGCGCGGTGACCAATGCATCAATATGGATCAGACCCTGCTGTGTCTTTTCCAGCGTATCATCTTCAATGCCAAATACTTCACGGATATGGGCAATATGAACGGGCCGTGATTTACAGGAAGCAATGTAATACAGCATGTGCTGCTGGAACGCATCAAAATCAACATTGGGATCAAGTTCGGCGCCGTTTTCACGGGCATATTTGATCATGAAGGCACCAGCCTTAAAAACCTGAGCGATACACTCATCCGGTACGATCAAACCGCCAGCAATACCTTCACACAACCCAACCTGGGTGAACCAGAAACGCTCCTCCAGCGTGCCAGCAAACAATGTCTGCATTTTGCGGGCAATGCGAGCAACGGTTTTCATGCTCTCGCCTACGTTGCGCTTGCGCAGAGCAGCCTTGGCCATCTCCAGATACAACGCCAACATTACATTGGCCCGACTCCTGACTTCCTCATCAGAGGCCGGACTGGCACCGGGAGTAATACCTGCATTTTCCGGGATATCCATGTGGAAGAAAAACGCCTGCGGACGAGGCCTCTCACCAACCCAGCGACGCAGATCATTAACATAGGGTTCCAGGCTTTGTCCCGTATCCATACGGGTTGCCTGCACATGGGCAAGGTAGGCAGGCAAAACCTTTAATGCCTGCATCAAACCACCCATAGTCAACTTGCGCCGTTCACCCTGAACGCGGTCCTTATATAAAAAATTCAGGCTGCGTTCCATTTCAATGGACAGCATTTCACCCTTGCGAATACCCAGAGCACGCAAGGTGGAAGTGATCTGGTGAACCGCCCACATACACTGCAATAGTGACTTTTTCTGGGATGAATCTTTACTGTAAGCGACTAGCGCCTGCTCAGCGTTCTCGGCCTGCTTGTTCATCAGGCCGATGACCCACTTGAGAGAGACGATGTCGGTCTTGGTAGTCACCTCGTTAAACCTCCGGTTGGTTAGAGAAAGTCACACCGCTGTATATTGTTATCGGCGTTCTGCGCTGCCAGAGCAACTCAGACAGAGGCTTTCCCCTGATTTTCACCCAGTTCCATGGCCTGCATCTCATTTTCACCATAAACTGCCTGTGGTTTTGCTCCCGCCATCCCGCTCGGCTTGGCGATACCGGCACGACCGCTCTCACCAATACGGAATCTGCCAAGGTTTTCGGCAGCGGCCCGCATCGATTGCTGCAATGCACCAATATGCATCTGGGTTTTGTCACAGAAATCAGATATTTCCTTATTGCGATCACGAATGGCATTCATCAAGCCATTGACATGTTGTGCGCTGTCGGAAGAATGTGCAGCCGCATCATCCACCGAGTGAATAATGGTGCTGATTTCGTTGGAGCCTTCATTAATTTCTTCCAGGGATGCATCCAGGCGATCGATATACTCCAGAATAGTCACGACCGTACTGACCGTAGTCTCAATGGAAGACAGGTTTTCTGCCGACAGGTTTTGCAGCATCCGCACCTCGGAAATAATCTTGCGACCTTCCTCTTCTGCTTCCCACAGCAGATCACCAATGGCCTCAGCAATACCCAGGAAGGGACGACCATGTTCACCGGCTTTCTCTGCTTCGATACGAGTGTTAATAGCAACTACTGAGATTTTGGTATTCAAAGCCTGGATATATTCAGCTGCTGTTGTCACCGACTGAATCAGCTCACCCTGACGTTTAGCCGATTTTGAGGTTTCCTGCACCGACTCACGCACATTGGACGAAGCCTTGGACATATCCTTGGTCAGCTCATAGCCACGTGAAACCTGCATACGATTACGCTTGGAGGTTTGTGCAGCTTTTTCAGTGGCCTTTTTAATCTGGTCACTGATACGAACCATATCAGCAGTCGCCGTTGAAGAGTCAACGATAGCACGAGTCAGATCTCTGCTTTTCTTGTGCTGTCCCATGGTGGTGTTACCGATGCGATTGACTTCATCATCGGCGATATCAAAAGGTGTGCGAATATTGCGGATCAGCTCCCGCTGGTGTGCAGTGGCCACATTCAATTCACGCGCCACCTCCAGCAACTGGTTTTCTTCCAGGGCCTGTACGGTCAGATCACCATCGGCAATCTTCATCAGTGTATTGTTTATATCATCCACACCTTCGCCACTGAAACCACCGCGTGCACGCAGTTTAAGCAGTGCCCAGGCAAGCAATACCAGCGCAATAACCGTGATTCCCGCCAAAACAATAGCCAGTGTGCCGACACCTTCGCGGGCACTGCCCACCGACTGCCCACCGGCGCTGATCATAATGTCAGAAATGACATTGGCCAGCTGAGGTCCACGCTCAACCACTGTTTCACGAGCTGTAGAAACACCTGCCAGCGAAGGGGCAGCAGCAACAATTTTACTGACCGGCTCACTGACGATCTCAAAAGCCGTACTGGCACGCTCCAGTGCACCCAGTGCGTTCGGATCATCAACAGCGGAGATGCCCATGATTTTATTGCCGTGTCGCAGCGCATCAACCGTGCGCTCAAACTCAACCACATCAACTTTGATTTCTTCAGCGGTAGAGGATGCACGCTCATCGGCCAACTGCAGCTTTTCCATATTGCGAGTAACGCGCTCTGTCAGCCACAGTGTCTTCTGAGCAGCGGCTATTGTCTTGCCATCACCTCCCGTCTGCTCCAAAACAGTGACAATACCCGACAGAGCACCTTGAATTTCACTGACACTATCCTGTAGATCACGGGTAATATTGTTGACCATAACCACATTTTGACCGGCGCCAATCAGAGAGCGGGCTGCCCCTTCCACTGGTCGCCAGGCAGCGGTAATCGTGCTGGTATCACCGGCAAACACACCTTGGTCAAGAATGGCGTTAAAACGGTCAATATCTTCAGCAAGCTGACTAAAGGCCTGCTGACGGCCAAGCTCGGTATCGCGGGCATTGCTGACGACACGCTGCGATAAGACACGCAACTTACCAGCCGCCACCGCTGTGTCAGCTTCCTGAGCATCTGCCTGTGGAGCCATGACAAATACGCACAGAGCCCCCACCAGGCAAGCCAGACTCGCCAGCGAAGGCAAGCCTGCCCCGGTTGAAAACACTGCCTTTCTATAAAGAGACGTCATGACTTGGTTTCCTCGTTTGTATCCCCGTCAGTCGTTACAGATACACTGACTAACTCACTGTCAGTTACCAGTTTGTCGATATCCAGTACTGCTAAAAATTGACCTTTATGATGAAAGCCACCCAGACAGAATCTGGCGAGGTCCGGATCAACCGGATGGGACATATCCCGCTCCTCGATCGCAAACTTCATGTGACGATGTACGGCGCTAAGTGTCAGGCCAAAGTAAAGCCCCTGGCGACGCACAACCATGCAGTATTCACGGACACGGCCAGAATAAGCACCACCACGAAACAGCGCATCACCGCTAAAAATTGGCAATAGACCACCCCGGTGTGTTGCCAGCCCCATCACCCAGGGCTTGGTACGCGGTATCGGCGTGGTATTGGGTGTTTCAATAATCTCACTGATCTCACCGGCACCAATAAGCAGGGATGTACCTGCCACCCCCAGGTGAGTACCTGTCCAATACATGACATGTTCATTACCCGCAGGTCGTGGCGTAGCTGCTTCAGCATAGCGGCTCTCCAGTTCCCGAAGCTGCTCAAGAGCACTGCTTAGCATAAATCAGGCTGCCTTTCTGGAAGCCGTATAGTCATGAATAATCTGTCGCAACACAGAGTCCGGGGGTATCTTGGTCACATGTGCGGTAGCTCCGCGGGCACGCCCTTTGGCAATATCAAAAATACCGTCAGATGTTGACAGCATTACCACTGGCACCTCGCGGGTATCCTCGGCATTGCGAATTAACGTGCAGGTTTGATAACCATCAAGTTCAGGCATGGTGATATCAAGAAAAATAATATCTGGCTTAAAACGCCGGAGCATGCCCAGTGCTTTGTAGCCATCTTCGGCACACTCCACTACGCAGCCCATGTTTTTGAGGGTGTGTGACATCATCATGCGGATGGTTTTTGCATCATCCACGATGGCGACTTTTACCCCGGAAATATCGAGTTCTTCTGTCTGGCTCATCTATGGTGTCCTCGCGCTGGTTCTGCCGTCTCTGCGGACAGGCTCTATATGAGTGCACAGTATTTTAAAGGCTAGGTCTGCATTCAAGTAAAAAGTTCAAAATTCGGCAGAAATTGCTGATTTTTGTCATTTTAGCGCTCAATTTTGTGATGCCCAGCAAATAAATCACAAGCCTTTCCCCAAAGTCCGGCACAGGAATAAATAATTATAAAAACTAATATTTGCACTAAGATACCGAGTCTTGCCAAATCGTATTAACCCGGCTACACAGTTTGTCAGGCTAATAGCGAAACACGGATATGCACGCCGTCAACAGAGTCGCTCGCAAGTTTTGTAACAGGCTGATAATCGCTGCCACTATCTACAATGGAACTATGTAACACGTCCTGAATACTAAAGCCCCTACAAAAGAAACTCTTTGCCAATACACTGATCAGGCTGTGATGCAGTAATCATTTATTGGCCATCTATCTGGTCAACCAAAAATTATTCCTATAGTAATAGCCGCCCACTATCTGTTTTTTATCCGGGGTAACAGCTTTAACCCAACAACAGGACTCATATGTGAAGCAGATTATTTTTTTCTAAGCGGCGTCCTGCCACTGCTTTTAAATTCGCTGGTTTTTGCACAAGCAGAAGAACCATCCACCCCAGAAGAAGCTGCCTATATTGACTATATGAGCGGCTTGTGGGAGTCCATTGAACAGCAGGCAGGCACTATCAAATTACCAGGTGGCATCGCCACACTTCATGTGCCTGAGACCTCCTATTATCTGAATCCAGCCAATACCAGAAAGGTACTGGTAGAAATATGGGATAACCCGCCGGGAAACTACGATGGCTCATTGTTTGGCATGTTATTTCCAGCCGATACGACACCTTTTGCCAATGACGCCTGGGGTGTTGTCATCGAATATTCAGAAGACGGTTATGTAACGGGTGATGACACCGATAATATCGACTACCACGATCTTTTGTCACAAATGAAGCAGACACCCGTGCTGACAGCAAAATGCGGCAGGAGTAGGGTTATGACGCTATAGAGCTTGTTGGCTGGGCCTCAGCTCCCTATTACGACAAGTCCGAGCACAAACTCCACTGGGCTCAGGAAATCCGCTTTGGCGACGCTCCGGTTAATACACTCAATTACAATATCCGTATTTTGGGCCGCAAGGGCTATCTGGTTTTAAACTTTATTGCCGATATGGACCAGAAACCCCAGATTGAAGCAAATATAGACAGCATACTTGCACTGGCGGAATTTAATCCGGGTTATCGCTACTCCGAATTTGATCCGGGCATAGATAAAGTTGCCGCCTATGGTATCGGGGGCTGATTGTCGGCAAGGTGCTGGCCAAAACCGGCATACTGGCCGTAGCACTGCTCTTTTTCAAAAAGTTTGGTGTATTTATTGTTGCCGGGGGACTGGCCTTGCTTTCAAGGGTGTCCAAACGCAAATCCAGACGCTAAATGACAGAGCCGGGATCTGTAGTAAAGACAGCTGGCACCAGAATGTCTGGCGCCAGATTTTCAGCAGAAAAAACAGTGACTTCGCTCACTCTACTTTCAAATAGCCATCAGCTAAGCCAAACAAGCAGGGCTTAAACATCCAGGTTAGCTACCGACAAGGCATTTTCTTCAATAAAATCCCGCCGTGGCTCCACGTTATCACCCATCAGAGTAGTAAAGATCTGATCAGCGGCGATGGCATCTTCAATAGTGACTTTGAGCATACGGCGCACATCCGGATCCATGGTGGTTTCCCAAAGCTGGTCGGGGTTCATTTCACCCAAACCCTTATAGCGCTGAATGTTATAGCCCCGGCGAGCTTCTGACATCAACCACTCCAGACCTTCCTCAAAGCTACAGGTATTGAGAATTTTTTCACCACGCTGGAAATAACCGCCATCTTCAATCAGATTGTTGATGGTCTCACCCAGCTCAACCATACTGCGATACTCACCAGAGGCAAAAAACTCTCGTGGGTATTCAGTCTCTGTCTCTGTACCGTGCGCGGTAAACTTCACTACCGGATAGAAAAGTTGACGCTCCTGATCCTTGCGAACAACAAGCTGATACGATGAACCCTGGAGCGCTACGGTTTGTAAGCGCTCACTTAGTTGTTCAGAAAAGGTGGTGACAGCCGCCTCATCAACCAGCTGATCAACACTCAGGGAGTCGCCATAGATAATCTGCCAAAGGACGGCAGGGGAATATAAACGACCGAGGCGTTCCACAGTTGCTGCAACCTTGCGAAACTGAGACACCAGACTTTCCAGACCCTCACCAATGATAGGTGGCGCATCCGCATTGACATAAACAGCCGCATTATCCAGTGCCGACTGCGTCAAATGTACGCGCAGCGCATCATCATCCTTGAGATAGTGGTGTTGCTTGCCCCTGGCAATTTTATATAGCGGCGGTTGCGCAATATAGATATGACCCCGTTCTATCAGTTCCGGCATTTGACGGAAGAAAAAAGTCAATAATAAAGTTCTAATATGAGACCCATCAACATCAGCATCCGTCATAATAATAATGCTGTGATAACGCAACTTGTCAGGGTCAAATTCATCCTTGCCAATGCCACAACCCAGGGCCGTTACAATAGTGCCAACCTCAGCAGAGCCAAGCATTTTGTCAAAGCGGGCCTTTTCAACATTCAGAATCTTGCCTTTTAACGGCAAGATTGCCTGGAACCGGCGATTGCGTCCCTGCTTGGCAGAACCACCCGCTGAATCGCCCTCCACCAGATAGAGTTCTGACAGAGCGGGATCCTTCTCCTGGCAATCGGCCAGCTTACCAGGCAGACCGGCGATATCCAGAGCACCTTTGCGACGGGTCATTTCCCTGGCTTTGCGGGCAGCTTCCCGTGCCCGGGCAGCATCCAGCATTTTGCCAACAACCGCTTTGGCTTCCTGCGGGTTTTCAAGCAGATAATCATTGAAGAAAGTATTCATGGCCTGTTCTACAGCCGTCTTCACCTCTGAGGAAACCAGCTTGTCCTTGGTTTGAGAAGAAAACTTCGGATCGGGAACCTTTACCGAGATGATCGCCGTTAAACCTTCACGGGCATCATCACCGGTAGTATTGACCTTCGCTTTTTTAGCCAGACCTTCACGTTCAATATAAGCATTCAGACTGCGGGTGAGGGCAGCGCGAAAACCTGCCAGGTGGGCACCACCATCGCGCTGGGGAATATTGTTGGTATAACAGAAAATATTTTCCTGAAAAGAGTCATTCCATTGCAGAGCTACTTCAACACCAATACCACCTTCAGCATCTACCTGAAAATGGAAGGGTTTATTAATTAATGTTTTATTCTGGTTCAGGTAATCAACAAAAGCATTTAAACCACCTTCATATTGGTAACTCTCTTCTTTACCACTGCGCTCGTCTTTGAGCACGATACAAACGCCTGAGTTAAGAAAGGCTAGTTCTCTTAAGCGTTTAGCCAGTAAATCAAAATGGAATTCGATATTCGTGAAAGTTTCAGCAGAAGGCTTAAAGCGTACCCGTGTACCCGTTGAATCCGTTGTACCTATCTCTGCCAATGGCGCCTGTGGGACACCGTGATGATAAATTTGCTCATAGCGCTTACCTTCACGGCGTATAGTCAGCGTCAACTCCTCCGAGAGGGCATTAACTACGGAAACACCAACACCGTGCAAACCGCCAGAGACTTTATAGGTGTTGTCATCAAATTTACCGCCGGCATGGAGAACCGTCATAATAACTTCAGCAGCAGATACACCCTCTTCGTGCATCTCAGTGGGAATACCTCGTCCATCATCACCAACTGTGACAGATTCATCCGGGTGGATAGTAATGTCAATTTGTGAACAATGACCGGCAAGTGCCTCATCGATAGAATTATCGACTAGCTCAAAAACCATATGATGCAATCCCGTGCCATCATCAGTATCACCAATATACATGCCTGGCCGTTTACGTACAGCATCAAGTCCTTTCAGAACTTTGATACTTGAGGAATCATAATTGTGTTCTTGTTCAGTCATTGTTACTTAGACTCTCTTTCCTGCCCAAACTCTTACTCTTAAAAAAGAGCTTTGAGCTATTTAAAAAATTTAACCATAAAAATCAGCAAAATCTTAAATAAAACGCTCAGTTTTATTTATAGATAGTGCCATTGCCCCTTCATATTCCACCTTGCCATGTTCCACGTGGAATACAGCAGAGATATCTTGAGGCCAAACAGAAGGCAGCTGATTAACATCCACACATGTCATAAAAATCTGTGCATTTAATTGTTTCAGCTCCTCACAAACCCGTCGGCAATGTGCTTCATCCAGTTCAGAAGGCAGGTCATCTACCAAATAAGTACAGCTGTAGCCCGTCACCTCTTGCAATAGCTGACCCTGTGCCAACTTCAAGGCACAAACCACCAGCTTTTGCTGCCCCCGCGAGAGCACATCCGCCGCCTGGCGCTCATTATAAACAATACGCAGGTCAGCCCGCTGAGGGCCAACCTGAGTGAAGCCTCTTTCCTTATCAGAAGTCTGCGTTGCCAGCAAAGCATCCTCAAAGCTCAAGCGTTTATCCCAACCTTGCCGAAAATGAAGTTCAAATACCCCCATGTCTGGCAGTAAACGCTCGACTATTTCCCGAAACAGAGGTGCCAATCTGGCAAAATAATGCTTTCGATACTCGTTCAGCAAAGTGCCTGAACGAGCCAACTCTCTGGTCCAGGCAGATAAATCCCGGGCAGTCAGTTTAGCACGGCGAAGGCAGGTATTCCGCTGTTTAATACAGCGCTGAAAACGCTGCCATTCATCAAAAAAACCATGTTCCACGTGGAACACCCCCCAATTCAAATACTGCCGCCTAGCTGTCGGCGCACCAGTAAGAAGATCAAAGCTGACAGCATTAATCACTTGTAGTGGTAAATACTCAACCAAAGAAGCGACAGCCTGCAAATTTTCGCCATTGGCTCGCAATAGAATCGAGCCATCCAGACCTCGCTGAACGCCCAGGGAAATTTTACCCAAAGAGAGTTCACGGCTAACAATGCCATGGACAAGGCATGTATTTTCACCATGACTAATCAAGGTTTTCGGACTGCTTCCGCGAAAAGAGCGGGCCATAGCCAACATATGGACAGCTTCCAGCACACTGGTTTTCCCGCTGCCATTTGTGCCATAAAAAAGATTGATGCGCTTGATATTGTTCAATGAAACTTGCCGTAAATTACGCACATGACAAATATCAAGTGATTTCAGAGGCACACAGCACCCAATTTAAAGAAAAGCACAGAAAATATTGAAAAACAGGAAGAAGGATGTGAGCCAGTTATATTACAAATAACTAGCCCAGTAAAAAGTATCATTAGAGTCGCATCGGCATAACAACGTAAACTGAATCACCGCCATCAGACTCCTCAAGTAATGCACTGCTATTAGAATCAGAGAGTGACATTTTTACTTGTTCGCCACTAAGTACACCCAGAACGTCCAGTACATAGCTGACATTAAAACCAATTTCGAGACCTGCCCCCTGATAATTTACAGGTACGCTTTCCTCAGCCTGTTCCTGCTCAGGGTTATTAGCGACAATTTCAAGGCTGCCATCAAGTAGCTTCAGGTGAACTCCGCGATATTTTTCATTCGACAGAATAGCTGTACGGATAAAAGCCTGACGAAGTTCCTGTCGGGAACCGAGTACCACTTTATCAGGCATCTGAGGCAATACACGCTCATAATCAGGAAACTTGCCATCGACCAACTTGGAAGTAAAACTAAAGTCATCAGTCGTGGCCCGAATATGATTAGCGCCTAGCACAACGCTAATCATCTCGTCTTCATCAATTAACAGGCGAGACAGTTCTAACACACCTTTGCGAGGCAAAATTACTTGCGTATTGTTGTCTGTCGTGTCCAGAGCTGAAGATAGCGTACACATTGCCAGTCGGTGACCATCTGTTGCTACAACCCGCATACGGCCAGCTTTTAATTCCCAAAGCATACCATTGAGATAGTAACGGACATCCTGCTGAGCCATGGCAAAACTGGTACGATCAATCAATCGACGCAATTCACCCTGCTTCAGGCTGAATTGATGGGTACCCAAACAGTCTTCAACATTTGGAAAATCTCTGGCAGACAGAGTTGAGAGTGTAAAACGGCTGCGACCGGAGCGAATCGTCACCTTACTGTCACTCAGCACAAACTCTATATCTGCCCCTTCTGACAGGGACTTGCAAATATCGACAAGCTTGCGTGCCGGTACAGTAATTTCACCATCCTCACCCGCCGCCGGTAATTGCACACGACCAATCAGTTCCACCTCCAGGTCAGTGCCTGTTAATGACAGGCGATCCCCCTCCAACGAAAGTAACACATTGGCAAGTATTGGCTGCGTTTGACGGCGCTCAACAACACCCGCTACCAAATTCAAAGGTTTAAGTAAGGCATCCCGGGAAACTGCAAATTTCATAAATTGTTGTATTCCTTGTGTTGCCAAACCGGCAAGTACTTGAAAATATCGTATTAATAGCAGTAGCGACTCGATTATTAACCTGGTAATCGAACAGCTTGTGCCCAACTATACTGGATCACTTTCTAAAAAATACTAAAGCGCTATTACTATTTCCTTTAATTTCAATAGCTTAAGACAAAATCTTAGCCATTAACAGCCCATTGGCATGGCCTATTGGCATGGCCTATTGGTAAAGGATGTAATAAATTCTCATTCATTCAACTTTAGTCATAACCACAATTTAAGTGGTCAGTGATCGCAGAAGATTTTTGTAATCTTCCCGAATATCAGAATTGGATTCACGAAGCTCTTTGATTTTACGGCATGCGTGTAAAACTGTCGTGTGATCCCGACCACCAAAAGCATCACCAATTTCCGGTAAACTGTGATTGGTTAATTCTTTGGCCAGAGCCATTGCCACCTGCCGTGGTCTGGCGACAGAACGGCTGCGCCGACGCGACATCAAATCGGCCACTTTTATTTTGTAATATTCCGCAACAGTACGCTGAATATTATCCAGCGTTACCTGCTTGTCCTGCAGAGCCAATAAATCCTTGAGGCTATCTTTGATCAGATCTATATCGACTTTTCTATTTGTGAAGTGGGCGCTCGCTATCACTCTTTTCAGTGCACCTTCCAGCTCCCTGACATTGGAACGAATACGATGTGCAATAAAGAAGGCCGCCTCTGGCGGTAATTCAACCTCAGCCTGGCTAGCCTTGTTCATTAAGATAGCCACCCGGGTTTCCAGCTCCGGCGGCTCTACCGCCACTGTTAATCCCCAACCGAAACGGGACTTGAGCCTCTCTTCCAGACCATCGATCTCCTTGGGGTAACGATCACAGGTCAGGATCATTTGCTGGCCACCCTCAAGCAGTGCGTTAAAGGTATGGAAAAACTCTTCCTGAGAACGATCCTTTTTGGCAAAAAACTGAATATCATCAATCAACAGTGCATCAAGAGAACGATAATAGCGTTTAAACTCACCGATAGCGTTGAGTTGTAATGCCTTGACCATATCACCCACAAAGCGCTCAGAATGCAAATAAGCAATTTTGGCAGAAGGATTGCGGGCCTTTAGCGCGTGTCCAACAGCGTGCATCAAATGGGTCTTGCCCAAACCAACACCGCCGTATAAAAAGAGGGGGTTATAAGCAACACCAGGATTTTCTGCCACCTGCCGTGCTGCCGCTAGCGCCAACTGGTTTGACTTACCTTCAACAAAACGCTCAAACGTATAGCTCTCTACCAGATTACTGCCTTGCTGGACGGTAGCAGCTGTCTCTTTTTTATCATTATTTTGCTGACTGGCCACGGCAGGTGTTAATAGAGCAGATCCGCGCCTATCTGCCGTCGTTGATACAGATGCAGCAGTAACACCAGCACTGACCGCCAAGCCTGATACTGCCGGAGTAAGGTGTGAGGGTTTGCTTATAGCAATATTTACAGGTGGTGGCGCCTGAGGAGGTATTGCACTACTGATACTTACCCCCTGACTGCCGCCCTGGCCAATCTCCAATACCACCTCTGGTGCCTGCTCGCCCTCCAGTTCCTGTATTAATTCACCAATGCGGGAAGAAAACTTGCTGGCAACAAAATCCTTGATAAAACGATTGGGTGCAAACAAGGTCAGCATCCGGCCATCATGGTTCGCCTGTAAGGGACGAATCCAGGTATTGAATTGCTGTGAAGGTAGCTCGCTCTGCAGGCGATCCACACACCTTTGCCAGACAATGTCAGGCCAAACAACTTCGGGCAAACCATCCCCCTGATTATCACATCTGCCTTGTTGGGCGATGGATTGTGATGTGTTGATAAATTCTTATAACTGCCACTACAAACCAGTGACTGGAGTGAAATCATACCCCTGGCTGAGAGACTTATCCACAAAAAAGTACAATCAGTTGAAATTTTCTTTATTTTTAAAAATCAGCATCTTACAACTATAAAAGGAGGGCTTAAGCTATAAAAAAAATACTTTTTCAAAGTAATTTATTATGTGGATAAACTGTTAATATCTTTTTTGAAAAATGTGCACTGAATGATATGGACCGCTATCTGATTGACTTTAAGCCCAGGCTCCTGAAGCGCAGGCAATAACACCCAAACCCATAAAAAATCATTGCTTTACATTGTATTAGCAAGCACATTTCACTAGAATATCCACCCTTTTTTCAGGCCTGCTCTCATTTCTCATTATTATCTATATACGTGTAATAATGGATGAGATTTCAGGTCAGCCAAGTTATTAAGTGGAATTGTAAACATGAAAAGAACTTTTCAGCCCAGCGTGCTCAAGCGCAAACGCACTCACGGCTTTCGTGCCCGTATGGCAACCAAGAATGGCCGCCAGGTTTTAAACCGCCGTCGCGCCAAAGGCCGCAAGCAGCTTTCAGCCTGATCACCACTAACTGAGTGAGTAGTGATTTCAGCAAGGTTAACTGTGACTTTAGTCCTGTTTCCTTTACAAGAAACAAGCGCCTGCTCACTACCAGTGATTTTAGTCGGGTATTTGACGGCGCCGAGGCAAAGGCCTCTCACAAATATGTTCTGCTGCTGGCGCGAACCAGCCAACAACCCAGGCATCGCCTGGGTTTAGTTGTTGCTAAAAAAAATGTACGGCTGGCGGTACAACGCAACCGTATCAAACGATTGACCCGGGAAATGTTTCGCCAGCAACCACAGGCCACCCCCTCAATGGATGTTGTGGTATTGGCCAGACGAGGTATCGATCAATTGGATAATACCGAGCTATCCTCTATATTGCGCCAGCAGTGGCACAAACTGGCCCAGGGTATTTCAAAACCGCGTGCCCAAAGGAAACAGTAAAGATCATGCAACGCCTCTTTACAGGATTGATCTCCTTTTATCAGCTCTGTCTGAGCCCTTTTCTCGGTAATAACTGTCGTTTTTATCCCAGTTGTTCTGCCTACGCCTGTCAGGCTATTGAAGAACACGGCGTGATAAAAGGCAGCTTGTTGGGCATGAAACGCCTGTCGAAATGCCATCCCTGGCACGAAGGTGGTGTGGACCCGGTCCCCCCCTGTTCTTCTAACCATTGACCAGCGAACACCGTTATGGATTTGCAACGTACTCTGCTGATTGTTGCCATTGGCGCCCTGTCATTCATGCTGCTGACCAATTGGGTTGCCTTCAAGGAAACCAAATCTGGCCAGGAGACACCTGTGGTTTCCCGGTTGACCGATACTCATGCCACCAGCAGCGACACACCGGCACAAACCCTGACATCAGAAGCAACAGATAATGACGATATACCCGATGTCAGCACAACCGAAGGTATAGCTACAGATACACCGCAGGTAACAAACAACAGCGGCAATGGCAATATTGTCCAGGTCTTTACCGACGAATTGCAGCTCGCTATTGATCTCAATGGTGGCGATATTATTGAGCTGGCTTTGGTTGAACATCTGGATGAACTTGAAGGAGATGCTTTTGTCCTTCTGGAAAAAAACCAGAACCGTACCTATGTTGCTCAAAGTGGCCTGATTGGTCCAAATGGTATTGACAGCCCCAAACGGGCTGTTTATCACAGCGCCCAGTCCCGTTATGAACTGGCTGAGGGTCAGGATGAACTTATCGTTGACCTTTTATACAACGATAGTGATGGCATAGAAGTAATCAAACGCTTTACCTTCCAGCGCAGTCACTACCTCGTAAATATTGATTACATCGTTAGTAACAACGGCAACCAGCGTTTTTCAGCCAATCTCTACGGTCAACTCAAACGTGATAGCAGTCCGGCACCTAATGCCGCCAACGGCAATATGGGCATTCAGCCCTTTTTGGGCGCGGCTATTACCCAACCGGACGATCGTTTCAGCAAATTCAGCTTCCAGGATATGAGCGAAGAACCTTTTAAAAAGCAATTGCCCGGTGGCTGGATTGCCATGATTCAGCACTATTTTTTGAGTGCCTGGATTCCCAATCCTGAACAAACACACACCTATAGTACCCGTGTTACAACCAGCGGCTTCAATATTGCCGGTTTTATCAGTCCAACTTTTGGTGTTGATCCCGGTGAGAGTATCACTGTTAATGCACGCTTTTACGCCGGCCCAAAAGACCAACCCCGCTTGAAGGAAATTTCTCCCTATCTCGATTTAAGTGTCGATTATGGCTGGCTGTGGTGGATAGCCCAGCCCCTGTTCTGGCTATTGACCTGGATTCACACCTTTGTAGGCAACTGGGGTGTAGCCATTATTTTACTGACGGTAATTATCAAGGCGGTCTTTTTCAAACTGTCGGCCACCAGTTATCGCTCGATGGCTAATATGCGCAAGATGGCACCCAAAATCACCGCCCTGCGTGAACAATATAGCGATGACAAGCAAAAGCAATCCCAGGCGATGATGGATCTTTATCGCAAGGAGAAAATCAACCCTCTGGGTGGTTGCTTACCTATTCTCATCCAGATGCCCGTATTCATAGCGCTTTACTGGGTATTAATGGAAAGCTATGAACTGCGCCACGCACCCTTCTTTTTATGGATTAAAGATCTGTCCGTAATGGACCCTTACTTTATCCTGCCACTGATTATGGGTGCCAGCATGTGGTTTATGCAGAAACTGAACCCGACACCCCCTGATCCTATGCAGGCCAAAATCATGCAGTGGATGCCCGTGGTATTCACTTTCTTCTTCTTATGGTTCCCCTCGGGTCTGGTGCTGTACTGGGTAGTCAACAATCTGTTATCCATCGCGCAGCAGTGGTATATCACCCGTCAGATTGAGATGGCAGATGCCAAAGCCTGAGCAACAGGCAGCAAAAATCATGGATAAAGACACAAATGGTACTTAAATAAGTGTCATTTAATACTGACACCATTGCTGCCATTGCTACCGCCTCAGGCCGTGGTGGCGTTGGTATTATCAGACTGTCAGGCCCACAAGCACGCAGTATTGGTGAGCATATTTGCGGACGCACCTTAAAAGTTCGTCAGGCTCATTTCTGCCAGTTTTACGATAGGCGCGATGATAACAAGAGCGATATTCTGGACAATGGCATCGCTCTTTACTTTGCCGCTCCCTATTCTTTTACCGGTGAGGATGTAGTCGAACTGCAAGGTCATGGTGGTCCGGTAATTCTCGATTTATTACTAAAAACCTGTATCACAGCCGGCGCTAGGCTAGCCCGGGCAGGAGAATTTTCCGAACGGGCCTTTTTGAATGACAAGCTCGATCTGGCCCAGGTTGAAGCTATTGCCGACCTGATCAATAGCTCCACTGAAGAAGCTGCCCGCAGTGCCAGTCGCTCTCTACAGGGAGCTTTTTCACATGAAATTGACAGCCTGATGAATCAGCTTACCCGATTACGGGTCTATGTCGAAGCGACCATTGATTTTCCTGAAGAGGACATTGATTTTCTGGCTGACGCTCAGGTAGAAAATCAGTTGGCTGCCATAGAACAGCAACTGAATAAGGTGCACAGCAGTGCCCGTCAAGGCAGTTTGTTGCAGGAAGGCATGAAACTGGTTATTGCAGGTAAACCCAATGCCGGCAAATCCAGTCTGCTCAACGCATTGGCCGGTCAGGATACTGCTATCGTTACACCCATTGCCGGCACCACCCGGGATGTACTGCACGAACATATCCAAATTGATGGTATGCCCCTGCACATAGTCGATACTGCAGGTTTGCGTGAATCCACTGATGAAGTGGAACAGGAAGGTATTCGTCGGGCCTGGCAGGAAATACAATCAGCTGATCGTATTTTACTGGTTGTTGACAGCCAGTCGTCAGATATTGACTTGTCTGGAGATGCTTTCTGGCCAGACAAGGTGCGACAGATTTCCCAGAATATTCCAGTCACCATCATCCTCAACAAAGCTGATTTGAGTGACCTCCCCGAAAACCTCAGTGAACATACAGGTAACACAAGAATCAGCCTCTCAGCTAAAACCGGCCAGGGAATGACACTGCTGCGTAAACATCTTAAACAATGTATGGGCTTTAGTGAAAGTGCTGCTTCGTGCTTCAGCGCCAGACGCCGCCACTTACAAGCACTGGACAAGGCCGCCGACTATCTCAAACAGTGCCGCCAACAACTTAATGGAACCGGTGCCGACGAATTACTGGCGGAAGATCTGCGCTACTGCCACAACAGTCTTGGTGAAATTACCGGTGCTATCAGCAGTGATGAATTACTGGGTGAAATTTTTTCCAGTTTTTGTATTGGGAAGTGATTTCTGTATCCTGTTATTGATCGAAACCATGCCAATCTGGCAATGTCGCGGCATCGGTTTAATCATATATGGTAAGGTTACTGTCTTTAAGCGCCTTTAATATACGACAATATAAATATCAAATTACATACATAAAAAATTTATATAAAAATCCAACTATATTTTTATATTCACTTTTTATAATTTTCACAAAATATTGTCTGTTTCATTAAAGCCAGAAAAACGCACAATCAGAGTCTGGGAAATACCGGCCATAATAATCACAGCACAACCACTCAATTGTAACAGCGTCATTGATTCATCAAACAGCAACCAGCCAAAAACAATGACAGCCACTGGTTCAGTATAAGCCCATGTACCAAATTCTGCCGTAGACATTTTCTGTATGGCGATAACGGTAAAAGTCAATGCTAAAAAACCCGGTATCAGACCAGTTAATAACATCCAGGGGATGGCCGATGACTTTATATATAAAGGTTTTAATCCTGTTACAAAAAGCATTACCAGTGCCCCCATCAGTAACTGCCAGAAAATCACCTGCAATGGAGGCAATGTCTCCCGATGATGGCGATTGCACAGTATAAAAGTGGCATAACAAAGTAGTGCCAATACAGCAAAGAACAGCCCTTTCATCTCTCTATCTGTAAGTATCAGTCTGAATTCCATGATCATGGAAAAACCAAACAGTGCTCCGGCAATACACAGACACTGCCATATATTGAGATATTCACGCCAGATAAAGTGTCCAGCCAATGCGGCCACTGGCGGTGCCAAATAAACCATCAGCACAGCATTAGCCATAGTCGTGTGATCCATCGCCCGCACATAAAATACAATAAAACCTGCAAGCAAAATACCTGAAATCAGGGTAAGCAAGTGAGGACGGCATCCATTCCACTGTTTTAATACAATCAACAGGACGCCTACCAACCATGCAGCAACCGCTAAACGGTAAAAAGTAATAATCTCAGCACCCACACCAGACAGGCGCGACATCACCCCCATTGTGGCCATACCCACAGCACCAGACACAGCCAGCCAGACTGGATTAATAGAGGTAAATAAAATACGCATGTAAATTCCGCTGAACAGTAATATTTACTAAAAAGGCTTTATCAAAAGGGGACAGGAATATTGTAAAAGCGCCCATTATGGAATGGCCACAAATAATATCCTGGTTAAAAACAGGTTTCTCAGTAGTTACCAACAGATTCATACACAAAGTAATAACCCCCCCCTTTATCCACAACTGACAAACAACTCTTTCACAATTTTTTTTAGCGTTAATACCATCAACGCCAGACAGACAGGTAATTTGTGCATAAACACAGGATACATTGATGAATACAGGCAGAACGAAATCGGGATAAGTCAGAGATTTCAAGGTCGCTTGTATTTTGTACCCATTTCCTCACCAGTTCGACAAGAGCTTTCACCCTTATAAAAGCAGGGTTTATCACAGTCTTTTTATATCTATAAGATATTGATATTTATAGATAAAATAGACATAACCACAGATATAGTGCCCCTTATAACTACAACAATAATAAAATTACTTATATAAGAATATATTTAATTAAATAGATAATTAAAAACTTGGGATCTTTTTCAGATGGATTCTTCAGCCAACTGAAATGTTAAACAGGCGGGACAGCAAAATTGCCATAGATCATTTTTGTGCAAGGCAGAGGCACAACGTATAATCGATGCCCTTTTGAGTCGCTTTAATCCATTAATCGCCACTGGCCAGGACTACAGTTGTGGAACACCCCCAACACTTTGATGTGATCGTAATCGGCGGTGGTCACGCAGGTACTGAGGCTGCCTTGGCGGCAGCCCGTATGGGCTGTTCGACTTTGTTGTTGACTCACAGTATCGATACACTCGGGCAAATGTCCTGTAATCCAGCTATTGGGGGTATTGGTAAAAGCCATCTGGTTAAAGAAATCGATGCGCTTGGTGGGGCCATGGCCAGAGCAACTGACCAGGCCGGTATCCAGTTTCGCATACTCAATGCCCGCAAGGGACCTGCAGTACGGGCCACCCGCGCACAGGCCGATCGTGTACTCTATCGCAATGCTATCCGCGAAATATTGCAAAAACAGCCGAACATTTGTGTTTTTCAACAGGCAGTTGATGACCTGGTGATTGAGCAGGGCCGGGCGTGTGGTGTCATTACTCAGATGGGCTTGCACTTTCGGGCACAGCAGGTGGTGTTGACAACGGGTACTTTCCTCGGTGGAAAATTGCATATCGGACTTGCAAACAGCGCCGGTGGTCGTGCGGGTGATCCGCCATCTATCGCTTTGGCTGAACGATTACGGGAGTTGCCCCTTCGTGTTGGGCGTCTGAAAACAGGTACACCTCCGCGTATTGATGCCCGCTCAGTCAATTTTTCCAACTTACAGGAGCAGTGGGGGGATACGCCTGTACCAGTGATGTCCTTTCTTGGCTCTGCTGCTGAGCATCCTGAGCAGCGTTGTTGCTGGATCACTCACACGAATGAGCATACTCATGAGATTATTCGTTCCGGTCTCGATCGCTCGCCGATGTTTTCCGGCGTAATTGAGGGTGTTGGCCCGCGTTACTGCCCCAGTGTAGAAGACAAGATTCACCGCTTTGCAGATAAAAACTCCCACCAGGTTTTTATTGAGCCGGAAGGTTTGAGTTCAACGGAACTTTACCCAAACGGTATCTCTACCAGCCTGCCTTTTGATATTCAGTATCAACTGGTGCGCTCGATAGCTGGTTTTGAACAGGCTCACATTACCCGCCCTGGCTATGCTATCGAATACGATTTTTTCGATCCTCGTGATTTGCGCGCTTCACTGGAAACCAAGGCGGTGCCCGGCCTGTATTTTGCCGGTCAGATCAATGGCACCACAGGCTATGAAGAAGCCGGTGCCCAGGGGCTGCTGGCCGGGCTTAATGCCGCTCTGGCAGTCAGAGGTGAACAGGCCTGGTGTCCGCGCCGGGATGAGTCTTATATTGGTGTTCTGGTGGATGATTTAATTACGCTGGGTACTACTGAGCCCTATCGCATGTTCACCTCGCGGGCCGAATACCGGCTGTTACTGCGTGAAGATAATGCCGATTTGCGTCTGACAGAACAGGGTCGTGCTCTGGGCTTGGTAGATGATGAACGCTGGATACGATTCGAGCGCAAGCGCGAGGCAATGCAACGGGAGAATACCCGTTTAGCGAGTACTTTTGTTCACCCTGATACCGATGAAGCCAGACGCCTCGAAATGCGCCTGGGCAAGCCCTTGTCCCGGGAGTATTCACTGGCTGATCTGCTCAGACGGCCGGAATTGAGCTACGCTGATGTGGCTTCGCTCAAGGGGCAGCCAACGGATGATGAACAGGCTGCACAGCAGATACAGATTCAGGCTAAATATGCCGGTTATATTGATCGGCAGCAGGAAGAGATTGATCGTCTGCGCCGCTTTGAACACCGGCGTTTACCTGCAGATATGAACTATGCAGACGTTGATGGCTTATCCCATGAAGTACGGCAAAAACTCGAACAGGTCCAGCCCGAAACGCTGGCTCGTGCCAGTCGGATTCCCGGAGTAACACCGGCGGCGGTATCGCTGTTACTAATTTATCTGAAAAAGCGTGGCCTGCTGGCAACGACAGGTAATGATAAACGTTCAGCATGAGTGAGCAGATGAGTCTCCTTGATCAGACACAATGGCGGCGATGGCTGATTGAGGGTTGTCAACAAATTCCTTTGGTACTTGGCGATGAACAACTGGATCAGCTGCTTGCATATCTGGTTTTGTTACAGAAGTGGAATCGTACTTACAACCTGAGTGCGATACGCGATCCACGTGAGATGATCCATAAGCACCTGCTGGACAGCCTGGTAGTGGCGCCTTTACTAAAGGGGCAACAATTAATTGATGTGGGTACCGGTGCGGGTTTGCCCGGTGTGCCACTGGCTATTGCCTTTCCTGAACGGGCATTTCATCTACTTGACAGCAATGGCAAAAAAACCCGGTTTTTGTTCCAGGTGAAAACTGTTCTGGGCTTGGCTAATATGACTGTGCATCATACCCGGGTAGAAAATTATCAGCCTTTAAAGGCATTTGATACGGTACTGTCGCGTGCTTTTGCCTCTTTGAGTGATATGGTTGATGCCTGTGCTCACCTGTTGGCAGACGATGGCTGTTTTCTGGCCCTGAAAGGGATTTATCCAGAACAGGAGCTGAGGGGTATCAATCAGTGCTGTCGTGTTCTTTCGGTTACACCACTGTCAGTGCCGGGTTTACAGGAGCAACGTCATCTGGTGACGATGGCCTTGTGTGAAAACAAGCGTGCAAAAACGCAAGGCTAACAAGAGGATTAAGCTAAGTGGCCAGAATTATTGCGATAGCCAATCAGAAGGGAGGTGTTGGTAAAACCACGACCAGTGTTAACCTTGCCGCGTCACTGGCTATTACCAAAAAACGGGTTTTGCTGGTTGATCTGGATCCGCAGGGCAATGCCACTATGGGCTCCGGCGTTGATAAACATGCCGTCGAAAGCAGTATATACGATGTACTGGTGCATGAGGCCAGTGTAACTTCTGTTACCGTACAGGCTGCTGAAAAGGCTTTTTCTGTATTACCCGCTAACGGTGATTTGACAGCGGCTGAAGTGGAATTGCTGGCAATTGACAACCGCGAGCGTCGCCTGCGTCTGGCATTGAAACAGGTTGACAGTCTCTATGATTATATTCTGATTGACTGTCCACCCTCTTTGAATATGCTCACCCTCAATGCCTTGGTAGCTGCTGATGGTGTGTTGATTGCAATGCAGTGTGAATACTTCGCTTTGGAGGGTCTGTCGGCCCTGCTGGGAACCATTGAACAGGTTAGTCAGGCAGTCAATCCTGATCTGGAAATTGAAGGCATCCTACGAACAATGTATGACCCTCGCAACAGCCTGACCAACGAAGTGTCCTCTCAGCTGCACGAACATTTTGACAAAAAAGTTTATCGCACGGTTATTCCCCGCAATATACGGTTGGCAGAGGCACCCAGTCATGGTGTGCCGGTAATGTACTACGATCGTCACTCCCGGGGTGCCAAGGCATATATGGCTCTGGCTGGAGAAATTATCCGGCGCAGTGAAAACAAGGATGGCAAGCCCTGGCTGAAAGCTCTGGCTACTGATCTTTACGGAGAAGCATAATGTCAGCGAAAAAACGCGGCCTGGGACGTGGTCTGGATGCTTTACTGGGTGCTTCCAGTAGCGCGCGTGAAGCAATCGATTCTGCTGAAAAAAACAATAGCAGCACGGGTGATCACTCGCTGCGGCGTTTACCGATTGACCTCATACAGCGTGGTAAGTATCAGCCGCGCCGGGATATGGACCCGTCATCCCTGCAAGAGTTGGCTGACAGCATTAAAGCCCAGGGTGTTATGCAACCTATTGTCGTGCGACCCATCTCTGACCGCAAATATGAAATTATTGCCGGTGAGCGTCGTTGGCGTGCTACCCAGCTGGCTGGTTTGGATGAAATACCGGCTGTTATCCGCGAGGTACCTGACGAAGCTGCCATTGCTATGGCCTTGATTGAAAATATTCAGCGTGAAGACCTCAATCCGATGGAAGAGGCTATCGCCCTGCAACGCCTGCAAAAAGAATTTGAACTGACTCAGGCTGAAGTGGCTACGGCAGTGGGTAAATCCCGCTCAACAGTAACTAATTTGCTGCGTCTGATGAGCTTGCAGGATGATGTGCGGGTGCTGCTTGAGCGAGGTGATCTGGAGATGGGTCATGCCCGGGCTCTGTTGGGACTGGAAGGCGATGAACAATCACAGGCTGCCAGAACAGTTGTTGGCAAAAGTTTATCTGTGCGCCAGACTGAAGCACTGGTGCGCAAACTGCAAACTCCCGGGTCAATCAGAACGGAACAACCCGCCAGTCATGACCCCAACATTCGTCAGTTACAAAATGATTTGTCTCAGCGCCTGGGGGCAAAGGTGAATATCCAGCACGGTGCCAAAGGTGCCGGCAAGCTGGTATTGACTTATAACAGTCTGGATGAGCTGGATGGAATTTTAAGTCATATCAAATAGATGTTTTATAAAGATATTTCCTTTATATAGTGTCTTATGATTTTTTATACCACCAGATAGTGTGTAGATTCTTCAATTTCGATTTTAAAAGACCGCGTAAAATACAGATTCTGCGGTGAACTTACAGGGAAAAGTCCTGATTTTTAGGTTCCCGGCCCGGTTGAACCCCTGTACCAGTCCGCCTATAATACGCGCGCCTGAAAGGAACAACAATGGGTGATCAGGTTTGCAGGTCAGGCGTGATTGTATGGGTATCGAGTCATGGTGAAAATGGTTCGGGGGCGCCCGATTGCGATACCACCGGCTTACCTGATCAGTTTGCTTCAGTTGATGATTCTGTTGCCAGCCTGTTTGTTGTTATCTCTGTCGGACCAAAGCTGGGGATTATCAGCATTGTGTGGCGGATTGGTGGCTATTATTCCACAGGCTTGGTTTGCTGTAAGGGCATTCCGTTTTAAGGGAGCGATCAACACCCGTCTTGCGGTCCGCTCCATGTATGCAGGTGAGGTAGGGAAGTTTCTGCTAAGTGCAACCGGATTTGCTGCCCTGTTCATTCTGCTAAGACCAGTGTTTGCGCCGGCGGTGTTTGGTGCTTACCTGATTATGTTGGTACTACAGATTGCGGGTAGCTGGTTGTTGTTGCGGCGACAAGTGGCTACATAAGTACAGACACAAGAGTTGGATTAGATGGCAGGCGAAAACCAAACCATATCCGAATATATTGTTCACCACCTCACTAATCTCACCTATGGTAAATTGCCGGCAGGTTATGAGCGTTACGATGGTTCTGTTGTTACTGATGGCGGTGCCTGGGTAATGGCGCATGGTGGTGAAGAAGCTGCCGCCATGGGCTTTAGTGCTATTCACGTTGATTCTATGCTCTGGTCTGTTGGCCTTGGTGTATTATTTTGCTGGTTGTTCAGGCGAATGGCCGTCAAGGCCAGTTCCGGCGTACCTTCAGGTATGCTCAATTTTGTTGAAATGATCGTTGACTTTGTCGACGGTACGGTGCGTGATACTTTCCACGGCCGCAACAAGATGATTGCGCCACTGGCCCTGACAATTTTTGTCTGGGTTTTTCTGATGAATCTGATGGATCTGATCCCGGTTGATCTGGTGCCCTGGGGGCTGAGCCTTGTTGGTGTTGGTTACCATAAGATAGTGCCTTCAACAGATCCCAATATCACCATGGGTATGGCGTTGGGTGTATTTATCCTGATGCTGTATTACTCCATTAAGGTAAAGGGTTTTGGTTTTGTCAAAGAACTGACAATGAATCCCTTTAACCATTGGGCTTTTATCCCTGTCAACCTGTTTATGGAAGTGGTTGGCCTGCTGGCCAAGCCCTTCTCTCTTGGCTTGCGTCTGTTTGGCAACATGTACGCCGGTGAAATGATCTTTATTTTGATTGCTGCCCTATTCAGCGCTGGTTTTGCCTGGATGGCACCGGCGGGTTTGTTGCAGATCGGCTGGGCGATTTTCCATATTCTGGTAATCACTTTGCAGGCTTTCATCTTCATGGTGCTGACGATTGTGTATCTCAGCATGGCCCATGAGGATCACTGATTCACCTTTTATCAACTATCAACCTTTGAGCTTTGTTAGGAGAAAATCATGGAACTAATCTACGTAGCTGCCGCCATCATGATGGGTCTGGGCGGTCTCGGTGCTGCCATTGGTGTGGGTCTGCTTGGTGGCAAGCTGATCGAGGGTTCTGCCCGCCAGCCTGAATTGGCACCCAAGCTGCAGGTAACTTTCTTCCTCGGTGCCGGTCTGGTGGACGCTATTCCGATTATCGGTGTAGGTATTGCGATGTACCTGATCTTCGTGGTTGCTGGCTAAGGCCAGGTGCTACTGTACAAGTTGCCATATACATTTTGTAAGTGGCGATTCCCGGGACTGTCCCTGATAGTCCCCAAGTAATCACTGAGGAGCACGGCGTGAATATTAATCTTACGCTTATCGGGCAGATGATTGCCTTTGTCTGCTTTGTGGTTTTCTGCATGAAGTATGTTTGGCCGCCATTGTTGGCCGCTATGCAGGAGCGCGAACAGAAAATTGCTGATGGCCTGGCTGCCGCTGATCGTGCCAGTCATGACCTTGAACTGGCCCAGGAAAAAGCAGTTCAGCGCCTGGCAGAAGCCAAAACTGAAGCTGCTGGTATTGTTGATTCTGCCAACAAGCGCGCCGGTCAGATTGTGGAAGAAGCCAAGGTGACTGCACAGATTGAAGCCGAGCGTGTAAAAACCTCTGCACAGGCAGAAATCGAACAGGAAAGCAATCGCGCGCGCGAACAGCTTCGCTCGCAAGTGGCTGCACTGTCGTTGGCTGGTGCTGAAAAGGTGCTTGGCAAAAGCATTGACCGCAATGCTCACAACGAGTTGGTTGAACAGCTCGCATCAGAACTCTAAGGCGAGGATCCGATGGCTGAACTGAGCACACTCGCACGTCCCTACGCCAGAGCCGCCTTTGAATATGCAAAGGAACATGGCTGTCTGGCTGACTGGGCACAGCAGCTGGCTGTCGCCGCTGCTGTCACCGTCGATAGCACTATGGAATCAGTGTTGGGCAATCCGGCGTTGACGGATGCGCAACAGGCTAAAACATTGAGTGATATTTGTGGTGATGAGCTGGGTCAGCCTCTGCGCAACTTTGTTGCCATTTTGGCCAGTAATAAACGGCTGTCTTTACTTCCACAGATCTATAGCCAATTTGCCCTGTTCAAGGCGAATCAGGAAAAATCAGTGGACGTGGAAGTAATATCTGCCTTTGAGCTGGACACAGCCACTTGTGACAAACTGGCCGCTGCGCTGGGTAAAAAACTTGAGCGCGATATCAATGTAACCACAGCTACCGACGAGCACCTTCTGGGTGGAGTATTAATCAGAGCTGGCGATCTGGTAATCGACGGCTCCGTGCGCGGCAGGCTGAACAAGCTCGCCGAAGCAATGAATTTGTAGGATTGAGGAACAGAGCATGCAGCAGCTGAACCCTTCAGAGATCAGCGAGATTATCAAGCAGCGCATTGACCAGCTTGATGTGTCTTCCGAGGCCCGCAACGAAGGTACGGTGGTCTCGGTTACTGACGGTATTATCCGTATTCACGGTCTGAATGACGTGATGTACGGCGAGATGATTGAATTCGATGGTGGTATCTATGGGATGGCGCTCAATCTGGAGCGCGATTCTGTGGGTGCGGTCATACTGGGCGATTATAAAGGTCTGGCTGAAGGTCAGTCCTGCCGGTGTACCGGTCGCATTCTGGAAGTTCCGGTTGGTCCCGAGATGCAGGGCCGGGTAGTGGATGCACTGGGCAACCCGATCGACGGCAAAGGTCCGATTGAGGCCAAACAGACCGACGCCCTGGAAAAAGTGGCACCGGGCGTTATTGCCCGTCAATCGGTTGACCAGCCGGTACAAATTGGCCTCAAAGCTATTGATGCGATGGTGCCAATTGGTCGCGGCCAGCGGGAGTTGATTATCGGTGACCGCCAGGTGGGTAAAACGGCTATTGCTGTTGATGCCATCATCAACCAGAAAGGTACCGGCATTAAGTGTATTTACGTTGCTGTTGGCCAGAAAGCCTCTTCTGTTGCCTCGGTAGTGCGCAAACTGGAAGAACACGGTGCGATGGAACATACCATCGTGGTTGCCGCCACCGCTTCTGATCCGGCTGCGATGCAGTTTCTGGCACCCTTTGCTGGTTGTACCATGGGTGAGTATTATCGCGACCGCGGTGAAGATGCCCTGATAATTTACGATGACCTGACCAAGCAGGCCTGGGCCTATCGCCAGATTTCTTTGTTGCTGCGTCGCCCGCCGGGTCGTGAAGCCTATCCTGGTGACGTGTTCTATCTCCACTCCCGTTTGCTGGAACGCGCCGCTCGCGTCAACGCCGATTATGTTGAGAAGTTTACCGGTGGCACGATCAAGGGTCAGACGGGTTCTCTGACTGCCCTGCCGGTCATTGAAACCCAGGCGGGTGATGTATCCGCCTTCGTACCGACTAACGTGATTTCCATAACCGATGGTCAGATCTTCCTGGAAGCAGATATGTTCAATGCCGGTATCCGTCCGGCGATGAACGCAGGTATTTCTGTATCGCGGGTCGGTGGTGCTGCCCAGACCAAGATCATGAAAAAACTGTCTGGCGGTATTCGTACCGCACTGGCCCAATACCGTGAGCTGGCGGCCTTCTCCCAGTTTGCCTCTGATCTTGATGAGGCTACCAAGGCTCAGCTGGATCATGGTGAACGCGTGACTGAGCTGATGAAACAGAAGCAGTATTCACCCAAAAGTATCGCTGAAATGGGCGTCATGCTGTATGCGGCTAATGAAGGTCTGCTCAATGATATCGAAGTGAGTAAAGTGCTGGACTTTGAAGATGCCCTGCTGGCTTATATGCACGCCGAACACAGCGCTTTGATGGATGCTATTGTCGAGTCAGGCAAGTATGACGATGAGGTGGAGTCCACCTTCAAGTCGGCGATTGAGAAGTTCAAAGCCACACAGACCTGGTAAGGCTGAGGACGCTTAGATGGCAGTCGGAAAAGAAATCCGGACCAAGATCAACAGTATCCGGAGCACGCAGAAAATTACCAGCGCCATGGAAATGGTAGCGGCGAGCAAAATGCGCAAGGCCCAGGACCGTATGGAACTGGGCAAGCCCTATGCCCGGCGTATGCGCGCAGTGGTTGGACATCTCGCCAACTCGGCACCGGAATATCATCACATCTATATGCAAGAGCGTGAAGTCAAGCGTGTAGGTTTTATTGTTGTATCGACAGATCGTGGTCTTTGTGGCGGCCTGAATATCAACCTGTTCAAGGCCACCGTGCGGGCAATGAAAGAATGGGCTGATCAGAATATCGACGTTGAGCTGGGTCTGATTGGTGCCAAAGCAGCAGCTTTTTTTGGCAGTTATGGCGGTAATATCACCTCTGCCAGTCGGGATATTGGCGAAGAACCAACATTGGCCGATTTGATTGGTGGTGTAAAAACCATGCTCGATGCCTACGAAGATGGCCGGATTGATCGCCTGTTTCTGGTCAGTAACGAGTTTGTCAATACCATGACACAAACGCCAATCGTTGAGCAGCTATTGCCATTAGAGGCAGAAGAATCGAAGGAAATGGCTCACCACTGGGATTATATCTACGAGCCGGATGCAAAAGATTTATTGGAAAAGCTATTGTGCCGCTATGTTGAGTCTCAGGTTTATCAGGCAGTCGTTGAGAATGGTGCCTGTGAGCAGGCGGCGCGAATGTTGGCAATGAAAAACGCCACCGACAACGCCGGTGAGCTGATTGATGGTTTGCAGCTGGTTTATAACAAGGCACGGCAGGCGGCGATTACCCAGGAGTTGTCCGAGATTGTGAGTGGCGCTGCGGCTATCAGCTAAAACAATCAGAACAAAACATTGTGTCCGCAGGCAGTGTGCCCGCAGGCAGACAGAATTGAAATTTTGAAAGTGAGGATCCGAACATGAGCAGCGGACGAGTCGTTCAAATCATCGGTGCGGTCATCGACGTGGAGTTTCCACGTGACAACGTGCCGCAGGTCTACGATGCCCTGACCGTCACCGAAAAAGGCCTGACCCTCGAAGTTCAGCAGCAGCTGGGTGACGGTGTGGTGCGTGCCATTGCCATGGGTTCTTCCGAGGGTCTGTCCCGCGGACTGGCCGTGGAAAATACCGGTGCGCCAATTTCTGTACCTGTGGGTGTTGAGACCCTGGGTCGCATCATGGATGTGCTGGGTAATCCGATTGATGAGCGTGGTCCCATCGGTGAGCAGGAACGTGCTTCCATCCACCGCAAGGCACCCACTTATGAGGAGCTGGCGGCGTCCGAGGAATTACTTGAAACCGGTATCAAGGTAATTGATCTGGTTTGTCCTTTCGCCAAGGGCGGTAAAGTGGGCCTGTTCGGTGGCGCCGGCGTGGGCAAGACCGTCAACATGATGGAGCTGATCAATAACATTGCCACTGAGCACAGCGGACTGTCAGTGTTTGCCGGTGTTGGTGAACGGACCCGTGAAGGTAACGACTTCTACTACGAAATGCAGGAGTCCAAGGTGGTCAATGTTGAAAACCTTGGTAATTCCAAAGTGGCAATGGTTTACGGCCAGATGAATGAGCCGCCCGGCAACCGCTTGCGGGTTGCTCTAACCGGTTTGACCATGGCTGAAAAGTTCCGCGATGAAGGCCGTGACGTATTGCTGTTTGTCGACAATATCTACCGCTACACTCTGGCTGGCACCGAGGTATCGGCACTGCTGGGGCGGATGCCTTCAGCGGTGGGTTATCAGCCAACCCTGGCTGAAGAGATGGGTGTATTGCAGGAGCGTATCACCTCTACCAAAGTAGGTTCGATCACCTCCATCCAGGCGGTCTATGTACCGGCGGATGACCTGACAGACCCCTCGCCAGCGACTACCTTCGCGCACCTGGACTCGACTGTAGTATTGTCCCGTGATATTGCCGCCAAGGGCATCTACCCTGCGGTTGACCCGCTGGACTCCACTTCCCGCCAGCTGGATCCGCTGGTGATTGGCAGTGAACACTACGAAACTGCTCGTGGCGTGCAATCGGTATTACAGCGTTACAAAGAGCTGAAAGACATCATTGCTATTTTGGGTATGGATGAGTTGTCTGAGGAAGACAAGCAGATTGTGGCCCGTGCCCGCAAGATCGAACGCTTCCTGTCACAGCCCTTCCATGTGGCAGAAGTATTCACCGGTTCACCTGGTAAATATGTGTCTTTGAAGGATACCATCGCGGGCTTCAAAGGTATTTTGGCGGGTGATTATGACAGCCTGCCGGAGCAGGCCTTCTATATGGTGGGCAGTATTGACGAAGCCCTCGAGAAAGCCAAAAACCTGTAATACACAGGCAGAGAGGTTCCTATGGCCATGCAAATACACTGCGATATCGTCAGTGCCGAAGAGGAAATCTTCTCCGGTTTGGTGGACTCGCTGGTCGCTAGCGGTGATATGGGTGAACTTGGCATTAACTATGGCCATGCACCATTACTGACTGCCTTGAAACCGGGGCCGGTTCGTATTGTCACCAATGGTGGAGCAGAAGAGGTTTACTATATCTCGGGCGGATTTTTGGAAGTACAGCCAGGCGTGGTCAGTATTCTTGCTGATACGGCTCTGCGTGCCAGAGATGTTGATGAGGCTGCTGCAGAAGAGGCTCGCCGGACAGCCGAGCAGGCACTGACTAACCAAAGTGGTGATTTTGATTATGGCAGTGCGGCTGCCCAGCTGGCTGAAGCCAGTGCCCAGTTGGCGACACTGCGCAAATTCAAGAACCGGACAGGTCGCGGCTGAGTCAGCGCCAACAGGTATGAATCTATGAAAAAGCCCGGGTGTAACCCGGGCTTTTTCATAGTGAAGAATTATTTATCAGGGGGGAATGGGCGCGACGTCTGTATAGATGTCGTATAACAATAAAGGCCCTGCAAGGGCCTTGTTCGGGACATGGGTGTGTCAATTTTGCAGGGTTGGTAATAGTCCTTGCTGATTCTGTGAAACAGGGCATTGTAATCGCCAAAACGGCGGCTACCATGAAGACTGATTGCAATCCGGCTGCCTTCTGCATACCCGGATGATGCACCAGATCCAGGGAAGATTGTATGAAGCTAGAGATCATAATTCTCGCCGCAGGCCAAGGCACACGGATGCGTTCAGACCTGCCTAAAGTTCTCCACCAGGTTGCCGGCAAGCCCATGCTTGGTCATGTTATCAATACAGCCAAAGCACTCTCGCCCACTGCAATTCATGTTGTAGTTGGCCACGGCGCTGATATTGTTAGCGAAACCATGGCAGATAACAGCCTGAACTGGGTATTGCAAAGTGAGCGTCTGGGCACCGGTCATGCTGTTTTGCAAGCCATGCCTGCTATTGGGCAGGATTCAACAGTGCTGATATTGTACGGTGATGTCCCCTTAATTAGTGCAGATAGCCTGCAAGTGCTGGTTGAACAGGCTGCTTCTGTGCCCGCTTTATTAACCGCTATCGCGGCAGATGCCAGTGGCTATGGCCGGATATTGCGCGATATCTCTGGTGCTCTTAGTGGTGTGGTTGAAGACAAGGATGCCTCCAAAGAGCAGCGGGCTATTACTGAGATCAATACCGGTGTGCTGGCAGCGCCAGCTGCTCTGCTCAAGAAATATTTGCCCAGGGTTGGCAATGCCAACGTCCAGGGTGAATATTATTTGCCGGATATTCTACCAATGGCCGTTGCCGATGGGCTAACGGTAGCTTCTTCTTTGGCTGCTTCTGAAATGGATATTCTGGGTGTTAATGACCCACTGCAACTGGCTCAGGTTGAACGTGAGTTTCAGCTGCGCCAGGCGCGTGAACTCATGCGTGCCGGTGTGCGTATTGCCGACCCGGGTCGCATTGATATCCGTGGTTCTCTGCGCTGTGGCCGCAATGTCAGTATCGATGTCAATACGGTTTTTGAGGGTAAGGTAGAGCTGGCTGATAATGTTTGCGTTGGTCCCAACTGTGTAGTGATCAATAGTCGTATTGGCAGTGATTCAACAGTGCATGCCATGAGCCACCTGGAAGAGGCCGAACTCGGTCAGGCCTGTAACGTTGGCCCCTATGCCCGTTTGCGGCCCGGCACACAAATGGCCAACAAGGCCCGTATTGGCAATTTTGTTGAAACTAAAAAAGCACAGATTGGTGAAGGCAGCAAAATCAATCATTTAAGCTACGTTGGCGATTGCATAATGGGTGCCGGTGTCAATATCGGTGCTGGCACCATCACTTGCAATTACGACGGTGTGAACAAGCATCTGACACAGATAGGCGATTCTGCTTTTGTTGGTTCCAATTCCACACTGGTTGCACCGATAGAGGTTGGTCAGGGTGGTTTTGTGGCAGCAGGGTCTACTGTTACCAAGGCGATTGCCAACGATGAACTGGCGGTTGCCCGTGGCAAACAACGCAATATTCAGGGCTGGCAGCGCCCACATAAAAAGGATAGCTGAATATGTGTGGCATTGTAGCGGCGACAGCTCGCCGGGAAGTTTCTGAAATTCTGATGGAAGGTCTGCGCCGTCTGGAATACCGTGGTTATGACTCAGCCGGTATGGCGTTGATTGACAACGAACGCCATCTGCAATTGCATCGTCAACTCGGCAAGGTGCGCGAACTGGAGCGGGCGCAGGAACTGACCCCCCACTACGGTTGTGTGGGTATTGCACACACACGTTGGGCAACGCACGGCGAACCTTCAGCCGCCAATGCTCACCCGCATATTTCGGGTGAGCGGGTGGCAATTGTGCATAACGGTATTATTGAAAACCATGAAGTACTGCGTGAAGAGCTGGTTGGTCAGGGCTATGTCTTTAATTCGCAAACGGATACCGAAGTTATCGTACATCTGTTGCACCAGCAGCTTGTCAATAATGCCAGCTTGTATGAGGCATTGCGTGCGGTTAGAAAACGGCTGGAAGGTGCTTATGCGATCGCCGCTATTGATATTGAGTACCCGGATGAAGTGATAGCCACCCGTGCTGGCAGCCCGTTGGTGATTGGTGTCGGTATCGGTGAAAATTTTCTCGCCTCTGATCAGCTTGCCCTGCGGCAGGTGACCGACCGTTTCATTTTCCTTGAAGAAGGTGACATGGTGCGTATCACTGCAACCAGTATGGAGATCCGGGATGCACAGGATGAACCTGTACAGCGCGAGCAAACCAGAGTGTCGGATGTGCTTGAAAGTGTGGAACTGGGACAGTTCGAGCACTACATGCTCAAGGAAATCTATGAGCAGCCGACCGCTTTGGCTGAAACCTTGCGTCTGGATGGTGATCAAACCATCGATGATGAACGTTTTGGCCGTGATGCGAATGCTATTTTCGACCAGGTGAAGTCGGTACAGATTGTAGCTTGCGGTACCAGCTATCACGCCGGCCTGGTAGCCCGTTACTGGCTGGAAGAAATGGCGGGTATTCCCTGTGAGGTGGAGGTGGCCTCAGAATTTCGCTATCGCAAGCGAGCACACACTCCTGGCACTTTGTTGGTGACAGTGTCGCAGTCCGGTGAGACCGCCGATACTCTGGCCGCACTGCGCGATCAGACTGAGGGTGAATTTATTGCCAGTCTGGTCATTGCCAATGTTGACTTCAGTTCACTGGTCCGCGAATCCGATCTGGTCTTTCTCACCCGGGCGGGTGCAGAGGTGGGTGTAGCTTCCACCAAGGCTTTTACCACTCAGTTGGTTGCGTTTTTGATGCTGACCATGGTGTTGGGTCGCCGCCATAAATTATCGGCAGAGCAGGAGCGTCTGTTACTGAATGCCCTTCAAAATCTGCCGGATGTTGTGCAACAGACCCTGGCGATGGATGCACAAATCAAACAGCTGTCCGAGCGCTTTATCCTCAAAAACCATTCCCTCTTTCTGGGTCGTGGCATCCAGTATCCAATCGCACAGGAAGGTGCACTCAAACTCAAGGAAATCTCCTATATTCACGCCGAAGCCTACCCGGCTGGTGAACTCAAGCATGGCCCGCTGGCATTGGTAGATGCAGAAATGCCGGTAGTAGCAGTGGCGCCCGGTGACGAATTACTGGAAAAATTGAAATCCAATCTGGAAGAGGTGCGCTCCCGCGGTGGTGAACTCTACGTTTTTGCTGACAAAAATGCCGGTTTCAAGGATGAAGCCCGTGTTCATGTTTTGCCAATGCCCAGCTGTCCGGAAGTGACCAAGCCGATTATTTACACCGTTGCCTTACAACTACTGTCTTATCATGTGGCGGTGCAAAAAGGTACCGACGTGGACAAGCCGAGAAATCTGGCCAAGTCAGTCACGGTGGAGTGAGTTTATTCGTGGGGCTTCAAAGTTCTTGAAGCTTCCTTATTAGCTGTTGAGGTAAACAGGGCAGGAATCATATTTCACTATTATATTTCCACTATCGCATTTCATGATAAGTATTTTATGAGACCAGGCATTGACCTGATCATGATGATTCGATAAAAAGAGCTTCGCATTTTTGTCAAATGGACAGGTATGGGCTTGTATGGATCTTCTTGAAATTACTGAAAAACACACAATGCGCCGCGAGCAGGCTGCTGATCTTTTGCGTGATATTGCCGACTCATTATCCCGGCATAATAGTGTCGATTTATTACAAAATGGCCATAAGATCAGTGTCAAGGTACCCAATGAAGTAGAGGTTGAAGTAGAGGTCGAGGTCGAAAGCGATGAGTCGGGTATCGAAATTGAAATTAAGTGGTAGTCAATTACACTGTTTGCAAGGTAGAATTTTTGTCTAAGACAAAGCACTTTTAATACTTGGATTTAACTTAAGATTTCGCTAAAAAAAACGCTGCCTGTATGGATAGCTTGATAATCTTCTGATCATAAAATTAAGAAATTAATTAGATAATTCCTGTTTGAAAATAAAAAATTAGTAGTACCAGGCAGGATAAAAAAATTTACCCAGCTGGTTTAAAAGCAGGCTTGTTGTTTACAGGCATCTTTTCTCACTCCACACAAAGTAAATAATAATTATTTGCATTTGCAAGAAACTCTGATATAGCATCCCTTCTGTTATTACTTTGTTTTTATATCAGTATGGCCTGTCGCTAAAGGCAAAATGGTTCGTACCACACTGCCCCTGATATACCTTTTTTCAAATAAAAATTTACGTAAGCGCCACTAAATCGACCCACTTGCCCTATTCAGTATTGCGCCACATTTTTTGAAACACTCCCCAGCACTACATTCCAGGGTAGCAAAGCCTCCAGTTTCTCCAGCGTATCCGCGGTTGCGATGGGTCAGCACATGCTGAATGTAGGCTGCGGGGTCGATTTAGCGGCACTTACTATTAAACCGTCTGGCAATGCGGTATTTGAGTCCATCCAGGGATGTGATCAGAGAACAAAATCCGGTTGATGGTAAGCGGGCAGATATTAAATTCTTTAGCCAGATTCTGGTGCAGTATTTTTTCTTTGACTGAATAACCACAGGCTTCTACAGCGCGCACCAGTCTGCCCGAAAACCCTCACTTTTGATTATCGGCAATCCCCAATGTTGAACTCCAAAGATTAAAAATAAACGTATTTGAAGGATGATTTTTTTAAAAAATTAATGCAGAAAATCATCATTTATTGTTTTTTTCAATCAAAAAGGGTCATTGACTTAACTTAATTGTAAAAACCGACAAAACTACTCGGCGTTGAATTTTAATTTTGCGATTTTGCACGACATGGAAGGAGTGTAAGCAATCATGAAAATGGCAGATGTCATTGAGTATTTTGGTTCTCAGGGTGCAGTTGCTCTGGTGCTGGGAACCTCCCCCCAGAATATTTCGATGATGGTCAAAAAAGATCAAATTCCCAAGGGCAGGCAATATGAATTGCAGGTAAAAAGTGGCGGTGTACTGGTGGCCAGTACATTTGATCCGGCAATGGATTATGCCGATTTTGCCCGGCGCTCTATCCAGCGGGCGTCGCGCCAGACGGGCAGGTGTGATTCTGCTTTAGTTGTGCAGGAGACTGAACGGTGAATCGCTACAGACAAACACTGTTTGCACTGTTGGTGATATGCCCGCCACTTGGCGCTGATACGGTGACGGATAACAAAATTCAGACCGAACATAGCACACAGCAGCAGTTGCAACAACAGGCCAGTCAGTGGGGACTGAGCAGTAATGAATACCAGCGCTATCTGGAGTTGATGGCGGGTGAACGCGGCACCTGGTCACCGGGCCTGGACCCGATTACCGCCTTGGGTGTGAGCACAGATGATGCTGCTGAGCGGCGCCGACTGGCAGAGCTGTTCGTGCGCACCGAGTTTGAACGTACCCGCAAGGAGCTGGCGTTTCAGGTTGCTGTCAATGATGCCTGGAAACGGCTTTACCCTGATACCCCCAGAGTGCATTCCGTCGATGGTCGTAAAACCCAGGCAAAGGCGGCGATTACGCGCTATGCCTTTATTACCCGTATAGGTTGTGAGTCCTGTGATCGGCGTCTGGATAGCAAGCTATCCCGTCTGATGGCTGCTCCCCAGGGACTGGATATCTATGTAGCTGGTTCAAAGGGTGATGATGCTGTGCTGCGTGACTGGGCGGATCAGCGCCCGGCTATCGTCAAAGCATTGCGCGCACAGCGTATTACCCTCAACCACGGCACGCCGTTTAATGAGGTGCTGGCTCTGCCCGTTATTTACCACAAGGAGGGCAGTGGTCAATGGCACGAACAGCACTGAGGATTGCGTTGTTGGCAGCACTGTCGGTGAGCCTGACCTGCACAGCCAGCGTCGATGCCCAGCACGATAGCCGCGCACTGTATAAGGACATTGCCACTTATGTCGGTGTACGCGCTGATGTGCTCTATGCAATAGCTCTGGCTGAGTCTGGTCGTCGTCATGCAGATACCTTTGCCCCCTGGCCCTGGACGCTCAATATCGAAGGTGAAGCCCGTTACTACGATGACCGCGAAGCGATGTTCAAGGCGCTGATGCAGGCTCTGGGTGAGGGCAAATTGCGGGTGGATGTCGGTCCGATGCAGGTCAACTGGTACTGGCAGCAGGCGCAGGTCAGTTCACCCTGGCGACTGACTGATCCTGGCACCAATCTCAAGTTGGCAGCGCAAATTCTCAAGCAGCAATATCAGCGCTCCGGAGATTGGCGAACGGCAGCGGGTCACTATCACCGGCCCTTTGATAACAGCACAGAAGGGCAGGCGTTGGCGGAGCAGTATCGTCAGCGGGTGTGGCGCTTTCTTGAGCAGGAGGCCGTCCGTGAGACACCTTAAAGCCCTGCTGGGTTTGCCCTTACTGGCGGGTTCACTGAGCTGCACACCAGGCTCTGCCCAGGAGCATGCCCAATCGGTCCCGATAACAGATCCCCGAGGCAAGCCGGTAGTGGTTTACCGGGGTGAGCGAACACAGGTCGCTGCCCCTTATTGGCAAGCACTGATCAGACCGGGCCAGTCCCGGCGTATTGCGGTCACGCCGCCCCGGCGTGAAGCCCCTCTTCGACTGGAGGATCGCCTGCCGCTGACAAGCACCTTGCTGAAACCGGCGCCGCCCGTGGTGCATACCGTCGCGGGTTTTTACAGCCCGGTTTTTATTATCGGTATGGACAGCCTGTCGATGGAATGGCTGAAGGCTAGCGCTGACACGCTGGTGCGTATGGGTGCCAGCGGGCTGGTGGTACAGGCGCCTGAGCGTGAGCGCTGGCTGGCATTGCAAGAGGCGGCAGCGGCTTATGGTCTGCCTCTGGAGCTGGCTTTGGGTGATCGCCTGGGCGAGCTGTTCCCGACGCGCACTTACCCGGCCCTGTTTATCAGCCCGGAGCTGGCTGACCAGATGGCCAAAGTGGGTGTGCGCCCATGAGCAGCCAACCGATAGAAGCCCTGCTGCGGCCACCGGTGGAAGTGGGCGCCATTACCACCAACCTGGCTATTGCTATTGTGGCTGCCGGTGCGCCACAGATGCTGCTGGTACCCGGTGGGATCGGTTATGGCATTGCCGCTTACTGCCTGCTGCGCAGCCTGGTGCTGGGGTGCAGCGCAGTGCGCTTGCTGAACTACCAGCGCCGTTTGCGGGTGCTGCCGACCTATATCATCAGCCCGGCTCGCATCAGAGCTTCATCCACTCAGCTCTTTCTGGGCCGGGGTTTTCAGTGGGACGCCCGCCACACCCAGCGTTTTGCGGATATTTCACGCAGTGAATACAGCGGCTTCGATAACAAAGGGTCGCTTTACAAGGGCGCCCGCAAACTGATTGACGGTCTGTGCGGTACACCGCTGCGCCCCTTGCTCAAACCCCTCAACAGTCAGTGGCTGCTCAACCCCTTTCCGCCACGTCCCTATGTTGAGGGCAGTCCCGAGCTGCATGGTGTTGGCCTGTATGAGAAAGAGCAGGATGTTTTCATGCAGCAGTCCGAGCGGGTGGCACACACCTTTGTGGTAGGTACCACGCGGGTGGGCAAAACGCGTCTGCTGGAGGTGCTGGCAACGCAGGATATTCGCAATGGTGATGCAGTGGTGGTGTTCGACCCGAAAGGCGATGGCGATCTGCTGGCGCGGCTCTATACCGAGGCCAGGCGCGCTGGCAGGGAAGGGGTTTTTCAGGTCTTTCACCTGGGCTTTCCCGAACACTCGGTAGCCTACAATCCGGTGGGCAGCTATTCGCGCATTACTGAGGTGGCCACACGGGTGGCCGGACAGTTGCCTAATGAAGGTAACTCGGTGGCTTTCAGGGAGTTTGCCTGGCGCTATGTGAACGTGATTGCCAGGGCATTGGAAGCCATTGGTGAGGCCATCAATTACGAGAACCTGCTCAACTACGGGGCGGATATCGACGAGCTGCTGGTGCGCTACCTGCATCACTTTGCCCGCGAGCAGAATCTGGATGACTGGGAGGCCGACCTTGCCGAGCTGGAGAACAGCGCATTAAAAATGCCACCCCAGTATCGCGGCCGCAAGCGCAGCGCCTGGGCGGCGATGGAGGCCTACCGTCGGCTGGGTGTTAGCGATGGCGCGGCCATTGCGTTGATCAAGGTCTTTGAGCATGACAAAACCCACTTCGACAAACTGGTGGCGAGCCTGTTTCCGCTGCTGGAGAAACTGACCTCCGGCCCCGCAGCGCGCCTGCTGTCGCCGGAAAACACAGCCCATGATGAGGATTCGCCGGACAGCCTGTCCTGGCGGCGGGTCATCGAGCGCGGTGGCATCGTCTATGTCGGTCTGGATGCGCTGTCGGATGCCGAGGTCGCGGCAGCGGTCGGCAACGCCATGTTTGCAGATTTAACTTCCCTCGCCGGCAGCATTTACAAGGATGTCCAGAGCGGCAACCGCCCGCGCAAGATTTGCGTGCACGCTGATGAATTCAACGAGTTGGTGGGCCGGGAGTTTGTGCCCCTGGCCAACAAGGCGGGCGGCGCCGGTTTCCAGCTCACGGTCTATACGCAAACCCTGTCCGATATCGTGGCCCGTTTTGGCAATCAGGCGCAGGCAGGGCAGGTGATCGGCAACCTGGGTACCCTGATCATGCTGCGGGTCAAAGAGCAAGCGACGGCGGAGCTGCTGACCTCCCGGCTGAAGGATGTGGAAATCAACCACATGATGCTGGAATCCGGTTCCACTGATAGCTCCAACGTCGAGAACGACATCCACTTTGTCTCCAATACCCGTCATCGGATCACCTCCCAGCGGGTACCCCTGATCCATCCCGGCGATCTGGATGCCCTGCCCAAGGGCCACGCCTTCGCGCTGGCGGCGGGCCGCCTGTACAAGCTGCGGCTGCCGCTGTTTGACGATGATGCCCATCTGCCCAGTGGCCTGGAAGCAATGGTGGGTGCCATGCGCCAGCAACACGAGGCCGCACCGGTGGACTGGGCTGAACAGGCGCCGTTGCGCTGGCAGATGGACAGCTGGCAAGCCGACAACCGGCAGGCCAGTGCGCCGGTGGCGCACGGCCTGATGGCAACGGCAGGAGAAAGGGCGGCAGGCGTCGAAGAGGACACCAGCTGGCAGCAACGCGACAGCAACATGATGGCCCAGGGCGCGGAAGCCGACGACACCTTGAGGTGGGACGATGGCGCGTAACGAGAGAGACGCCGCACCCCGGCCACCCCGTCAGCGAGGTCTGGTCGGCACCGTGCTGGCCCTCATCATGGGTCTGCTGGGTGTGGCGGTCGTTGCATTATTTGTATCGGTGCTGGTGGAGTGGGCGGGCATGGCGATGGACTGGTGGCCGACCGACCACTCCCTGAGCATGCTATTGACTGAGCGGGCTTACATCGAGGCCATTGGGGACTACCCTCTGACACCCTTGCAGCCGGTCGAGCTGGGCGCGCTGGCGATCCAGAAGATGGACGAGACCATCAGCTGGGCCGGTGTGACCACAACCACCAGTATCTATATGGTTTCAGCCATCAACACGATGAAGCTGGTGGCCCTGCGGGCCACGCTGTCGCTGTTTGCCCTGCCGGGTTATGCGCTGGTGATGCTGGCGGCTTTTTTTGAAGGTCTGGTGGCACGTGATATCCGCAAATACACCGGAGGCCATGAAAGCTCCTACATCTTCCACAAGGCCAAGCGCTTTATCACGCCGTCGGTGGTGCTCAGTATCACGGTTTACCTGATGTTGCCTTTTTCACTGCCGCCGGTGCTGGTGTTTGCGCCCACCATGTTGTTTGCGGGTCTGATGGTCTATATCGCCACCAGCCGCTTTAAAAAGTTTGTTTAGGGATAGCGTATGCCACTGATGAGTACAGACCAGCAAGCCGCCTTCAATACGGCCAATCCCAGTGCCGGTGATGCCAGTGTGGTGTATGCGCTGCTGTCCGGCTGCATGGTGGTGGCAGCCATGCTCTGGTTTGCCTGGGTTTGTATCAGCGCTTACCGGTCCCTCAAGGATTCGGGGGGCAGTATCCCGAATGCGAGCACGAAAGTGGTTCGTGCTCTTTTTATCCTCATCGTTGTGATTTTTCTGGCGACACCATGAGGACTTTTCAATTCAAGGAGCTATATAAATGAAAAACACAGTTAAAACCCTTATACAAGCCCCTCGGCGGATTAGAGATGGCTACCGCGATGGTGTGGCGTATCTGTTGGCGGTTGGCACGATGACTGTGCTGTCTCGGCCGGCACTGGCAGACTTGCCGACGATAGATCCACCGACGCAGGGTGCCAACGAAGGCTTTATGAAGCAGATGCAGGGTTATGCGTATGACGCGTCCATCTTTCTCGGTCTGATTCTGGCCTGTGCGGCCTTTTTTGTCGTTGCCAAAAACACCATTGGCGCCTATTCCGAGGTGCAGGATGGCAAAGGCAACTGGTCCGCCGTGGGCCTCAACTTCGGTGCTGGTGCCATGCTGGTGGTGTTCATCATCTGGGCAATGACAAAAGCTGCTGCAGTGCTTAGCCAGTAAGTCATGGCTGCCCGCGACGAGATGGACTTTATCCCCGATCGGCTCAATGAAGAGCCGGTCATTTTTTTGTCCATGACCAACTCCGAAATCAAGTACAGCGCACTGGTCTCCCTGTTGTTCTGGACGCCGGTGTGCAGCCTGCTGGGCCTGTTGCTGGGCAGTATGGTGCTGGGTTTTGGTGCCTCTCTGGGCATGGTGTTTGCCACGATGTGGTTGTTGGGCAAGCGTCTGCGAGTGATCAAGCGGGGCAAGCCCCGCCAATACCATGTGATGGCCCTGCGGGCCTGGCTGCAGGATCACGGACTGGGTACGGGGAGCCTTATTCGTCAGAGCAAAGTCTGGGACATCAAACGGAGCAAACGGAGTCAGGGCCGATGAGCCATTACGACAGCCTGGTACAGGCGAAGGAAGTCACTATCAAGTGGCTGGTGGCCGCTATCGGGGCGCTGGTCTTATTGCTGCTGGTTGCTTTGATCGGCTGGAGCCGCGCGCCGACCAGCATTCGGCTGCATTACCCGCCGGATTTGAGTCGCGGCGCGGTACAGACCATGGGGGATATCCCCAAGGTCAGCGTGTACACCTTTGCCTTTTACATCTTCCAGCAGCTCAACCGCTGGCCCACTAACGGGGCTGAAGACTATTACAAGCGTATCTATAGTTTGCGGCCCTACCTGACGCCGGCCTGCTACGAGGACCGGATGGCCGATCTGGGAAGCCGACGCCATGAGATCCGCGACCGCCAGCGCTCCATCTGGCAGATCCCGGGCCGGGGCTTTGATAACCAGCGAGTACAAACGGTGTCTGCCCATTCGTGGGTGGTCGGCCTGGATCTGCATGTGCGCGAAACCTACCGGGGCGAGCGCATCAAAGACCGTCTGATTCACTACCCGCTGAAGGTGGTGGCCTATGACGTGGACCCGGAAGAAAACCCCTGGGGTCTGGCCATTGACTGCCTGGCCGATGTGCCCCGGTCCATTGAAATCGAGAGCGAAGAGGTAAAGCCATGATGCCGCGTCACACACTGTTGCCAGGTCTTGTGTTATTCGTGCTGCTCCTGTGTCGGTCCGCCAGCACAGAAACCCTGATCTGGGACAAGGTGCCCATCCGGGTGAACCTGGTGGTGGGCGTCGAGCAGATGATCATCCTGCCTGAAGAGGCCGCCGTTGGTCTGCCGCCGACGCTGAGCAACGGCAATGTTTTTCGCACCCTGGTGACCGGCGGAGCCGCCTACTGGATGGCACTGGAACCCTTTGAGAATGAGCGTATCCAGGTACGCCTGCACAGCGGTGAGTTTTTGCTGTTTGATGTCAGTGCCCGCAAGCTGAAGGCGCCTCCTGCGCAGGTGGAAAGCCTGCAAGTGGTACTGGACGCAGAGGATTTGCGTCTTGCCCGGGGCGGGGCAGATACACCCGAGCCTGCGACCCTGTTTGAGCTGCTGCGCTATGCGGCCCAGTCGATCTATTCTCCGCAGCGGCTGGTGGCACCGGTATCGGGTGTCAGGCCGGTGCAGGTGGGCCTGACCGGTGATTACGGCGCACTTTATGACGAAGGCCGTCAGAGTGGCCTGGTCATTCAGCCCTATAAAGCCTGGTCGGCGGGTGCGCTCTATGTGACCAGCTTTATTGTGACCAATGATCACGCCCAGCCGGTGACTCTGGATCACCGCAAGGTGCGGCACACGCCCCATGCACAGCGCACAGGCGTTGATCCCCATTTTGTGGCCAGTGCCTTTTATCAGAAGGTGGTACCGGGTCGGGGCAGGGGCGACAACCGCACCACGCTGTTTGTGGTCACAGACCGGCCCATCCGTTCTGTCATCCGGGGGGGCTGAGAGCATGCTGGCACAAAACAAAATCGTACAGTATGGCTCCATTGGCCTGCTGGTGGTCGTTGTACTGGTGGTGGTCGCCAGCGGCGGCAGCAAGATGCGCACGACCGAGGAGAACATTGCCGTTGGTGGTGGCGATGCGCTGACCGCCGACAGCGTGGCCGCGCTCGGCATCGAGGGCGACACCGAGGGCGACACGGTGCGCACCCTGATTGCGGAGGTTAAAAAGCTGCGCAATGAGTCCGACCGGCTGGCCAGTGAGAACAAGACCCTGCGCATGAACAACAGCGACCTACAGCAGATGGAACAGCGCATTGGTCAGGGCGTGGAGGCTGATCTGGATGCGACCCGCGAGCGGGTCAATGCCCAGCTCGATGCCAAAATGCAGGCGCTGGATAACCAGCTGCGCCGCCTGGAAGGGCGGGCGCGGCAGGCCCAACAGCAGACGGATAGCCGGGTGGCCAACACGCTGGCGGCGCTGGATAGCGCCAGTCCGGCGGCGGCCAATACCGGCAGTGGCCCGATCACCTGGGTGCAGCCACTGGGCAGTGCGGCTACAGTCGGCGCTGCCGGTGAGGACGGCACAGGTAAGGGTGGCAGCCTGTTTGGTTTTCTGGACACGGCCCGCAACAAGGCGGACGACAAGTTGCAACTGGAGCGTTTGACCGGGCGCAAGAGCCAGCGCTATGGCGAGGCGGCGCAAGTAGCCAGCATTCGGCCCACTTACACCATCCCCCAGAATGCCACCCTGGTGAATTCCACCGCCATGACAGCGCTGGTGGGTCGGGTGCCCCTGGGTTCAAGTGTGACCGATCCCTATCTGTTCAAGGTGATTATTGGTCGGGACAACCTGGCCGCTAACGGCATTGAGGTACCGGGCGTGTCCTACTCCATTGCCAGTGGCCGGGCGGTGGGTGACTGGACCCTGGGCTGCGTGCGCGGCAACCTCTATTCGATGACCTTCGTGTTTGAGGACGGTACCATTCGCACAGTGCCCAAACCCGGTGAGATCGCATCGGGAGGCGGCAATAACGCCAATGAAACCAAAATCGGCGAGCTGTCCGACGAGCTGGGCAACCCTTGCGTGGTCGGCCAGCGCATCACCAATGCCTACAGCTACCTGGCCCAGCGCATCGGCGTGGTCGGCGCTGCTGCGGCGGCGGAAGCCGCTGCCGCCAGTCAGGTGACACAAACCACGTCCACCGGTGGCGGCGGCGTCAGTACGACCTCCACGGTGGACGGTTCCACCGGCGACTACGTACTGGGCCGCACCATTGCCGATGGCACCATGGAAGTGGCCCGCTGGCTGGATGAGCGTCAGGCCCAGCAGTTTGATGCGGTCTATGTCCAGCCCGGTGCGAGCGTCGCCCTTCATATCACCGAACAACTGGAAATCGACTATGACCCCGCCGGTCGCAAGACAACGTATGCCGGCCTGGGGCAGGGAGGCTATCGTGCGCTGGATTAAGGGAACGACAAAGGGAAGGGTGATACACACGAGTGTAATGGCCTTAGCGTTATTGGTCAGCGGCTGCGCTAATCAGGAGACCCTGATTCCGCCCAGCGATAAAAAGATGGTGGACATCTATCGGGGGGCGATGAACGACACCGAAGGCGGGGAGGCTGCCGCCCTGCCCTCGGCGGCGATTTGCGCCAGTCTGGCGCTGGAGGAAGCGCCCGAGATCTGCCGCGAGAAGGTGGCCGCACTGGTAAGCCAGCACTACCGCCGACTCGATGAGGTGCCGCCGCCGCAGAATCTGGATTACCTGCCCTATACCCGCACGGTCGATAACGAGCTGGATAATCTGTTTCCCCGGCTGGAAAACCCGGACCTGGCCATCTACGTCTATCCTCACCTGGCGACCCGTACACGGGCGCCCATTCCGGGCTATACCACGGTCATCCCCCTTTATGAGCGGGTGGAATATCGCCTGCCGGGGGAGTCGCTGCGGGTCACCCCGACCCGCGAGGATGCGGCTAAAGCCATTGTCGATGAGGGCAAGCCCCAGCCTCTGCCGTCCTTTGGTGCCCAGCCGGTCGCCAGTGTTGGCCCAGACAATACCAATGCGTCCGTTGGACACAAGCCCGCCGGGTCGGACCTGGCCGGTGTCGGCGAGGTCACCCCATGACCGCCCGCGAACGCGATGTGCCGACGCCGACCCGCGAGCCTTTGAGGCGCAAACCCCTGAAGCGCAAACACGAGCGAGCCCTTTACCGGGGAACCCAGTCTTTTGTGGATTTTCTGCCCTGGGTGGAATACCTGCCCGATGAGGAAGCCATCCTGATGCAAGATGGTGTGTCGGTGGGTGCCGTGCTGGAGGTTAGCCCCCTGGGTACGGCGGGTTGTAGCAAAGCATTCCTGGCGGAGATCCGCGACACCCTGGAAGAGGCTCTGCAGGATTCTTTCGAGGAGCACGACCATGCCCCCTGGGTGATGCAGACCTACACCTGGGATGCGTTCGAGCTGGACAGGCCGCTGGCCACCCTGCGCGATTATATCCAGCCCGAGGCCGCTGGCAGCGATTACAGCCAGGCTTATCTCAAGGTGATGGCGGACCACTACCGGGGCGTGTGCCAGCCGGTCGGCCTGTTCCAGGACGAGGTGGTCACCAAAGCCCCCTGGGCCGGTGCCGTGCGCCGCAATCTGCTGGTGCTCTACCGCAAATACGATCTGTCCAAAAAACAGCGCAAGACGGAAGGGGAGTTCACACGGGAGCTGGCCCTGCTGCAGCTGAAGGACACGGTGGAGAAACTGGGCTACGCGCTGGCACCGGTCGGCGTCAGCCTGCGCCGCCTGAGCGGCCACGAGTTCCACGACTGGCTGCTGGAGTTTTTTAATCCGCCCAACTGCCTGTTTGGCGGCGACCGCAAGGCCTTCCTCGATGCGGTGCGCCACAGTGAAGAGGATTCACTGCCCTACGGCGACAAGTTCGCCGAGAGTCTGTTCTACAGCCATCCGCGCAGTGACCGTGACAACGGCTGTTGGTGGCTGGATGATACTCCGGTGCGCTGCCTGTCGATTGACGGTATCCGCCGTCGGCCCAATGTGGGCCATGTGACCGGCGAGATTCGCCGGGGGGATGCCACCAATACTCTGCTGGACTTGCTGCCGCCGGACAGCGTGTTCGTGTCCACCCTGGTGGTGGTGCCCCAGGACAGCATGGAAGCGCACATCACGGCCATCAATGAATCGGCCATCGGCGATAACAGCGACACCTTGCAGACCCGCCGCGACTGCGACACGGCCCGCGAGGTGATGACCCTGCGGCATAAGTTCTACCGCGCCCAGTATGCGGTCTATGTGCGTGCTGACAACCTGGCGCAACTGGATGAGCGCAGTACCCAGATACGCGCCCGCCTGCTGAATTACGGCTTCCGGGCGATTGCACCCAAGGATGACTTTACCGCACTGGATGCCTTTGTGCGCAACCTGCCGATGGTGTACAGCCCGACGCTGGATCAACGTGAGGGCTGGCGCGGCGCACAGATCACAACAGTACAGCACATTGCCAATATGGCCTGTTTTTTTGGGCGCACCCGTGGCACGGGCCATCCTGGTATTGCCATGTTCAACCGGGGCGGTGAACCGGTATTTATCGACCCGCTGAACCCGGCAGACCGGCAAAAAAATGCACATATGCTGATTCTCGGCCCGACCGGTGCGGGCAAGTCGGCATCGGTGATCAGCATGCTCGCCCATGTCATGGCCGTGCACCGGCCGCGCATGTTCATTATCGAAGCGGGCAACAGTTTCGGGCTGATGGGGCAGTGGTTCGCCCGTCATGGTCTGAGTGTCAACCAGGTCACCCTCAAGCCCGGTTCGGGCGTTACCCTGTCGCCCTTTCAGGATGCCCACCTGTTGCTGAAGGCGCGAGACCTGGACCTCAATGCCGAGGATATGCCGTCAGTGGCCGATAGCGGTGAGGATGACGAGCAGCGCGATGTTCTGGGCGAGATGGAAACCGTGGCCCTGTTGATGATCACCGGCGGCGAGGAGGAAGAGGCCAAACGTATTCGTCGCGCCGACAGGGCAATGATCCGCCGGGCCATTTTGCGCGCTGCGCAAAAGACGGCAGAGCAGGAGACGGTGACGCGCACACAGGATGTACGCGATGCCTTTGATGACCTGGCGAGCGAAGCCGTGGATGAGCGCGATGCGACCAGGCTGCGTGATATGGGTAGAGCCATTGACCTCTACTGTCTGGGCTTTAACGGTGAAGTGTTCAACCAGGACGGCAGCAGCTGGCCAGAGGCGGATGTGACTATCATTGATCTGGCCACCTTTGCCCGTGAAGGCTACGAGGCCAATCTGGCGATTTCGGTGATTAGCTGCCTGAACATGATCAACAACATTGCCGAGCGCGACCAGTTCTCTGACCGGGAAATTGTGGTCACCATCGACGAGGCCCATATCATTACCACCAACCCGCTGCTGGCCCCCTTTCTGGTCAAGATTGTGAAGATGTGGCGCAAGCTCGGCGCCTGGCTGTGGAGTGCCACCCAGAATATGGAGGACTACCCGGCGGCGGCCAAAAAAATGCTCAACATGGTGGAGTGGTGGCTGTGCCTGGTGATGCCCAAGGAAGAGGCGGAAGCGCTCGGCCAGTTCCGGCAGGTGGATGCGGCCCAAAAAGAAATGCTGCTGTCAGCGAGCAAGGCGCCAGGCAAGTACACCGAAGGCGTGCTGCTGTCGGAAACCAGTGAGTTCATCGTGCGCAATGTGCCGCCCTCGCTGATGCTGGCGCTGGCACAGACCGAGAAGCACGAGAAGGCACGCCGCAACGAACTGATGACAGAGCATGGAATCAGCGAACTGGATGCGGCCATCCAGGTGGCCCGCGATATCGACCGGGCGAGGGGGATCAGCCATGACTAAAAAATTCCATGCCCTGAAAAAACACCTGGCGTTTTTGCCGTTCAGGAAACTGCTGCTGGCGCTGATGGCATTGTTGTTGGGCAACAGCGTTGCACGGGCGCAGGAAGTGACGGTATTTACCGCCGAGAATCTGCCGCCGATGGGCCATCTGGAGATGGCCACGACGGTGCATGTACTGGCGCCCATCGAGGGGGCGTTTAAAAGCATGAGCTTCCCCTGGCCGGGCAGTGACGAGGCGGCCAAGGCCCGCGCCAGTGAAATTCTCAACTCGCCGGATGGGCAGCAAAGGCTGAAGCGCCTGCGCACGAAGGCCAATTCAGCGGCGATGGCCTGGCTGATGGGCATTGATTACCTGCCTGCGGTACTGGTATCCCCTGGCTATGTGGTTTACGGGGTTTATGACGTGAAGGCCGCACTGGCGCATGTGGAGGGTTACCATGCTCAGGCCCGCTGATACCCCGCCCAATGCTGTCAAATACCGCCCGTCCGGCTTTGAGGCCCAAAGCCGCAGTGTGCGCCGTCTGATTGTGGGTGAACTGGTCCTGCTGCTGGTGGCCATCGTTGTGTTGCTGGGCCTGCTGGCCAACCGGGTTGATGCCCAGGCCGTACCGGTTGGTCGTGCCGACAGTGTGACCAGCATGGAGCTGATCAAGCACGGCAGCACTGATATGGCCTGCTTTGATTACGAAGTGGCCGGTGGCTGTCTGTGGATGACCTGCACAACCTTTGGTTGTGAGTTTGATTACTCGCTGCGTATAGAGCACAACCTTCCGGAGGTGATTGTTGAGGCCTACCCGCACCTTGGCCGTGGTCCCTGGGTTAATGGTCGCAGGATGAGTGAACCGACCTCCTTTGCCCAGGACGGGGGCAGCACCACAGAAGGCGGCGCGGTGGAGCGTGAAACCGCGTTGCGGTTCAAGAACGTGAACATCACCGGCAGCCCGGCCATCCTCACATATCATCTGTTGTCCGAAATGGACAGTGATCCGCCGCTGAGCTGTACGCCGCTGACCTATCCGACGGCACCCCATTATTTGAGTCATAACGACCCGATGTGGCGCAGCGCATCGAGTCAGACCCTGCTGGCGCTGGCCAATCCCTCCAATGCGATAGGCAAGGGTATGTCCCACTTTGCCTATATGTTCCCGCGTATTGGTTTTGTGAAGCAGGGCCACGATTACAAAGCCTCGCTGGTGGCTGCGCTGCGCGCCTATGACTTTACCCGCCGGGAGACAGCGCCCCATGTCTACATTCCGCTGAACATGTACGAGCAGAGCAAGCAGGGTTACTGGCCGCCTCAAGAAAATGCCGATCAACTGTGGCAGCAAGTGGTGCCCTTTGAAGAAGAGGAAGAGGGTGGCAGTGGGGCGGAAAATGAAGGGAACGAGGGTGAAGAGGAATATGAATATACAGCGTCGCAGGCGCAGTGCAAGAAGCTACCGGATATTGATGACAGCACAGCCATTAATGACCCCTATAACGGTCGTTTGAATGAGGTCTATGGCAATGCCTGGCATGTATGGCGGCGCTACAGCTGTTGTGAACCGGCCGGTGCGGTATTGATTGCTTATTTTTAGGAGGAGCGAGAGACCATGAATGTTGCTTGTAAAACCCTGTTTGCCCGCACCGTTCTGTGTGCTGCCTTGCTGGTACCGCTGTCGGTGCTGGCGGTAGACGATGCTTTTTACTACGCCATTGGCGGCGGCGAACCACTGACCCGAGCCGTCAGTACCCGCTCCAGCGCATTAGTGCTGGGTGCAGGGGTTGAATGGAATACCAGCCTGATGTGTGGCGACTTCGATATGAGTCTGTCGGTATCGCAGCAGTTGAACGGGATCAAGGGTGCTTTCCAGGACATGATGGATAACGTGATCTCCTCGGCTACCGGAGCGGTGTCCTCATTGCCGGCACTGGTGATTCAGCGGGTCAACCCGGCGTTGTACGACCTGTTGCAAAACGGCATTTTGCAGGCGGGCGAAGAATTTCATGTTGCCAAAACCAGCTGTGAGGAGATGGTAGGCGTGATGGATGAAACGGTTTCCGGTGGCGGCTGGGGGGCGATTGCCAGGGGTCGGCGCATGGGACGGGAAGCTGAAGCGGGCACGGAGATCCTGGAAGCCGAGGACAAGGCCAAGCGTGAAGGTGGCAACGACGGCATTGTCTGGGCGGGAGGTCAGGAGCGCGGTGGCCTGGGTCAGCCGCCTATCAAGGTGGTCGAGGATGCCGCCAAGGCGGGCTATAACATCACATTAAACCGTGATCCGGCGGATGAAAGCGGTGTATTGCCACTGGCCTGTGATGACTCTGCCATCTGTAAACAGTGGACGACCCCGCAGGCGATGGCCGACTGGGTAACCGGCGTCATTGGGGACAAGCATGTACAGACCTGCCAGGAAGCGGGCTGTGAAAAAACCCGGACCAAAGCGGGCCTGGGTCTGAACCGGGAAGTAGAGCGTGAGACCAAACAGATACAGAACGATATGGATGTGCTGGTGGCATTGAATCGCCCGCCCACCAAAGATGAGCTGGCAGCGGTCTCCGGTGGCGAGACGATGAAAATCACGCGCAATGTGATGGAAGCCCTGCGCGAAGAAGGCCCGGCAGAGCAGGCCATGATCACCCGTCGCCTGGCCTCGGAAATGGCGGTTTCCCGCACGGTGGAAAAAGCCATGCTGGCGCGGCGCGCCCTGCTGGCGGGCAAGGCCGAGCCCAATATTGACAAGACCGAAGAGGCCCAGATCGAACTGGCTGGCACGGTTCAGGAACTGGAGCAGGAGATCGACAACCTGCTGTATGAGATGGAGGTGCGCCAGAAAATTTCCACCAGTACGGCAGCGGCCCTGCTCGAACGCGGCGAAATCTCCCAGTCTCTGCCAATGGTTGAACCCACGCCCGGCAGCGGCATCTCGCTGGATGGCGGCATTGAAAAATAATGATACCCGCAGGGATGTCGGAATGTTGAAAGGCGTTATCAAGCTGTTGCTATGGCTGTCGGGTCTTGTCCTGTTGTTGTTGGTGATTTCCCTGCTGGCCTGGCAGCTTGGCCTGAATCCCAATGCCCCGAGCCAGGCGCTGGCGAGCTTTAACGAACGAATAGCGCCCTGGCGGCATTACATGCAGCTGGTGCGTTGCGGGTTGTGGGTAGTGATCTGGCACCGGTGGCAGTGGATCGGCGAGCGCTGGTTTTACCGGCGGGGCAATGAGGAAGCGGCCACCGCCTGGCTGGGCTCTCGGCCGATGGTGATTGCCACCCTGGCGCTGGTGGAATTACTGATCCTGCTGCGGCAGGCGCTGTGAAGAATGTGGTGAGGACGCAATAGATGGGCGTATCGGGCTATTTTGAATTTGTAACCACTCTGCTTGGCTGGGTGCTTTATAACAATATCTGGGCGATTCTGGCGGATACGGGCATCGTGTTTATCCCCATTGTGGCGATGATGATCAGTAACATTAAAGACAGCCATGCAGCGGGTGATGACGAGGGCAATGCGGCCGTCCAGTCCCTGAAAAAAATCGAGGCGGATTTTTTGGCGATGATGGCGGTGTTTATCTTTGCGGTGATGCCGACGATAGATGTTGAGCTGGGCGAGATGCGCTACACCAAGCCCAGACTGGAATGTACGGCAGGTGGCACGCCGCCTGCGCCAGAAACTGTCAGTGGCAGTGACACGGGCACAACCCACGATTACACCTTGCAGGTGATGGCTAATGAGAAAGGCAAAATACCGCTATGGTGGGCTGTTCTGCACTGGTTGAGCAAGGCGGTCACCTCGGCGGCTGTTGCGAGCATACCCTGTTCAGTGTCGTTCAATACGGTGGAGTATGAGCTGGCTGAGGCTAATTTCAAAAATCCTGATCTGCACGGGGAGATGCAGCAGTTTACCCGTGACTGCTGGCAGCGCGCCCATGCCCGTTATCTGGAAGCGGATAAAACGGGCCTGACGGAAGATGACACCCACAGTACCGCCTGGCTGGGCTCCAGCTATTTTTTAGATAACGCGGATTATTACAACCGCTATATGGCGCGAGCACCCGTTGCCGCCTTCGCCTATGACGCGGCTCGGGATGAATCCTTTGCCGAGGATACGGGCGAGGGGGGATATCCCAACTGCAAGGACTGGTGGGAAAATGCAACCCACGGTTTGAAGGCCAGAACACTGGGGAATATCGAACCCGGTATCAAGGATAACGTGATCTTCAAGATAAGAACCCTGTTCAACCGTGTAACGGGAGGCACGCTCAGCACGGATGAACAGAACAATACGCTATTGCGTAAATACCTGTCGGTACAGCGCAGCACCGTGGCCGCAGGGGCGGGTATGGCAATGGCCACGTCCTATGGCGACCCAGCTAAGGACAAGGCAGCGGCTAACCTTAAAAGTGTTATCGCCGAAGATGTACCTTTTTACAAGCGTGGGTGGCTCGCTTTAAAAGGCGGCCTTGGCTATCAGAGAGCTGCATTGCACGATGCTGCTAAAGCAACGGTCACAATAATCGGTGGCGGAGCCAAGGCGCCGGGTGCGCTGACTGAAGGCTACACCATGCGCTCGGGCATTGCCTTCTATCAGCCTCTGGGGTTGTTGATGTTGGTGGTTGCGTTGCCGTTTGTGATGATCTTCGGGGGCTATCGCCTGGATACACTGATCAAGTTATCGGTGTTCTTTTTTGGCTTTCACTTTTTAACGTTCCTGTGGGCGCTGGCGTACTGGCTGGACAACCAGCTGAGCATAATTTTGTTGGGAGGCACGGTCAAACAGGGTGTAGCGGGTATTTTTAACGGCAGCACCAACCTGACCCAGGCGACCATCCTGCAATACACCTCCCGCTTTTTATACCTGGTGATGCCAGGACTTTACCTGGCGGCCGTGGGCTGGGTTGGGTTTAATGCGGGTACCGGCTTTACGAGTGCTCTGCAAAGCCAATCTAAAAACAGTGGCGCGATAGGCACCCAAGCCGTTGATACGGCTGTCTCGGCTGTCAAGGTTGGGGCCTCTTTGGCCGGAGGCCCGGCGGGCAAGGCAGCCGGTGCAGCGAAGAAGGCCGGTTAACCATTAAAAAGCCCGGTCATGGCCGGGCTTTGTACGCAAAATAAAAGGAAGCAAAATGTCTAATCTAATGCGTCTCTTT
>JBKECP010000014.1:0-92388 GCA_047974765.1 Parahaliea sp. | reverse complement strand
TCATCACCTGCTCGGCCTCTATCTCCACCGTGCCGTAGGCATAGCGAGCAGGAATGCCGGAGGCCCGCAGCAGGGCGATAAGCAGGCTGGCGGTATCGATGGCGTTGCCGCGCTTCGTTTCCAGGGTCATCTGGGCGCCCTGAATGGAGCCATAGCTGGGGATGTAGCGGATGTTGTTGTGCACCCAGGTGTAGATGTCTACCGGATTGTGGTTCAGCTCGGCGGCGAGGTTGGCAATATCGTCGGTGAGCGGGGCTTCCAGGGTATGTTCGAGGTCTGCCGGTGTGGGGCCGTTGATTGTATTGAATAACTCATCCCGCAGTTGCGGGCTCATCTGGGTGGCGGCTACTTGCACTGACCCGTGCGCGGGGCTCAAACCCAAGTGCGACAGTAAGGCGGAGGTATCCGTGCTGGGTGCCCGCACATCAGAAGACGGGGTGCCAAAGGGCAGTTCATCGGGGTTGAAGGGGGCGTTGGGGCGTTCGAACTGCGCATCTTCCAGCGTGGCCTGTAGCTGCTGCAATGCGCTGCTCTGATCGGCTTCGTCTTCGGCATTCAACAGGGCATCCAGCGCGTTCATCATGGCCTGAAAACGGGCCGCCACCTGGGTCCGGGCCTGCTGGTGGCGCTCCAGGGCCTGGGCGGGCATAGTGGGTTTGTCGAGGCGCGTGCCCAGGCTGTCCATTTCAGCGATGGCGTCCTGATAGGCGCCGTTGATGGCCTGGCGCAAGTCTGTCAGTTCGGCCAGCTGATCCGCCGTTAGCGGGTCGTCATCATTGCCAAGGAGCTGATCCCAGAAGCCCGCCTCCGCCGCGCGCTCGACCTGGGAGGCGGGAATGTTTTTGGTGATCAGCTTCTTGAGCTTATCGAGGCGGTGGGCCAGCTTTTTGTTGGTGGTGCTTTCCTTGATGGCCTCAATCTCTGCGGCGCGAGTCTCCTTCTTCGATTCCGCATGGGCAATCTCCGCGCCTGTGGGGCTGAGATAGAAGACGAAGGTGAAAAAGGCCGTGGTTAGCAGCGCTGTGACACGGGCTGGAGCGCCTTTTCTCAAACCATCCAAGGCACTTTGCTCTGTATCCAGTCCTTTATCTATCATAGCCATTTGCCTCAACGTCCCTGTTGTATTGTTGTGTGCGCCGTTGCCGCCCATTTTGTCTCGCAACTGCCATACTATCGTTTTCATGGCTGCACCGCCCGCAGCCAGTCCAGCATGGCGATATCGATCAGTACGCGGGCTTCCTGTGCTTCAAACACCTCGGATTCGGCCAATTCCAGCGCGGCATCCAGCAAGGCATCCACCACGGCCTGGGCGTTATTGTCGGCGACACTTTGCAGCGCGTCTTCCACATCCGCCAATGCGCGTGTGAAGGTTTTCTCACCCGGATAGTTCATTACCAGTGCGCTGAGCATCATGCGGGCGTCTGAGAGATAATCCCTTGCGGGTTCGGTACTGAGCTGGATCTGGCCCGTGCCCACCTCGACGGTATCTTCCCCTACCTGCATCTGCAGGGTGATATCCACCGTGGCGTCGTTACCGTCAAGCATCTGCACATAGAACAGCGCCGTTTGCTCATCCTCCTGCCCCAGGGCTGCGCGCCAGCGCCAGATGCCCTCCTCCGCGTCCAGTTCCAGCATGCCGGGTATCTGATCAAGCGGGCCGAGGTTGGCCGGGAGATCGAACAGCACATCAATCAGCACGGCCTCTTCATAGCTGTTGAGGGTCACGGCGAGCGGGATGACCGAACCGCTGCGCAGGGCCAGCTCTGCGGGCTGGATATAATCGAGTGCATGCAGCATGATGGCGGAATAAGGGTTGCTGCCGCCTTGCAGGGTTGCCTCATCGAGTGTGTCAAAGCCCACATATACCGCCCGCCCCTTGCCGTAGAGATAGGCCACTGCTGCCGCATCGGTATCGGTCAGGTTGTAACAGGCGGGGTCATCCGTGGCGGTGCCCTTTTTGGGGTTGATATATGCACCCAGCACGTTGGCACCACAGCGCTCAAAATCGAGCTTGGTATGCGGATCGACAATGGTTTCAGGCCAATCCGGGCCAAGGGCACCCGCAGGAATGAGCACGCCATCGGCCTTCTGTTCACGACCTTTGCTCTCAATCCCCAGCACTTTTTCCAGATGGTTGTTACGGCGGTTGAAGGCACCGGCAATATACAGCCCCGCTCCGGCGTTCACCGCCTCACCCAGCTGATATTCCACCGCGTTGTCCAAGCCAACTTTCTCCGACATGAGCGCGTAGCTGTGGTATTGGCTGCTATAGAATTCGCGTTTGAAGTCATCTGCAGTAAAGACAATGGTATAACTGAAGCCTGCTGCATCCAGCAAAGCTCGCAGGTAGCTGTCCTGGCCCGCCAGCGATGAAATATCCCGCGTACCATTGGCACCCGGTGCCGTCGCTGAGTCCAGCAGGATCAACAGGCGTCCACGGCCACTCAGGCCAACTTCATAATCCACCGACTGAATTTCAACAGTGAAGCTGGCGAAATCGAGGGTGGTGACCTCCTCATCAATACGGCTTTGCAAGACACAGGCATAGCCGCCCGGCACCAGTGAGGCGGTACTGTGCTCGTGCTGGGTGGCGTAGGTGGCCAAGGGCGTAAAGGCATGCTCCTCTGTTACCACCGTGATCTTGCTTTCTTCATCAATGCTCACGAGGCTGTAGATCAGCTCAGCGTCTACCTCTACCGATTCAGACTTGTTGGTGACCTCCTCGGAACAGGTGACCGGCTGGCCGCGATACACTGTGCTTTGATCAACACTTACCTCACCAACAAGGTGGGCCAGCGGCTGCTCGATCACCGTGAACATTGTGTCACTGCTGGTCAGCTCCACCTGAACCGGCGCATCCCACACAGTGATAGAGGCATAATAGAGCCCCGGCTGTGCATCGTTCAGCAGCACATCGTCGAAGTAGCTGTTTACCGCACTCGCCGCCATTTGGTTAATCACAATATTTTTGCTGAACACCACTTCGCCGCTGGGCGATGTAACCCTCAGTGCGGCCAGTACCGGCGCCTGGGTCGCGTTCAACGCCTCGTTAATCACCTTGGAGGACAGTTGCACGGTTTGATAGGGCGTATAGCTTTGTTTATCGGTACTGATCGCCGAGTTATAGGCCTCGCTATCAAGCACCTCTTTCTGGCCATCAGACGGCAGAATTTCGAAGGCCGCTGTGGCATCCGCTCGGGTGTTACCCTCGCTATCTTCTACCCAGGCGTAGGCGCGGTAGTTGCCAGCCGGATAGAGGGCGGTGTTCCAATCTGAGGTGATGGATAGCGTTTCGCTCTCAGGGAGCGACATGACCACACGGGTATCAATGGTCTGCACCACTGTGCCGAGTGCCGACTGAATCTGTACTTTCAAGCGGCCATTGCTGAAATCCGGGCCGCTATTGATCAATACCGTGGCAACTGCAACATCTTCGTTGGCAATGTACCGGGGCTTATCTGTATCGGTCGTTAGAACCAACTCACTCTCCACCGTCACTACCGGAATGTCGATGGAACTCACCAACTCTTCCCCAGTGTAGGAGTTAGTAAAATGCAGCTCCGCCAACTCAGCGGCGGGCCGCTGTTCACCCAGCACCAGGTCGATAAGGTCGAAGTCCATATCGATGGCGCGACCCGAGCCGGTAACACCAATCAACTCCCAGATATAGTGGATTGAGTCATTGCCTAATACCTCAGTGCTCGCAGGCGCTATGGAAGGCGAATTCATTGCAATGGATGAGGGTAGCGTCAGCTCTACGTTGACATCCAGGCTGCCGAGACGGTTAAGAGCACGGGGGAGATAAGCCATGACTACGCTGGTGGCGGCATAGCGTGTGCTGAAATAAGTGCTAGACCAGGAACCATCGCCATCTTGTGTGTTCAGGAGGTAAGTAATTGCGCTGCGAACCATTGGGTCGCTCGCGGAGGGTTCGGTGTAGTCCAGGGCATAACCCACCCAGGCGGTAACCAGTGCGTCACTCTCAAGCGAATCAGAAAAAAGCCCCCAGCCGCCGTCTGAATTTTGTCGACTACGAAGCAACTGATCCATGTAATCTATCGCAGCTTCAATTTCATCTAAAAGTGCCGCATCCGTCGATACCTTTTTAATTTCGGCCAGCCCCATAAGCCGAAAGGCGATCTGGACAACCTCTGCACTATTTTGCCGATGATTCCGCAGAAGGTAGAGAGAAATCCTTGGGAGCGCACTACGCAGTGTGTCAACAAAGCTTCGATCAAGCTCAGCTGTCACCACTTTATGAAGCGTATTCATGTTTGTGTTAATAAAATAGATTGTCCCATCCTGCTCCGCTACGCTATGGATTCCCCATTGCTGGCCAGTTCGGTTGGTGAAAATTGGTTCTATACGCCCATCGACACCAACAAACTGTAGCGTAGGATAAGTGTGTGTGGCTCTTGAATAGAATTGTTTTGTCGATACCCAAGCTGACTCTCCATCACCAGCGAAAGCAACCTGAAATGGAGGGTAGGAAAATCCGTCTCTGAACGTACTCACTTCTCCTTGCTGATTAATTGCCAACAGATTATACCCGCCTCCGTTAGCCACAATCAGCTCACCATCGGCACTCACCGCCAATCCATTTGGCTCCTTCAAGGCACCACCTTCCAGGAAAACCGACGCTTCAAGATTTCGAGTTATGCGCCAAATCTTGTGACTAGTGATGTCTGTTGCGAACAGATCATCACCCCAAAAAACAATGTCTTTGAGCCAGTAAGCATTCAAATAAACCCTGTTCGTCGTTCCGTCCGGAAGGATTTTCAATATGCTCCGGCGACTGGTCACGTACATCGTTCCGTCATCATCTACCGCAACATCATAGAACTGCTCATTGCTGCCAGCCAGAAAGGCTATTTCGCTTGTATTACCCTGCAAGTTGTACTCTTCAATCATGCCGGTTTTTGCAATAAACAGCGTATCTCCTTTTTGATCAACTCCCCAAGGCGACTGACGTAGATTACTCAGGCTAAAAGAAGACTCCTCCAGAAAATCAGCCATAGATACTTCAGCTAATGCAGATTCAGAAAGGAGAAAATCAACAATTGCTCTGGTTGCAATAGCAGTGGTAGGTTCACAACAATTATTATTCCCTATCCATCCAACCGCTGTCTTTTTATCCCAACCAATACCCGCGCTTCCAGAAAAACGAAGGGACCACAATTTTTTTAATGCTCTCAACTTGACGCGATGTGCAGACTCCCGATCAGGCCATTCGACCAGAGCCCATGCACCAAGCGCTTGCTGCTCGTTGATATATCGTCCATCACTCGTTCTTAAGGCTCCATCATTCTGCTGCGAACTCGCGATCATGTTGTAAAGGAAAAGCGCTTGTTCTTCGTCGATATCCGTATAGGGCATCGACGAGGCCATGCCCACCAGTGCCTGGGTCTGAACATGGCAACCCAGGCAGCGGTTTTGCTTGCTCCAGCTTACGGACTGCGGGCCTACGTATTCGCCTGCGATACGCACTGCCTCAATCGCCCGCTCAAACAGCGGGTCACTGGAAGCCGTCTGTGTGGTATCGATGCCGCGTACATTGATAGAGGCGCCGGTTTGCTGGTCGCCTTCAGGGAATACGTATTGATCAAGTGTAAAGGACGCAGTGGCAACATCACCCACATAGTAGGTGCCGAGGATTTCGCCGATATCGGGATAGTTGTCGTTTACAACCTGAACGGTGAGGTGCCCCGCCTCAGTGGGCATCCACTCACCGAACAGCATCATGCTGACATCGCCTGCATTGAGTTCCTCTCCGTCAGCGGTCTCATTGACCAGCACATCGCCGACTTCGTTTGATATCGTCAAGGTGTAGCTGCTTGCTGGCAGCATATCGTTACCGCTGTTGACCAATAATACGTCCAGAGCGATGGGGACTTGCGTGCCCGCCTGACTCAACGGCGGATCGAAACTCAAGTCGCCGCTCAAACCCAGGGTCGATTGAATCGACAATTCAGCAGCACTGCTGGCGTAGACAACCCCATCGGGCAAATCCGCTGACAGGGTGCCCGGCTCAACGACATCCACCTTGATCAGGTAGGTGCCGGGTGAGAGCGTGCCCGTATTAAAGGGAAAAGACACAACAAGTACTTCGCCGGCGGAAAAACTCACCAGGGCATCGGCGCCGCTGGTAACGCCAGGTACAATCGGCAGGATATCGGACACTTTGGTGCCGTCCGGCTTGAATACCCGGCCCCGCAAAATCGCCGATGATGCCTCCGAAGCTGTGTTTTGTACGGATGCGGTAAATGTCCCGTCAGCCTGCGCACCCAAAGCACCTGTTGGGGCGTTCACATAGTAAATCTGCCAGCCTTCGGTGCCGACCTCTTCCAGGGCTATGTCGAGCGTGTAACTACCAAAAGTATCTACGCTGATGGCCTGGGAGAACGGCTTGTAACCTGCTTTGGCGGCCGTCAGATCGAAGGACAGGTTTGCAATATCGTTGATCACATACTGACCCGCAGAATCGCTCTGAACACCGAGACCAGCACCATCCACGTCCAGCACCACGCCTTCAAGCGGCGTGCCGGAGGTATCCTTCACAACGCCGCTCAATCTATTGACGGTAACGGGCTCTTCGGAATCGGGTGTTAATTTGAGCGATATCGACACATCGCCGTAACCGGACACGGTGACCTGGGCCGTTTGGGCGTGGTAGCCATGAGCTGAGCCGTTCACCGTGAACGACGTGGAAGCAATATCTGCAAGAACCGCCACACCCGCCGCGTTGGTCGATACGGTAGCAGTCCCCTGTGTCAATATCGCGCCGGAAATCGGCAGGCCTGTAACGGCATCTCGCACTGCGACTGTCAAGGTTACCGTCTCGGCAGCAAGCTGAGATGAGCTTGCATAGAGCGCGATATCACCCAGTTCTCCCGCACTACCTGCAGGAAAGGTAAAGCGATAAGTCGCGCTGCCATAGCCCGGCATTTGCAGGTTGATCGTGTGCTCGCCTCTCGCCACAGCATCAAAATTGAACAATCCACCAACGGATGACGTGGTAGAGCCTGAACCTTGCAGAGTCACAGCCACTCCGCTCAGCGGCAATCCTGTACCGCCATCAATAATCCGGCCTGAAATGACTGCAGGGGTGTCATCCAGCACGGTACTCAAGCTCACCAGTCGCACTTGATAATCGTAGTTGTTACCGATGCTCAGCTGCAGCTGAGAGCTGGTGTCGTAGTATCCAGCGGCTGAAACTGTCAGTTGATAATTTCCGGCAACCACGCCGGATAAGGCAAATTCTCCCGCCGCATCCACAACTGTACTATACGACTGCGGGCCACTCAGGCTGACCCTGGCATTTGCCAAAGTTGCGCCGGTTTTGGCGTCGCGCACCCTGCCTTGAACTCTCAGCGCTCCATCATCTTCAGCCAGCGGAATATCACCAAGTGCCAACAGACCACCGCTAAGGGAGACAGAACGAATGGTGGTGAGATAACCCGGCTTGGTGAACGCCAGATTAAGCAGTGAATCACTCAACCCGCTTAGTGAAAACTGCCCCAACGCGTTGGTGACAGCACTGAATTCAGGGTTCGAGGTTGAACTCACACTCACACCAGCCAGCGGTTTCGCGCTTCCTGAAACAACCGCCCTACCGGAAACTGAGGACAGCATTACGCCCTGACTACCCGCCTCGTATTGAAGCAGTGCGCGTAAACAGATCGCGGTAGAGTAAACATCGTCTTCCCAACTGCCGCTGGCAGACTGACCATCGAGAATGGCGTCGGCCAGCTCGGAAAGCTCACCCACTGTGTTGCTGGCAGAGAGCGACGACAGGGCTGTGCAAGGGACAAAGAAATCGGCAGAAAGGTTGTTTATGTCTGTTACAGCGCTCGACAGGAAGATCCGCGCTTCTGCCAGAGACTCCCCTACCGCGGCCATCTGCCCCTGATAGCTGGCCAGCAGATCGGCAAGGCGGCCTGTCAGAAATACCGATTGAGTACTCACATAAGTCCAAGAACCGGAGGCAGTTTGCGCGTCCACCAGGTATTGCAGCGCCGCAAAGCGCGCTTCGCCACTCAGTCCGCCGGCAATTTCCAGCGCTTTCAGTGCTCAGTAGGTATCGAAGGGCGTGCTTTGATAACTCGGCAGGGCGCCAAAACCACCGTCGGGGTTTTGACGGGCACTCAGCAGGGAAGCAATCTGCTCGCCATCGGCTGTTAGCGTACCCGCAATGACTTTGGTAGCGAGCAACTCTGTGTCACTTCCGGTGGTAGCGGCAACAAAGCCGGCCAGTGCTGCTGGCTCAAGCTGTAGCGTATCACCCGCCAGCAGACGGACACTCAGTGCCTCGAGCGTGGATTGATAGGAGATTGCAAGGTCACCTGGGCTGTAGACGCCGCCATCAGGCCGGGCCTGATCAGCGAGCCAGTCCTTGCCAGGCTGATTTGCCAAAGAAAGCGATGGGAGTGCGAACATAAAAGACAAAATCAGCCCACTCAACGTCACACACGCCTTGCGCATAAGAAACTTCCCTACTGATTTCCCTTATCGAGACTTACCGCTTCCGGCAAACTTATAATTCTGAATTCTGATGACAGCTTGCAACCAACCCTGGAGCCCAACCCATCGACATATTGTCACGGAGCCAGCGCATTCGCAGCCATGTGCTTTTACAATACCACAGAGAATTTAAAAAGCGCAACGCCAACTGAATAACTCAGTCAGGGCAGGCAGAAACTCCGATCCTGACGGGGAGACACACGAGATGGCATGCAGCATATAGTGTTTAAACTGAGTCGTTTGCCCAGAAAAACTGGCGCCGCCAGCACGGCTTCGACTACCAGGTAAAAGTTATTGCGGGAGTAAAATTCAAAGATGGTATCGAGGTAACTGAATCAGACCTGGCCACTGCTTGATTCGAGCCTATGAACACCGTATTTGACAATAAATCACTGATAATTACAGGTGTTTTTGTCAGCCAGGGCTATCTGGCAAAAATCACCGCAATAAAAAAGCGGCCCTTAAATAACAGCCGCTACAAAACAGTCAGTGAATATTTCCATCGTTAAAACGATGCTGACGCCCACAACCACCATTTGTCAGTATCCGTGCTGTAATCATCCGCATTATAAGCAGCGTATTTCAAACCCACCTGGTAGTGTTTACCAAATTTCATGGCATAGGAAACATCCACTTCACTACCCAGTTCATCCAAAGCTACGCTATCCTCATCGGCATTAAAATCATGGTAGGTAGCTGTCAGATTGCCAGGACCAATAGCGGCGGTAATACTCAGATAGGTATCTGTCAGACCTTCGTCCGGTGTAGACAAAAACATATCTGCCCAACCGTTGAATTTATGTAGCGTTGCCAGCGGCGTGGAAAATCCGTACTGACCATCATCAGAGCCAAGCACTTCATAACCGGCTTTAACCGTAAACAGGCTATATTTCACGCCCAGAGCAGCCAGATAGTAATCGGCATCGTAATCATCGCTGCCTCTTTCCGTATCCTGACGGGCATATTCAAGCTCATAGCTTATCTTGATGTCGCCGCCGCGCTCACCGGCAAAACGCAGGCCGTAGGTATCAATGCTGTTGTCGTAAGGCAGATCGTCATCTTCGAGCAGGTAACCATAAGCTGACAGCTCACCAAACCCGGCTATTTTATAAGCGCCGTGCAGCAAATGATCCGAAGAATCAATATCAGCATCATCAGCAAAAATACGATTGCGTTGATCGAGGTATTGATAACTCAGTGAAATCATATCTTTTGACCAGGCGACAGAAACGGCATCAAAAGTCTGTCGATCCTGGCGCCATCCAACATCCCCGACAAAGCGGGCATTATCAAGATTAATGACCTGGCGGCCACCGCGAGCTAAAAAACCATTGTTTTCATATTGCAGATAAGCCTGATCCACCTCGGTACTTTCAGGGTCGCCAACAACAGGATACTCTCCGGGTTTATAGCCGCTTGCCGGCACCGAATAATCATCTACACCAAATACTGAGCGCGAATCTTCAAATTCAATCCTTGCGGAAATACCCTGCACCGGCGCTGTCACAAAACCAAGCCGACTGCGCAACGTCAGTGCTTCGGCATTATCCAGATCACCCTCCTGATCAACTCCTTCATAGCGCAAACGAAAATCAAAATAGGTTGTACCTTCAGAAAAAGCTTCTTCAATATTGTCTGCGGCACTCGCTACAGGCGGACTCATAAAGGCAGCAAAAGTCAGGAACGCTGCGCATCCCCTGGTTGTACATGTCATACTATGGACTCCTGATATAGCCGTAAAAAATATAAATTTGTAATCACTTTATAATCTTGCAAAAAAAAACTGATTACTCTGTAATTTTAGTATTTTATTGCTATAAATAAGAGCGCAAGGCAGGAAATCATTGTGTTAGTTTATAGTTTTATGGTGGTAAATTTACACAGCACCTTATTGGTATATTGCATCCATACAGGTATAGTTCGATACCAGATTTAATCAATGAATTTTTAATATTTTCAGGATATATTTTTCATCAACAGATTATTTTATGGGGCATAAAATGCTCAATCAGACTCACACCAAAGATGCGAGTGGGCGTGGTACTGCTATTATTGCCTACGGCTTGCTGATGGGCAGCATCATGCTGCCACCTACGGCCTTGATCGCCGTTGTCATAGCAGCACTCTGGTTGCCACGCAGCGCCAGCTGGGTGAACAGCCATTTGCGCTATCAGATAATGACGGTTGTCTGGTCATATGTCGGACTGATTTCAGGTGGTCTCCTGTGGTGGGCCTTTGGCTCGGCACAGCTGACACCCAGACTGTCCTGGACTTTCGGATATATGGTTTTTACCTGCCTGATTGTCTGGTTGATTTACCGCTGCGCCTTTGGCCTCAACCGGTTGATCGACAATCGGGGCATAGCCGGAACTGATTGAGCTTAGCCTGTCGTAATCTGACGATAAATACGCGGCAGGGCTTCACTGAGTTTCTCCGGGCGATCAACCAGGGCATAACCGCCACGACCAAAAATACGTGGAATATATTGCCCCGCTTCCCGATCGACCGTCACCCCGAACACGCGCACCTCCTCCTGCCGCGCATCCAGCACCGCCCGGCGGGTATCCTCGATTGCATAGCGCCCTTCGTAGTAGTCGGTGTCGTTGGGCTTGCCGTCACTGAGCAGCAGCAGCAGGCGAAAACGGTTTGGCCGTTCAGCAAGCTCATGCACAGCATGGCGAATGGCTGGCCCCATACGGGTATAGGAGCCTGGTGCCAGTGCCGCGATGCGGCGGTCAATTCTCAGGCCCGGTGTTTCGTCAAAATCCTTGATACGCTTAAGCCAGACATTATTACGGCGGTGGGAAGTGAACGTGGTAATGGCGTAGTCATCACCACAGCGGTGCAAACCGTGGGTCAGCACGATCAAGGCCTCCTGAATAACATCGATCACCCGCCGATCCTCCAGCCAGGCCTCCGTCGACAGGGAGTTGTCAACCAGCACATTGACCGCCAGATCTCTTGCCCCGGGGCGAGTATCAAGATAGACATTTTCACTGGGCACACCGGTAGCCAGCTGGTCGCAATAGCCCCTAACAGCCGCATCTGTATCCAGCTCAGAGCCCTCCTGCTGTGCCCGCAACACTACACGCCGGGGGCGCAGCGCCTCAAACTGGCGTTGTACGCGGCGCACCCGGCGCTGAGTGCTTTCATCGGGCTGCCAGCTTTGCTCGGCCTCTTCATGCATTTCCAGATGCACCTGACTTTGATCCGGCAGGTACAGACCTTTACGGTAATTCCACTCTGGATAGGTATAAGTGCCCGAGAGCTCGCCTTCTATCAATGCCTCTGCTGGCAAATCCAGCTCTACCTGAAGACGCGAAGCCGCTTTTTTCTGGTGAGGGCTGAGCGTCAGTTCATCTAACTGCTCGGCGGTTTTACTGGCATTTTCATCAGGCTCATCGTCCACCATCCGGTTGAGGTTGACCATCTCCGAGAACGACAGCATTTTTTCAAACCGGTTGAAAATCAGCGGGTCATCGCGCTCGGCCTGATCCTGTTGCTGCCGTGAAGCCTTGCGGGCACCACTGTCAAGGGGCTGATTATCCTCTTCGGTATCCTCGCCCTCTTCCTCTTCATCCATACCCTGCTCGTAGCTGACGTGCTCACTGGAGGCCATTACGCCCCACAGAGGAACCGGCAAAAAATGCCGGTAGTCGGCAGCTGCACAGACACCCTCAAGCGGAAGTTGCGGCTGTAAAACCACCTCGGTTATCACCGGCAGTTTAGTCGGCGGAGCTTCTCCAAGGATTATACGCAAAGCCAATTCAATGGCGGCTTCCTGTGTCGGTAGATGTTTACGCTGCGGTCTCACCGCCAAAGCAGCAGCCTGTAGTCGACGATAGCGCGCTACCAGCCCCGGGAAACGATGCAGCGCTGCCTGGCTGGCACGCTGCACTTCCCGCAGCAGCAGAATATCGGCGACCAAAGGATCGCCGACATGAGGCAGGGTTTTGATAGCGGCAAAGAAGGCGGCCAGCCAAAAATAGAGGTCCCGGTTAGTCGTTGCGTCCGGGAACAGATCAATCACCGGTGGCAGGTAAAGTGCTTCCTCATCAAGACGCGGCTGCACGATCATTTCCGAATTAAAACCAAGTCGCTGGCGGAAACTCAAACGATGCCGCGATTCACGTTCGGAAATGGCATCCACACTGAGCGAGGGATTACCACCACTGACACGAAAAAACACCGCCAGTGACTGACGAATATGTTCAAGTGACACACTGGCTTGTGGAAAGTGCTGATAACTCGCTGCCTTGCTGACCCAGCGGTGCCAATATGTGCCGACCAGCTCTTCGAACTCTATCGAAAAGCCCATATCAGTGCTCCTTCAGTCTTCACCAAAGGTGGCGCGAACGGCTTCCAGCAGACCTTCCTGAACATCAACATCATCAGTCAAAGGCTCTACCAGCGTTGCCCGGGCCGCTGTCATAATGGGCACCCCCGCCTGTATCAGAGAGCCACAATAGATCAGCAGACGGGTTGAAACCCCCTCCTCCAGATCCTGCCCCTTGAGTGCGCGCAGACGATTGGCCAGATTAACCAGCGCCATGGCTCTGGCTTCTGACAGGCCGCTTTCGCGGGCCACAATAACGCTCTCCTGAGCAGCCGGTGGAAAATCAAAACTGAGGGCGACAAAACGTTGCCGGGTACTGGGTTTGAGGGCTTTCAACACATGTTGATAGCCGGGGTTATACGACACCACCAGCATAAAGCCCTGCGGCGCCTCCAGCTGTTCGCCTGTTCGTTCAAGGGGCAACATGCGCCGGTCATCGGTCAGTGGATGCAACACCACGGTAACATCCTTGCGCGCCTCAACCACTTCATCCAGATAGCAGATACCACCCTCGCGCACCGCGCGTGTGAGCGGGCCATCGACCCACTGCGTCTCACCGTTGCGCAGCAGGTAACGACCGGTCAAGTCAGCGGCGGTCAGATCGTCATGGCAGGCCACGGTGTACAAGGGCTTACCAAGTACGGCCGCCATATGCTGAACAAAACGGGTTTTGCCACAACCGGTTGGCCCCTTCAGCAATAGAGGTAGATGCTGCTCATAAGCGTGACGAAAGAGTTCACACTCACCGCCGATGTTCTGATAGAAAGGAAGCTGCGCCGGGGTAATATCCGGCGCAGATATGCTTGAGTCAGTTGTCATAAGTTCCAACTATCAGGCCACAGCAGTGGCAGATGCACTGTCTTCAGGCAGTTTCTGCCTGGCCGGACCAAAGATAGAGTAAAGATACAGCAGCGCAGCAATAGCCACGACACAACCGGTACCCAGACGCATAATATAGAAAATCTCGATCTGGGATTGCACCTGCATATAGTTCATAGCCAGCACCCGCTGCAGGTGTGTTTGTACAATACCGGCAAAAGTCAGGGTGAAAGTCATAAAGCACATGGCAGAGGTCATCAGCCAGAAACTCCACATATTGAGCAGCTGATTATAGGGCTGCACCCGGCGCAGTTGCGGCATGGCATAAGTGATAACGGCCAGCACCAGCATGACATAGGCACCGTAGAAGGCCAGGTGACCGTGAGCTGCTGTAACCTGAGTACCGTGGCTGTAGTAGTTTACCCATGACAGAGTATGCAAAAAGCCCCATACACCGGCGCCGAAAAAGGCGACGGTTGCACTGCCCAGTGTCCACAGCATGGCGGCATTGTTGGGGTGATTGCGACGCCCTTTCCAGAACATGTAGAAGGCAAACATCACCATCGCAAAAAAGGGCGCCACTTCCAGCGTAGAGAAGAAACTGCCCAGTGGCTGCCAGTAACCCGGCGCACCAATCCAGTAATAGTGATGACCGGTACCCAGCAGGCCTGAGAACAGGGCCAGACCGATAATCACATACAGCCACTTCTCGATAATTTCACGGTCTACACCGGTCATTTTGATCAGCAGGTAAGCCAGCAGTGATGCCATGATCAGTTCCCACACACCTTCCACCCAGATGTGTACAACCCACCACCAGTAGATTTTGTCGAGGGACAGGTTGGTTGGGTTATAGAAGGCAAACAGCCAGAATACAGCCGCCAGCCACAGGCCCAGCATCAGGATCATATTGATGGCTGTTTTGCGACCAACGAGCAAAGTGCGGCTGGTGTTATACAGGAACATCAGGAAGGAAATGGTTATCAGGATCTTGCACCACAGTGGCTGTTCCAGAAACTCACGCCCTTCGTGAATACCAAACTGGTAGGACAGCAAGGCACCTGCACCGGCAACCGCAAAGATGGCCAGGCCGACATAGCCGAGCATAGGGCTGTAGATTTCAGTTTCAGCCTCTTCGGGCATTAAATAATAGGTACTGCCCATAAAACCGATCAGCAACCACACAATCAGCAGGTTGGTGTGGCTCATCCGCATGATGTGGAAGGGTTCCACGTCAGACAGGAACTCGGGCATAACATAAACAGTTGCTGCCATAATGCCAAAGACGATTTGCAGTAGAAACAATGCCATGGCAACGGCGAAGTACGCCAGGGCGACTCGCTGGGTTTCATATTTCATCAGTAAATATCTCCTGTTCTATAGCCGCGAATCAGCCTACCGGATGTGGCGGCCAGTTCTGAGTGTCGATGGAATCGGTCCAGCGGAAGAAGTCCACCAGGTCGTCGAGTTCCTGCTCACTCAGATCAAATGCGGGCATTCTCCGCCGGCCAGGAACATTCAGCGGCTGCGCCTTAATCCAGGCTTTGATACCCTGACGGGCAGCATCCGGATTGTCGCGGCCACCGTACCGGTTCCATACATTGCCCAGCTCGGGAGCAAAATAAGCGCCCTCACCCAACAGTGTATGGCAGTTGATGCAGCTGTTCTTTTCCCACACATGCTTACCTCTGGCGATGGACTCAGTGAGTCCTTCATGATCGGTTGACACATTCACCACATACCAGTGACTGTGCGCGGTCAAGGCAGCAAAAATGAGGAAGAAGAAGATGGAACCACCAAAAAAGATATTGCGCGCAGCATTGCGCGATAGCATTTCAGACATTTTTCTTTCCCCTGTAAATTGAGACCGGGGCGGATCTCAAATCTTAAGATGCAGCTGAGATGCCACTTATACGCGCAAAGCCTATTTTCGTCAACAAATTAGTGTTGAGAATGAATCTCAAAAAGTGCCTGAAAACAGGAAAAATGCAGTGCTTTACGATAATTTAGAAGGGCTTGGCTATGGCCAGAACAGCCATCGTTACAATTGTTATGAGAGCCGCTATACAGGCCAGTATTCGCCCGATTCGGGTACGGCACCATTTCATTGCGGCAAGGCCCAGAAAAACATAAACAACAAGCAATATCAGCTTGAGGCCAAGCCAGTTTGCCGCCAGCGGCGACAGATGCCAGGCATACATCAAAGCCGCACCGCTAACTAACAGGCAGGTATCAATAATATGGGGCGCCATTCGCAGGATACGTTTATCAGGCAGGGCACCTGTTGATTCACGCAATAAAAAACGCAGTAGAAAAAAACTGACCGAAACAGTAACCAGCATTATATGGATATGTTTGATAATGAGGATATTTTCAAGCATTCCGATACTCAGGTAGATATAAGCAATATTCTGCGCAAATTACTGCGATCGCGCCCGGGCAGTAAATCTCTCAGTGTATAGCGATCCAGATAGGTCATAAACGCAGAGCTGGCTCCGGCAAACAGACGCATCAGTTCACAACAGTTGGATAACACACACATATGCGGGTCATCCATACATTCAACAACCGCCAGCTCACTCTCCATATCCCGAAAAACCTCTCCGACATTAATATCCTCCGGCGGGCACGGCAGAGTAAGCCCGCCATTTTTACCACGGGTTGCCACCAGATGTCCCTTCTGATGCAGACGATTGACCACCTTGGTCAAATGGTGACGAGAGATGCCATAGCTCTCGGCAATCTCACTGATGGTTGCCGTGTCCCCCTCTTTAAGAGCAACAAACATAAGAACACGAAAAGCATAGTCCGTATGTCGTGTAATCCGCATGCTGTGAACCCCTTATTATGATGATTATCAGCCCGCTCGCCCGTCTGGCCTGGGCCGGTTCAGCAAAGGACCATAAATTCCGGCAAACAGTACAAATGCACCCACCCAGGTAACAGCGGCAATAGTGAGTCCCAGTGAATAATCAAACCAGCCCAGCGACACCAGCAGGCGCATAACAAGCGCACAAAGCACTCCGATATAAATAAAGATAGCACCAGGCAAAAGCCGCATGGGCCGCCCCGTATGCCCCACACTCACCCGTGTCATCACGCCTAAAATCAGTGTGCCGATTGCACCAATACCCAGTGCGTGATACCAGAAGGAGGCGTTGTCCATAAATCCCAATAAAAAGGCAGCCCGAGCCAACAGAGCAATAGGAATAAACAGATAAGCGGCATGCAAAATCCACAGTAAAGGCTCAGCCAGAGCCTGCCAGCCACGCCAGCTCGCCAGCCGCAGCAAATTCACCACGCCGGCCAACATGGCCAGCAGACCCACCACGCCATCTGGCAGACCCAGCAGATGACTCAAAGCCAACACAATAACGCTACCCATCGCCAGAGGTGTCAGCCAGGGCCAAAACGGTGGTGACACCTGCACACCGCGCATACGCAACCAGTTAAGGGTAAAGGCCGGTGTAATCCGGCCTGCCACCACAATCATCAGCAGCGTAATCAGATCCAGGCCGAAGTCACGCCCCGCTGCCGCCAGCACAGGCTTATCCAACAGCACAGCACAGTGCATCAATCCGTTGCCCGTGGCCATACCCAGCAAAACAGCCACCAACACGAAATTTCGCTTATTGCCATAACGCTGTAATATGACGGCCACATAGAGCACCATAACAGGCAGGAACAGACCTTCGACCAGCGCAATCAGCCAGTAAGGCAATGATGCGACATTCCACATAGCCACCCGCCCCGCCAGCCACAGTGCCATCAACGCTGCAAGACCACGCCCCGCCAGGGGTGGCGCACCTGTCCAGTTGGTCATGGCAGTCAATAAGAAACCGGCAATGGCCGCACTGACAAAGCCATAAAGCATTTCATGGGCATGCCACAGACTGTTAAGCGTCGATGGCACGGGCAATGCCCAACCCAACAGGAAGGCAATCCAGGCCAGTATAGCCACCGCAGCATAAAGTGCGGCTAATGGGAAAAAGATACGGAAGCTGTAAGCCAGCAACATCGAACGCACGGGAGAATTCATCAACGAACGGCCATCATGGTTTTTAGAAAAATAAGTTGCAGTTTATATACAACTTCTGAAGCTGTGCAATTGCACATCGAGAAAATTGGGAAATACATCCAATTACCTGTCAGCCTATTTACTCATCAAAAAATCTTGCAATTGCTGTTACAAACACCTGCTATCCTGCCATAAAATTTTGCATACCCAACCAGTACTGAGGGCTATCAAAGACTCTATCATCACTTCCCTGCGCGTATTTCGCCACCCAATGTCGACACACCTGAAAATCCATCCATTTCCACTCTATGTACCGGACGGTACTGCCATGGCCACTAAAACACGCATATAGACAACAAAACAGGGAAAGGCGGCCCAATGCACCGAAGTGGGGCTTTTGCCTGAAATTTCAAGCCGTCATCCTCAAAAGGCCACGCAAAACACACCAATGCAAGATCAAAACAGGTTCAAGTTGATACAAAGCATTTACAGATCCTTTTGAAAAAACAGCCAAACTGCTAATTCCCCGGTCACTATTTTGTAGATCTGACGGCGGAATTAATACGCAATGCAATCAATACATTTAAAGGAAGGTGATAACTGCTGGCTGAATTTGGCCGCAGCCATTACCTGTTTATTCAGGAGGAATATCCATGCTTAAAAAAACAAGTGCCGAATTTATCGGAACATTTTGGTTAGTGCTGGGCGGCTGTGGCAGTGCGGTATTGGCGGCAACCTTTCCCGAAGTTGGCATTGGTTTACTGGGTGTAGCCTTGGCCTTTGGTCTGACAGTTCTGACCATGGCTTACGCGATTGGCCATGTTTCCGGCTGTCATCTCAATCCGGCAGTATCAGTGGGCCTGTTTATCGGCGGACGCATTCCCGCCTCTGATCTACTACCCTACATTATCGCCCAGGTACTGGGAGCCATTGCTGCCGGTGGCGTACTCTATCTGATCGCCTCCGGCCAGACGGGCTTTGATCTCTCGGTCGGGTTTGCCACCAACGGCTACGCTGAACACTCACCCGGCGGCTATTCACTCACAGCTGCCCTCATCTGTGAAGTGGTCATGACCATGATGTTTCTGGTAGTCATACTGGGAGCAACACATAAAAACGCGCCTGCCGGTTTTGCACCCATTGCCATCGGTCTGTGCCTGACGCTGATTCACCTGATCAGCATCCCGGTTACCAATACTTCCGTCAATCCGGCTCGCTCAACTGGTGTTGCTGTTTATGAAGGTGGTATCGCCCTGAGTCAGCTCTGGCTGTTCTGGGCGGCCCCCATTGCCGGTGCAGTACTGGGCGCTCTTGTACATAAAGTGATCAGCAACGAAGAGTAAAAAAACCTGCTTCTGAACGCTTTCTAAACTTGATTCCAGATCTTCAGCTCCGGCCAACAGGTCGGGGCTGCCTCTTCATCACTTCAATTTTTTCGCCACACATCTGCAACACCTTCAGTGATACAGGGTCTGTTTAGACGGCAGTGATTTTCGTATCATGGCAGACCTTTCTCAACCAGCAATGTCGCAGCAATCCACAAGAAGAAGCCAATCGTGAATCAAACCGTCAACCACACCCCCATGATGCAGCAATATCTGCGTATCAAGGCCGAACACCCACAGGATATGGTGTTCTACCGTATGGGAGATTTCTACGAACTGTTTTTTGACGACGCCAAAAAGGCGGCAGAGATTCTCGATATCACCCTGACGGCCCGCGGCAAGTCGGCCGGTGAGCCTATTCCAATGGCGGGGGTGCCCTTTCATGCGGCAGAGAGTTATCTGGCACGACTGGTACGGGCCGGTATTTCGGTAGCTATTTGTGAACAAATCGGTGATCCAGCCACCAGCAAAGGGCCAGTCGAGCGGCAGGTAGTGCGCATTGTCACCCCCGGCACCCTCAGCGATGAGGCTTTGTTACAGGAGCGCGTTGACAATCTGCTGCTGGCCATCAATGGTGCTGTCAGCGGTAGTGAGAAGCATTACGGTATCGCCTATCTCGATCTGACCAGCGGTCGCTTCCGGGTACTGGAAGTCAAGGGTGAAGAGGCGCTGGCCAGCGAACTGCAACGCCTCAACCCTGCCGAAACCCTGTACCGGGATACGCTGCATTTACCTCTGGCCAGTGAGCGCCGCGGTGCCCGCTGCCAGCCGGAGTGGGAGTTCGACAGCACCAGTGCACGGCGGGCGCTGAATGCCCAGTTCCAGAGCCACGACCTCAAGGGCTTTGGCTGCGATCATCTGGAGCTCGCCATTGGCGCAGCTGGCTGTCTGCTGCAATATGTAAAAGATACCCAGCGCAGCAACCTGCCCCATTTGCGCAGCATCAGCCACGAAAGCCGCGATGACAGTGTAATCATGGATGCGGCCACCCGTCGCAATCTGGAAATCGATATCAACCTCGCCGGTGGTGATACACACACCATATTCTCCGTCCTCGATCGCAGTATTACTGCCATGGGCAGCCGACTGCTGCGCCGCTGGCTGCACCGTCCATTGACAGATATCAGCATACTCAATATACGCCAGGATGCCGTTGCCGCCCTCAGCAATAACTACCGCTACGAAAGTCTGCGCGAGAACCTCAAACCCATCGGTGATATGGAGCGCATCCTGTCGCGGGTGGCGCTGCGCTCGGCCCGTCCCCGGGATCTATCGCGCCTGGGCCATTCCCTTGCCGCCCTGCCCCCGCTGCGCAGTGAACTGTCATCCGTTGACAGCTCGCAGCTGGCTGAACTGAGGGAGCAAGCCGGCGAATACCCACAACTGGTCGAGCTGCTGGACGGCGCGCTGGTGGATAATCCGCCCGTTGTTATTCGTGACGGTGGCGTCATTGCCGAAGGCTATGACAGCGAACTGGACGAACTGCGGCAAATCAGCAGTAATGCGGGCGATTATCTGCTGGATATCGAAAAGCGCGAGCGTGAAGCCACGGGTATCTCTACACTTAAGGTCGGCTACAACCGGGTACATGGCTACTACATTGAGATAAGCCGCAGTCAGTCCGACAAGGCTCCCGACAGCTATGTTCGCCGACAGACCCTGAAAAATGCCGAGCGCTTTATCACTCCCGAACTGAAAACTTTTGAAGATAAGGCGCTATCGGCCAAAAGCCGTGCCCTGGCCCGGGAAAAAGCACTTTATGATGCCTTGCTGGAGCGCCTGAATGAAGATCTGGCGGCTTTGCAGGATAGCGCCAGTGCCATTGCTGAAATTGATGTACTGGCCAATCTGGCCGAACGGGCCGAGCGGCTTGAACTTTGTCGGCCACAATTTTGCGAAGAACAGCGGTTTGAGATCAGTGCGGGCCGCCACCTGGTCGTGGAGCAGGTACTCGACGAGCCCTTTATTGCCAACGACACTCAGCTCAACCGTCAGCGCCGTATGCTGCTGATTACCGGCCCCAATATGGGCGGTAAATCAACTTACATGCGCCAGAACGCAGTGATTGCCCTGCTCGCCCATATTGGCGCTTTCGTGCCGGCCAGCTCTGCTCGACTGTCGGCGCTGGATCGCATCTTTACCCGTATCGGCTCCTCTGACGATCTCGCTTCCGGTCGCTCCACCTTCATGGTGGAAATGACCGAAACCGCCAATATTTTGCACAACGCCACTGCCCGCAGCCTGATATTAATGGATGAAGTGGGCCGCGGTACCAGCACCTTTGACGGTTTGAGTCTGGCCTGGGCGACGGCGATCTCACTGGCGCGCTCCGTACAGGCCTTTACACTTTTCGCCACCCACTACTTCGAGCTGACCGCCCTGCCCGAACAGTGCCAGACCATGGCCAATGTGCATCTGGATGCCACGGAACATCAGGACCATGTGGTCTTTTTGCATAATATTCAGGAAGGTCCGGCCAACCGCAGCTACGGCTTGCAGGTGGCCAAACTGGCAGGCATTCCCGCACCGGTATTAAAGACGGCACAAGACAAACTGGCAGAATTGGAAAGGGGCGGGAGCCGTGACGAAAAAAACAGTCACCTGAATCATTCAACATTAACGACTACTGCTGCGACATCTCCTGCTCAGACAGAGCTTTTCAGTACAGCCACCCCCCACCCGGTTGCCGAAGCGCTGGCAGTTATTGATGTCGATGAATTAAGCCCCAGAAATGCACTTGAGACGCTTTATCAATTGCAATCACTGCTTGATTAAAGCCACTTCATTTCTGCTTTTCATACAGTTAGAATAGGCGCCCTTTTTTAGCCCACCCCGAGTTATAGGCAGGTTTGGCATGACCTTTGTTGTTGGCGAAGAATGCATCAAGTGCAAACACACAGACTGTGTTGAAGTGTGCCCGGTAGACTGTTTTTACGAGGGCCCCAATTTTCTCGTAATTCACCCCGATGAGTGTATTGACTGCGCTCTGTGTGAACCGGAGTGCCCGGTTGACGCTATTTTTTCCGAGGATGAACTTCCCGAAGATCAACAGGTTTTCCTAGAGCTTAACGCCGAACTGGCGGAAGTCTGGCCCAATATCACCGAGATGAAAGACTCACTTCCGGATGCCGATGAGTGGGAAGGCAAACCCAACAAACTGGAATTGCTGGAACGTTGATAACACACCGCTAAGCCTGGCAGGTATTTATGCCAGGTTATGGCGGTATATTTTTGTATCACAATCAATACACCGCCATAAGTGGTATGGTCCAGCCAGTGAGTGGCGATTCGGGTCAGTAGAGCTGAAGGCAGGCCCGTCAATTAAAAATGGACTCACTTCCCAGACCCTGGGTTTCCATCATCGACCGCAAGCGGCGTAAAGCCTCTACCTGAATCTGGCGCACCCGTTCACGGGTCAGGCCGATTTCACGCCCGACCTCTTCCAGAGTGCTGCTTTCATAACCGCGTAAACCAAAGCGCCGGGACAACACTTCACGCTGCTTGTCTGACAGCTCATCCAGCCACAGGCTGATGTTGTCACGCATATCATCCTCCTGTAGCACTTGTGAGGGATCAGATACCTGGGTATCGGCAATAGTATCAACTACCGAGCGTTCCGAATCTGGCCCCACAGGCTGATCAACTGATGTGACCCGCTCGCTCAGGCCTAACAGCCGTTCGACATCAGCCACGGGCCTATCGAGCATCGTTGCTATTTCATCGGCACTGGGTTCGTGATCAAGTTTTTGTGTCAGCTCCCGTGCCGCCCGCAGGTAGACATTGAGCTCTTTAACCACATGAATCGGCAGACGGATCGTCCGCGTCTGATTCATGATTGCCCGTTCAATTGTCTGGCGTATCCACCAGGTGGCATAAGTTGAAAAACGAAAGCCCCGTTCAGGATCAAATTTCTCAACCGCCCGAATCAGGCCAAGATTGCCTTCTTCAATCAGGTCAAGCAGGGTCAAACCACGGTTGAGATAGCGACGGGAAATTTTAACGACCAGCCGCAGATTACTTTCAATCATGCGCTGCCGACCCGCCTCATCTCCCTGGCGGGCAAGACGGGCAAAGTGTTTTTCCTCATCGGCACTAAGCAGTGGCGAAAAACCGATTTCATTCAGATAAAGTTGTGTGACATCGAGGGACTTTTCAACCGCACGGGCCGCCTTGGCACGGTCAAATTCTTCTTCGGTATTTTCAGCGGGACGATCAACCGAAGTATTCATACTGCTGGACTCACTCTCCATCCCCACCTCATCAGATTTATGGCTGGACTTTTGGGATGCTGACACCCGGATTTGAAAGCACTTTGCAGATTGATCATCTGAGTTCAAAATCCCTTTTACACGCATTGGCACATCCATATCCATGGTTATACCTCTATTTATTATTACGCCCAAACACAGGATGTGTTCACGACGGCTGCACAGATTAGCCCAATGAGAATCACTATTGCAAGGAGACCTTTCCCTGGTACTGCCCCATTCGGAGCATATCAAATAACCAACTTTTCCAGCCGTCAAAAGTTCTGCGATCAGAATCGGCCATGATTCTATTTAACTTAACGCCGAGGCAATAGGATCAAAGGGTCAACCGGCTTGCCCGCCCGGCGGATTTCAAAGTGCAGTTTGACGGTATCTGTGCCTGAACTGCCTTTTTCAGCAATTATCTGCCCTGCCTTAACGGCACTGCCTTCTCTGACCAGCAGCCGCTCGTTATGACCATAGGCACTGAGATGTGTGTCGTCATGCTTCACAATCAGCAGCTCACCAAAACCGACAATGCCCGCCCCGGCATAAACCACAATACCATCAGCGACAGCCTGCACCGCATCACCGCGATTGCCCGCAATATCAATACCCTTGTGTACGGTGGCTGAAAAGCCTCTCACTACACGCCCCTTGGCAGGCCACAACCAGTGAGCCGGTGGTTTTGAGGGAAGTGTCGGCCTGGATTGGCTATCACCAGCCTTGGTTTGCTTTTTAAGCGATGAAGATGACGATTTGATGACCGGCTCTGTTGTCACCTTTGTATCGCTCTGCTTTGCAGGCTGTACAACAGGCTCTGCCGAGCGCTGGCTGACACGGCTTTGAGCCGAACGGGCAGCACCGGGCTTACCTTGCTCACTGGCAGAACCTGCTTCTGCAGCGGGTAACGCTGATTCACGCAATTGCAGTAATTGCCCGGGATAGATGGTATAGGGTGCAGGAATATTATTGGCGGCTGCCAGACGTCGAAAATCAAAGCCCTGTCGCCAGGCAATCGAATATAGAGTATCGCCCGCCTGTACCCGGTATTGAGCGGTGCCAGCAGCGGGTAAAGGGTTACCGGACTGAAAGACCTGCGGCTTGCTCGCCTGGGCCGTCCTGTTTAAATCCTCCACGGGTGCCGCCGGGTTACTGCCACAGGCAGGTAACGCCAGTATCGGCACACAAAGTACTAGCAGTAAAGAGAATGAGCCTGGCAAGTGTCTTGTCAGCATCTGCAACAGGCACCCGGGTTCAGGCGCCCGGACGCGCACCTCCCCAGCGGGATTCAATCAGCCAGACAAGCACCATACCCAGAACAGCCAAAGCAAGACAAAGCCAGAATTGCGGGTTCTGCCCGGTCAGCTCAAAAAACTGCCCAGGCAACAGCGGTACCTGCTGTACCGGTTTGAGTTCACCGTGGGAGTCAACCACCCAGTCCAATGCCCGCTTCCAGGGCCAGACAATCAACAGTGAGCCCAGCAAAAACCCTGTTAACAGCGCCATGGTCAAAGCATGATAGCGTTGCAACAGCCAGTGCAACAGACGGGAAAAACACATCAGACCACAGGCAGCACCGGCTGCAAAAACAGCTATTAACAATAGATCCAGAGAGCGAACAGCGGCCAGTACAGTGGCATACATACCCAAAAGCACGAGAATAAAACTGCCTGAAATGCCCGGCAAAATCATTGCGCAAACAGCAATAAAACCGGCGGCAAAAATTGCCGACATTCCCTCTCCCAGATTGAGCACAGGTGAAAGCGCGACAAACAGTGCCATTGCAACACCGACCACCAATGCAGTCACCCGGCCTGGATTCCAGTAATCGACCTGTTTGATCAACACCAGTGCTGAAGCCAGAATCAGACCAAAGAAAAAACTCCATAAAGGTACCGGGTGTGTCTCCAGCAACCAGCCGATCAATCGGGCCAAAGATAAAATACTGGTAGCAATGCCGACCAGCAGCGCCAATAAAAAGCCGCCGTCAACATGGCGCCAGGCCTTGTTGATCTGCCCTTTCAGTAACAGGTTCAACAGGGTCAGATCAAAGGCGCGTATACTGCCCAGCAGGCGATCATAAATACCCGTGATAAAAGCGATCGTGCCACCAGAAACCCCCGGCACGATATCGGCAGCGCCCATCGCCATGCCGCGTAAAAATATACCCAGCGGTCTCATCAGCGTGTTGTCCCGGACAATAAAGGAACAAAACGTACCGCTTCCACCACCGATGCACTAAAGCCTTCCAATGTACGGGTAACGACCTGCAAAGACTGTTCTTCGCCTCCAACCGGAATAACCAGCCGCCCGCCCGGTGCCAGCTGCTCCAGCAAGCCCTGAGGTATCTGCTCGGGAGCGGCCGCACTGAGAATGCCGTCGTAGGGACCTTTATCCGCCCAGCCCAGGCCACCATCGCTATGGCGCAACTGTACATTGCGCAAACGCAACTGACGCATACGGGGACGGGCTTTATCCAGCAAAGACTTGATTCGTTCAATGCTGTAAACCTCATCAACCAGCTGTGCCAGTACAGCTGTCTGATAACCTGTACCAGTGCCAATTTCCAACACTTTTTCACAGGGACCGGCAGCCAGCAATAACTCGGTCATGCGGGCGACAATATAGGGTTGGGATAATGTTTGCTGATAGCCGATCGGCAAGGCCGTATCTTCGTAGGCGCGATGAGCCATAGCCTCATCAAGAAAGAGATGCCGCGGTGTACCAAGCATGACATCAAGTACTTTCTTGTCCTTGATACCCTGCTCGATCAAGCGCTGTACCAGCCGTTCACGGGTACGCCGTGAAGTCATGCCAATGCCTTTTAAATCGACATTACTCACCGCCGTCACTAATCCCCCTGTGAATAATTCAGTAGCTGAGCCAACACGGCCGTTGCATAGCTTCCTGCCCCGAGTCGGAATTCAAGCCGCAGGTTGTCATCATCACAAAACTGCCAGCAAAAGTCATCCACCAACACACGGGCTGTGCGGTAGTCGAGGTTTAAACCCGCCGTTTCCAAAAAATTACAAATTTCATGCTCGTCAGCCAATTGCTGTGCCTGTTGCTCAAAACGATAACAATTCAAAGGGTGCGCCGACGATGGCTGGCCATGCCCCCACAGAGGCAGCGCTGGATGAATATCCTTTTCATACGCGCGACGCGCAATAGCCGCATCCACCTGCTCACAGACAAAATAACTGCGACTGCCTTGCAGTACGCAGGTATCGCCATCCAGAATAATATTCCAGTTATTTTGCTCCACACGCTCTTGCAGCAGACGATTAAATAAATGCGAACGCAGAGCCGACAGATAAAGGCTGCGTTTAGATCGGGACAAGCGTCGCTCACCGCCACGCTGCATCCACTGTCGTGCCTGGACAAGCGTGGCGCCATCACGACCAAAGCGCTGTTCACCAAAAAAGTTGGGCACACCCTGTTCGCGGACCCATTGCAGACGCTGGATCAAATCCTGTCGATCACCCGTGATTTGTCTTAAGGTCAGACAAAAAGTGTTGCTTCGGTGTACACCCCGACGCAATTTGCGAAGATGACGCTTGACCGCCAGCACACGCACATCGCCAGAGTGCTCCAGCCATTGCCAGTTGGGTTCAGCACGCCCGGCCAGACCAACACTGAACCACTGTGACGTCAGCGCCCGGCGATCTTTCAAACCGCTATAACCGATGTCTTTGAGAGCCACACCCGATAATTCTGACAAGCGCCGGGCAAGATCCAGTGTATTGAGATTGCGTTTTTCAAGGTGAAGAAAAGCGTGCTCGCCATCGCCGGCAGGCTCAAAACCCAAGTCCTCACACACGATAAAGTCTTCATACTGCTGCCGGATCAATGCCCCTGCCTGCGGTTTAGCCGCCAGTAACGACAGGGTACTCATACTCCACGCGGCTGCAATAACACCAGCGCATGCACGGCAATGCCCTCTTCCCTGCCGGTGTAACCAAGACCTTCAGTGGTTGTGGCTTTGACATTGATGGCCGTTATTTCAGCCTCAAGATCAACTGCAAGATGATCACACATCTGCCCGATATGAGGTGCCATTTTTGGTGTTTGAGCAATAATTGTGGCATCAAGATTAAGTAGCTGGTAACCGCTTTCCCTTACCTGTTTCATTACCGTGCGCAGTAATTCACGACTGTTGGCACCGGCATAGGCTGGATCAGTATCAGGAAAATGACGACCAATATCACCGGCACCTATCGCACCTAACAAGGCATCACAAACTGCGTGCAACAGAACGTCACCATCGGAATGAGCTATCAGCCCCTGAGTATGGGCAATGCGCACACCGCCCAGTACGATATGATCACCAAAACCAAAACGGTGAACATCAAAACCATGGCCTATACGCACGCGAGTATCCCGTTATCAGGCTTGCAGCACCGACGCTGTAACAAGCTGTTGTGAAAGGTAGAAAGCTGCCAATGGCAGATCCTCTGGCCGTGTGATTTTAAGGTTGGAAGCACTGCCACGAACCAGTTCAACCCGATGATCTGAATATTCCATGGCCATCGCTTCATCTGTAACACTAACACCAGCAGTCAGCGCACGTTCAAGTGCCTCTCGCAAAGGGCCAAGCAAAAACATCTGTGGGGTCTGTGCCCGCCAGAAACAGCGGCGATCAACCGTGGCCTGAACACAGCCCTCGCTATCGGCCTGTTTGAGTGTATCAATCACTGGCTGGGCAAGGATGGCGCCAGTACCTGAAGACAGCACATGTTCAATCAATCTGTCGAGGTCGGCAGCACCGAGGCAGGGCCTGGCAGCATCATGAACCAGAACCCAGTCATTGTCTTTCGCCACGGCAGTCAGCGCACGCAGACCCGCCAGCACCGAATCAACCCGCTCAGCGCCACCGGCAACCCGGATAACACGTTTATTGTTTAACAGCGATATGGTTTCGGCCAGTCTGTCGCCCTCTTTGAGAGCAACAATAATCCGCTCAATGCGCGCTTCATGCAACAATGCCTGCAAGCTGTGTTGCAAAACAGGCACACCTGCCAGTTCGAGATACTGCTTGGGCTGATTGGCAGCCATACGCCGACCAACACCCGCCGCTGGCACAACGGCAAATAAACGGGCTTTTTTACACAAGCCACTCACGGATGTCTGCTCCCTTGGGCAGAGTGTTTATTCGCTCCTGTCGCACCCTTATTTTGAGATGGATCCGCCAGTTGATAAAAAACCTCACCCTCCCGAATCAGACCGAGCTGTTCACGAGCTCGCTGCTCTACGCTCTCGTTGCCGTTTTGCAAAGCCAGCACTTCCCGTTCCAGCACGGCGTTACGCGCACGCAGCTCAGCGTTAATCAGTGTTTGCGCCTGCACCTGTTGTTCCAGTCGATGCTGTTCGGCAAGACTGCCTTCAGCAATCCACAAGCGATACTGCAACACCAACAGCAAAACAAGCAGACCTGCCACTAACCAGCGCAAACCCGGTCTCCTAGCGTCCGAACTCGGCCAGACCGCGATAAGGTGCGGCCGTACCCAGCTCAGCTTCAATACGCAGCAGACGGTTATACTTGGCCACCCGGTCGGAACGACACAAGGAACCGGTTTTTATCTGACCGGCGGCAGTGGCCACGGCCAGATCAGCAATAGTGGTATCTTCAGTTTCACCGGAGCGGTGAGAAATAACAGCGGTATAACCAGCTGCCTTGGCCATAGTAATGGCGTCTAGTGTCTCGCTCAGGCTACCGATCTGATTGAATTTAATCAAAATGGAATTACCAACACCCCGCTCAATACCCTGTTTGAGAATTCGGGTATTGGTTACAAACAGGTCGTCACCCACCAGCTGGATACGATCACCAATTTTATCGGTTAACAGCTTCCAGCCATCCCAATCCGACTCATCCAGACCGTCTTCAATAGAGATAATGGGATGCTTGTCAGCCAGATCCGCCAGATAATCGCAAAACTCGGCACTGCTGAAAACTTTGCCCTCGCCAGCCAGATCATAGCGGCCGTCCCGATAGAACTCAGATGCCGCACAGTCCAGAGCCAGCGTAATATCACTGCCGAGCTTGTACCCCGCCTTATTGACAGCTTCGGCAATGACTTCCAGTGCGGCCTCATTAGAGGGCAAGTTAGGTGCAAAACCGCCTTCATCACCAACCGCTGTATTCAAACCGCGCCCCGACAATACCTTTTTCAGCTGATGAAAAATTTCCGCACCGGCACGCAGCGCTTCAGCAAAGGATGAAGCAGCCACCGGTTGGACCATAAATTCCTGAATATCAACATTGTTATCAGCGTGTTCACCACCGTTAAGAATATTCATCATCGGCACCGGCATGCTGAACTCGCTGCCGCCATTGATATCGGCAATATGACGGTACAGTGGTACTTTTTTATCCTGGGCGGCCGCTTTGGCTGCTGCCAGAGATACGGCGAGAATGGCATTAGCGCCAAATTTGGCCTTGTTGTCAGTGCCATCGGCAGCGATCATCAGCGCGTCCAGTTCGCGTTGAGCCGCAGCATCTTTGCCCAACAGCAAATCACGAATGGCGCCATTAATATTGCCCACCGCCTTCAGCACTCCCTTGCCGAGATAGCGTGAAGCATCATCATCACGCAATTCAAGTGCTTCACGGGAACCGGTAGATGCGCCAGAAGGCGCACAGGCCGCACCGACCACACCCGAGGCCAGTGTCACTTCAGCCAGAACCGTGGGGTTACCGCGAGAGTCCATGACCTCAAAGGCCTGAATATTACTGATCGTACTCATGTTATCTCCGTATTGTCAGGCGATAGTGTTAATCAATGCTAATGGCAGGCAGGCTTTTAACCAGATCATCAACGGCTTTAACCTGCCCTAGAAAGGCTTCAAGTTGTTGTAATGGCAGCGCACTCGGCCCGTCACACAGGGCTTTATCGGGATTGGGGTGGGCTTCCAGAAAGAGTCCGGCCAGACCGACCGCCATACCGGCGCGGGCCAGCTCGACCACTTGCCCCCGGCGACCACCCGATGCGGCCCCCATCGGGTCGCGGCACTGTAGCGCATGGGTCACATCGAAAATCAGCGGCACATTGTCACAGCTGCTTTTCATTACGCCAAAACCGAGCATGTCAACAACCAGATTATCGTAGCCAAAATTACTGCCGCGCTCACAGAGCATCAATTGATCATTGCCGCACTCGCGGAATTTCTCAGCCACATTAGCCATTTGTGAAGGGGATAGAAACTGGGGTTTTTTTATGTTGATCAAGGCACCAGTGGCGGCCATTGCCGCAACCAGATCAGTCTGCCGCGCAAGAAAAGCAGGCAACTGGATAATATCGCAGACCTCTGCCGCTGGTGCAGCTTCTGCAGGGCTGTGCACATCACTGATTATCGGTACTGAAAAGGTCTGCTTGACCTCCTGCAGAATACGCAAGCCCTCTTCCAGACCAGGACCGCGAAAAGAATGAATGGAAGAGCGGTTGGCCTTGTCATAGGAAGCCTTGAACACATAGGGAATAGCCAGTTTCCGGCAGACCTGCACATAATGCTCTGCCGCCGTCATGGCCAAATCACGGCTCTCCAGTACATTAACACCGCCCATCAAAACAAAGGGAGCGTTGTTGGCAATTGTCATATTGCCCAGTGTCAGTGTCTGCATGCTCACAATAGTTATCCTTGTCTGTTGTTATGGGCTTATTACTATGGGCTTGTTTTTACCGGCCAATCATCAGGCCTTGCCGGCGTGTGCCAGGGCCGCCTCGATATAACTGCTAAACAGTGGATGCCCACCCCGGGGACTGGAGGTGAATTCCGGGTGGAACTGGCAGGCAACAAACCAGGGATGCTGTGGCAGCTCAATCATCTCCACCAGTGAACGATCTGCCGACCAGCCACCGATGCGCACACCAGCCGCCTGTAGCTGAGGCAGATAGTTGTTGTTGATTTCATAGCGATGACGATGGCGCTCCATAACCGACTCACTGGCATAAATTTCACGCACCTTTGAATCTTCTTCAAGATGACATAACTGTGCCCCCAAACGCATGGTACCGCCCAGGTCAGAATTTTCATCACGCGTCTGTGTACTGCCGTCCACGTTCTGCCACTCGGTAATCAAACCGACAATAGGATGGGGCGTATTCGGGCGCATTTCAGTGGAATCGGCTCCATCCAGCTGGCAGACATTACGCGCATATTCTATCAATGCCACATGCATGCCCAGGCAAATACCCAGGAAGGGTACGCTATTTTCACGGGCATAACGAACGGCAGTAATCTTGCCCTCCACACCGCGATCACCAAAACCACCGGGTACAAGAATGGCATCAGCTTTTTCCAATACGCTGGTACCATTTCGCTCGATATCCTCGGCATCGATATAGTCAACCTTCACTTCTACCAGTGTCTGAAGACCAGCATGTATCAGGGATTCATTCAATGATTTGTAGGCGTCAAGCAGATCCATATACTTGCCGACCATAGCCACGCGCACCGTGCCTCGCCGCTCGGAGAATTCACGGCGCAAGACCTCATCCCATTCAGACAAATCAGCGGGTTTACATTCAAGGTTGAAGCGTTCAACGGCAATATCATCCAGCCCGGACTGGTGCAAAATACCGGGAATACGATAGATGGAATCACAGTCCGGCAGGGAAATAACCGCCCGTTCTTCAACGTTGGTAAACAGCGCAATTTTTTTGCGTGCGCCTTCGTCGATATCAACCGAACTGCGACACAGCAATACATCCGGCTGCAAGCCGATAGAGCGCAACTCCTTCACTGAATGCTGGGTTGGTTTGGTTTTGGTTTCACCGGCGGTGGCAATGTAAGGCACCAGTGTCAAATGCATCAGCAGAGCGCGGCTGGCGCCGACTTCAACCCGCAGTTGACGCACGGCCTCCAGAAAAGGCTGGCTTTCAATATCACCCACAGTGCCACCAATTTCGACCACGGCCACATCGGCATCACCGGCACCGAGAATCACCCTTCGTTTGATTTCGTCTGTGATATGGGGAATAACCTGCACGGTACCACCGAGGTAATCGCCCCTGCGCTCCTTGCGCAGTACCGCATTGTAAACACGGCCCGTTGTGAAGTTATTGCTGCGGCGCATGGTTGCATGGGTAAAACGCTCATAGTGGCCAAGATCAAGATCGGTCTCGGCACCATCTTCGGTAACAAAAACCTCACCGTGCTGGAAGGGGCTCATGGTCCCCGGGTCAACATTGATATAAGGATCGAGTTTGAGCAAGGTCACCTTCAGGCCGCGCGCTTCCAGCACGGCAGCCAAAGACGCTGCCGCAATACCCTTGCCAAGAGAGGAAACAACACCACCGGTGACGAATACATATCGCGTCATGAAAAGCCTATTTGTACGCTATTGGGCTGACTACAGGTTTGGGGTTCACAAACGGGTGTTCACTGCCTCGAAAGGGCAACACAAGTCTGCAAAAAGATGGGAAACCAGCGTACCAGAATCCCCTGGGTCGCTCAATCACACACACTGGAAGTTTTTCTCTGCCAGCGCACTTGCCAGCCCTCCCCTTTCTGCACCAGACGGGAGCTGTCACAGAGCCACAGATCACCTACAGCAAGCAGCTCCTGCGAGGTTGATTCATCACCGAGATAAAGCAGCGGTATACGCTCCCGCCACCAGGGCGGCACGGATGCCTCCTGCAACAGCTTTTTAAGCGATCGCTTGCCTCTTCGACCCGGCAAATAGCAGGTCTCTCCGCCACGACGCCAGCGCCAGCTGAGCAAATCATCTTTATTAAGCTGCAAAGCGGCACCGCTGGCCGACTCAAGAGACAGCCATCCCACACCATTGACAGCAACTGACTCACCGGGCCTGAACAGATGGGTGGGCAAATCAGTCGACGCTGCCGATGGGACACAGACATACAAGCCACCCCGAAAGCGTCTGAGTATCATGGCTCCATATTGCAAACAGGGATGAGTATCATCACCGCCGCATCTAAGCTGGCGCAAAAACTCTGCCAACGCAGCCTTATCGGGCGAAAGTGGCTCACCAAATTCTGCCAGCCAGCGACGCAACTGCCTGAGAACAAGGCTGTCAGACAGGGCCAACAGGGCCGACAATTGCAGGCCCGGTTCATCCATGCGGCTGCGGCAACGGGGAATCACCGGACTTAATTGATGCAATTCCTCTGCCGCCGAACGCATATCGTCTGCCGCCCGACTCACACTCCGACGATAGGTCTTCCACCGGGCTTCAATCAGCGGCAACACTTGCTGACGCAGGTAATTGCGATCAAAACACTCGTTGCGGTTAGAGGGATCTTCTATGTGGCTCAACTCACAGCGCCGGGCATAACCCTGTAATGTACTGCGGGAATAATCCAGTAAAGGCCGACACAGATGGCCTTCACCCAATGAGCGACTTGCAGGCATGGCGCTCAAGCCATCCACACCGGCCCCCCGCAGCAGACGCAGAAAAAAAGTCTCCACCTGGTCATCCTGATGATGGGCCAAAAAAAGTACTTCCCCCATCCCCAGCTTGCGTTCAAAAACACGGTAGCGCACCTCGCGGGCGGCTGCTTCAAGCCCCAGGCCTGCCGGATTCACCTGCACTTGCTCACAATGCAGCTCAACTGCCAGCTGATGGCAGTAATACTGGCAAAAAACCTGCCAGTGACCAGCTTCTTCATGCAGACCGTGATTGATGTGCAGTGCGGTTATTGGGGGCAGATCAGGATTCTCACGTCGCGCCATCACCAGTAAGTGCAGCAGCACAACAGAGTCCATACCACCACTTAGCGCAAGCCACCAGCGTGCAGCACAGGAAAACGGCAGCAAACCCGGCAAAAGCTGTCCAGGCGTCAGCTGGCGGTCTTTCATCTCCCGGTGCGCTGTATAAAGATCAGTTGCCGTAGGACATCAGGCGCTGGTAACGCTGCTCCAGCATTTCATCCAGAGGCATGGCATCGAGTTTGTTCAGCTCACCAGCAAGATGCTCTCGAATGCGGCCAGACATCAGCTCGATATTGCGATGTGCCCCTCCAAGCGGCTCCTCGATAGTTGCATCGACAATACCCAGATCCTGTAATACCTTGGAGGTAACCCCCATAGCCTGAGCCGCATCGGGAGCATTTTCTGTGCTCTTCCAGATAATATTGGCGCAGCCCTCGGGAGAAATCACAAAATAGGTGGAATATTGCAACATCGCCAGATGATCACCCACACCGATGCCCAGAGCACCACCGGAACTGCCCTCACCAATCACCACACACAGTACCGGTGTAGCCAGGCGGGACATAACTGCCAGATTCCGGGCGATCGCTTCACTGATCCCGCGTTCTTCAGAATCAATACCGGGATAGGCACCGGGCGTATCAATCAGGGTAATAACCGGCATTTTGAAACGTTCGGCCATTTCCATTAATCGCAATGCCTTGCGATAACCCTCAGGTTTGGGCATGCCAAAGTTGCGCAGAACCTTATCTTTCACTGCCCGGCCCTTTTCCTGGCCGATAACCATCACCGGCCGACCATTGAGACGGGCAACACCACCAACAATAGCCTTGTCATCACCAAAGTGCCGATCGCCATGGAGTTCATCAAATTCGCTGAAAACCCGGGGGATATAATCCAGACTATAGGGACGCAAGGGATGGCGGGCCACCTTGACGATATCCCAGGAACTGAGATTGGAGTAGATTTTTTCGGTCAGCCGGGTGCTCTTTTCCCGCAGCTTGTCAATCTCCTCACTGATATTGAGATCGGCATCAGTGCCCACATGCTGGAGTTCTTCGATCTTGACCTCCAGCTCAGCAATAGGCTGTTCAAAATCAAGGTAATTGGGATTCATAGACTCGACGTCCGACAGTCAACAGTGCCGACAGTGTACAAAATTAATAGATTCTCACCAACCGTTGTGCAGGCGTCCTGTTTCAGGAACCCACCAGCGCAATCATCACTCCAGCCGCCACCGCAGAGCCAATAACACCCGCCACATTTGGCCCCATGGCGTGCATCAGCAAAAAGTTATGCGGATTGGCTTCCAGACCAACCTTATTAGACACCCGGGCAGCCATCGGCACTGCCGATACGCCCGCTGAACCAATCAGCGGATTAAGTGCCACCGCACTGAAACGGTTCATCAGCTTAGCCATTAACACACCACTGGCAGTACCGATGGCAAAGGCAACAATCCCCAAAGCCAGAATACCCAACGTACTGGTATCGAGAAATTTATCCGCCACCAGCTTGGAACCCACTGACAAACCCAGAAAAATCGTGGTGATATTAATCAGGGAGTTTTGTACCGCATCAGACAGACGCTCCACTACCCCGCTTTCCTTCATCAGATTACCAAAGCAGAACATGCCCAGCAGTGGTGCGGCATCCGGCAACAGCAAAGCAACCAGAATCAACAAAACCAGAGGGAAGATAATTTTTTCGCGGCGGCTGACCGGGCGTAACTGCTTCATTTCAATGGCCCGCTCGGCCGGTGTGGTCAGCGCGCGCATAATCGGTGGCTGAATCAGCGGCACCAGTGCCATATAGGAATAGGCGGCCACCGCAATGGCACCTAATAAATCCGGCGCCAGAATACTGGACACATAGATGGCCGTCGGCCCGTCGGCACCACCAATAATGCCGATAGCAGCGGCATCGGCCAGAGTGAAATCCATAAGCCCTGCTGCCGACAGACCAACGGCACCCAACACGGTCGCAAAAATACCAAACTGGGCCGCAGCACCCAACAACAGTGTGCGCGGATTGGCCAGTAAGGGACCAAAATCAGTCATCGCACCAACACCCATAAATACAACCAAAGGCGCAATTCCGCTGCTGATCAGTACGACATAAAAGGTGTACAGCATGCCATCGCTATAACCTGCTTTGACAAGCCATTGCTCGATGAGCTGCTGCACTGCCGGTGTTGCCGTCTGATAGGCCGCCAGTATTTCTTTTGCACCGGCATCCAGTGCCACCCCCAAATGATCAGACAACATCACCAGCAATTGCGGGTCGGGATGCTGCAAGGCATTTTCCAGCGCTGAATAGGCCAGACCGGCACCAGGAATATTGGCCAGAATACCGCCAAAACCAATGGGCACCAGTAACAGCGGCTCAAACCGTTTGTAAATAGCGAGATAAAGTAAAACCAGAGCGATAACAAGCATCATCAGCTGCCCCGGCTGCATCTGTGCCAATCCCGAGGCATTCCATAAACTGAACAGATTATCCATACCGGATCAGTCCAGATAAATCAGCGTCTGACCAACAGCAACGGCATCACCGGCGACCACTGCAATCTCATTCACCCGTCCACCCCGGGTGGCGCGCACTTCGGTTTCCATCTTCATGGCTTCAAGTATCAAAATAACATCGCCGGTAGCCACTGTGCTGCCAACGACCACATTAATCCTGACAATATTACCCGCCAGCGGTGCCAAAACAGGCTCACCACCAACCGGTGTGACCGCAGGGGTCGTCGCCGCTGTCGCTACCGCAGGCTGCACCGAGGACAGCTCCCCCCCTTCAGCCACTTCAACCACATAGCGCTCACCATTAACGCTGACGGTATACACGCCGGTCTCACTGGCAGTTTCCGGCACAGGCGTCGCTACCGGAACGGAAGGGGGTTCAGACAGCTCTTTTGGCGCTGGCTCAAAAGCATCTGCATTGCCCCGGTTTTGTAAAAATTTGAGCCCGACCTGGGGAAACAGTGCATAGGTCAGCACATCGTCAACTTCATTTTCACCGGTGGCCAGCCGAATGGTTTTTTCCCGGGCCAGCTCGCGCAGTTCGCTGCTCAGACTGGCCAGCTCCGGTTGCAGCAAATCTGCCGGACGACAGCTGATCACTGCACCGCCTTCCAGTACGCGCTGCTGCAAAGCCGTATCAACCGGCGCAGGTGTTGCCCCATACTCACCCTTGAGCACCCCGGCAGTCTCTTTGGAAATGGACTTGTAACGCTCGCCCGTGAGCACATTCAACACAGCCTGGGTACCAACAATCTGCGATGTGGGTGTCACCAGCGGAATATAGCCAAGATCCTTGCGCACCTTCGGAATTTCCTCCAGCACCTCATCAAGACGATCGGCAGCACCCTGCTCCCGCAGCTGGTTTTCCATGTTGGTGAGCATACCGCCCGGCACCTGGGCCACCAGGATGCGCGAGTCAACACCGCGCAGAGAACCCTCAAATTTCGCATATTTTTTGCGCACCTGACGAAAATAGGCCGCGATGGATTCCAGTTTGACGATATCCAGCCCGGTATCGCGCCCGGTGCCCTGCAAAATGGCGACGACCGATTCTGTTGGTGAATGACCATAGGTCATCGACATCGAGGAAATCGAAGTATCCACATTATCAATACCCGCCTCCACGCACTTGAGAATGGTCGAAGTCGACAGGCCGGTCGTGGCGTGGCATTGCATGTGGATGGGAATATCACAGCTGGCTTTGAGACGCCTGACCAGCTCATATCCCTCATAGGGGCGCAGCAAACCCGCCATATCCTTAATAGCAATGGAGTCAGCACCCATATCTTCAATGCGCTTGCCCTGCTCCACCCAGGTATCAATATTGTGGACCGGGCTCAGTGTATAGGAGATAGTGCCCTGGGCGTGTTTACCCACTGCCTTTACCGCCTGCAGGGCCACTTCGATATTGCGCATATCGTTCATCGCATCGAACACCCGGAACACATCCACACCATTAGCCGCCGCCCGCTCGACAAATTTCACCACCACGTCATCGGCATAATGGCGATAACCGAGGATATTCTGGCCCCGAAACAGCATTTGCTGAGGCGTATTGGGCATTGCCTTTTTCAGCTCCCGTATGCGCTCCCAGGGATCCTCACCAAGATAGCGAATACAGGCGTCAAAGGTCGCCCCGCCCCAGGACTCCAGCGACCAGAAACCAACCTGATCCAGCTCGGCAGCAATCGGCAGCATATCCTCCAATCGCAGGCGGGTAGCAAACAGCGACTGATGGGCGTCACGCAGCACAACATCAGTAATACCTAATGGGGGCGGGGTTATATCCATACGTTTCAATTCCTGTCTGATGTGCTGCTGTATCAGCGTTTATTGCGATAGCAATGTATGGCCGCGCTAATGGCAGCTATTGTTTCAGGGTTTACAGTATTTGCAGGCACATCGGTCGACATCTGAACAGTTTTAGCCTGGACCGGCAGGGGCAGCATATCTGCTTCGGCAAAGTAACGCTCCACCACCTTTGACATGCACGTCATCACCACCACCAGCAACATAAGAAAAAGCATGACCGTGCCCATGCCAAACAGCATCAACTCCAGGCCCTGGCCAATTAACCCCATCTGCATGATTCTCACCCTGATAAAATTCAGCCGCCTATCATAGCCTGTGTAATAAAACATGGACAGGCACTTTATTTTTGACAAACCCGGCGCATTGAGATGCCTGCCACTCTCGATAAAACCGATAAAACACAAAGTGGTAACTGTCTGTACCCACTCCCTGCTGCTTGCTCCATTGATTCGTTACCTGTTCGTTGCCTCACTCAGACCACCATACTGCAAAGCTTTGCCACGCCAATACCAGCATCTCTTGTTGGGTTGTTCTGAGCGGCCCCGTATAATCCGCCACCTTCATTGCGGATAAATTTTCATGCCACTTTTGCTCGCCCCGATGGAAGGGGTTGTCGATTACAATATGCGCAACCTGCTCACTTCGCTGGGCGGGATTGACCGCTGCGTAACAGAGTTTTTACGAATCAGTGACCGCCTGTTACCACCAAAGGTGTTTTATCGGCTTTGTCCCGAACTGCACCATGACGGAAAAACTCTGGCAGGGGTACCGGTGTATCTCCAGTTACTGGGTGGCCAGGGTGATGTCATGGCCGATAATGCGGCCCGGGCGACCGAACTGGGCGCACCGGGTATTGATATCAATTTTGGTTGCCCGGCCAAAACAGTTAATCGCTCTGATGGTGGCGCCATTCTCTTACGTGAACCAGAGCGGGTTGGGCGTATCGTTGAAGCCATTCGCCAGACATTACCTGCGACAACGCCCCTGACGGTAAAAATCCGCCTGGGTTACAGCGATACGCATTTTTTTCGTGATAATGTGCAGGCCATCAGCAATGCCGGTGCCAATGAACTTATTATCCACGCCCGCACCAAACAACAGGGCTATCGCCCACCGGCTCACTGGCAGGAAATTGCCCGTGCCCAACAATGGGTTCATATTCCCGTTATTGCCAATGGAGAAATCTGGAGCATTGAGGATGCCCGTAACTGCCGCCAGATAACAGCTTGTGAAACGCTGATGCTGGGCCGGGGCGCACTTTGTCGGCCGGATCTGCCACGGCTGGTCACTGCCGACATGAAAAACGATACGATTGAGGCTCTTGGCTGGCGGGATATTCCGGCACTGCTTTTCCAGTTCTTTGAACTGACACTTGCACACTATGATGCCCACTGTGTTGGCAATCCGATCAAGCAGTGGCTGGTCTACTTACGCTGTTATTTTCCACAGGCAGCTTTACTGTTTGAACAAATAAAGCGTTTGCGCAAACCTGCCGAACTGGCCAGCGCCCTGCTTCGGGTTTGTGATGAAACGGCCACTGACAGCCAGATAACCAATATCTGCCAGATTGACAAACAGATTGCCTGAATCAGAAAAACCGCGAAGTCCGGAAAACCCTACCCCAAACTTCGCAATCTGTTTGCCAATATGCAATGAACTACGGTGTTATAGGCTGATCAGGTGATAATTCAAAATCCACATGATGTATTTTCCCGCTAAATGTGAAAGGCCTGCGATCACGATACGCCGGACTTACCGTCGCGCCCAGATCCATACCAATATCCATGGTTTCGGTAATAGAAAATCGACCGGGGACCACCTGCTCAATATCACCACTACCCACGACCTTGCCGTTGATAAACAGCTGTGCAGCCCCGCCGGTGACTTCCTTTAGAAACCTGAAGGGCTGCTGTTCATAGTGCATGGCAACCTCAACTTCGCCCGTTGGCAATTTTTCTGTCGACGCTACATGGTAGAGTTTTTTACCAAAAAAGTTGTAGTCGTAGTTCAGTTTGCCATCCTTGATATAGAGCGTATAACCGGCAGACGTACCACCACAGGCAATGATAACCCCCTCTGCGCCACCTTCAGGGATCGTCAGGGTGGCGGTAATTTTATGTGAACGCTGATAAATACGCGGTGCACTGGCCTCAGAAATCCGGGTAACAGTATCGGTATAGCTAAAACGGGTACGACCGGCAGTCATTGATGGACGCTTGGTGAATGCACGCTCTACAAAACGGTCATCCAGTGGATAAACACCATACTTTTGTGCTTCCTGATCAAACAGGGCCTCCAGTTCCTCCAGCTTGTCCGGGTATTGCTTTGCCAGATCATTCGACTGAGAAAAATCTTCCTCGATGTTGTACAACTCCCAGGTATTGTATTTTGGATCTGTAAAGCCGTGCGAGCCGGTCAACACCCAGGGAACACCGTGAAAAGCAGTGGCCACCCAGCCATTGTGATAGATGGCCCGGTGTCCACCCACTTCAAAATACTGCGTATCACGCACAGCCGGAGCTTCGGCAGAGGCAAAGGTTGAATGGATATCAACACCGGCCATTTCTATCTGCTCGATACCATCAACTGTTTTTGGCGCTTCAATATCAGCCGCTGCCAGAATAGTGGGGGCAATATCAATGACATGGCTGAACTGACTGCGCAAACCGCCTTTATCAGTGATGGTTTTAGGCCAGGAAATCACCATGCCATTACGCGTACCACCAAAATGTGACGGTACCCGTTTCATCCACTGGAAAGGGGAAGAGCCTGCCCAGGACCAGCCGACAGCATAGTGATTTTCATGCTCTGGTATACCGATCTCATCGATCAACGGCAGCTGTTGTGCGACCGTATCGGGGATACCATTTTGCGTCATCATATTATTGAGCGTGCCGGTCACACTGCCCTCTGCACTGGCACCATTGTCACCCACAACATAAATAATAAGGGTGTTATCTGCATCAGGGGAATCTGCTACGGCCTGAAGCAGTCGGCCAACATGATAGTCGGTATGGGCCAAAAAGCCGGCAAAAGCCTCCATCTGCCGGGCATAAAGACGCCTGGCGTCATCACTGAGCGAATCCCAGGCCTCAATCTCAGCAGGCCGCGGTGTAAGTTGTGTATTGGCCGGTACAATCCCGAGTTGTTTTTGCCGTGCCAGTGTTTCTTCTCTTAGCTTGTCCCAGCCCTGATCAAACTGGCCCTTGAAACGATCGATCCACTCTTTTGGTGCATGCAGTGGCGCATGCACTGCACCCGTTGCCAGATACACAAAATAGGGTTTGTCCGGCGCAATAGACTCATGCCTGGATATCCAGCCAATGGCTTCATCTGTCAGATCAGCTGTCAAATGATAGCCTTCGGCAGGAGTTTTAGCTGGTTCCACCGCTATTTCATTACGGTACAGCTGGGGCTCCCACTGGCTGGTTTCACCACCGTGAAAACCATAAAAATACTCAAAACCAAAACCGGTAGGCCAGCGCTCAAAAGGACCAACAGAGGTGGTTTCCCAGTCTGGCGTATTATGATTTTTACCAAACATGGCGGTACTGTAACCATTGTCACGCAGAATGCGCGCCACTGTTGCTGTGTTGCGGGACAATATGCTGTCATAACCGGGAAAGCCGGTGGCCAACTCAGTAATGATGCCAAAACCTGTGGTGTGGTGATTGCGGCCGGTCAGCAGTGCCGCCCGGGTAGGTGAGCAGATGGCCGTAGTATGGAAGCGGTTGTAGCGCAGCCCTGCCGCAGCCAGCTTGTCTATATTGGGTGTTGGTGTCGGCCCGCCAAAGGTGCCTGTCTGACCAAAACCTACATCATCAAGCATTATCAGAACAACATTGGGTGCCCCCAAAGGAGCTTGTACACCCTGCGGAAAAGCCGCTGCAGAGTCTACATAGGTTTTGTCTATTTTGCCTTGAAAAGCCGGTTTTGGCAGGGGTAAATGACTTCTGTCTCTATCTTTATCCTGATTCAGGGCAAATGATGATGTGGAGAATAACGCAGGTACGATGAGAAACACCGCAAGCAGCGTCAATACAGTTTTTTTCATGCTGAATGCTCCTTTTGTACTGTTTGTACTGTTTATTTTATAGATCCCGCTTTATTTTATAGATCCCGCTCCTGGCACGAAGCATACCTGGAGCGTTTTATAAGAGTACCGGTACTCTAATCTGGGCATCCCAACCTGGGCGTCATCAAATAACCTGGCGATCGACTTCGTCGACACACCTGTGTGCTGCAATTAACAGCTTTTATTATCTGATATCTACCGTCAGTCACCCGGACAAAATAGTCTAGCCCAAATCCAGACCGATTAGATGATATTCACAGGCCTCATATCAACAAAATGCTAATATCGACTGCCCTCATGGACTGCCCAGCCAGCGACAATTCATCAAAATACAGGCTGTGACTCACTTTAACCCTCTGATTTTTCCGGGTAAGACTATGCTTTAAACAGTTCACACACCGATGCGAATTCTATCAATACCAAAGGTATATCAGGTTGAATCAGGCAAGACAGGATAAACGCAGAAAAAACTGCCTGAGTTCAGACTCAGGCAGTTACAGGGTTTTACTGTTATTTTTTCAATGGCTGATCAGCTGCCAACTCAAAATCGACCTTGTGTATCTTACCGTTAAACGCAAAGGGTGCACGGTTGTGATAAGCCGTACTGACCGTGGACCCCAGGTCAACACCGATATCCATGGTTTCAGTTGCAGAAAAACGGGCAGGCACTACCTGGGCCACATCCACCTCCCCTGCCAGCTCACCGTTTACAAACAGCTGCGCCTGCCCACCGGTAAACTCTTTCAAAAATCTGAAGGGACGTTGTTCGTAGTGAACCGCAACTTCTATATCACCGGCAGGCAATTTTTGTGCTGATTCAGCATGGTAAATCTGCCGCCCAAAAAAGTTGTAGTCGTAGTGCAGTTTGCCATCTTTAACATAGAAGGTATAACCGGCTGACACACCGCCACAGGCAACGATAACGCCTTCAGCACCGGTTTCAGGAATATTCAGGCTGGCCGTGATTTTATGCGAGCGTTGATAAATTTTCGGCGCACTGCCTTCGGGAATCCGGGTGGCCGCATCCGAGTAGGTGAAGCGGGTGCGCCCGGCAGTTACCGAAGGACGCTTGGTTATCGCACGCTCTACAAAACGGTCATCCAGTGGATAAACACCATACTTCTCTGCTTCTTCATCAAACAGTCCAACCAGTTCCTTCAGCTTGTCAGGGTAGCGGGCAGCCAGATTATTGGCCTGGGAAAAATCTTCCTCTATGTTGTACAGCTCCCAGGCGTTGTATTTCGGATCACTAAAACCACGTGAACCGGTCAATATCCAGGGCGCGCCATGAAATGTCGCTGCAACCCAGCCATCATGGTAAATAGCGCGGTGTCCACCCACCTCAAAATATTGCGTATCACGCACAGCAGGTGCTTTGGCAGAGTCAAAGGTTGAACCAATATCAACACCGGCCATGGCGACCTGTTCAACACCATCAACCGTCCTGGGCTGTTCAATATTGGCCGCGGCAAGAATGGTGGGTGCAATATCAATAACATGGCTGAACTGGCTGCGCAGCCCTCCCATATCAGTAATGGTTTTGGGCCAGGAAATCACCATTCCGTTGCGGGTTCCGCCAAAGTGTGAGGGTACACGCTTCATCCATTGAAAAGGTGAAGAACCCGCCCAGGACCAACCGACAGCATAGTGATTTTCATGGGGTGGCGTACCAATTTCATCAATTAACGGCAGCTGAGCAGCCACGGTATCAGGCATGCCATTTTGGGTCATTACGTTGTTCAAGGTTCCGGTCACACTACCTTCGGCACTGGCACCGTTATCACCCACCACATAGATAATGATTGTATTATCCGCATCGGGTGAATCGGCAACAGCCTGGATCAGTCGGCCAACATGATAATCGGTATGTGCCAGAAAACCGGCAAAGGCCTCCATTTGCCGGGCATAAAGGCGCCGGGCATCATCACTTAAAGAATCCCAGGCCTCGATCTCCGCAGGCCGTGGTGTAAGTTGTGTATTGGCCGGAACAATTCCAAGTTGTTTTTGCCGTGCCAGTGTCTCTTCCCGCAGTTTATCCCAGCCCTGGTCAAACTGCCCCTTGAAGCGATCAATCCATTCCTGCGGTACATGTAACGGTGCGTGTACCGCACCAGTGGCAAAGTAGACGAAATAAGGCTTCTGAGGTGCAATGGACTCATGCCTGGATATCCACGCAATGGCATCGTCAGCCAGATCCACTGTCAAGTGATAGCCTTCATCAGGTGTTTTGACGGGTTCCACAGCCTGCTGATTGCGATAGAGCTGAGGTTCCCACTGACTGGTTTCACCACCGTGAAAGCCATAAAAGTACTCAAAGCCATAACCCGTTGGCCAGTGGTTAAAAGGGCCGGTAGGATTAGTTTCCCAGTCGGGGGTATTGTGGCTTTTACCAAACATGGCTGTGCTATAGCCGTTATCGCGCAAAATACGCGCCACAGTAGCGGCATTGTCCGGCAGGATGCTGTCATAACCAGGATAACCCGTGGCCAATTCAGTAATGGTGCCAAAACCAACCGTGTGGTGATTGCGACCAGTCAGTATGGCTGCACGGGTAGATGAGCAAATAGCTGTCGTATGAAAGCGATTATAGCGCAGCCCTGCCGCAGCCAGATGATCAATACCTGGCGTTGGCACCGGGCCGCCAAAGGTTCCTGCCTGGCCAAAACCGACATCGTCCAGCATGATCAGAACAACATTGGGAGCCCCTTTTGGCGCCTGTGCTGTCTGTGGAAAATCCGGTTTGGACCCCGTGTAGGTCTTATCAATTTGCCCCTCAAAAGCCGGTTTTGGTAGTGGCAATACGCTTCTATCTATGTCCTGTGCAAATGACGACGCACAATAAAGTGCCGGTACGGCAACAAATACTGTAAAAGCCCGTAATACTCTTTTCATGCTGGATGCTCCTTAACAACAACCTGATGGCACTTACTATACAAGCATAGCTATTCCAATTTACTGTGCGCTGAAAATTTACAACTGCTTTTAATAAACAAAAATCAAATAATGATGGAGTCATCTATTTGATTGCCAGGTTAATAATAACAATGCTTCGACTACACTCCACCCAGCTTGCGACAATTTATTGCAAGACGCAAAAAGCCACCCATCGAGTGGCTTTTTGGTATCGGGTCTACAGGTTCACTCAATTTTCATCCGGCAGGAAAGAGTAATGCTCGGCATAATAAAGCATCTGCTCCTCGAAAGTTTCAGGCTGACTGATAACTACATCAATAATTTTGCCATCCTCAACCACCGGCTCCAGATAGGGATTGACAAATCCGCTGTAGGGCGCCACATCCAGTGCGGCATAGCGTGCCAGCACTTCCCGATGCAATTCAGGATCAACCTGGGTGCCATAGTTTTCTACCAGCGCCTGGATTGCATCAAAGTCCCCCTCTGACTTGATGCGTTGCAATTCCCGCAGCAACTGACCAAACAGCTTACGCAGTGCCTGATAATCAGTGACAACAAAATAGGTTTTACCATCGCGTTCACGGCGCTCAATAACGTTGTCGGCCCTGCCCTGTTCATAGGCCCAGCGAGCCACCAGTGCGCGATTGCGCATGTGAGCTTCCTCAATCAACTCACCGGGTTTTAGGCGGTACAGCTGTGTCATGATGCCATTGCGAATATAGCCGTCATATTCAGCCTTGCCCGCTTCCAGATCAGGCATCAGACCCATTTCAACCAGTTTTGGATCCATCATAAAATAGAGTGACACCAGGTCGGCACGGCCCTCTTCCAAAGTGGAGGCGTACTGTTTCAGGGTTTCCTTGGGCGTGCCAACACCAGGATTGATTTTACCGGAGGCATGGCCAATGACCTCATGCATATCCGTGTGCAGGGCGCCAATGACTTCCTTGTATTTTTCAGCGCGCTCAATCTCTGCCTGATCCCAGGCAAACTCTTGCAACGCTTTGCTCGGCACGGCATTGTAGGCATTGACAATATTGCTCAGGTTGACGGACTTGGAGCCATATTCAGCGCGAATCCAGTTTGAATTAGGCAGGTTGATACCAATCGGCGTGCTGGGTGAAGCATCGCCGGACTCTGCCACCACAGTAATGGCCTTACCCAGAATACCCTTCACCTTGGCGCGCTTATGCTCATCCATAATGGGTGAATTGTTTTCAAACCACTGGGCCTGTTCACCAATAGCTGCAATCCGCTTACTGGTTTGTTCATCGCGGAAAGATACTACTGATTCAAAAGAACCCCGATAGGCAATGGGGTCGTTATAAACCTCGATGTAGCCATTGACTACATCCACGCGGGAATTGGCATCTTCAACCCAGGCGATACTGTAATCGTCAAAAGTTTTCAGATCACCACTGCGATAATAGGCAACAAGCAGCTCCAGCGCCTTGCGCTGGGCATCATTTTCAGCCACAGCAACCGCTTTTTCCAACCATACAACAATTTGTTCGATGGCCTGGCTGTACATACCGCCCACTTTCCAAACCTGCTCCTGCAGCTTGCCTTCGGCATTTTTAACCAGCTTTGAATTAAGACCATGGGATACCGGATGATCACCGTCATTTTTCGAGCGCTCGGCATAAAAGGCACGGACATCATCCTCAGTGACATCATCCCCATAAAAATTAACGGCAGAAGCGGCAACTTTGTCAATATTGGCCGCCGTATTCACTTTTTTGGGCGCTACAGCAGGATCGAAAATGACCGGCGTCAGCTCGGCGATCAGTGCAGCGGCATCCTGGCCTTCACGCAATGGCAGATCATCGGCCTCAGCCACAGCTTCAACCCAGCTGGCAAAGTCAGCTTCACTGAAAGCAGGCTGGAATTTCAGTGTTGAGTAATGATGATGGATACCATTGGCAAACCAGACCTGCTTGGTGTACTGCATGAACTGGCCAAAGGCTTCTGTTGTACGATCACCCTGGTAGTGCCTGACAATCGCCTCCAGGGTACGCCTGATACGCAGATTATACTTGTAGTTTTGATCCCACATGATGTCACGGCCTGCGTAGGCCGCCTGATAAAGATAGTACAGCAGTTCTTTCTGTTGCAGGCTCAGTGCCTCAAAACCGGGCACCTGATAGGCCAGTACCTGAATATCGGCAAAACGGTCGATAATGTATTTAAAGTCATCCTTTGCCACATCGCTGTTATCGACATCAACTGTTGTCACCGCTGCGGCATTTGTCTGCACCACCGGGTCTGTGGCAGGGGCATCAGAATTATTTGAGTTGTTACAGGCCACCAGCAAAGCAGCCAATGGTGCCAGAAGGAACTTATTCATAGGAACCTGCTATTCATTTTCATTGGGGCACAGGGGTAATGCGCCGATCGTGACCCTCATCCCGGATGCGGAATGAGAGCCGGTTCAGGGTTCGCCAAATGAGGCGTGACCGGTATGATAGCGACTATCAGTGCAAGACGCACGGCATGATCCGGTTCTGGTAAACACCCAGGGTCCGGTTCAGCCCGGCAATGGGGCTGCCAAACCGGCAGGTTGCCTGCGTTCTGGATAATAATTGGCAATACGGCCACCACTATCGCATTTAAAGGAAACACCCGTATGACAACATCCACTACAAGAGCTGGTGATCCCGGCTTGGATAATGGCTTCTTCGGTCACCCCAAAGGTCTGTCGACACTGTTCTTCACTGAAATGTGGGAGCGGATGAGCTACTACGGCATGCGGGCTCTGCTGGTACTGTTTATGACGGCCTCCCTGCAAGAGGCTGGCCTGGCATTCACCATCGCTACAGCAACCGCCATCTACGGCCTGTATACAGGTTCGGTTTATTTTCTGGGCCTGCCCGGCGGCTGGATTGCCGATCGGTTGCTCGGTGGTCAACGGGCTGTCTTCTGGGGCGGCGTCATTATTATGTGCGGTCATATCGTATTGGCCATTCCCAGCGATGCCACTTTCTTTGTTGGCCTGATATTGGTGGCCTCGGGAACCGGCCTGCTCAAGCCCAATATCAGTGCTTTGGTCGGCGAACTTTATTCAGAAAATGATGTCCGCCGTGATGCCGGTTACGCACTGTACTATATGGGCATCAATATTGGCTCGGTACTGGGCTATACCATCTGCGGCTATTTTGGTGAAAATGTGGGTTGGCACTGGGGCTTTGGCGCAGCGGCTATCGGCATGGCTTTTGGTCTCATTCAGTATCGTCGTACCATCGACAATCTGGGTGGTGCAGCGGAAAAACCCTGTTCGCCACTGGCACCTGCTAGCGCACGCAAAGCCTGGGCGGTGATCATAGCCATCATCGCAGCAGTTGTTGCCGTCACCACACTTACGCTGACAGGTACCATCACAATTAACGCCGTTATGATGGCTCGTTATGTTGCCGCCACCTTCAGCCTGATTTTTATTATGTACTATGCCTACATCTACTTTATGGGTGGCCTTAACTCCATCGAAAAACGCCGTCTGTGGGCTCTGTTACTGGTGTGCATTGCCTCCGCCTGTTTCTGGTCCGGTTTTGAGCAGGCCGGTTCCTCGCTCAATCTTTTTGGCAGAGACTACACTGATCGCATATTGGGTTCTTTCGAGTTGCCCGCTTCCTGGTTTCAAAATATCAACCCGCTGTTCATTGTGATTCTGTCGCCCTTTTTCGCCGCGCTGTGGATTAATCTGGGCAAGCGCATGATTTCACCAGCCTACAGCATGAAATGTGCAATTGGCCTGTTGATTATGGCCAGCGGCTTTATTGTCATGTACTTTGCCGCCCAGACTGCTGCCGCTGGCCTGAAGGTGGCACCTTACTGGCTGGTAGCCACCTATTTCCTGCATACAGTTGGTGAACTCTGTCTGAGCCCGGTTGCCCTGTCGGCGGTCAGCAAACTGTCGCCGAAGCGCTTTGCGGGCCAGATGATGGGAATCTTTGTACTGACTTACTCTATCGGCAATATTATTGCCGGCCTGCTGGCGGGCAATTTTGACCCTGAAAATATTCAGGAGCTGCCCAATCTTTACCTGCAAATCAGTCTCTTCAGTATCGGGATTGCCATCTTTACAATCCTGTTCAGCTTCCGTGCCAGGATCTGGGAAGCTCAGGATAAAGGATAAAAAGCGATCACATCACTTGGGCAATGATTAACCCGGCAATAAAAATACCTGCCGGGTTAATCAACCAGCAGATGACCCGCTGACATCAGTGATCACGCGGGTATACCCACAGATTCAGAGGTACTTCAGTGATAGCCATAAACTTTTCTGTTATTCGCACTGTGTTGTTAATGTGCAGTATCACCTTGTTACAGGGCTGTATTGAAAGGCCAGAGCCTTTTGAACAGGCACAATCCATCACAGAAGATACCGCCATCAACACAACCCCTGAAACGGCTGTTTCACCACCTTCAGCACGACTGCCGGACAATATCCGGCCGATTCGCTATAAATTGCAACTGACTATCGACCCGGGCAAAGAGCACTTCAGCGGTGTTGTTGATATCCATGCAGAACTGTCTGAACCCCTACCTTTTTTCTGGATGCACGGCAACAATCTGGAAATAAGCCAGGCGACAGCCACACTGGACAATGGCGATATTATCGAGCTGAGCTGGGAACAGGTACTGTCCACCGGCACAGTCAAAGTCAGCGCAACCCGACCATTGTCAGGGCCAGAAATCAAATTGCATTTTGAGTATTCAGCCCCTTTCAATACCAGCCTGGAAGGCTTGTACAAACTAAACAGCGGCGGTGAAAATTACGCCTTTACCCAGTTTGAAGCAAGCTCTGCCCGACTGGCTTTCCCCTCCTTTGACGAACCGGCTTTTAAAGTTCCCTTTGATATCCGCCTGACAGTACCCAGTGCCCACAGTGCCATTACCAACACACCACAGCTGTCGGAATTCAATAATCCGGACGGTACTAAAACCATTACTTTTGCCAGAACCCGGCCCCTGCCGAGTTATCTGGTTGCCTTTGCTGTTGGCCCCTTTGATATTGTGCAATGGCAGGCGATCCCTGAAAACAACCTGCGCAAAATACCGATCCCACTGCGCGGTATCACCACTAAGGGCAAGGGTGAACAGATCAAATATGCGCTGCAAAATACTGCCGCCATTGTCGAACAAATGGAAAATTACTTCGACACACCCTACCCCTACGCCAAGCTGGACATTATCGCTGTACCTGACTTTTCAGCAGGTGCCATGGAAAACGCCGGTGCCATTACCTACCGTGAGCAGTTGATCCTTCTGGATGAAAAAGCATCCATCAATCAACAACGCAGCTTCTTTATTACTCACGCTCACGAACTGGCCCACCACTGGTTTGGCAATCTGGTTACACCCATCTGGTGGGACGATATATGGCTCAATGAATCGTTTGCCACCTGGAATGCCTACATTACTCTCGATCATCTGTTCCCCCAGGAACACTACCGTGATGCCCTGCTCAACAGCAGCACCCGTGTAATGACCAGTGACAGTCTGGCCAGTGCCCGCCAGATCCGTGAACCGATTGAACGGCACGAGGATATCGGCTCTGCTTTTAACAGTATCACCTACCAAAAAGGTGGCGGTGTACTGTTAATGTTTGAGGCCTTTCTCGGCCGCAACCATTTCCGCGATGGTATCCGTCATTACATGAAAACATTCGCCTTTGGCAACACCAGCGCCTACGATTTCATCACCGCCATTGCCGAGGCCAACCCCCACGTTGATAGTGAAGTCTTAAAAACAGCCTTTGACAGCTATATTGAGCAACCGGGTCTCCCCATTGTACAAAACACCCTGCGCTGCAAGGATGAAGGTGTTTTCCTGGAGCTTGCGCAGGAGCGTTACCTGCCTGCGGGTTCTGAAGGTTCAAGTGAGCAGCAGTGGACAATTCCTGTCTGTCTGAGCACCTTCAAAAATACCGAAAGAAACCAGCACTGTTTTTTGTTCAAAGGTGGCAGCGATACGTTTCCACTGGCCAGCGAAAGCTGCCCGGATGCAATCCTGCCCAACACTGGCGGCAACGGTTATTACCGCTGGTCACTGCCGGCCTCACAGTGGCAGGCCTTGCTGGCCAATATCGGGCAACTTGAAAACAGCGAGCAGATATCGCTGGCTGGCAGTCTCAGCGCAGCCTTTAACAAAGGCACTCTGTCTTTAAAGGATTATCTGCTGGCCGTTGAACCCCTTACCAGAGCCACTTCCTGGCGGGTGGCCATGGCACCGCGCAGTGATCTGTTCAAGATTCGGGATCACCTTCTGCACGGCGATGAACGCAGGGCTTTCAAAGCCCGCTTGCGGCAGTGGTATCAACCTGCTCTTACCCGGCTTGATACCCCGGCACAGACACTCAGTCCCAGCCAGCACCAGTTTCGTACATTACTGTTATCCACCCTTGCCCTGGGTGCCGGTGATGAGAGCATTCACCAGCAACTGGCAACAAAAGGTGCAACTCTCACCGGCTTTGGCAGCGACAGACAACTCAACCTGAAGGCCGTTGATGCTGACCAGCATCTGATTGTTCTGCTGGCCGGTGTTGAAAGCCATGGCAGTGATTTTATTGAATTGCTATGGGAACATTTTCTGGCTTCTGACAACGCGCTGCTGCGTGAATATCTGCTAACAGCAATGGCCTGGACAACTGCCCCCGAACTTGCCGCCACGATACGTGAACGGATCCTCTCTCCCGAGCTGCGTGACAACGAAATATTCCATATCTTCAGCAGCCAGATGGCCCATGAAGAGACCCGCAATCACATGTTCGACTGGACTGCTGATCATTTCGAGGCCGTGCTGGCACGTATCGACAACTGGCGCAAAGGTCAATTGCCTGTCCAGTTTGAGAATTTTTGCTCCGAAGAAGATGCCAGACAGGTTGAAGCGCTGTTCAGACCTGTTATTGATACACTTGAATCCGGTCCGCGTTATCTGGCCAACACCCTGGAAAGTATCCGACTTTGTGCTGCATTTGTTGAGCTTCACCGCCCCCGGGAGGTACATTAAGACAGCTGCAACACAGGATGTGCGCCAGGTCTTAAGTCCACTTCGCAATGCTGGCAAAGTATGGCAAAACACCGTACATTTTTAATTCTTTTATGTAGGAATCAGGGGCTGACGAAGCGAGGTGCGCAAGTATAACCTCACATACACTGGAGACATTCAACCCGGCTATACCTCAAGCAAAGTCAAAAAGCGCTTTGCTGAGCTGCTGGCTATTGAAGACACCAGTTATTTAAATCACTGCTTCAGTGGCGAATTAGTCATTGTCAGTGGCGACCTGCCCCGAAAAGAAGCCGCCGACCTTTATCGCAGACTCGATCGGCTGGGCATGGTGGTTGAACTGGTTCCGATCACCATTGAGAACAACACCGGCGGTACCAACACAACCACTGTAGCTAAAGAAACGGGAACAGGCGTCAGTTCTCAGCCGGTTCATTCTGACGGCGACTCACAAAGCGATAGCGCCACCAACAAGCCACCGGCAGACAATCGCAAATCCCGCCGCGCAGCCCGCCGCAAAAAAAAGCGCAAAAATAAAGATACCAAAGTCGGGCAGCAAGACCTTTTGGCAGAAGCCAACACAGCATCTGATCAAAAGAAGCCACCGCAACCATCAAAACCCGGGACTCATGCCACAGTAGAGTCAGCAAATCATAGTGGGAAAAGCAGCACATCTGAACCTGCGGCAGAGAACAAGATCTCATCGACAGATCAAGTGACGGTCAAAGCTGAGGCATCTGAAGTGAAAGCCACAGCAAAAGATAAAATCGGGGCCGCGCCGAAAACCACGACCGAACCAGCGCAAAAATCAGCATCAAAATCCACATTTGCAACCAAACTGGCAGAGCACACCGCAAAACATATCGGGCAAACTTCACAAGCCCAATCAGGAAACCGTACAGTAATCGACGCTACATCAGCCCCGTCACCAGCGACTGTACAAGCAGAATTTTCACCCAGACAAGAGTCTTTGCCACAATCGCACACAAGCATACAGACAGATACAACACCATTATCTTCAACAACTCGGGGGGAAACTTTTTTTGCACCAGGTATTGCACAAACCCTTGATCATCGTCCGAATATCTACGCCCTGTGGCCTTTTCGCTCTTTGCCACAATTGCGCGAGCGCCCTGTGCAGGCCCGCCGCCTGAGACTGTATTACTTACTGGCCAGCACTGTTTGTATACTGGCTTTGATAACTATTTCACTGGTTTATCTTCTGCTGCCAGCCCCCGTCATTCCCAAAGGCCCTGACCTGGTCGCCCCTTTACACAGTGGCGGGCTATTACTGGCCGTTGATGATGAATTACTGATTCATGACAGAGCCGGCATAGGCAGAGAGTATATTCCACTGCGTGCACTTGGCCTGGCTTCTGTTAGTCAGTGGCTCCCCGCCAGGGAGAAGGATGACTATTTTGTTGTCGGAAAAGCCTTGCCACGGCAAGACGGTGATACAGGTACCGACGGGCTTTGGCGTTGCAATCTGCAAAGCCTGAATTGTGAAACTTACGGCCCCCAGACACCTGCACCCATCCGCATTGGTTTGCACTCTTATAGCAATGTGATGGTGCAGGCGCTGGCTATTGGCGACACCGATAAGAACAACAATACCGGTGCCAAAGCAGATTATCTGCGCAAGCTCAATATAGAGGGGGAACCACTGGCTGATGCACCCCACACACTGGCCCCGGAACCGACACTGTATCTTCAGGATGGTCTACTCTACACCAACAGCACACAAGGCCCGGCTCTGAGCGTACTGCGCTATGAAAACGAGGCTCTGGGTCAGCAGCTTGACGAAATCCTGATGCTGGCCCCTCTGGCACTAAAGGCCGGGCGGGAGCGGGTTGATGATTTTATCTTTGTCGGCAATAAGTGGTGGGTCATTCTTTACAACCCGAAAAACCAGGAGCGTGGCCTGTATCTGTTTGATGAAAAATGGGCTTATTTCGGTAGCCTGCCTTTGACTGAGGATTTCAAGCCTGAATATTTATTATCCTGGGGCGAAAAAATATTGGTCATTGATCCAGAACACACTGAACTGCGACGCTTTAACAGTGAAGCGCAAGAAGAAGTACCTTTGCGCTCAGATCTATTAACAGCCAAAATTGAAGAACGCAAAAACACCCGTTGGTGGCGTGACTTTCTGTGGCGTTTTGCCAGTATCATACTATTGCTTGGAGCATTTATATTGGCTGCCATGGCCTATATTCAGCATTTACGCCAACTTGCCTTTAAACCCGGTCACTTGCGCGGAGCAGATCCCATTGAGAGTTTTGCTGATAATATTCAGTGGCTACAGCAATCAAGTGGGCGCGAACTACACTTTCAACGCTGGTTAAAAGCTTACTGTATTCTGGCCGGCCTGATATTTATCACGGCCATCATACTGCGTACTGAACCCCACCTGGTTACGGCTTTATTATTATTACTCACTGGTCCTGGCATCGCCGGAGCACTCTATCTGCGTTCGCCAACAGGGCACATTGGTATGCACAATGGCAGGCTGCTGCTGGTTGATCACAAACATATCTATCATATCGGCAATAATGCCCGCATTCTCTATCACGGCTGGTTTTTGATGATCGATGATGTTCTGGTCTACACAGGGCCAGGCTGGGCGCCTGCTTTTATCAGCGATGAATTGCGCGAACATATTGTACCAATGGCACATTGCGGTGTACGGGTTGACAGACGATCCGTACTGATACGCCTGATCGAAGGTCGGCATCCACTGATAATATGCAGTGGTATTGCCTTGTTATGCAGTATTGGCGCACTGATTATCGCCGTGGCAGGTGCCTGATAAAAAAAGAGTCTGCACACTGTGAATGCCAAGCAAGAATAGCGGGCATCCAGAGTGCGCGGGGAAATTACTGTGCAACAGGTGTAAATTTGAATTTCTGCCCTCCCAAAGAGGCTTCATACATCAAACCGCCACGGGCAATGGTAAAAATAGCCATACCTTTGCGATAGCCCGGCGAAGCTGTCAGCGCATCATTGCGGCCGCCACTGACACCTGCGGCAACACCACCGCCGGTAGTGGCCTCGGCAGAAACACCCGCCGTAATGGCAACAGCCGTGGCCTGGGCACCAAATTCAAACTGGCCAGAGACAAACTCTTCATAAGCGCGGCGATCCTGGAAAAAAATAACCTGGCTGAAGGCCTGTCCGCCAATCTGCAGACCCACTGTCAACTGGGTCATGGTTGAATCGCCAACATACTGGCCCTGGATATAAACCTTACCTTTGCCATGGGCACCACCCACACCCACTCCACCCTTGCCAATAGTTGGAAAGAGCGCATAACCATAGGCAGTATCAAAATACTGACCACTTTGTCCTGCATTGCGAAAAGAGGATGTGGCATCACTATAACTATCAGCACTGGCAGTACTTGCCGCCAGTGCTGAAGCAACAAAAACAGCCGTTATATATCGAATCAGAATATTCATAAGAGCCTCATTGAGAAATTGTTAAAGGATTTCAGGTTATTCAGTTAATACTTATTGCTATCGATTTAACAATCAATACTTGTCAGGTCATTCAGACACGGCAATATACTGCAGGTTCCACAGTGAATCGGCAATATTGTGAAATGCCCGGTCAGTAGGATCAAGTATTAACAAATGGCTTTGGTAGCGCTTGACAAGCACCAGGAACGATAAAAGAGTTTTACTGAAACTCTGCGCTGTTTCCGATTGACGCCCCTGACAATATCCCCGGACAGTATTACGGATTTTATAGCCTTTCAGCGACCGGTATCTTATTGCCCGGTTCGTCATTGATAGCAGGCATTTCATCCACAACTGGCCCATCAATCAGTGTTTGGCTAAAAAAGCCCGTTGAGCACTGGCCGTTCTGGCCGGTTGTTCGATCATCGGAACATGGCCAACATCCTCAAAAATAACCAGCTCGCTGTTTTTGATACCACGCTGTAATACCTGCGTGCAGGACACATCAATCAACCTGTCGTGACGACCCCAGATGATCAGGGTTGGCGTTGTTATATCACCCAGCTTTGAATTCATGTCATCTTCTTGCAGGGATTGCAGCATTTGTTCAAAAATCTGGTCAAGCAGCACTTCATAGGGTTTGAAACGTTCATACATCACCCGTTTGAAGGCACCGGGAATCCTTGGAGGTTGATAGGTGGCCATGACCAGCAGACGATCCAGATCTGCCAGACTGCGAACAGCCAGGGGCTTGGCCAAAGGATCCCTGGCAACGGCCTGCTCCAGTTCACTTTCAGCCGTCCCTCTGACACCGGCATTATTCAATAATGTAAGGCTATGCAGACGTTCGGGATAATCCAGTGCAAAGCGCAGCACAATAAAACCGCCCATCGAATTACCGCCAAGATGACACTTGTCGATACCAATAGCATCCAGAAAAGCCTTTAGCCGGTCAGCCTGGGCTTTGATACTGTAATCATCACCAATGCGCCGCTCATTATCACCGAATCCGGGCAAGTCAGGCATAATTACCCGGTAATGCTCTGTCATAAAAGGTGCATAGAGCGTCCAGTTGTCTTTATCACCGCCAAAACCATGTATCAGTACTACCGTCTCGGCACCGGACCGGCCACCTTCCAGGTAGGGCCACAACCTGCCATTAACGAGGACTTTTCGCTCAACAGTACCACCGCGTTTGCGGCCGAGCTGGACCAGCTTGTCATACACCCAGCCCGGATAAGCCAGGTAAAGCAACACCAGCAGGCCAATCAGGGCGAGCACTACGGAAATCACTGTCATCATGCGGTAATAGCCTTTTCTTTACGGGCCGGGTCAGTCTGGTCAAGGATAGCATCCAGTGATTGACTAATGCGCGTTTGGGTGCGAATCATCGCCATCCTTTGCCAGGCAATCTGTTCACCCGCGCGCATCAGATCAATAATTTCTCTGGCTGTCAGTCGACCCAGAATTTTGTTAAGCGAACGTATACGCATGGGCCGCACCAGATTGATATCGCCATTATAGGTCTGGTTGATAACTGACATACTCAAACTGGCGGCACTATTAATTGCGGGAAAACGAGATAAGGGTTTAGCCATTAATGCCATATGGGTGTTGAGCCAGGTGCGCAGGGTATCTCTGCCAGCATCGCGCAGAATATCAAAAGTGGACATACCGCGCTTGGTCGTGCCAATAAAACGGGCAACAAGTGGATTAGCCTGACTGACAATATAGTGATTGACACCATAAAGCCTGGCCAGGCGTTTGGCAGGTAAATCATCTGCAACAGATCCATCAATCCATTTGCGGTTTTCCAGAAAGGGAACACGCTTGCCGTTGATATCACGCGCCATCAGGCGAACAGGTTTATACACCCCCGGGACAGCACAGGACGCCTGTACGGCATCGCGGATCAGCACATTGGGCGATGTAACTGCATTGAGCAAGCGTGAATTTTGATGCCGTTCTGAAGGAGCTATGGAAATGTTGAGATGCCGCCCGGTCAGCTCAAAAGCCTCCTGAAAGGTCATATCAGGGATAACCTGGTTGATATGATCCCGCACCTGCTCATCTTGCAGGCGATGTGAGCGAGCCATTTTGTCTGACTCAGCAACGGCAAAACGCGCAATGAGCCACTGCTCATCAAGTATACGACTCAATTCATTATCGGCGTGTGTGCATACAATAGCTCCCACAACGGAGCCACCGCTGGAGCCGGACACAATATTGGGAACAAGCCCTTCAGACCACATGGCTCTAACAACACCGATATGAAAGTACAAAAATGTACCGGAGCCACTGAGCATCAATGCAGACCGGCCAAAACAGTGATGGGCCCGCATAAAAAAAGCCAGTTTTTCATCGGCGCTGATATCTTTGACGATCGGGCTGGCCAGATATTCAAGTGAAGTGGCAACCGCCTGGATATAATCCTCAATCAGTGCTTTGGTACCGGTTTTTGCACGAAAATACAGCTGTTCATTACCCATGCCATCCATATTGCCATGTATGCCCTCATTCAGGGTAAACAATAAAGCCCGGTTGTCTTTTTTACGGCGCAGAGATTTCAAATGATTCAAACGATTCCGGATCGAATTAAAATCGTAGAGGCGACTTCTGTCATTTTTTTGCCAACGATCCATACCTGTTGAACGATCATATGCCAATGCAGCTTCGTGCCACTGATCATATGAACCGGCCAACGACATGGACCGCTGTAATTTCAAGGTAGAACGATAATTCACCGGCATCAGCTCCTTGTTGTTTTTAATTTTTGCTGGTGGCTTTTTATTGGTGGAATACGGATCAATGCCACAATGCAGACAACAATAAATCAAGTGCGCACAGATAGACAGTCCGGATCTATCTTCCATATGGCAATAAAATCGGAGCCCGAATGACGCAGCTCGATCAGGCAGGCCATACAGGACTGCGCTAGCCAGTATTACGCATACCGGCAGCAATACCGGCAAAAGTCACCATAATCGCCTGTTCCAGCAGTGGCTGGGGCATCTCCCGCTGCCGCTGCAAAAGCTCAGCCTGCAACACATTGAGAGGGTCGGTGTAAATGTTGCGCAAGTGAATGGACTGGCGTATCCAGGGCGAGGCCGCCAGCGGCGTACTGACACCGTTCAGAGCCAGAATGGTATCGGTATCACGAAGCAGCTGCTCACGTAATATAGCGCCAATGCGCTGTAATGACGGTGGTACCAGGCAGTCGTCATAGTGAGCAGACAAACCGGCATCAGCCTTGGCAAAGACCATTTCCAGCATCGACAAGCGGGTCGCAAAGAAAGGCCAGTGAGCAGCCATCTCTGCCAATAATTCACGCTGCCCCCGATCGATGGCCTGTTGCAGTGCCTGGCCCGCTCCCAGCCAGGCTGGCAGCATCAGGCGGTTCTGAGACCAGGCAAATATCCATGGAATGGCCCGCAGACTCTCAATACCCCCGCTACTGGCGCGCCGTGCCGGTCGTGATCCCAGAGGTAATCCGGCCAGTTCCTGCTCGGGGGTGGCATAACGAAAATAAGGGACAAAGTCTGGCTCATCCCGGATCACCGCCCGGTAGGCGCGGCAACTCTCCTGCGACAGCGTATCCATCACCGCCCGCCACCGGGCCTGGGGGGCTGGCGGTGTGAACAGATTGGCCCGGCAAATAGCTGTGGTGTAGAGCGTCAAAGTATTCACCGCCTGTGCGGCCCAGCCGAGTTTGGCGCGAATCATTTCACCCTGTTCAGTTACCCGCAGGCCATTTTCCAGCGAACCTGGTGGCTGTGACAGCAGTGCCTCATGGGCGGGCGCACCACCGCGACCAATAGTGCCTCCGCGACCATGAAACAAAGTTAACTTCACGTTTTTCCCGGCGCAAACCGCTAACAGGGCCTCCTGAGCCTGATACTGAGCCCAGGAAGCTGCCAGCACACCGGCATCCTTGGCAGAGTCAGAATAGCCAATCATCACCATCAGGCGGCCATCAATATGCTGCTGATACCAGGGCAGTGCCAGCAACGAGGATATCACCTCACTGGCGCGTTCAAGATCATCAAGGGTTTCAAACAGTGGTGCTACCGGCATATTGAAAGAACAACCGGTTTCGCGTAGCAGCAGGTGGACTGCCAGTACATCCGAAGCCTGACGCGCCATCGAAATCACATAGGCACCAAGAGCCTCCTGTGGTTGGCGGGCAATTACCTCACAAGTCGCCAACACCTCAGCAGCATCTGCCGAGGGCTGCCAGTGTACTGGAATCAGTGGCCTGGGGTTAGCCAGCTCTCTCAGCAAAAACTGCTGCCGGGTGTCTTCATCCCAACTGGCATAATCACCAAGCCCCAGGTAAGAGGTCAATTCAGACAACACCTGACTGTGACGGCTACTGTCCTGGCGGATATCATGGCGCAGCAGATGCACCCCGAAGCAGTGTACCCGGCGCAACAAATCAAGCAGACCGGCATTGGCGATAGCCGCCATACCACAATCGAGCATCGACTGATAGCAGGCCTGCAGCGGTGCCAACAGGCTTGTCTCTGTCAGCGGTTGCAGCGACAACTGACAGCCTGAATCCAGCACAGCCTCAATATCCACAAGATGCTGCCGCAACCGGGTTCGCAGTTGTCGCAACACATAGCGATAAGGTTCATGGGCACCTTCAGCCAGTGCGCGCAGCTGCTCATTGCAAACTGTCATCGACAGCTCTTCAACCAGCCTTTCCACATCCCGCAGATAGAGGTCAGCGGCCTGCCAACGGCTCAGCCAGAGCACCTCGTCAGTCACTTTGTGGGTTACATTGGGATTACCGTCACGGTCACCACCAATCCAGGACACAAAACTGACCGGGGCAGCCGCCAGTGACAAACCCTGGCCGCAATGCTCAAGCAGCGCCTGATCCAGGCGTCGCAAAAATGCAGGCACAGCCTGCCACAGAGAATCCTCGACCACCGCAAAACCCCATTTGGCCTCATCCACTGGCGTTGGTCGTTGCAGGCGAAAGTCATCACCATACCAAATCTGCGCAATCAGCTCCCGCAGGCGATCATGCAAATGGGCTATCTCCCGTTCTGTTAAACCCGATAATTCCAGCTGCGACAGACAACGACCAATCTCAGCGTGCTTGTGGATGTGTGTCCGACGCATAATTTCAGTTGGATGGGCCGTCAGCACCAGCTCAATTTTCAACTCTTCAATGGCTTTTTGGACACACGCAGGCGAGGCACCTTCGCGCACCAGATCGGCAAAGGTCTGACCGAGATCTTCGCTGCTGGCAAATACATCACTCATTTGCCGCGATACACTGTGGTGCTGGTCGGCAATATTGGCCAGGTTCAAAAACTGACTAAAGCAGCGCGCCACCGGGACCAGCTGCTGGCTATCGAGGCTGCGCAGCACCATCAGTAATTCTTCCCGGGCTGCACTGCTGTCGACATCTGCCGACAGGCGGGCGGTTTTTGACAAGCCGCGAATTTTTTCAATCAGTTCGAGAAAATTGTCACCCTCAGCAGCGGCGACCATCTCACCCAACAGGCGCCCGAGAAAGCTCACATTACTGCGCAATGCACTGTAATCAATATTATCCTGTGTTTGCATTTTATTATTTCCCACTCTTTTTGCATGCGATTAATCTGACCATCAAATAGATGAATCCTTCATTCTTTGATAGTCGTCCGTTTTGATAGTCGCCCGCTTAAAATCGGCAGAATTTGCAAAACTCCTTGGTTTCAAGCGGACCCGCACTGGCCAAGAGTCAGTGGCTGTGCACCCATGAACAGCGAATTAACCCGGCTAAACGCCTGCCGAATTAATGTTGACTGCCAATCAATGCCAACAAATCACAGACCCGATTGGCATAGCCCCATTCATTGTCATACCAGTTGAGTACCCGCAGATGGCGACTCCCACTGAGGCCTGTAAAAGTTGCATCATAAATGGATGAGTGGGAATTGCCGATAATATCCGATGACACAATGGGCTGATCACAATACTGGAGAATACCCCGCAGGCGATCGGAGACAGCCGCTTCGCGCATAACCGCGTTAACCTCCTCCATCTGAACATCCCGGCCCAGAGTCACAAAGAAGTCCACCACTGAACCATCCGGTACCGGCACGCGGGCGGCTATACCGTGTAATTTACCGCGCAACTGTGGCAATACTTCACCAACAGCTCTGGCAGCACCGGTGGAAGTGGGAATAATATTTTCAGCAGCAGCCCGGCTGCGGCGCCAGTCTGAATGGGGAACATCCGCCAGCCGCTGGTCATTGGTATAGGCGTGAACGGTATTGATAACCCCCTCTTCGATGCCAAAAGCCTGATCGAGCACCAAAGCCATTGGCGCCAGGCAGTTGGTCGTACAACTGGCATTGGAAATAATACGGTGCTCAGGTCGCAAACCATCATCGTTGACACCAAGCACGACCGTATAGTCAATGACATCCCGGGCTGGCACCGTCAACACTACCTTGCCGGCACCCGCTTGCAGGTGCTGCTCCAGCTGTTCACGGGCACGAAATACCCCCGTGGATTCAACGACAACATCAACACCCAATGCCTGCCAGGGCAGCTTTGCCGGCTCACGCTCACTCAGCAGTCTGGCTCGGCTGCTGGGGGTGACAAAATGATTATCGCTCAACTCCAGACGACTACCAAAAGGCCCCATGATAGTGTCGTAGTTAAGCAGGTAGCGCAGAGCTTCGGGATCAAACAGATCGTTGACAGCAACGACTTCAATATTCTCACGCTCTTCCAGAATGCGAAAAACCGAGCGTCCAATACGGCCAAAACCGTTGATAGCAACTCTCACCGGGCCAGACTTCATTGCGATGGACGTCATCAGACAGCTCCTTCTTCCAGTGCCTTGTACCGGCGAACAACATCAAGCAGCCGGGCAGCATGACCCAGGCTCTCATACCAACCCAGACATTTAATAGTGTGTGTGCCAGCACTGATAGTGCCGCAGGCATCAAATAACAGTGAACAGGCACTGCCAATCACATCTGAAGACACAATGGGATCTTCCGCCACTGCCAGCACGGCCGGATAATGCTGTACCTGTTCACGCATCAGCTGGTTGATATCCTGAGGATTGACATCAGGCGTGTTCATAATCAGGTTGAGATCAATCAGGCAGCCTTTATGTATGGGTACATTAAGCGTTGACGTCAGCACCTTGCCCTCAAAAGCTGGCAGAATATAGCCGAGCCAACGGGCTGCCTCATGTGTATTGGGGATGATGTTCTCAGCTGCTGAGCGGCTGCGGCGAAAGTCTGAACCGGCATAATCCTGCAAAGTCTGATCAGAAGTATAGGCGTGAACACTGGTCATACTGGCGCAGGCGATATCAAAATTTTGAGACAGGATATGCAAAAACAGGCATAGAGCCGAAGTCGTGGCCGAACCGGCAGAAATCATCCGGTCACTAATGCTTATCTGGTCCTCGTTAACCCCGACGATGACAATGCGATCAATCTCATCCTGAGGCAGGCTGCGCAACAGAACACGATTCGCACCATTATTCAGATGCTCATTCATAGTGGCCGCATCACGGTACTTGCCAGTGGCATCAATCACCATATCAACATCAAAAATATCCCAAGGCATTTCCGCCGGCTGGTCAATGCGCATCAACCGTGCACGAAAACGTGGGTTAACCAGAAAATTGCCTTGCAAATGGTGGCACTGTGCATCTGCCACTTCTGAGCACAGCAGATAATGGAGAATCTCCGGTTGACCAATATCGGCAATAGCAACAATCTCCACATCCTCACTGTGTGAGGCCAGATCATAAATCTGTCGGCCAATCTGGCCAAAGCCCATTAATCCGAGACGAACAGCTTTTCGTTGTGTCATACAAACTCTCCCGCTTCCTGATTTGAGCGCAATCGGAGCCAGCCCCAGGATCGACCATCACCACTAACCTGGCAGTCTATGCAGCCGGGTTAACAGTTTTGCACTTTTTGTACTATAGCATTGTCAATAACATGGCAGATGGCTATCTTGCGCACCCTAAACAGCACCAAACAGCACTTTTATCAGAGCCATGTGGCACATTATCTACCGTCATCTCCCTGCTGCTATCAACCGCTCTGCTGCTGATCAGCCACGGTATACAATTGATCGACGCGTTATCATGCTCTGCCCTCTGTCTGTTGGGTGTGGCAAGCTCTGCCGACGTGACCTATCCTATAGCATCACAGTATGCACTGGCAGCAGCCTGTGCACCTTTGTTGCTGGTCTGTTGCTGAGTAGCATCAATGCCGCCACACTGTTCTGGGCCTTCGCAGTCATCTGTGTCTTGTTTGCTATCTATATTGCCAGCCAGCATGGACATTCACGGCACGTCAGTGTTGCCACACAAACACCTTTCTCCGCAGCGGGCATGGATGCGGCGCCGACATCCTTTGATCTCGACCCGCGCAGTGAGGACGACAGCAGCGGCGATCTGCTGCCAGAAATTGTATTGGCAACACAAACAATAACAGCCAGAGAAAGCGTGCAGAGCAGAATAGGCGACAGGATTCAAAGCCCCTGTCTTCAATAATCCTAGATTGCGCAGTCGAGCGCTTGTTTTCTTCTTGAAAGCCGTATGGGTACCGTGCTTCTGGTCTTTGATCGCACTCACCTTCCGGGTGAAAACGCTACGCACTCACTGGTACAGCACTCTGCGCGTCAGGCAGCGTTGCTCCACCTTGCGGGCAATCAGCCTGCGGGCGTTGTCGCGCCTTACCTGACACACCGATTACAACATCATTGGACACGTCCAACTGCGGATTCCAGGATAATCAGTGCCTGGCCAGAAGAGTGTCGAGGCGACGGGCAAATAACTGACGATCCGCCTGACTAAAAGGTGCTGCACCACCTGTTTCTACCCCGCTGTCACGCAAGGTGGCCATAAAATCACGCATATTGAGGCGGGCACGGATGTTGTCACTGGTATAGAGTTCACCGCGTGGACTGATGGCGCAACAGCCCTGCTCCACCACCTCCGCTGCCAGTGGAATATCAGCAGTAATGACCACATCACCGGCCCGCACCCGCTGGGCGATCAGCTTATCTGCCACATCAAAGCCACGCTCAACCTGGACAAAACGAATATTGTCAGCCACAGGCACCTGCATGGTGTGGTTGGCTACCAGCGTCAACTGCACTGACGTGCGCTGGGCAGCACGAAACAGTATCTGCTTGATCGGCCCGGGACAGGCATCTGCATCCACCCATATTTGCACGTCTTTCAAGCCCTCTGAGGTATCAGTTTTTGGCAGTCTGGGAACTGCGTCGACGGCGTCGGCTACCGGGACGGGCCGCGGTATTGCCATTGCCATTGCGATGATGCCGACCATGCTGATGACGGGCTTTATCAGCGCGGTTATTGGTTTTTACAGGTCGCCTGGGCGGATGAGCCGCTCCACTTTCAGGCACGGCATGGTCAGGTTCAAAACCCGGCACTTCTTCCCGGGGCAAGGTTTTGCAGATCAGGCGCTCAATACTGCGCAAATGATCAATTTCATCTGCGCTCACCAGCGAATAGGCCCGCCCGGCTGCACCTGCACGACCGGTGCGGCCAATACGATGTACATAGTCTTCAGCCACATTGGGAAGATCGAAATTAACCACTTGCGGCAGCTGCTCAATATCCAGTCCACGGGCGGCAATATCAGTTGCAACCAATGCCTGCACTCTACCCTGGCGAAAATCACCAAGCGCACGGGTACGCGCACCCTGACTTTTATTGCCGTGAATTGCAGCTGCTGAAATACCACTTTTTTCCAGGTGCTGGCTCAAACGATTGGCACCGTGCTTGGTACGGGTAAAAACCAGTACCTGATGCCAGTTATTATCCTTGACCAACTGGCTCAACAGCGCACTTTTACGGCGCTTGTCAACGGGATAAACCCACTGGTGAACCGTATCAGCGGTTGCGTTGGGCGGCGTTACCTCCACCTGCACCGGATTGTTCAGATAACCCGAAGCCAGCTGGCGGATCTGGCCCGAGAAGGTCGCCGAAAACATCAGTGTCTGCCGCTCACCCGGCAGCAGTGACACAATACGTTTGATATCGTGGATAAACCCCATATCAAGCATGCGATCAGCTTCATCGAGCACCAGAATCTGCAAGTCTGAGAACCGCACGGCCCCCTGAGCAGCCAGGTCAAGCAAGCGACCCGGCGTGGCCACCAGCACATCCACTCCGCGGCTCAGGCGAGCAATCTGGGGGTTGATCTTGACACCGCCAAAAACACAGGCCGAACCAGTTTTCAAATAGCGGCTGTACTGGCACACATTATCGTGCACCTGGGCGGCCAGTTCGCGGGTGGGCGTCAGGATCAGTGCGCGGCAGGATTTGGCGGCTGGCTGGGAACCTTTGGACAGGCGCTGCAATAAAGGCAGTGTAAAGGCAGCTGTTTTACCCGTGCCGGTCTGAGCCGCGGCCATTACATCGCGGCCAGCCAATATGGGCTTGATAGCCTGGGCCTGAACCGGAGAAGGTGTTTCATAGCCCTGCTCAGCGATAGCGCGAAGCAGGCTCTCAGCAAGACCGAGGTCTTGAAAGTTTATTGTCATCTGGAATCTCGGATATGGCGCTGATACCACTTGAATGGTATTTAGCGCATCTGGCAACAACAGTGAAGATTGTCTGAGCTCACAAAGCCGCAGCAATATAAAAGGCGGATTATCATACGCGATTTGAGGCGTCTTGCAATAAGACAGACCAAAACACCTCTTTAGCTGAACACACCAAACAGCGCGTTAGTTGAACACGCCAAACAGCGCGGCATGATCTGACAACTTGCGCCAGGGTCCACTGCCCAGGCGCTCGCAGGAAAGTGGCTCCAGCCCCCGGTAATAAATACGATCAACCGGAAACATCGGCGCCCACACGGGAAAAGTACGGGCATGACGCCCCGTAAGATGTACAAAAAGCTCGCGCAGACCCAGCTCAGCTTTGAGATTATTCTCTGCCTGTCTGCGCCAATCATTAAAATCACCGGCAATGATCATTGGCTCATCCGGCGGCACAAAATCCTCGATACGCTCCACCAGGACATTCATCTGCAAGCGGCGCTCACGCTCCAGCAGACCAAGGTGTACACAAAGCGTATGAACAGGCACATCGTAACCGGGAATATCAATAACCCCGTGCAAAATACTGCGACTGGAACGTGGGAACAGAGCGACATCAATATTGTCCCAACGCTTAAAGGGATGCATGCTGAGAATGGCATTGCCGTGATCACCTTTGCGATAGATAGCGTTGCGCCCATAAGCGTAATGAGGCCAGGCCTGGTCGGCCAGATATTCAAAATGGGGTTGATCAGGGTAGTCTGTCTGACGACGCTTGCGTTCGCTTTTTTCGGCGTGGCCATGAATTTCCTGCAAAAAAACGATGTCAGCACCACTTTCAGCAATACGCTCTCTCATCTCCTGTAACATGAAACGCCGCTTACCGGCGGCATAACCTTTGTGTATGTTATAGGTGAGAATATGCAGTGGTGGCCGTACCAAAGAAACTGTCATAGCGCCGCCGCCTGCTCTGCCAGTGGCACCATCTTTTCAACACTGAACTGCTGTCGCGCCAGCGCAATGCACTCCTGATCACTATCGCAGGCATCGGCAATATCATCGGCTATTTTCAAGCGACCAATCAGCCCTTCCTGATTGGCCACCTGAATTGACAGACCCGGCCGTGCATTAAGCTCCAGTAGCATAGGCCCGCGAACACGATCCAGTACAATGTCAGCGCCCATATATCCCAGACCACAGATATGGGCACAACTGGAGGCCAACTCCAGAATTTGCTGCCAGTAAGGCAGCTGCAACTCATCAAAGCAGGCACCGGTATCGGGATGGGTCGTCACCAATCGACCTCTCTGGACCGCCGCCACCGGACGCCCGCTGCCAATATCAATACCAACACCAACAGCCCCCTGATGAAGATTGGCCTTGCCGTCAGAGGCGTGGGTAGCACAACGAATCATCGCCATAACCGGTACACCCCGATAAACAATAACGCGGATATCGGGCACGCCCTCGTGGCTATAGCGGGCCATCATTGGATCAAAATCAAGCAGTGCTTCCAGCATAGCCTGATCGTTGCGCCCACCCAGACTGTGCAGACCAGCCAGAATATTAGAGGCATGGCGGCGCAGATCAGCAGAATCAATAACAGCACCGGAGGATTTAACAAAACGCTCACCATCACGGCCGGTAATGACTAAAATACCTTTGCCACCACTCCCTTGTACCGGCTTCATGACAAAACTGTCCCGCTGTAGCAGTGCCTCTACCATCGGCACAACCTGAAACTGGTATTCGATCACACCATAAAGGGCCGGCGTAGGGATATTGCGGCTGAGTGCTGCTGTTTTGGTTTTGAGCTTGTTATCGACTATCTGGTAGTTCTGACGCGGATTACAACGGCCGATATAGCCCACATTGCGCCGATTCATACCCAAAATACCGAGCTTGCGCAGCTTGCCTGGTGAAATCAGATGAATCACTGGGGTTTTACCATATCGCGGAAACGATAAAGCTCAGACAGGCGATAACCTGTGTACTTGCCACACAACAGCACCACACCGAGCAAACTGATCAATAATTCCGGGAAATTGAATGTCAGGTGTTCAACCAGTGAAACAGACATCACCAGATACGCCAGTATTGCCACCAGCAAACTGCCACTGCCCTGCATCAGGACTTCACGACCGCCCTCTTCCTCCCACAGGATAGACATACGCTCAACCGTCCAGGACAAAATAATTGCCGGAAAGAACGTCACTGTCAGTGCCTGATCCAGACCCAGCTTGTAACTGATAACAGCCAGTAGCGCCATCAGCAAAATCACCACAATCACTACCGCCGACACCCGGGCCACCAGCAGCAGATTGAGATGAGACAACCAGGACCGTATCCACAAGCCCACACTGACCAATGACAAAAAGATCACCAGGCCCACAGAGAGGGTGGTTTGTAAAAAAGCAATGGCAATCAATACCGGCATAAACGTGCCCGAGGTTTTAATGCCCACCAGGATGCGCAACAACACAACCACAAAGGTCGCTACCGGAATCAGTAACAAGCCCTTGAAGATACCCTGTTGCTCTACTGGCAGTGCGTAAATGGAAAAATCAAGCAGTGCGAAATTTTCACTTTCCTCTTCCATAGTGACCACCGTATTGGCTGGCAGGCTATTGCTAAGCAATGCAAATTCCAGGCGTGAATCACGCCCGCCAACCACACTCAGAGCGGCACCGGGACCGCGCTGCCAGACAAAAAAATCATCCGGCAGTCCCGTCTCGCCCGTTTGGGGGTCAAATAGCAACCAGCGCTTGCCATCGTGTACTTCCAGCATGCTTGCCAGCGTCTGTCGACGACGGCCATCCTGCAAATGAATACCGCGCAGCCGGTGGGCTGGAATCCCGGCAAAAGCGAGAACGTCCAGCATTAGTGATTCAATAGAACCACTGTAACTGTCCACTAAAAAAGCAGCATCGGGATTAGCCTGTTCAAGATTGAGTTGCTGAATCATCAATCGCACCAGGCTTTGGGTGTCTGCCGAGCTTTTTTGCAGCAGTTCCACCACCCGCTCCATCGCCGCCAGCTGATCCGCCTGTAGACGGGGCTTTTCCTGTTCCACTACGGGATAATCCGGCAGTGAATCCTGACGGGCACGATAAGCCTGGATTTTATAGTAAAGGGTTGTCGGGTAATCAATACTCTGACGGGTCCAGCGCGCCTCTCTGCCCTGGCCTGACTCATCAATAGTGAAGCCAAAACCCGAGGAGGCAAAATGCTCATCAAGCAGCACCCAGCCCCCCAGCGTCAGTGGCATATCAAGACTGACCTCAACCGGCCCGGCAGCAGGCTTAAAGCTGATTTTTGACTCGATAGTCCAGACTTCCCGGGATTCACCCGGAAACAGTGGCAACCCCAGGTAAGCCACTTTGTACAAGGTCAGCCCCACTCCAAAGGCAATCAGGAGCGAAGCAACCAGCCCGATTTTCACACGGGAAGCCAGCATGATCAGTTCTCAATCCAGTAGATGATTTCGACTGACATCAACAATAGCTACGTCAGTCAGGAAATTACGCCCCAGCAACAGCGTGTAATCAGAGTCGCTCCGTTTGCTGACGCTGACATCAATCAGGGAGCGCTCTTCACCGACACTCACCCACAGCCGCACGATAAAACGCGAATCGACAAGACTATCGCCTTTTCTGACTTTAATCGTGCGCAGCACTTCACTCTCCGTGCTGATGAGTGTATCGCTTTCAGGGTTTTTCAGACTAAAACGCAGGTAACGTTTGCCGTCTTTTTCCAGGCGTTGCAGTTCATCAGCATAAAGCATGGTCAGATCCAGGCCGGTATCCACCTGCCCTTCCACTTTCAGACCCGGCGGTTCGAGCGTTACCCATTCAACAGCACCAATAACAGGCAGATTAAGCTCACCAGCCGTTGCGGCTACAGGTGTGGGTACCATCACCGGCTTTTCGATGATTCGCTCAACCACAGGGCCAGCCGGACAGGCTTTTGCCTCGCAGGCCGGACACTCCTGCAGTATTACTGGCGGACATGAGGCCACCTGGGTGCTGTCGTTGCGCTGGCTGGCAAACAAACTGCAACCGGCCAGTGGCAGCACCGCCAGCAGCATAACTGTCACACGATACTTCCTGCCACCCATATTGCCGCCCCTGTCAGCACTTCGATTGAAGTACTGACAGGGGTTTAGTCTACAGAAGGATTTACTGCGCACTCGTATCAACCACCTGAGCATCGGGTGCATTGCTTTTGACTGATTCGATACCATTTTCCATGGCACTTTCACTGCTGTACATCTGACTTTTACCGATAGTCTGGCCATTTGTCGCCGTCAACACAAAAAAGGGCGAACCATCAGTCGCCTCCTTGCGAACAAAGCGGCCATCATCCTGTGAGTTTTTGCGCACCGATTCAATTCCCGCCACAGCACTGGCCCTGGCTTCATAAGGCTGGCTGGTGAGAATCACCTGACCATTGCCTGATTTCAAATTAAAACTGAATTTACCACTATCGCCTTGCTTGAGTTCAAACTTGCCAGCCATATTGTGCTCCCAGAGCTTGTCAGTCCAATAAAAACGGGCCAGTGCACGGGCCCGATATACCACCGCCGGTTTTCTGTTATGCCGGGGTGGCCACAAGAATATTCCAAATAGCAAGGTGCGCGCCAGCGCTTATGCCAGTGGATTCGCACGATCCAGTATGGCAGACAGATCCGTATCAGCCACCAAAGTTCCATAATTACAGTGGCTGCCACCACTCAGGCGCGAGGCGATAAAGGTCTTTGCCACCGTTGCATTACCAAAATTCACCAACAGGGCAGCCTGCATGCTCAGAGCCAAAAGATCAGTGATGCGGCGAGCATTGAGCTCCCGTTTACTGTGTTGATTGAGCAGAACCTGCAAGCTGTCTACCGCTGCATCCAGACAACTATCGGCGCCTCGCGCATAGGCCAGCTCAGCAAACCAGGCATCCATTATCTGCGGTTCCCGATCAATTGCCCGCAGCACATCCAGCGCCTGAACATTACCAGAGCCCTCCCAGATCGCATTGATGGGGGCATCACGATAAAGTCGGGCCATAATAAAGTCTTCTGTCACACTGTTGCCACCCATACACTCCATTGCTTCATAAACAAGAAAGGGGGTGCGCTTACAAATCCAGTATTTGCCCGTTGGCAGTCCCAACCGCAACAGCTGTTGTTCTGCTTCATTCCCGACAGGTGACATACTGCGATCCAGTGCCTGGGCCATGCGCAATGTCATGGCAATAGCACCTTCGTATTCAAGCTGCATATCGGCCAATACATTACGCATCAGTGGCTGGTCGATGAGCAGCTTACCAAAGACGCCACGACCAGCAGCATGATTAACCGCCTGTGCTATCGCCTGCCGCTGGGCGGCACTGGAACCGATCATACAGTCAAAGCGGGTCATGGAGACCATCTCGATAATCGCGGATACTCCCCGCCCTTCCTCACCGACCATCCAGCCAAGTGCGCCGCGCATTTCAATTTCTGAAGAGGCATTGGCCACGTTGCCAACCTTGTTCTTCAAACGTTGCACCTGCACCTGGTTTTTACTGCCATCCTCGCGCCAACGCGGCACCAAAAAGCAGCTGAGGCCACCTGCTGACTGCGCCAGCATCAAAAAGCCATCACACATGGGGGCTGATGTAAACCACTTGTGCCCCGTTAAGGCATAGGCCCGCCCCGGGCCAGTTCCGCCAACCGGATGTGCCACCGAGGTATTGGCGCGCACATCTGATCCGCCCTGCTTCTCGGTCATGCCCATACCGATAGTCAGTGCCCGCTTTTGGGTATGGGGTATGTTGCGCGGATCATAAGCCCTGGTCAGTACCTTGGGCAGCCACTGATCGGCAAGATCCGGTGCCATACGCAATGTTGGCACCGAAGCAAATGTCATCGTCAGCGGACAGCCATGTCCCGACTCAACTTGTGCCTGTAATAAATATTGAGCTGCACGAGCCACATGAGCACCCTCACCCGGATCACTCCAGGGTGCGCTGTGCAGACCGCTCTCAAGGCCGAGAGCCATCAGGCGGTGGTAGGCCTCATGGTATTTGACTGTATCAATCCGAAAACCCTGTCGATCATGGGACTCAAAGCGCGGTTTGACTTCATTGGCCAAAAAACCCCATTCGTACACCTCAGCACTGCCACAACGCTCACCATGGGCAAGCAGCCCATCCTGAGCCCAGCTGGCACCACAGCGTATAACGCCCTCATTCAGCGCGCTGTCATAACGGTAGCTGTTATAACCCTCCAGAGGTGGCGGCTGATTAAAAACGGTATGAGTGTCGGCCAGGTGATCCACATCAAGAGGCAGTATTGGCGTGCTCATTGTTATAACTCCTCTTTGTTCAAATACATCATACAGGGACAAAAATACTAACACGGCTGGTCACAGAACGACGGAGTAAAACCACACCGTATTAGCCCGACATAAAGACAAAAACACTTTACCCAATATGTGCTTTACACCCGAACACCCGACTCATCAGGTTTCCAGCTACCGCTATCATACCTGTCGATACTTAAGTCAATAACACACGCTACACAGACATATTCACCAACGTTGTAATAACAAGTCATACCCTGGCAAATCAAACAGTGAAAACACAGAAAGAGGTATCCCAATTCTTTTAACTTTTTTATTGAAAATACGAACCATTCTCATTATCGTAGTTGCAGGCTATGATTTGAGGCAGCAATCATGAAAATGCGTTTTCTTTGTGTACGCCATCGCGCGCGCTTGAGTGCAGACCCATCAACCGCTTTACAGGTCTGGCGACAATCTTACGAACAAGGTATCCGGCTGGAACAACAGAAACGGGGCAGCCTGGCCATTCGTCATGCAGGGTGCGCCCTGGAAACTGCTGATCTGCTTCTGTCCACCAAACCGGGTCCCTGTCTGCATGCTGTTGTACGTTACAGCCACAGCGCCCTTTTGCTGGCCCGCCTGTTGCGCCACCAGGGAGCGGAAGATCTGGTAGCCGATGTTATCGACAGTGCCATTCAGCGTTTGCGGGAACTGCATTCTCCCAGTGATACAGTAGAAACCATTCACAGCGCCTGCCACCATCTGGCAGGGATGAACGCCTCTGCCAGCCGCCGGAGAATACAACATGCAGATATTCAGATTCGCTGCTGAAACCGCTTCCGGCCAAACCGCTACAACCCAGGTATCATCTACTGTGCAGCTGGAAATACCTCTGGAAGTATTGTGTCGGCTTCTGCAAAGTCACAGCCTGCGGGCCTGTGAATTTCGCACACTCGACGAAGCCTCCCACCGCGCCGGTTGCTGGGCGGTCAAATCAAGCTGCAAATTCTGCTCCACCCTGCCCGGCCCCACCGCCTGAATAACACCTTCATTTGACGGCAGTGCTTGGGGCTGTCCGCCTGTATGTCTATAATTACCTGTTGGGCTGCCCAGGCAGCTTGTTCATCAGATACTGCTTTGAGGCTTTGAATACTTGGACAACTCATCTGAAGTCCTTGCCGGCGTTATTGCGTTGGCTGTTGCACCAGTCTTTTTACTGGCCGGTATTGCCGGTTTTCTGAATGTCATGTCCGGCCGTCTGGGTCGAATTATCGACCGGGCCCGCATTATTGAACTGCGCATCAACACGGTGGTCGAAGAACCCCGTCTGTCAATGACCCGCAACGAACTGCACACTCTCTGGCGCCGGGTCAAAATTATCAATTGGTCAATTGGTATGTGTACAGCTTCAGGATTAATGGTTTGTCTGGTTGTTGTTGGCCTGTTCATCAGTGATTTCTGGGATATCCATCTGGCAGAAGCGCTGGTTGTTATGTTTATTATGGCAATGATGTTGTTAATTATTGCTTTGTTACTGTTTCTGAAAGAAGTCCAGCTGGCCACCCGCTTACTTAAGGCTGGACGGGAATTTGCTGATTAAGTCAAACGTCAACCCGCACAGGGGGTGTTTTAATGATCTCGGACACACAACCTCTTTGGACCCTACTACTTTGGAGTTTTATCGATGAAGTCAGCATTTACTCTTGGCCTTGCCACACTGCTTCTGCTGGGAGGTTGTGTCAATATCGTGCACGATGCCGACAAGGCCATTTCCCAGGCACTTGACAATCAGGGCGAGGATTATCAACTGCTTGGCACTAAACAGTATGGCAATCATATTGTGTGTGGCACTTATCGCACATTTGACTCTTGGGGAAAACCGGGTGGCATCCGGCGTTTTATCTATAGAGATAGCCGTCTTTATATGACGGTATCAAGCCAGGATCAGGCCGTTTTCTGTTCTGATTCACCAGAAGATTCCCTTGAACAACAATTTGGCATTGTGCTTGATAACAACAGCAGAGCATCTTATCGCCAACTGATGAAAGACATGTATCACCTAAGTGATGCACTAGAGCGCTACTACAGTACACAATCCTACTATCCCACTACGGAGCAAGGCCTGCAGGCACTGGTGTCAAAACCCACAAACGGCCTCCTGATCCGAAAATATCCCGACAAAGCCTATCTCGGTACTTTGCCACAAGATCCCTGGGGACAGGCTTATCAGTATGAAGGGCCGGAATTTGCCGGTGCCAAAACACCTTTCACCTTGTGGAGCCTGGGTGCCGATGGCAAACCCGGCGGCAAGGGGCTGGCCGCTGACGTGAGATTCGATATGCTGCCTTATCTAGAATATGCTGCAGAGCGGCTGTAATACCCGTGTTACCTCACCAATGAAGGATTTGCTGATAATAAAACCCGGTCTGAGTTTGTCATTACAGGAAGTGGAATTCAGTGCTATCCGGGCCCAGGGAGCCGGAGGTCAGAACGTCAATAAGGTATCATCGGCTCTACATCTGCGCTTTGATATCACCACCTCCTCCCTGCCCGAAGGTATCAAGGAGCGACTGTTGCAACGCAACGACCGGCGTATCAGCAAGGAGGGTTTATTGATACTCAAAGCCCAGAGCTATCGCAGTCAGGAAAAAAATCGCAATGACGCTCTTGAACGACTGGCTGAAATTATCCGTGCAGCAACAGATGTACCACTGACCCGCCGCCCCACACGACCATCGCTGAGCTCCAAACGCCGCCGACTGGACAGCAAGAACCGGCGGGGACAAATCAAGGCACTGCGCGGCAGGGTCAACGATTAACACGGTCACTCCCAACAACCTTATTCAGACTGTCTGGGTTTCTGCAATCAGCCGGTATTGCCCCGGCGTCATTCCAAACCAGCGTTTGCAGGCTCTGGTGAGACTCGCCACATCACAGTAACCGGCCAGACCAACAACATCCTCAAGGGAATGAGCCGGATCGTTGAGCAACTCACTCACTACATTGCGCAACAGCTCATCTTTGAGGCTCTGATAAGAAGCTCCTTCCAGTTTAAGCTGGCGGCGCACTGTCTGCTGACCCATATTCAGACTGTCGCAGAGAGATTCATAGGTTGGCAGGCTGCTCTGCTTACGCAGACAATCTAAAAGCAGGCTTCGCACCTGTGACTTCAAACTGACCTGCTCATCAAAAGTACTGACAACATCAATAGGGGTTTCCTTCAACCAGCTTTTAAGTTCCGGCTTGCTGCGTCGCACAACAGCATTTAACAAACTGGCAGAAAAAGAAAAGCTGGAAACTTCACAGTTATATTCAATCGGACAATCAAAGAGATGCTGGCAGACCTCGTGATGAGCCGGTCGGGGATGGGAAAAACAGACACCTGCCAGCAAAATCGGTTCATCCACTGCCCAACATAACAACCGGTGCCAAAGCATGGTGTAAAACTCAATAAGAAAATGCTCGGGATCACCCTCACCGGTATAAACAAAAACCGATACCACAGCACGTTTACCCTGGCGCGAAAGCAAAATACGCTTATGACCTGGAGGCAGAAAAGTGAAAATACGCTGTCCACGCAGTAGCATTTCCTGCAAAGTGCGCCCCTCAAGCATATAATCGCAAGCCAACGCCCAAGTACCGCGAGGCATTTTTTCCGGACTCAGACCAAAAAATTCATCTTCAGTTGTTTTCCAAAGCGCCCGCAGCAAAGAGGCAATTGAATCATCCACCGCATGCTGGGCATGAGTATGCTGTGCCAGGCGCGCTGATAGCTGCTGCCTTGACTGCGGGGTTTTTTCCGCTGTCAACGTGCGTTGAATATGGCTATCCAACACTCTTAAATAGTGCTGTTTCTCATCCATATTTACATTAAACTCCAGGCTGCACAGCCACTGCCACAACACCTCCTTCAAGCAATCATTGCCATATTAACCCGACAAACTTTTATAATGCCATGACTGGCTTTGTCTGACGCATCTACACTTCTAAACAGCCTGCCCGTGGGCCATGCCTGCCAATGTGTGCCGCTGATACCGGTCACCTCAAACACACTATCAGCCTGGCCATCCAATAGATGAATCCTTCACTACCTGATTGTCACCTGCTTAAATCGGCGGAATTTGCAAAATTCTTTGATTTTAACGGGTGCACGCTGACCAGGAACCAGCGGCGGTGCATCCATACACCGCAAATTAACCCGGCTAAATGCTTGCCGAATTAATAATGACTGTAAATAATCAACCCGAATATTGAGCATAATAACCGCCTACCCGGCACGTATAACACATTAGTTTTGCAACACATTGCTATTGCTTTAGTGTTTTCTATCATGAAGGAGGGTACACAATGAAAAAACATATCAGCCAGCGGATTGTTTTACTGCTTCTGTTATTACTGTCCACCTTTTCCCAGGCTCAGGAAAAAGCCCTGGCACAGATTCGTGTCAGTGGCCAGGGCAGTGTCAGCCTGATACCGGATACCGCCCAAATCAGTCTGACAGTAACCCGCCAGGCTGATACTGCGGCAGAGGCGCTGGCAGCCAATTCCCAGGCAATGGACAAAGTACTGTCAGCAATGAAAGAGGCTGGCATTGCTGACCAGGATCTGCAAACCAGTGGCTTTGGTATTGAACCTCGTTATATCTATCCCGAACAACGCGGCAATTCAATCAATGAGCCAAAGCTGGTGGACTACTTCGTGCGCAATACACTCAATGTACGAGTACGTACTATCGAACACAGTGGATCCCTTTTGGATACAGCGGTTAAATCGGGCGTCAACGCCGGTGGCCATATCAGCTTCAGCCACAGTAACCCTGCTCCTGCATTTGAGCAGGCACGTACACTGGCCATCAAAAATGCCCTGGCAAAAGCAAAAACACTTGCCGAAGCAGCCAATGTTCGCCTGGGGAAAATCATCTCCATCAGTGAAGGCGGCAGCCACCAGCTACACCAACCCCTGTTTGCCTCCCATATTGAAGCCGTAAGTGGCGCCTCGGATGTAGTCCCCATTGCCAAAGGTGAGCAGAATTATTCCGTCGAGGTTGAACTCAGCATTGCCATTGAACAATGATCGTGCATAAATACTCACCTGCTCTGGAGGCTAAAGCTGCCCAGATATATTGATTATCCTGGATTTCGCAGTTGGACGCCGATTTTGGCTGCGGTGTACTGACACCTGTTGCCGTCGGGCTGACCAGCCTGCCGTTATTTGCAATGACAAGTCAGTCAGAGTGGCTACAGGGTGCTGTTGATAACTGGGTATTGCTTGCCCTGATCGCCTTTCCGGAAGGTTTTATGACTTTCCCGAAGGTTTTATGAATAGTGCATTGATTGCCACTTTGGCTGTATTTTCACCGGGTCTGCTTAAAACCTTCAATGAAGATAACTATCTCGACCTCGGCCCACCCTGGATCAGGCCTTTGAACCCGCATGTTTGTGCCACTGCCTGGGATCAACCCGAAAATAATCACTTAGCGTGGCATACAGCGCCGGGTATTGACGTTGTAGTGCATGGGGTCGTTCATAGAACATCTCCGTCACCACAGCAAAAAATTCCGCCGGGGCAGTCGCACCATAACTGTCAATCAATGGAGTTTCACCGCGCACAAGCTGTTCGCGTAAATGGCCAAACTCATCGGCCATTACCTGTGACCAGGTACGATAGGCATCACGGGTATATAGTAGTGGCGCACCGTCAGCAGGCCCACCTTCCTGGTCCAGCTGGTGGGCAAATTCATGCAGCACTACATTGTGGCCATCTGTGGGGTTGTCCGCATCCGCACGCACACTGTCCCAGGACAGTATCACCCGGCCATTGCTCCAGGAGACGCCCAGCAAATGATCACTGCTTTCAGATACCACACCGGCCTGATCTGTGTGCGCCAAACGACTGCGAAAGCCAGAGGGATAAATATAGATCCAGCTCAGCCCCTGATATGTCGTACTGGGACGATTCAGAATCAGCAGGCAGGCCTCAGTGGCAATAATAATCCGCATTTCATCGGTCACTACCAGGCCTTCACAACCCACAAATTGTTTCTCGTGAAGGAATATTTTTATCTTTTGTTGCAATTCAACCTGTAATGATGGTGGCAAACACTCATAGACAGGCAAGGTTTTAAGTATTATAAGCCACTCGGGTAAAAAGGGTGTGCTGATCACTGCCCGCAAGCGTCGTTGCGGCAACCAGCTTGAGCAATACCAATAGATAGCGGCGGCAACGATCACCACCAGGAAATACCCGTAAATACTACTCATGGCTTATGTCCATGCTTTGGTCTCATTCATGTATAGATGTACATTTACGATAGCATCGTGGTAAAGGTAGTCTGACAAAAACCCTAAAATATAATCAGGTAGCACAATGATCTCCTTCGCAAAACCTGAAACTGAAATTGCCCGGTTCAAGCAGGCATGCTAGGTTCTACCTTGGCAGGCTCATCATAACCGGTGATCAGCTGACAAAAAGAAGTAACACAGAAAATACAGGGAAGGTATCGTACCTCAGGCGATACCCGTCAATAACTCGTGTCGGGATTGAGTGCAATCAATAGCACTCACCCTGATACACAGGGTCAGGATCCATGACCACAGCAAATAAACTCAATACATTAATTTTTCTCTTCCTGTTGGTTGCCACTATGGTGATGGGGGCACTACTGGTAGCCAAACGCTATCAAATTGCCCTGGGTGCAGAAATCGATGCTGTTTCCAGTCGTGTCGAGCGGCGGGCAGACCTGCAATGGCTCCTTTATCGCAGTGACAGTATGAGTCTGAAACGCATTTTGACCGGTCTGGCAGAAAACAGTCACCTGGTCAGCCTGCAGGCTCATGCTCCCACCGGTGAACAACTGATGGAAGTTGGTAGCGTACCACTACCTGGTTTTAGCGAGCTGCGCGGTACGATGTCGCCCATTGACAGGACCATCAATCGCGGCATGGAGGCCGAGCCTCTGATTCCCTACAATCTTATGCTCGATTGGCTGCCTTTTTATCGCTCATGGCTTGATGGTGACAAATACATTTATATCAGCCTGCCCATTGTGGGAACAATCAATCCTGCTACCAGACATCTGACAACCTATGATTTTCTGGCCGACATGATCAAACCCTCCGATGAAGGCGCTAACTTTGTCATGGGTTTTGTCAGCGGCGCCATTGAACTTAAAGAGCTGCGCCAGCAGGCACTGGATGAGATTGGCCAGCTGATACTGATCTGGCTGATCCCCGTCAGCCTGGCTTTCTTGCTGACACTTTGGTGGACCAATGCCAGCCTGCACAATTTGCGGGAGCTGGCCAATGCCATTTCCCGGATTGCCGACGGTAAATTCAAATATAAACCGGGCCTGACCGCAGGCAGTGAGTTTCACGAAATTGCAGCTGACCTGAATGAGCTCAATGACAATGTTCAACGCCATGAACAGGAAATCAGACTCGGACGTGATCTGCTCAGTCGCAAAGTTGAAGAGCGAACCAGTCAGTTATCCCGCAGTCATGAGGAGCTGAATCGGGCTGCCGAAGTGGCTGTTGTCTCCCAACAGCGTCTGGAACAGCTAACCTACTACGATGCACTGACCACACTGCCCAATCGTCGCCTGTTTATGGAGCAGTTTGGCCTGCTTATGCGGCTGAGCCATCGCACCCACCAGCCTATGGCCTTGTGTTATATCGATATCGACAACTTCAAACGTATCAATACCAATATCAGCCACATTGCCGGCGATCACGTACTGCGCGAAGCCGCCAAGCGGATTACTCACTGTGTTCGCCACATTAGCGCTGCGATCAAATCTGAAAAATCCCAGTACAATCTCTCCGCTTCCCGCATCGGCGGCAATGAATTTGCCGTGGTTATTACCCAGCTGGAAACACCCGCCGCTGCCAGCCTGGTGGTTGAAGACATTCTTGAGGCATTGGCTAAACCGATCACTTTTGAGGTACAGGACATCACCATCAAGGCCAGCATTGGTGTGGCCATCTACCCCGGCAACGGTGACAGCCCCAGCGCACTGCTCAATGCAGCCACCACAGCCATGTATAAGGCCCGTGAAAACCGGCATGAAGATTTTCTCTTTTTTCAGCGCGACATGGCCCCAAAAATCAGTGAACATCAAACTCTGGAGGGAGAACTGCGCCACGCTGTTGCCGAGAAAAACCTGTCTCTGCATTACCAGGCACAAATTGATACCATCATGGGCTCTGTTGTTTCCATTGAAGCACTGTTACGCTGGAACCACCCTGTTCATGGCCCGATTCCGCCAACCCAGATTATTGCTGCCGCCGAAGAGCTGGGTATTATGGACAAGATCGGCGACTGGGCACTGGAAGAAGCCTGTCGCAGCCTGAAATCCATCAAACCGCGGGTCGCCCAACTGCCTCGGGTAGCGGTTAATATCTCGCCGGCCCAGATGAGCGCTAATTTTGGATCACGTGTTTTAGCTATTTTAAGTCAGGTTGAACTACCCCCTGACCGTCTTGAACTCAGTTTTGCCGAACCTCTGTTGCGCATGGCTGATCAGGAGATGATCGCCACACTTGAAAGGCTTCGCACCGAAGGTGTTTATATATCAATGAATGGCTATGGGCGGGGTCAGTCATCCCTGCTTCAACTCAGTGCTTTCCCGGCAGATGAACTTAAAATAGAGCGCGAATTCCTGACAGATCGCCGGGATAATGGTCGCTCAGGTGCACTGCTGTCATTGATCAACACCGCCCGCAGCCTGGGCTTGAAGTCCTGTGCCGAGGGTGTTGAAACAGCTCGTGATTACAAGTTTTTATCTGAAAATGGTGTCAAGCAGATGCAGGGACACCTGTTTTGCAAGGCAATTGCCCTTAATGATCTGTTGCCAATGCTGGCCCCCTGGCACTTTAGTGAGCAAATCCGAAAAATGGGTATGGATGCAGACAGCGATAGTGATGTTTAAATAACACAAGCCGATAACAAATACTTACCGGCTACACAGCTGCATGACAATCAGTGTAGTTACCACTTTGCATCCACTGCTATACTGATAACACTCGTCTGCAATTTACAGAGGCAAACCGGTATGAAAACCTTGGCGTCATCTGCATCTATCCAAATTCTAATCAGTGTCATTTTATTCAATCTGCCGGTGAGTGCTCAGACAGCAGATAAATACCCCGATCAGGTATTATGGGGTGACACGCATCTACACACCAGCAACTCCTTCGATGTCTACCTGTTTGACACACCCTCTTCGACGCCTGACAGTGCCTTGCGCTTTGCCCGAGGTCTGCCAATCGTCAGCCCGACCACAGGGGTTCGCTGGCAGCTGCACGAGCCACTGGATTTTGCCGTGGTGGCTGATCACGCCGAGATGATCGGCTCAATCACCCGTCTGTTTGCCGATGCCCCCGAAATCGCCAGCACTAAAACTGGCAAAGTATTCAAAACAATAAGCCCCGACCAAAGCACCGACCAATTACAGTCCATCTATGAAGAAATAGCCAAGGTCGGCTCTGGCCTGAAAGGTGACAGTGGCCTCAGTATTGGCGACATCATCACCGACATGCACAGCGGTAACAAGCGCAGCGCCATCTGGCAGGACTACATTGATACTGTTGAGCGCCACAACACACCGGGGGAATTTACCGCCATGGTTGGCTGGGAATGGAGTTCACAACCCGACGGCGCCAACTTGCATCGGGTGATATTTACACCGGCCGCAAGTGAACTGACCCGTCAGTTTTTACCCTACAGTGCACTGGAAAGCCAGAATCCGGAAGATCTCTGGCAATGGCTTGGTGACACCCATAAAAAAATTGGTGCTGACTTTATCGCCATTCCCCACAATGCCAATCTCAGCATAGGAATGATGTTTGCTACCGAGACACTCAAAGGCGAAGACTTCAGTAAAACTTATGCCGAAACACGCAGTCGCTGGGAGCCTGTCATGGAAGTCACCCAGATCAAAGGAGATAGCGAGGCCCATCCCCTGCTCTCACCCACCGACGAATTTGCTGACTATGAAACCTATGGTTTTGTCCTGACACCCAATGGCGGCACTCCCCCACCCAATGAAGGCAGTTATGTTCGATCCGGTTTGAAAAGTGGCCTGGCATTGGGGCAACAGCTCGGTACCAATCCATTCAAGTATGGCGTGATCGGCAGCACCGACAGCCATACCGGTATGTCCGCAGTGGAAGAAGATAACTTCGCTGGCAAAGGACAGCACGATGCCAGTCCCGAACAACGTCCCCATCCTACCGGCATTGGCTCATCCCGGGGTTGGGATATGGGTGCGGCTGGCTATGCCGGGGTATGGGCGACCGAAAATACCCGCGAAGCTATCTTCGCAGCATTCAAGCGGCGTGAAGTTTACGCCACCACCGGACCTCGTATTACCCTGCGTTTTTTTGGTGGTGACAGCTTTGAAGCAAGCGATACCAAGGCTGCTGATCTGGCAGGTATCGGCTATCGCAAGGGCGTCCCCATGGGGGCAGATCTCAGCATTGCCAAAGGCAAAACACCCAATTTTCTGGTAGCAGTGATGAAGGATCCCAATGGGGCCAATCTTGATCGCATCCAGATTATCAAGGGCTGGCTCAACGCTGACGGCACAACAGATGAAAAAGTCTATGATGTAGCACTGTCAAATGACCGCAAGGATGGGGCCATCAAGGTCGGCAATACTGTTGATTTGAAAACGGGTAAATACACCAATACCATCGGCGCCCAGATGCTCAGTGCTGTCTGGACCGATCCTGACTTTGAACCCTCACAGTCAAGTTTTTATTACGTGCGCGCACTGGAAATTCCCACACCCCGCCACTCACTACTCGACGCTATAGCAATAGGCATTGATGTTAAAGAAACCGGTCGCCCGGCCACCATTCAGGAGCGGGTCTACAGCTCACCCATCTGGTATACACCATAGAGTAGTTATTAACCCGTATCTGGTCTCCTCCCCGTTTGCAAGGCTCACACAGTCGATGTCAGGGACAGGTTGCTGTCGCAACCCGGCCTGTTTATGAGGGACTCACTGCACCCTCTGGCCTTGATGAAGTTTTGCCGCCTGCAGTCCTTATCGGCATGTCGACCTCAAGAGCCACCGGGTTAATCAGGTTCTCTGCAGACCGGTTTGACCTGTTATGTCATCGATTGTCTGTTGCCTTCGCAACGCAACCCCGGGAAAACGCTCCTGTTTTGTTTTTCCTCGTTGCATTTATCGGGGCTTCACCCCGTCGCCTTGGCTGCGGATGCTGCCCAGACGATCCCTGCCGCCCGTACTGTGTTGCCGGAGCACCAGGCCCAGTGCCGCAGAGGCATCACGACCACACCGGAATTGGCGGGCATCACCCATCCGATGTTTCACCACACTGGATACCACCGGGCCAAACTCCGGCGCTTCTTGCAAGCGCTGACAGCGCTTCATCCTGTTTGACCTGTTCGCGCAATACCCTGTCATACCAGGTCAATTCTTCGATAATGGCCAAAAACCGATCGTACTGGCGAGCCAGATAGCAACGGGCACGCTCGGTTAAGCCGTTTGTCGGCCTCGTTTAAATAGCCTGGCAGCACCTTCTTAAGGCGGCGCCCCCTCATGACATCACCAGGCCATATTCGCCCAGCAAGCCTCTGAGCTGATTGCTCAAACGTAACTTATCTGCATTCAAGCGCCGTCGAATACCGTGAAAACAGTGCTCATCTTGTTGTTCAGCCGTTTTGATCGCTACACCACGAACCCGGTTGTGCAAACAGGTCTCGGCAATCGCCAGAGCATCGTTGTAGTCATTCTTCTAGCCCCGCAGATACCCTTTCACGTGCTGGGTGGCAGCAATAGGCGACTCAATCCTGTGCACCGGCACAGGCCTCTATTGCCACCACGGCAACCTCTTGTCTGGCAAGGTACGGAAGTAAATGTTGTCGTTTCATCGTCTTGCGGCTGAGTTTATTGCCGACACTGTTCAACATGACGACGGCAAAGCTGTTTTTTGCCAAATCTACACCGATTATCATACGATTAGACATGATTTCCTCCTCGTCTCGATAGAACATTCTTCATCTCTATCCTGCGCATCGCGACGCCGTTTGGGAGAGGAGGAGACCATCTTATCGACAGGCTTTTAGCCGAATAAATAAGTGGCACATGAATGTGCCGCCGCAGGCTGCAAGCCTGCGCGAGCCACTGAAAATCAAGAAATTTCATAAATTCCGCTGATTTTCAGGGGTGACCATCAAATAGTGAGGGATTTATCTATTTGATTGCCAGGTTAATAGTTCCACTTACTGCCAGTAGCATCAAAATATCTGACTATTTGCGATAGCTGCATCTGCCCTCTTGACTCTATCAATATTGCTCCCTATAGTACGCCACCTCAACGCGCCTGTAGCTCAGCTGGATAGAGTACCTGGCTACGAACCAGGCGGTCGCACGTTCGAATCGTGCCAGGCGCGCCATTTCTCAAGCCCCGGTCACTGTACCGGGGTTTTTTTATGAATTAATTATAGTGACCCGGCATAAAAAAAGCCGGTGCTTTCGCAACCGGCTTTTTGATGATCTGTTCTGACTAGTTCACTGGTTCAGTGCCTTGTCAGCTTCCTTTTGGGCATCGTCAACGGCTTGATCGGCACTGGCACTGGCATCATCAGCCATATCACCAGCAGCTGTCCTGGCATCATCAACCATTTGGCCTGCAGAATCCTTGGCACTGTCATACATGTCTCCTGCGACATTAGCGGCATCCTGAGCAGCCCCCTTCACGCCATCAGCAACATCACTTGCCACATCTTTAGTGCCATCCCAGGCGTTGGAAGCGGCCTGAGTGGTACTGTCAACAGCATTTCCCGCAGCATCAGAGATACTGCGACCGGCATCTGACATGGCATCACCCGCATCTTTAACAGCTTCGCCTGTTTTATCAATAGCCTCAGATACGGTATCCCCTGCTTTATCCACGACCTCCTTGGCTTCTTCCTTGCTGCATGCAGGAGTCATCAGAATCACCATGGCAGTGAACATGGCAGTCAGTATTTGCTGAATTTTCATAATAAAACCTCAAATTTATAAATCTACGAAAGTGTAGAGTTTGTACAAATGCATTCCATGCATAAATAGTTTTTCCAGCCATCTGTCAACCCACAGCCCCCCGCGACGACGTTGGAGACAACACGGCACTGAACAAGACTACACAGGCAGAGGTAACTAGTAAAGACGAAGGAAATACTGCACAAATATCTCTTTTTATTGTTTTTAAACCTTGCAAATACAATAGTCATTGCACTCCATGTCCTCTCGGGCCAACATGCTGACAAAACCTCAGCTGGACACATTCATGAGCAACAACAGCCCCTGTATCCACCCACAATTACTGGCGGACTGCCACCTGCTGGGACAGCTCGACACCGGCAGTCTGCTATTATCACGCAACAGTCATATACACTGGTTTATTCTGGTTCCCACCACCACACAGACAGATTTACTCGATCTGCCCGCTGACGAACTGACACAAGTGATGAGTGATGCAACCGCTATTTCAAACCTGCTGAAGCAGCAGCTGGCTTACCCAAAGATAAATTTTGCCAGCCTTGGCAACGTGGTTCCCCAAATGCACCTGCACATTATTGGCCGCCGCCCGGAAGATATCTGCTGGCCTCAGCCAGTCTGGGGCCAACTACCCGACAGTAAGCCCTGGAGTCAGCAGGCACGAAAAACACTGCTTGATATGCTGGTACAAAACCTTCGCCTGCGCCCCAGCAAGGCATAACAGGCAGGCACCATATAACATCTATATCTTAAGCGATTTGTATCTATTGCAAATCTGGAAAAAGATCAAAACAGAACGGTAGGAAACCCGAACAAATCGGCAGTTTTCAACAATATATTGTGTATATATATTGTCAGAACGCCCATATATAGGTATAAATGCGAACTCAGATCAACACCTGAACACCTCGGATTCAGCACATCTCAGCAGACTCTCAGCAGACAAAGGGGCATCATGAAACCAGCAGCCAGACAGGCCACCACCGAAGGAGGCAACTCCAATAGCATCAAACTCCAGAGTGCATCACTGGATATCTGGGACAAAAAATATCGCCTTAAAGACGCCAAGGGAAAGTCCGTTGACAGTGATATTGAAGCAACCTATCAGCGCGTTGCCCGTGCCCTGGCAGAAGTGGAAGCGAAAGAAATACGCCAAAACTGGCAGCAGCGTTTTGTATGGGCTCTTCAGCATGGCGCCATCCCCGCCGGTCGCATTATCTCCAATGCTGGTGCCCAGGAACATAAGCCCTCCACCTCCACTATTAACTGTACCGTTTCAGGCAGCATCACTGATTCGATGGAGGGTATTCTCCAGAAAAACCTGGAAGCGGGCCTGACCTTAAAGGCAGGCTGTGGTATTGGCTACGAATTTTCCACCCTGCGCCCCCGCGGAGCCTTTGTGTCTGGTGCTGGCGCCTATACTTCCGGCCCGATGTCCTTTATGGATATCTTTGACAAAATGTGTTTTACCGTTTCCTCAGCTGGTGGTCGCCGCGGTGCCCAGATGGCCACCTTCGATGTCCACCATCCAGATGTTTTTGATTTTGTGAAAGCCAAACGTGAGGACGGTCGCCTGCGACAATTCAATCTGTCCCTGCTGATCAGCAATGACTTCATTAAAGCCGTGCGTGAAGACGGCGAATGGCCCCTGTCCTTCCCTGTCACACAAAAAGAATACAGCGCCCTGAAACTGGACCCGGATGCCGAAATTATCTGGCGTCCCTTCCCGGTCAGTGAAGATTATGTCAGCGATGATCAGGGTCGTGTAGCCTGTCGTGTCTATCAGCGTATTCGCGCACTCAAACTGTGGAACGCCATTATGAGTTCCACCTATGACTATGCTGAACCCGGTTTTATTCTGATTGATGAGGTCAACGCAAAAAACAACAACTGGTTCTGTGAAGATATTCGTGCCACCAATCCCTGCGGTGAACAACCTCTGCCACCCTACGGCAGCTGCCTGCTGGGTTCAGTCAATCTGACTTGCTTTGTGCGCGAACCCTTCACTGAAAATGCACACTTTGACTGGGATCAGTATTGTGAAGTTGTGAGTATATTTACCCGCATGCTCGACAATGTTGTTGAAATCAATGGTTTGCCGCTGGAACAACAGCGCCATGAAATTACCAGCAAACGCCGCCACGGAATGGGCTTTTTGGGTCTTGGCTCTACTTTGGCCATGCTGCGGATGAAATATGGTGATGACGATTCACTGGAATTTACTGAACGTGTGAGTCGGGAAATGGCTATTTCCGGCTGGAAGGTAGGGTTGGAGCTGGCACGGGAAAAAGGTGCTGCACCCATTATGAACGAGCAGTTCGAGGTGACGGGCGATATGTTGCGTCGCCGCCCGGAAATGGCGGCCGATGGCGTCAAGGTTGGCGACAGACTGACTGGCCGTGTACTGCATGGCAAATACAGCCACTATATGCGATCACTGGCCACGATAGAACCGGAGCTGGTCGAGGCTATTATCGAGGAAGGCGCTCGCTTTACACACCATTCATCCATCGCACCAACCGGCACTATCTCTTTATCACTGGCCAACAACGCCAGTAATGGTATTGAGCCAAGTTTTGCCCATCACTACAGTCGCAATGTCATCCGCGAAGGCAAAAAAACCAAGGAGAAGGTCAATGTTTTCTCCTATGAATTGCTGGCTTACCGGAAGTGGATCAACCCCGAAGCCATGCCATTTTCCCAGGATGAGAATAAAAAGCTGCCCGATTACTTTATTGCAGCCGATGACATCACACCCAGACAGCATGTGGATGTGCAGGCAGCTGCTCAGAAATGGGTGGATTCCTCTATCTCCAAGACTATCAATGTACCCACTGAATTTGCCTACGAACAATTTAAAAATACCTACCTTTACGCTGCTGAACGGGGGCTGAAGGGTTGCACCACCTTCCGCTTCAATCCTGAAGCGTTCCAGGGCGTACTGGTAAAAGAGGAGGATCTGGAAAAAACTCACTATGTATTCAAACTCGAAGATGGCAGCACCCTGGAATGCAAGGGCAATGAAGAAGTGGAATATGACGGCGAGACACACACAGCAGCCAATCTCTTTGATGCACTCAAGGAAGGTTACTACGGCAAGTTTTAATGCATTTGTGGCTTTATAACCCGCAATGCCAAGGCAGGAAATTATGACCAAGAAAATTGACAAAAAAATTATCGGTTTCCAGGTAAAATCCGAGGACGATATTGCACAGGAAAAAGAAAACAATATCGTACAGATGCACGAAAAAGTGTCGCGCCCAGAGCAACTGATTGGCGCCACCTACAAAATCAAAACACCACTGTCTGATCATGCGCTCTATGTCACTATCAATGATATTGTGCTCAACCCAGGCACTGACCATGAACTGCGCCGCCCCTTTGAGATATTTATCAACTCAAAAAACATGGATCACTTTCAGTGGATTGTGGCTTTAACCCGGGTTATATCGGCGGTCTTTCGCAAGGGGGGCGACTGCACCTTTCTGGTGGAAGAAATGAAGGCTGTATTTGATCCTCAAGGTGGCTACTTCAAGTCTGGCGGCCGGTTCATGCCCTCGCTGGTAGCTGAAATTGGCTGGGCCATCGAGGATCACCTACAAAATATCGGACTGCTGGAACAACCCGGCCTGACCGATCATCAGAAAAAGATCCTGGCAGAGAAAAAAGCTGAGTACGCTGCCAAAACCGGTGACGATGGTGCTGGAGCCGAGTTTCCTGCCACAGCTGAATTATGTAAGAAATGCAGTGTAAAAGCCGCCATTATGATGGATGGCTGCCTCACCTGCCTGAACTGCGGTGACTCCAAGTGCGGTTGATGGCTATCGTATTTCTATAAGCTTGTATTAATAAAAACCCCGGCTAACCGGGGTTTTTATACTCGGCCAGAGGTTATTGTGAAACAAATTGCTCCAGTACAGCTTCACGCAGCAACTGCGGTGGCAAAATGCCCTGACTGAGAATAAAGTCATGAAAAGCCTTATCGTCAAAGTCATCACCCTGGCGTAACTCCACCTCAGTGCGAAGCCGCATCAGATTGACATAGCCCACATAATAGGATGTTGCCTGACCTGGTGCGCGAAAGGCATAGCGGTCCGCCTCTGAGCTGGCCATAGCTAAAGACATGGCTGTTTCTTCGATCAGGAAATGCTCAGCCTCATCACGACTGATCTGGCCGGTATTAACCATCGGATCGAGAAACATGCGAGCAGCTCGCAACAGCCGGGTATAAAGATTGAACAGCTGCCCCTCCAGAGGCAGATAAGCTTGCATAATAGACTCTGCATACAACCCCCACCCTTCCGCATTGGCGCTGTTAAAGGCAAATAATGCACGTGCCAGTGAAGTTCCATCCTCCACCAGGCGGGAATACTGCAACTCATGCCCCGGGCGGGCTTCATGCACAGTCAGCGCCCAGATAATGGCATCGTGACTCCAGTCATCCATCTGCGCATCAGCACCCAGCGCCGGATTACTTTGCACCAGTACAAACTCACCATATTGGCCGGTATTATTAATCAGCTGCGGTGGACTCATAAAGGAGGCCGGCGATGCCGCTGACTCCGCCTCTGTTGCCAAGCGAATAACAGCTTTCCGTTCAGGCAGGCTGACCAGCTGCTCTCTTTCAATAATGTCCTCAATAGTTTTCAAACGCTGCTGGTACAAGGCCAACAGTTTATCCTGAGGAACCTGCTCCTCCTTCAGCTTGTGTATGACAGATACCAGATCTTGTTGCTGCCAACCCCGTTTGTCAGCAATCTGCCTTGCCAGGGCTTTCATCTGACTGCGAATCAACTGGTAGCTGTACTGACCTTCAGCAATCAATTCCTGAGGACTGGCACTGACACCATAGCTGCGCAGTTCATTAATATAAAGCTCAAGTGGCAGGCGATTATCCTTGCGGGCACGCACTAACACAGTATCAGCAACCCAAGTGGAATAATCCTTTAACTGCTGTTCAAGTAAAGCCAGATCCTGTTCCCAGCCTTCAAGTGCAGATTGTTCAAACAGTGCGCGCAGACCTGCTATATAGTGTGGCGCACTCTCAAGATTATTCTGAACCTCATCAATATAGGGGCCCAGCAATTCCGGCTTGTCAAGCAACGCCGTCGTACGCGCTTTGGCCTGCTCAGTCAGTGGCCGGTAAGCTTCAGCCTGCCCGTTATACTTGCGCAGACGTTCAATAGCTGCAGGATAACGTTTGGCATCAACCCTTGGATCAAGCAACGCATTAAAACTGTAGTAAAGAAGCTGGGGAATATCGTAATAGGGCAGCAGATATTTTCGCTCAAGCTCCAGACGGCTAATACTGTCTGTGAGTGAGGAGATCATAATTTGAATATCCTGCTGAACCTTGGGGTTTTGTTCTTTTATCCGCTGTTTCTCCAAACGGCTGATAATTGAGCGATTCAGAGTAATTTCACGTTCTACAATATCAGGCCCAATTTCAGATACATCACTATCAAAACCTGGCAGGCCAACCGAGGAAATCCATTCAGGGCTAATGCTTGCCTGATCGGAAAGCACTTCCAGTGCATAACGATTGCTTTTTTCAACCCAACTGGCATGAACGGTATTTGATAGAAACAACAACAGCGTTATCGCTGCAGGCGTCAGCAAAGTTTTAATTAACATAGCAACATTCCGTTAATAATATTGTCAGTACAAAACAACTGCACATAAGGTATTTAGCTTTTATTTGCAAAATGAGTGGATAGCACCCGGATATTACCTGTCGGGGCACAAGTGAATCTTATCGGACTTTTGCCACAGTAATCTCCATCAAGTTGAACGGGCTGGCCTTGTGTACTTACGCTCACCTGGCGGGTACTAAAACAAGTCACACCCCTGGCCCGATGAAGCCTGGCAAAGACCAACAATACGGTATAGCGCAGAAAATCCAGGCGGCTGCGAATACGCAGCAACAATACTGACAGGGAGGGTTGTTCAATGGAACCGTCCGGTACCGCCAGCATGCGGCCCGCATAATAGCGGCCATTGATCAGCAATATGGATTCTGCTTTATAGGCTGCGCCATTAAGTTCAACCGTAAAGGTTTGAGGACGAAATACACAAAGCTTCTTCAGGCTTGCCCAGACATAAGCAAACTTACCCATTTTGGCTTTAAGACTTATTGAAACATCACGTACTACGGTGGCATCAAAACCCACACTGGCAACAGCAGCAAAAGATTTATCACCGGCTTTGATTAAATTCAGGGGGCGTTCTTTACCTTCAGCTAACAATTTCAATAGCCCCTGAGGGGTACTCGGACTAGCCAGCTCCTGAGCCAGCACATTGGCTGTACCCAGCGGCAACACTGCCACCCGGCAAGGTAAATCTGCCAACTCCTGTAATACATGACGCACCGTTCCATCGCCACCGGCAATCACAATGCTGGCACCAACATCCCGGCTCATACGATGGAAATGGTGATGGTAAGACGCCGTCCCTGGACCTGTCAGTAAAGTGGTAACAATATAACCAGCCGTTGTCAGCGCTTCGATATAGCTATCAATCTGCCTTTCATTTACCAAACCTGCGGTAACGTTATAAATAAAGAAAACACTCGCCTGCAAAATGATCAACCTTCCCTGGTGCTGTCATTACCTTGTAGGCAGTATACGCTCAAGATCAAATGGATGTCTCCCATAAATGCAAAGGGCCGCCCCTCTCAAAGAAGGGGCGACCCTTTGCGTTTATGGCGGAGAGCGAGGGATTCGAACCC
>JBKECP010000013.1:0-193462 GCA_047974765.1 Parahaliea sp. | reverse complement strand
TACCTCTGCACAACTGTACAAGAGGGAATGTTTCCATGGTAAACCCCACGTCAACATCCAAATCCCGGCTCAGACACTCGAAAATCAAAAATTCAAAAGAATCTATGAGTCACTTGTGTCTGATAATAACCGTAGCTACTACCTCAACAAGTGCCCACACATCTGTCTTTGTCTTCTTGTTAAGCAACCCTCAGCCGCAAGGACTCGAGGTCTTGATCAGGACTCACCCCAATCGAGGTTGCGCATTATACCGATTATTCAGTTTCTGGCAACAGATTTTTGCAAATTTTTGCTTTAATCCAAAACCAGGCTTTTAGCGCATACCTCATGTTAAGTTATTGAAAGTCAATTACTTTCACTCACCTAACAAAGGTCTCAAACAGCGAGTCAATACATCCCACCTCGCTGAAGGGAGGCGAACTATACGCAGCACACGAAGAGCACGCAAGCCCTTTCTATAAAATATTTTTGAATCACAAAAAAAAATCAGCCCATGCTCAACTCATACTTAGTCGAGTTCGAAAAGGTGGTACTTTTTTTTACCCAGGCGCACCAGGTAATAACGCTCAAAGCGGGCATGCGCTGCCGCAAAGACCTCGGTCGAATTAGCATTATCTCCTGCACTCAAGGCGTGGTTGTTAACCAGCACAGCTCTACGCCCAAGCGCATCCTTTATCTGCTTGCCAGAAGTAGCCATACCCGCCTCCGTCAGTATCTGAGTCACTGTTTCAGGTAGCGCGTCACGCCGCAGGTTACTTACTGGCAGCCCATCCTGTACCAGCTGCTGAAAATCAGGCTCAGAGAGCGCATCGATATCACCGCTGAACAGCGCCTCACTAATACGCTGTGCCGCCATCAGGCCCGCCTCACCGTGCACCAGCCGTGTAACCTCACGAGCCAGCACCGCCTGTGCTTCTGGCCGTCCGGCACGTTGTGCATCGGCTTTTTCAATAGCCTCAATTTCAGCAACATCGATAAAGGTAAAATACTTGAGAAAGCGATAAACATCCGCATCAGCCGTATTGAGCCAGAACTGATAGAAGGCATAGGGCGAGGTACGCTGTGGATCCAACCAGATCGTGCCAGCCTCAGTCTTGCCAAATTTGGTGCCGTCTGACTTGGTAATTAGCGGCATAGTCAAACCAAACACCCGCTCACCATTAACTCGCCGGGTCAAATCAATGCCACCGGTAATATTGCCCCACTGGTCCGATCCGCCAATCTGCAAACTGCAACCATAACGACGATTCAGCTCGGCAAAGTCATAGGATTGCAAAATCATATAGCTGAATTCAGTGAAGCTAAGCCCACTGCCCTCTCGCTGCAAACGCTGCTTAACCGACTCTTTCTGAATCATTGCATTAACGGAAAAGTGCTTGCCCACATCCCGCAGGAAATCGAGCACATCCACACCCGCTGTCCAGTCAAGATTATTAATCACCTCAGCAGAGCTGGCATCGCTGCCAAAATCAATAAAGCGGGAAACCTGCGCCTGAATTTTATCAACCCAGCCCGCAACAATATCCGGCGTATTGAGCTGGCGCTCCTGCGCCTTGAAACTGGGATCCCCAATCAGACCAGTGGCGCCGCCGACCAGCGCCAGTGGCTTGTGTCCGGCCAACTGGAAACGGCGCAGCATCAACAGAGGCACCAGTGAACCGATATGGAGACTGTCAGCGGTAGGATCAAAACCGCAGTACAGTGTGCGCGAACCTCCGTTGAGCCAATTGGGAAGCTCATCCTCGCCGGCAATCTGAAAAATCAGTCCACGGGCCTGTAAATCCGCTAGCAGCTCACTACTCATTTTACTGTCTCAACTAATCAATAAGAATAAAAATACAAATAAAAGGGCGACAAACCATACAACAGCTTAAAAAAAGAGTGAACCAGAAACCCGCAAGAACTGTCGAAGTCGAATATTTTTTTATATACTGCCGCCACTTGGAAGATATTAATGATCAGGATTATGAGCCAGGGCGTAAAGCCTCGGGGGGCAACGCCAATTCGCCCCCAACCCGAGCGCAACAAATATAGCAAGTACAGCAAGTACACTTTGGCGGCGGCAGTCATAGCTGCCGCCGTTGTTGTGGGTGTGACTATCACTCCTGACAATCAGGAACAAAGCAAAATATCAATCACCGATAACGGCATGGTACCTGGCAGTATACTGCTGCAGAAGAATCAGGAGAATACCGTACAAGCCAGCCCACAAAGCCTGCTGAGTACCGCTGCAACTGTCGAAACAACATCAGCTGTAACAACACACCCGCCATCGTTCAATTTTGAATCCTTACCCTCTCATTTGGTCCAGTCATTGAGAGCCAAAAGCCCTGACTCCCCGTTACCAACTGAAGCCCTTCCGGTTTTGGCCACAGAGTCGGCAACGCCAATAACAAAGTGGCTGGAACAAACTGTACGCAAAGGGGACAACCTCTCTCTGATTTTCAAACGTGCAGGCTTTAATAAGGGTGATGTTCACGAGGTCGTTTACAACAGCCCTGAAGGCAAACGGCTTGCACACATTTTTCCGGGTCAAACCATCTCCTTTTTGCAGAATGCCGAGGGTGAACTACTGGGTGTGAAGCACATTGTCTCCCCCGTTGAGACAATGATCTATCAACGTGCCAGTGCCGATGCCAAATTCAGTAACGAACGCCAGCTACGTCAGCCCGAAGTACATGAGACCTGGGCCAGCGGTGAAATTACCTCGTCCCTCTCTCTGGCGGGCAAGGATATGGGACTGTCTCAAACCAAAATTCTTGAACTTGCCGGCATCTTTGGCGGTGTAATCGACTTTGTTCTTGACCCGCGCAAAGGCGACACAATTGACATCGTTTACGAAGAGCTTTATCTCGACGGCAAGAAATACAGGGACGGCGATATTATAGCGGCCTCCTTTACCAATAAGGGGCAGACATTTTCTGCTTATCGTTACGAAGACAAAGACGGAGATATCGGTTTTTATAACGGCAAGGGTGTCAGCATGCGCAAAGCATTTCTGATGGCACCCGTTGACTTCACACGCATCAGCTCCAACTTCAACATGCGTCGTCTGCACCCGATCTACAAGACCAAACGCCCTCATCGTGGCACCGACTACGCAGCCCCCACCGGAACCCCTGTCTATGCAGCTGGTGATGGCCGGGTTACCAGAGTTGGCTACACTCGCGCCAACGGTAATTTTGTTTTTATCCAGCACGGTGATCGCTATGTCACTCGTTATCTGCATCTGCATAAGCATAAGGTCAAGCAGGGCCAACGGGTTGCTCAAAGCGATATTATTGGCACTGTAGGCAGCACAGGCGCAGCCACCGGCCCACATTTGCACTATGAATTTCTGGTCGATGGCGTGCATCGCAATCCGAGCACAATTCACAAACAGCTGCCCAAGGCCAAAACCCTGCCAAAATCTGAACTGGAGCGCTTTGAACAGTCTATTGCACCGATAAGTGAGCAACTGGCTGCTCTGCGCAGCGATGCCCGTCTGGCACTAAACCGCAATAGTAACAAGCGCAAACAGCAAAGTCGCCGTTAAGCAGTGACCTCCCTTTATATTGGCCTGATGTCAGGCACCAGTGTCGATGCCATTGATACGGCACTGGTTCGCTTCTCAACCAGTGGCATCGACTTGTTATCAGCCCGCGAACATCCAATAGCACCCTCAATCAAAGAACAGATCAGCGCCATCAGCCATCCGGCGGCCAACGAAATTGAACGCCTGGGGCCTCTGGATCGCACATTGGGTTCGCTCTTTGCTGAAGCGGTACTGGCCCTGCTCAAACAGGCCAACATACAAGCAAAGCAGGTATGCGCCATTGGCAGTCATGGCCAGACCATTCGCCACCACCCGCCCTCCTCATTATCTGCAGAGCAGCACGCACAAGCCTTTACCCTGCAAATTGGTGATCCCAACACCATTGCACAGCTTACGGGTATTACCACCGTGGCCGATTTTCGGCGGCGAGACATTTGTGTGGGCGGTGAAGGTGCACCGCTGGCCCCCGCCTTTCATGCCGCCATGTTTGCTACAGAAGGAACCCGACGAGCCATTGTAAACATTGGCGGTATTGCCAACGTGACCTTGCTCGATGGTTCAGGCGCCGCCTGTGGCTTTGATACCGGACCAGGCAATACACTGCTTGATCACTGGATTGGGCGTCATTTAAATAAACATTTTGACAGGGGTGGCCGGTGGGCTGCTGACGGCAGGACAGATGAAGGATTGCTGGAAATTCTCCTTAAACATGATTACCTGCATCAACGCGGTGGCCCACGCAGCACCGGCAAGGAAGCCTTTAACCTGAGCTGGCTGGATGAGCAGCTGGCCGCTCTTGAGCGCCCGATTCAAGCACAATCAGTGCAGGCAACCCTGGCAGAATTAAGCGCTTGCACTATCGCCAATGCCATTCACGATGCCAGTTTTTCGGTAGATGAGGTCTATATCTGCGGCGGCGGCGCTCACAATACCAATCTGATGCATCGCTTGCAGCAGCGATTACCATCAGTTTCATTGAATACTACGAGCGTCCTCGGCCTGCACCCTGACTGGGTAGAAGCGGTGGCCTTTGCCTGGCTGGCTCAACGCACTATTGAGGGATTAACAGGTAATTTACCAACCGTCACCGGTGCATCACAAGCGACGATACTGGGCGGTATCTACCCGGGAGGACTCGCCGACAAACCTTGGCGAAATGGTTAAACGGAAAATGAAGAACCACAACCACAGGTGGTCGCCGCATTGGGGTTGTTGATAACAAAGCGGGAACCTTCCAGACCTTCACTGTAATCAACTTCCGATCCAGCCAGATAGGGGAAGCTCATCGGATCGACCAGAACCGTAACGCCACCCTGTTCAATGGTCGTATCATCGTCCTCCACCTCGGTTTCAAAGGCGAAGCCGTACTGGAAGCCGGAACAACCACCGCCAGTAATATATACCCGCAGTTTCAGCGCAGGATTTTCTTCCTCTTCTACCAGTTCACGCACCTTGCTGATAGCGCGCGATGAAAGATTCAGACTACCGGGATTAAATGAGGCAGCAACAGACATAATCGGACTCCGGTGAGACAAGGCTCAACGAACACAGACAAAATTGAAGCCGCTCATTATGGTAAAACCAAGTAATTTGGTCAACTTTTTACTGCCACTGCTGCTTCGGTTTTTTCTGTTTCGGCATCCTTGTGCCTGGCCACTTTGTCGGTAACTTTGTCGGTAACTTCAACGTGCATCAGTTTACCATTAACCTCAGCACCTACCGCCATTTCAACCAGAGTGTAATAAACGTCCCCCGTAACCCTGGCCTTGGCTGCCAGCTCCAGGTGCTTGCCGGCATGAACACTGCCTTCTACATGACCATTGATAACAATGGCCGGTGCGCGAATCTCTCCCTGCACAAAACCTTTATCAACTACGCGAACCAACGCATCTTTACCCGGCTGCGCAATAATATTGCCCTTTACCTGACCTTCAATATCCAGGTTGCCACTAAAACTGATATCACCGGTGATCTCAGTGTCTCTTGAAACCAAAGTGGTTCCACCTGATACGCTCGTAGCCACTGTTTTTTTACTTCCCAACATGAGTAAATTTCTCCTGTAGATGCCAGGGATATTGCTCTCTGACTTCCATTTTGCGCGGACTGCTCAGTTCCGCAACAACTTCAACAGACTGCGGCTCAAAACCATCCATGAGCTGCAGCTCCCCTTCAATTACCTGAAAATAGAGAAAGCGCAGAGTTATCGCCTCGCCTTCAATATCCCGTGCCAGCTGTGGCAGCGGATAGCTGACCACCTGCCCGTTCTGCACACCCTGTACAGTGACAAAAAGCTCACCGCGCATGGGCTCATGCTTGCGGGCTTCCTGCTGCACCACCAAACGATAAGCATAAATATTGCCCGTCTCTCGCCGCACCAGTTCAAGACCTTGCAAGCTGAACCCCTGTGCAATTTCACCCGGCGCCATCAGCCCGCGATAAAAACGCATACCCTCGTCCAAATCAGTAATTTCTTCCCGCTGACGGGCCAGATCCTGACGCACCAGCTCAAGTGCCGCCCGATCGACCTCATGTCGCGCCTGGGCTTCCAGCAACAGTCCCTTCTGTACGTTTAACTGCTTACGCAGACGCTCAACTTCTATCTGACTACGCTGATAGAGTTCAGGAGAAACCATCTCCGTTTCGGCCACCAGATACCGACTCAGATAAAGTCCCGTTCCCACCAATATTGCAGCGACACACAGCAAGCCAACAAACTGCAACCATCGATATCGCGCCAAAGGTTTTTAACCTCCAGTAATTACGGTAACAGACCGATCTGCCTGAGCCCCTGTTCTTGCGGCAGACCCAACATAATATTCATATTCTGAACCGCCTGCCCGGCAGCACCTTTGACCAAATTATCGATCACTGACATCACCACCACCGTATCACGTTGCTGAGGCACCACCAGTGACAACTGGCAACGGTTGGCCCCCTTGACGGTACGCGTCTGAGGAAAAACACCGGTGGGCAATACATCAATAAAAGGTTCATCGGCGTAGCGCTCTTCAAACAGAGACTGCAATTGCTCAACCGAGTGGCCATGGTGGCTTAGCCGGGCAAACAACGTTGCGTGAATGCCCCGCACTATTGGCAGCAGATGAGGCACAAAGGTCAGCGAGACCGCCCCACCACTGACATCTGACAAACCCTGCTCAATTTCCGGCAGATGACGGTGACCACCAACGGCATAGGCTTTAAAACTGTCAGCAACCTCACTCAACAGGTTGTCCACCCGGGCTTGCCGCCCCGCACCACTGCTGCCGCTTGCGGCACTGGCAATCAGATGGTCCGGAGCAACGGCTCCCGCTTCCAGTAATGGAATCAGGCCGAGCTGGATAGCCGTTGGATAACAGCCGGGACAAGCCACTAACTGAGCCTGTGCAATATGCTCACGGTTGACCTCTGGCAGACCATAAACCGCTTTTGCCAGCAATTCAGGCGCACAGTGGTCTTCGCCATACCAGCTTGACCACAGGCTGGCATTGCGAATGCGAAAATCCGCCGATAAATCTATCACCCGGGTGCCACGCGCAAGCAATTCCGGCACCAGCTTCATAGCCACATTATGAGGCGTGGCAAAAAAGACAATATCGCAAGCCGCCAGCAACTCGACATCAGGCTCTGAAAAGGCCAGGTCATAGTAACCGCGCAAATTGGGAAAAAGCTCATCGAGACGGCGACCAGCTTCAGCGCGTGAGGTAATCGTTACAACGTTCACATCCTCGTGACAGGCAAGCAGGCGCAATAATTCAACACCCGTATAACCTGTCCCTCCCACGATACCCACTCTGACCATAACCTGACCTCAACCTCCGTTATAGTGAATAAGGATGGTGACACTCACACGTCAAAATCCAACTCGTCATACGGCACAGTATAAAAGCAATCCAACCGGAATTAACTGCTAAGATGTGATTTTTGTGGGAGGTTCCGCCTTTTGTACAAACTGCTTAACATCTATCGCCGCTATCTGACCAACTATCACTCCGTACTGGCTTATGCTGTTCTGGGTATCGTTGGAGGCGTCGCTTCCGGACTGATTGTACTGGCTTTTGAGCTGGCCATTATCGAGCTGGCCTGGTTGTGGGGGGTAGGTGATGCCGGTGAAGGCTTTGAGCAATTACCCAAATGGCAGCAATTTGTTCTGCCCGCTGGCGGTGCGCTGATTCTCGGGCTGGGCTACCTTGCACTTAAACCAACAACACGCGAAACCGGCATTGTGCATGTTTTGAGTCGCATGCACAGTGATTATGGTGTGCTGCCCTTTCGCAATGCAACCGTACAGTTTTTTGGTGGTGTATTTGCCCTGGCCAGCGGCCAGTCCGGTGGCAGGGAAGGGCCAGGTGTACACTTGGGTAGCGCCATCAATAGTCTGCTTGGCCAGCGCCTCAGACTGCCGCACAACAGCTTGCGTGTGTTAATCGCCTGCGGCACCGCCGGTGGCATTGCTGCCGCCTTCAACACGCCACTGGCAGGCGTAATTTTTGCGATGGAGGTAGTGGTTGCAGAATATACCGTTGTCGGTTTCATTCCCGTCATGCTGGCCTCGGTATCCGCTTCTGCCATTAGCCGCAATCTGGGTGGTGGCACCGACTTGTTCAACATTCCGCCCGTCCATCTCAACTCTTTGTGGGAGCTGCCCTATATTATTTTACTGGGTATTTTTTGTGGCGCGACAGTAACACTGTTTATTCGTTTTAGTCGCCTGGCAGCTCGGTTGGCACACTGGCCAGTGCCACTGCGCTTTGGACTGGCGGGCTGCCTGACGGGCTGCCTTGCACTACTGGTACCCCAAACCCTTGGCATTGGCTATGACACCCTGAACAGCACCTTGCAGGGTGAACTGATGCTAAACACATTATTAGCTGTTGCTGCCTGCAAGCTGCTGGCCACCAGTATCAGCTGTGGAGTTGGCATGCCTATCGGCCTGATTGGCCCGACATTACTGATTGGTGCCTGTCTTGGTGGCGCCATTGGTATTGCCGGACAATTTTATGCCCCTGAACTGGCCTCCAGCCCTGCCCTGTATATCGCTATTGGCATGGCAGCCTGCATGGCTGCTGTATTGAATGCGCCACTGGCTGCGGTACTGGCCGTTATTGAACTGACTCAATCGGCCAGTATCGCCATGCCTGCTTTACTGGCCATTATTGCCGCCACCTTGACCAACGCCGGTGTATTTCGTCAGCGAGCCGCTCATCAGACCGTATTGCGACAATTGCGGCGAGTCGTACCGAATGATCCACTTAATCAGTTACTGCACCGCACTGATGTTACCTCGCTCATGGAAGTGAGCGTGAATTCTATTCCTGTCAAACTGCCACAATCGGCTATTCCTCCGCTGGTCAACACACCTCACGCCTGGTCACTGGTCACACGCGAGAACGAAGGTCTCTACCTGCTGCGCGGCCAGGAGCTGGCTGACTGGCTATCCCAGAACCCGTCCCAAAATCCAGCCGGGGATGAGGAAGAAGAAATCCATGTTCATCTGCCGGATGCAGACCTGCGCCGCTGGTCAATTGCCACCGTGCCAATGCAGGCCACCCTGCGACAGGCGATGGACCGGATCAAAGAGCGTACAGCCGAAGCTGTTTGCGTTTACAGTCGCAGCTCTGGCGGCACGCCGGTTCTACAGGGTATTGTGACCCGCGAAGCGATCGAGCGCTTCACGCTATCTAATCTGTAATGGATTTTTATATGCTCTGGTTAAAGGCTTTTCACATTATTTTTATGGTCTGCTGGTTTGCCGGTCTGTTTTATCTGCCACGCATACTGGTCAACTACGCCGCCAGTAAAGATATTACATCGCGCCGATTGCTGGCTGATATGGCCCGACGCCTGTATCGCTTTGTAACACCCTTTATGTGGTTGACCATCGGTTTCGGCCTCGCACTGACTCACTTCAACTTCAGTTATTACTCACAGGCTCACTGGCTGTGGGCAAAACTGGCCTGTGTGACAGCACTTATTATTTATCACGTTATTTGCGGACGCTATGTAAAAGCTGTCAACGAGGAGCGGGACGCTCACAGCCATGTGTTTTATCGTTTTTTTAATGAATTCCCGGTGTTCTTGCTGTTTGCGATTGTGCTACTGGTCGTACTGAAACCTTTTTAAGTCTGACGGCATTTACTTATTAAACCGGAAACATAGATTCTCAGGTTATTAACCCGTATATGGTCTCCTCCCCGTTTGCAAGGCTTGCACAGTCGATGTCAGGGACAGGTTGCCGTCGTATATTCGGCCTGTTTATGAGGGACTCACTGCGCCCTCTGGCCTTGATGAAGTTTCGCCGCCTGCAGTCCTTATCGGCAGTCGGCCTCAAGGGCCACCGGGCTAATCAGGTTCTCTGCAGACCGGTTTGACCTGTTCACGCAATACCCTGTCATACCAGGCCAATTCTTCGATAATGGCCAAAAACCGATCGTACTGGCGAGCCAGATAGCAACGGGCACACTCGGCTAAGCCGTTGTCGGCCCCGCTTAAATAGCCTGGCAGCACCTTCCTTAAGGCGGCATCACCAGGCCATATTTGCCCAGTAAGCCTCTGGGCTGACTGTTCAAGCGTAACTTATCCGCATTCAAGCTCCGTCGAATACCGTGAAAACAGTGCTCGTCTTGTTGTAATGTTGCCGTTTCACCGTCTTGCGGCTGAGTTCATTGTCGGCACTGTTCAACATGACGACGGCAAAGCTGGTTTTTGCCAAATCTACACCGATTATCATACGATTAGACATGATTTCCTCCTCGTCTCGTTTCGATAGAACATTCTTCATCTCTATCCTGGCGCATCGCGACGCCGTTTGGGAGGGAAGGAGACCATCTCATCGGCAATAATTATTGTCGGATTAATAGGGCGGCACGGGTAGTGTCGGCCATTGGCGTAGCCAATATAAGCCCTTGACTGGCGAGGAAAATCACACTTTTTCGCGGCTATGAAGGGGCGTCAATTAAATAGATCAACGAGATCTATTTAATTGACGGGTTAATAATAGCGGCACACGGGTGTAGCGCAGGTGTCAGGCACAGGCTGGATATTCAGACAGTGTGGGCGGATAATCCCCACTCTTTATTCAATTGCAAATTGCTTAACTGCAAAGCATTTATTCTGTGTAGCGAACCCGGAGCCCCATGAACAGATCCGAACAACTCTTCAATGCCGCCCAAAAACATATCCCCGGCGGCGTCAATTCACCGGTGCGGGCCTTCCGGGCTGTTGGCGGCACACCACTTTTTATCGAACGCGCCGATGGTGCCTACCTGTTTGATGCCGATGGCAAACGTTATATTGACTATGTGCTCTCCTGGGGACCAATGCTGGCGGGCCACAACCATCCAGCGGTACGGGAAGCCGTCATCAGGCAATGCGAACAGGGTCTGAGTTTTGGCGCACCCACAGAACTGGAAACCCAACTCGCCGACAGGCTGTGTTCGATCATGCCCAACATGGATATGGTACGCATGGTCAACTCCGGCACTGAAGCGACAATGAGTGCGATCCGTCTGGCACGGGGTGTTACCGGCCGCGATACTATCGTCAAGTTCGAGGGCTGCTATCACGGTCACTCGGACTCATTGCTGGTCAAAGCAGGCTCCGGTGCTCTGACACTGGGTGTACCCAGCTCTCCCGGCGTACCAGCGGCACTGGCAGATCACACCCTGACTCTGGCTTACAATGATATTGAAGGCCTGCAAGCTGCCTTTGAACAACACGGTACCAATATTGCCTGTGCCATTGTTGAACCGGTAGCGGGCAATATGAACTGCATTCCACCAGCACCCGGTTTTCTGGCAGCCTTGCGAAAAGCCTGCGACCAGCAGGGTGCCGTACTGATTCTGGATGAGGTGATGACCGGTTTTCGCTTTGGCCTACAAGGTGCCCAAGGCTACTACGGTATCGAAGCCGACTTGACCACTCTGGGCAAGGTCATTGGTGGCGGCATGCCAGTAGGTGCTTTTGGTGGCAAACGCGAAATCATGGAACAAATTGCTCCGCTGGGACCGGTTTATCAGGCGGGCACTCTGTCGGGCAACCCGGTATGCATGAGCGCCGGTCTGGCGATGCTCGATATAATTACCGAACAAGGCTTCTATGAACCGCTGTTTGAACACACCCGCAAGCTGTGTGCAGGTCTGGAAGAGGCCGCTTCCGAAGTCGGCATAGCCTTCACGACTAACCATGCCGGCACCATGTTCGGCGGCTTTTTCACAGATGCACCTGCGGTCAGCAATTACCAGCAGGTGATGGCCTGTGATACCCAGCGTTTTAATTGTTTCTTTCACAGCATGCTGGCCCAGGGTATTTATCTCGCTCCCGCTTCCTACGAAGCAGGCTTTCTGTCTGCGGCCCACAGCGATGCTGATATCGAGGCTACTTTATCAGCAGCGCGGCAGGCTTTTCACGAATTGCAGGAGTAAACACCATGAGTTTTACCAGCCAGCGCGGTGCCTTCCCGACTACCCGCATGCGCCGCCTGCGCACCAGCACTTTTGCCCGCGATCTGGTCAGAGAAAACCGGCTCAGTCCGGCGGATCTGATCCTGCCGGTATTTGTACTCACCGGCCGTGGTCAGCGCGAAGCAGTACCTTCTATGCCGGGTGTGGAAAGACTCAGTATCGACCTGCTGATCGAGCGGGCCCGTGAAGCCTTCACTCTCGGTATTCCCGCGCTGGCGCTGTTTCCGGTGATCGGGGCTGAAGTTAAAACAGCCCGGGCGGAAGAAGCCTGGAATGCTGGCGGATTAGTACCGCAAGCCGTCAGGGCACTCAAGGATGCGCTGCCGGAGCTGGGCGTAATTACCGATGTAGCGCTGGACCCCTACACCGTGCATGGCCAGGACGGTATCATCGACGATCACGGCTATGTACTCAACGACATTACCACCGAAACGCTGGTGCGGCAGGCGCTGACTCACGCTGCCGCCGGTGCCGATATCATTGCCCCCTCGGACATGATGGACGGTCGCATCGGCGCCATTCGCACTGAACTGGAGGCACAGGCATATTCAAACACGTTGATTCTGGCCTATGCAGCCAAGTACGCCTCCAGCTATTACGGCCCCTTCCGGGACGCAGTCGGCTCCGCCGACAATATCAGGGGTGGCAACAAGTTCAGCTACCAGATGGACCCGGCCAACAGCAATGAGGCTCTGCACGAATGTGCACTCGACCTGGCCGAAGGCGCTGATATGATCATGGTCAAACCGGGCATGCCCTACCTGGATATCGTGCGCCGCGTTAAAGATGAACTGAAAGTGCCCACCTTTGCCTACCAGGTGAGCGGTGAATACGCCATGCAGATCGCCGCCTTCGAACGCGGCTGGTTGGCCCGGGAGGCCGTTATGCTGGAATCACTGCTGGCCTTCAAACGGGCCGGCTGTGATGGCATCCTGACGTACTTCGCCATTGAGGCAGCACACGCGCTGCAATAAAACGAGGCTTTATCGGCCATGTTTCGCAAGCTGATCACAATAGCTCTTCTGTCCAGTATGTTTTCACCCGGCGCCAGCACGGCCAGCGCCGGGTGCAATTGCCTGTGGCGGGGCAGCTTTGCAGATGTGCAGGCCGGTGCGGACCTTGTTATCAGTGGTACGGTAACAGCTACCGCAGGTAACTCCATCGACTTTTATATTGATCAGAAACTGCGCGGCAAACAGCCCCTGGACGAGGTACGCATCTGGCTGAAGACCGGCAACTACTGCCGCCCCGAGGTGGAGACCTTCCCCATCGACAGCCAGTGGGTAATGGCCCTGCACGAAATCAAAGAGGACGTCCCCGGAGGTTTCAGCCCCCACACACCCAATATCAGCTACGGCCGCATCGGCGACTACCAGCTGTCGAACTGTGGCGGCTACTGGCTCAGCCGCGAGGGCGACTGGGTGAGTGGCAATCTGATCAATGCGCCGCGCTGGGTGCGTGAGCCAAAGATGAGTCCGGTATTATTGGAGGTCATCCGTGCTTATGTGCGCGGCGAAATCGACCGGGAAGTATTATTGCAAGCCGGTCAGGAAGATCCGAATCTGAAAAATCTGATGCTCGATACCAAAGCCTTTTTACGGGATGAGCACTGATCAACGCCGCCATTGCTTGCGCTTTGGATTGCGGCGGCCTTCAACCAGATCCATTAATTCATCCAGCATCATCAATGACATACCCCAAATACGGCGCCCCTCATACAGATAACAAGGCAGCGTCAGTGACAATTTGCCCCGCTGCCAGACCATACTTTCACGGTTGTCGGTATCCAGCAGAAACTCCAGCGGCACCCAGACCACCTCGGCCACCTCATAGTTGGGGCTAAAGGCTACATCCTGTTCCAGACGGAAGACATAAGGCGTAACGATCATGCCGAACATGCCTTTATGAGGCTGAGCCTGAATATCCGACAAGCGACCAATACGGGAGGCACTGTCTGGCAGGTGCAGGCCAATCTCCTCATCCGTCTCGCGTAGGGCCGTTGCAAAAACACTGCTGTCATTCGGGTCCATACGACCACCGGGAAAGGCCATATGGCCCGACCAGGGGTCACCTTTTCGCTCGGCCCGTTTAATCATTAAAATGTACAGTTCGCCTTCGCGCACACTCAGCACGATAGCTACGGCCGAACGCCGACGAAAACGGCGCAGCATGTTACGCCGTGGACGGTGTCCGCCAAAGCGATCTTCAAGCAGTTGTAACAGGGCAATTGACACGGGAAATGAAACCAGCTCCTTTCTTGTGTGGCCTTAAATGCGAGACGCTGATTAAGCCAGTTCAACACTGTATAAACAAGGTCAGAGTAAACAGAGACGGAATCCAGATCACATGGACAGAGAAATACTTCTCAAAATCAACCAGCTTTCGCTCGTATACAAAGCTTTACCGGTACTAAAAGAAATCAACTGGTCGATCATCACCGGTCAGCAATGGGCCTGTATTGGTCCCAATGGCGCAGGCAAAACCAGCCTGGCCAGGGTGATAAGCGGTCAGGAAAAGCATTTTTCTGGCAAAATCGAGCGCTCGCCAACGCTACTTGCACAGGGCGTTGCCTATGTTTGCTTTGAACAGGCCAAGGCATTGTGTGAGCATGACAGCAAAATGGATGATTCGGAGTTTCGCGCCGACGCTTCTGATCCTGGCACCCGGGTATGTGATCTGATACTGGCAGGAAAACAGCCCGATTCTCACTTCAAACACTGGGTTGAACGGCTGCAAATTGGCCATATTCTGGAGCGGGGTCTGCGTTATATTTCTACCGGCGAGATGCGCAAAACCCTGCTGCTGACAGCCATCCTCGCCCGTCCGCGCCTGCTGATACTGGACAGCCCCACCGACGGCCTGGATCGCAACAGCCAGCAGGAAATGTCCCGCATTATTGCTGAACTGCAACAGAGTGATACCGCTGTTTTGTTGCTCTGCCGCAGCCTGGGGGATATCCCAGGGCACACCAGCGATCTGCTGGTGCTGGATGAAGGCCGTATTCTCAGCCAGGGAGCGATCGACGAGGTGCTGGCGCAGGCTGAAGTACAGCGGCTGATGAATCCGTCACTGCCAGCACTGGCAGCACTGCCACCAGCACTGCCCCGCCCCTATTCACTGCCTGATAGCACCCCCCTGCTTAAGTTGCGCAATGTCAGCGTCAGCTACGGTGAGCTGAAAGTGCTCGACAATATCAACTGGACCTTTGAACGCCACCAGCACTGTGCCATCAGCGGCCCTAATGGCTGCGGCAAAACCACACTGTTGAGCCTGATTACCGGCGACAATCACAAAGCCTACGGCCAGGATATTACGCTCTTTGGCCTTCGCCGGGGCAGCGGTGAGAGTGTGTGGGATATCAAACAAAAATACGGTGTGCTCGACACCAATCTCCACCTCAACTTCAAACAGCGCATGGCAGTACTGGAAGTGGTGGTGTCAGGTTTTTTTGACAGCATTGGCCTTTACGACAACTGGGCCGACCCTCAAAAGCAAAGTGCGCTGGCCTGGCTCCACGCTCTGGGTTTGGGTAACTTATCAAAAGAACGCTTTGATACACTCTCCTTTGGCCTGCAACGTATGGTCCTGCTGGCCAGGGCGATGGTCAAATCTCCCGCCATCCTGATCCTCGACGAGCCCACCCTCGGTCTGGACAGCTTTCATCGTGCCCTGATACTGCGCGCTATCGATCACATCGCCAAATACAGCGATACCCGAATTCTGTTTGTCAGCCACAGCGCAGGGGAGGTTCCCGCCTGCATCAATCAGTTTTTGACCTTTGAGGCTCATGAAAAGCACTATCAGATACAGTGCGAGGAACAATCCCCTGCCGGATAACAAAAACCGGCCGGAATAACATTGCCATTATCAACCTGGCCATCAAACAGATGCCCCCTCTATTTGATGGCCGCCTGCTTAAATCTGCAAAATCCCTTGATTTTAGCGGGCTCGCACTGGCTAAAAGCCAGCGGGGGTACATTCACGCACTGCGAATCAACCCGGCTAAATGCTCGCTGAGTTATCAGGGAAGGACACTCAGCTGCCGCAATTTATTGCACTCACTGTCGCTGCGACAGTAAAGCATACCTCGCTCAGCTGTTGCCCTGGCACGACTGTTATCACCCTTGGCCGCATAGGTTTGCGCCAACGCCAGATAAACTTCGGCACTGTCGGGGTCGATACGCTGGGCGCGCTCCAGCAGGGCCAGTGCCTGCTCATAATCACCACCCTGCGCCGCCTGTTCAGCGCGCACCAGCAAACCGCCGTAAGCATTACTGGCATTGGGATCCGGCGGCAGAGTTTGCTGGGGATAGGTGGGCGAAGTGGTCTCAGGCGTCGCCCTGGGTTCCACTGTAGTGCGCGTCTCATCCGACGATTTTTCCGTGCGATCTTCCACCGGCGCAGGTTTACTGCCAGGCACGGAATACACCGAGCACCCGGCCAATACAGCCAACCATACCAACAGAAACAGGGTTCGCAGGCGATGCATCAAATTCATGGGGAATCTCCACCAAAGAGTGACTGAAACCAGTCTTTTACCACATTCTCACGCGGCGAACAGTGCGTTTGCTGCTGCGGCTGACTGCCCTTGAAAAAAGGTAGCAAACGGGCGTCGGGGCAACCCTGGCCAGTGAGCGCACCGCTGTTGTTATCGATCCAGTAAGGCTCAACACCATCCGGCATACGGTAGCCCAGAGAACGCTGACTGGCACTGGCCATAAAATGCGCCCAGATTTTAAGTGCGCCTGAACTGCCTGTCAGGCCGGTACTGCCATTGTCATCCCGACCTACCCAGGTCACCGCCAGCAAATCACCGGAAAATCCGGCAAACCAGGAATCTCGACCATCATTAGTGGTACCGGTTTTACCCGCCACTGAAAACTTTTCCGGCAAATAGCGATAAACACCACGCCCTGTACCCTCGCGCACAACTTCGCGCAGGGCGTAGTGCAATAAATGAACTGCCTGCAAGCTGATCGTGCGCTCGTATTCCAGCGGATAGCGTTTAAGTGGCTCACCGCTGGCGTCGACAATATCGCGGATACTGCGTAAAGGCATGCGAAAACCGCCGGCCGCGATACTCTGGTACATGATCGCCATATCCATCAATGAATAGGCACCAGCACCGAGAGTCAGGGCCGGTACTTCGGGAATATCACCTTCCACCCCCAAACGACGCAGCATATCGGCTACTTCATCGAGACCGACCTCCATCCCCAGGCGGGCCGTTGCCAGATTATAGGAGCGGGCCAGAGCCTCATGCAGCAGCACATCACCATGTTCCAGACGGTCAAAGTTGCGCGGCTCCCAGATACCGTCCGGACCAGACACCTGCACCTTGGTATCGCGCAATACCGACGCCAGCGTATAGCGCTTTGGCTGTGCCAGTGCAGCCAGATAAACCGCAGGCTTAAGTAGTGAACCCGCTGGCCGCCTTGCATCCAGTGCCCTGTTAAAACCGGCATAGCGGGCATTGCGCCCACCGACGACCGCCGCCACTTCGCCGGTATCAAAACGGGTCACCACAGTGGCCGATTGCAAGTCGCCGGTGCTATCGAGCTGTTTCAATATGGCACTGGCACTTTCCTCCACCTGCCGCTGCAAGACAGGATCAAAGCTGGTAAAAATGCTCAGACCCAGCGTGGTCAAATCCTCTTCCCGATATTCCTGGCGCAACTGGCGGCGCACCAGATCAAGGTAGGCAGGGAAGCTGTCGGTAATGCGATGCTGATTATTCAGACCCAGAGGCATGGCTTTGGCCACTGTTGCATGTTCGGGTGAAATCACACCTTCGGTCGCCATTGCATCCAGCACCAGATCACGGCGTTTGCGGGCCCGCTCCGGGTTGCGCAGGGGATTGTAGAAAGAGGCTCCTTTGACCATACCGATCAGCAGTGCCTGCTGATGCAGGCCCAACTGCTGAACCGGAGTATCAAAATAATAGCGGGAGGCCAGTGCCAGCCCATGCACGGCCCGCGGCCCGTCCTGACCGAGATAAACCTCATTGATATAGCTTTCCAGAATCTGGTCCTTGCTGTAGTGCAAGTCCAACAAAATGGCCATCAGCAATTCCTTGAGCTTGCGAACATAGGTGCGCTCAGGGCTAAGGTAATAATTTTTAACCAGCTGCTGGGTAATGGTACTGCCACCGGCCACTACCGAACCGGAGCGCAGATTATTAAAGGCGGCCCGCAAAATGCCACTGATGGAAAAACCCCAGTGATGATAGAAATTTTGATCTTCCACTGCCAGCAAACCCTGGCGCAGGGTGTCGGGCACCTCGTCCAGACGCACCAGAATGCGATCTTCACCGTGAGAGGGATAGATACCACCAATACGCACCGGGTCCAGGCGCATCAGGTCAATATCACCGCGACCACTTTTGAGCCGGGTAATACGACCATTGCCAAGCACAAGCTCTATCTGACGCGCCACTTCACGCTCACCGACAAAATCAAAACCCCGCGTGTAGATAGTGAAGCTATTGCCCTGCCGCCGTACCTGGCCGGGTTGACGCACCGCATCCACCTTGCGGTAGCCGAGCACTTCCAGCTCATAGACCAGATCTTCTGCCGCCAGGCGCGCGCCCACAAACAGTTCCAGCGGCCGGGCATAGACTTTGGCGGGCACCTCCCACATTTTATCGGTGAAGGTGGCGGTAATTCTGGCATCGAGGTAAATCATCACCAGCGCAAAAGCCAGCGCAGCCGAAATAATGAGTTTTAGCAGTAAATGACGGGTTTTCGGCATGAAAAAGGTAGTCCGAAGGAGGTTCTTTCATTTAATGGATGGATCGGGATAATAGCGGCCCAGGAGACAAGGAACCATGCTGATATGAAAAAATACTGGGTTTATGGCCTTGGTGCGGCGCTGGTAGACACAGAAATCGAGGTTCAGGACGATGATCTGGCCGCTATGGGTGTTGACAAGGGGCTGATGACGCTGGTTGATGAAAAACGCCAGTGTGAGCTGTTACAACATCTGAGCAGGCACCTGGTACACGCCCGCCATGCCAGCGGTGGCAGCGCCGGTAACTCGATGATCGCCAGTGCCCGCTTTGGCAGCCCGGCTTTTATGTCCTGCAAGGTGGCCAATGACAGCGGTGGCGATATCTATGTGGCAGATCTGGAGGCCGCAGGTGTTGATCACTGTCTCAAAAAGGGGCGCGGCCCCGGCACAACAGGCAAATGCCTGGTACTGATCTCACCGGATGCAGAGCGCAGTATGAATACCTACCTGGGCGTGTCAGAAAGCCTGTCGATTACCGAGCTCGATCCGCAGGCGCTGGCAGCTTCAGCGTATTTGTATATTGAAGGCTATCTGGTGACTTCCCCAACCGGTCGCGCCGCCGCTGCGCGCGCGCGCGAACTGGCCGAGGCCGCAGGTGTTAAAACGGCCCTCAGCTTTTCCGATCCCGGCATGGTCACTTACTTTCGTGAATACATGCAGGAGATTATTGGCGACGGCCTGGACCTTATCTTTTGCAACGCAGACGAAGCCATAGCCTGGAGCGGCAGTGATACTGTAGAGCAGGCCGCCGACGCCCTGCGCAATGTTACCCGCAGCTTTGCCATTACCTGCGGCGCAGGTGGCGCCATCGTTTGGGATGGCCAGCAGCAAGACCGGTTGACAGCTCCCCCCGTCAAAGCCATTGACAGTAATGGAGCTGGCGATATGTTTGCAGGCGCCTTCCTCTATGCACTCAGCCGGGGTGAGAGCTATGAGCGCGCGGGCAAATTTGCCAATCTGGCAGCAGGCCAGGTGGTATCAAACTTCGGTCCACGCCTGCCAGCTGAGCGGTACGTTGAACTGCGCAAGGTTTTTTTTGGCCGCTAAAATCCAGCAGCAAAAGCACGTCTTATTACTAACCTGGCACATCCATGTGCCGCTTATTCATTCGGCTAAAAGCTTGCCGGGTTAATCACTGCCAAACAAACCCAGCTGGCGGTCAGTCAATGCTCTGAAGGACTCACCGAGCAAACCCAGAATACCGTCAGCTACCGGCTGTAGCTGACGGTCAACATAATACTGATAATCCAGCGGTGCCAGTGAACAACCTGCCGGTTCGGCACCGGCGCTGGTAATAACATAATCCACCCAGTCACCTCGCCCGGGCGCAGGCAGACCACGCGCTTCATACAGGCGCGCCGCCTGTACATGGGGCGGCACATTGCGCTGATACTCATCCAGCCGACGGCGCAGACGCTTGCGGTAGACAAGTTCATCATCACGTTCACCCGCCAGCACCTGTCGCACTTCCTGTTTAAGCCAGCCTTGATAAGGTTCGGCAGCAAAAATACGGCGATAAAGCTCCTGCTGGAAATTGCGCGCCAACCGTGTCCAGTCAGTGCGGACATTTTCCAGGCCTTTGAATACCAGACGCTCATCGCCATCAACCCGGCGCACCAGTCCCGCATAGCGTTTTTTACTGCCCCTGTCGGAGCCGCGAATAGTCGGCATCAGAAAGCGACTGTAGTGGGTTTCAAACTCCAGCTCCAGATAGCATTGCAGTCCAAATTCATCATCGACCTGCTGTGCCCACCAGCTGTTTAACTCAGTCTGTAAAAACGCACCAATTGCGCGTGCCGCCTCATCACCATCGACATCCTGCAACCAGACAAAAACCGAGTCGGTATCACCGTAGATAACCCGGTGCCCGAGGGCTTCGATTCTGTCTCGTGTGCGCTGTAAAATTTCATGGCCACGACGCGTAATGGAACTGGCCAGACGGGCATCGAAGAAACGACAACCACCGGAACCAAGCACGCCATAGAAGGCATTCATAATAATTTTAATGGCCTGTGACAGGGGCACGTCAGCCGCTGCACGAGCCTTGTCACGCAACGCCCACAGCTCACCAATCAAGCCGGGCAAAATATGGCCATCACGGGCAAAACGGGCTTCCAGAAAACCTGCCACAGTATCTGCTGCCGACAATTGGCCGGACATTCCCCTTGCAAGCCCCAGCGGATCAATACAGAAAGTGCGGATAATACTTGGGTACAGGCTTTTAAAGTCGAGCACCAGCACATGCTCATAAATACCTGGCTCTGAGTCGAGCACATAACCGCCAGGGCTGGCCAGCAAGACCTGACTGGCGTTGGGAGCAACGTAACCCGCCCGGTGCAAGTGCGGTAAATAAAGGTTGTCAAAGGATGCCACCGAGCCACCGGCGCGATCCAGGTTGAGACCGGTAATAGCAGCACGCGCAAGGGCAAAATCAAGCAAATGCGTGTGTTTAAAAATAGCTGACACCAGCTCACAGTCTTTCAGATTATAGGCGGCCAGTGCGCCCTTATCCTGCCGGAACAGCCGACCAATTTCCTCACCCCGATCACCACCCTCAAGCAATTTACTCTCCCCCAGCAACTGAGAGGCAACATGATTGAGGGAAAAACTCTCAAAGCGATAAAAAGCTGTACGCAGCAGATCTATACCATCCAGCACCACCCTGCCCGCCAGACAGATACTGCGACGCTCACCCTCCAGCTGCCGCCAGTGTGCGGGCCGCCGCTGTCGCCCCAGATTCAGGCGCAGACCATACTTGTCAGCCACCTTCTGTAGATACCAAAGATCAAAATTGACCACGTTCCAGCCAATCAATACATCTGGATCAAAATCAGCTACAAAGTCGAGAAAAGCCAACAGCAGATCGCGCTCGCGTCCGATAAAGGTAACGTAGTTGGGACAAGTATCCTGACCCTCGCCGTCACCGCGCATAAATACACGTTTGATCTCTTTCTCGCCACACTGACCATGCACGCCAATAGAGTAAAGCTCGATTCCATGCATAGCCGTTTCAATATCAAATGACAGCAGTGTCAGCGATGGCGCTATCGCCGCCGGACGCAACCGGGGCTGGCGCAGACTGACAGCCCCTTCACACACTGTCACCGCCGCACCTGAAATAGCGGCCACGCTGCGAATACCCCGCTCCATCAGATAACGTTCAGCCGGGTTGATATCGCTCTCAAGAGGCTCCAGGCCCGCTGCCTGCAAACGCCCAGCAATCTGTCGGGACTGGCGATAACCATCGCAGTAAAGCCCAAGCACTGACTCCATGGCAAAATTACGCAACCGCAGAGGCCGCAATTCAATACCCTGTTGACCTGTGAGCATGTGCATGGCGATAGAAGCATCCTCTTCCGATAGAAAAAACACGCTGCGCTCACCATCAACCACTACTCGCAGCGGGCCGTCAGCGGTGGCAAACCAGAATTCCAGTACCAGTCCCTGTTCTGTATCGCGCCAGTCCCGCGTTAGCAGAACTCCTGTGTTCATTGTCATGCCCCACCTCGTTTGCGCGCCAGACCTGTTGCCATGCTATGCTTGCGACTGTCCATACCACTCTATATCCAGAATTATTAACCCAGCCATATAGACTGTCGGGGTAATAGCGGCACATGAATGTGCCGTCGTCAACGAAGTCGGTCGCAGGGTTAATAGCCGTCATATGACCAACAGGGAAAACCGTTAATGACCAAGCCCCTCATCAAGCAGGATCCTTTATACCAACTGCTGCGCAATGAAGACATCAAAGGCTTCAATGAACAGCGCGACCAACTGGATAACAGTGAATTAAAAAGCGGAGACTACCGCGGCCGTGATTTGCGTAATATGAATGCCGCTGGTCTCGACTTCAGCAATTCCTATTTTCGCAATGCGGATCTGTCGGGTATCGACTTTCGCCAGACCAATCTCGAAGGTGCCAGTCTGCTGGACGCCAAACTTTCAGGCACCTATTTCCCTCAGGAATTGAGCGCAGAGGAAATCCGCCTGTCACTGGATACAGGCACCCGCTTGCGCTACCATCGCAAAACCTGAAGTCTTCAATACACTACCTGCCATACAAAACTTTACAACCATACTGTCTGATTAATCCTTCCATTTTTGATGGACCAAAAAACGGAGAAGGCAACATGCGCCATAAATCACCCTTCATTTATTCCACCCTGAAAGCCCTGATTTTTCTACCTCTGGCCACTCTCGCAGGCTGCGGATCAGAAAAAATACTGACCAAAAATGATATCGCCAACGTAAACCAGGACCATCAAATGGTCTATGTCTGGTCAATGAATGCTATTTTGAACTATGAAAACAGCACCAGTGATTTTATTTTCTCTGGCGAACCCAAAAGACCAGAAAATCAGGCAGCTTATAAGGGTGCGCTACAACAATGGTGGAGCATCAACAACAAACTGCAATTTAAGAACACTATGCGCTCACTGGAAAACGGCGAAATGCATCACAAAGCATTTATGCATGCCTACGAGGGTTTTTTTGAATTTTCAGAAGCCGACTTCCAGGAAAATTTAACGGCAAACCCGGAATATAATGCCATCGACAAACTGGTGTGGGCCAACAGGGAAGCCTTTAAGGAAAAGGGGCTACTGGCCTGGGATCTGGTGCGTGCCATTGGCATTTTGGGCTGGGGCTATCAGGCCGGTTATGCCAGCAAAGAAGAGGCTTACGCCTATTGTTTGCGTATTGCCCAAAAAGTACAGGCTAATTTTTCATCTCATGCTGAAATGGCGGATAACTATATTGCCGGTTACCTTTACTGGTCGATGGATGAGGGTGCATACGAAGAAAGAAAGAAAATTATGAACACGATACTGGACAATAAACATTCCGCGTGGAACGTTTTTCCCTTTGATTACAGTCTGGACAAAAAGGCAGACTGAACAAAAACGGGTACAACCCGGAGTACCCTGCTGCCCCGGTGTAAGCCTGACAAGGCATGCACCAGGACAGCAGGCTTTACTTGTTTCCTTGCAATAGAGCGGCCTGATTAGCTACAACCTCAGCCACAAAATCAGCCACCACCCGTACCCTTGGTGAAAGCGCCATATCACTGTGAATAACCAGCCAGATTTCCTGATCAATCTCCGCTGACATAACCGCTTCAACATCTGCAATTTTAACGGCTTGCAAGCCCGCTGGTATTGCCACCAGATGCGGCAGCACACCCAAGCCAAGGCCAGCACGCAGCGCAGCAATTTTGGAGGTCAGGCTGGTGACTGTCAGCCGTGGTGTACGCGCCCGCAGCATCTTGCACACCCAGCGGGCAGCATTCAGATGGCCATAGCTGTCAGACCAGCTGACAAAATCACAAACCGACACATCATCCAGTGTTTTTCCTTCAAAAATCTTTTCCCGGGAGAAAGCCGTTTTTGGCTCGAATTTTTTTTGTAGCGAGAAAGCTCTTTGCAAATAATCAACGCTGCCATACAGGCCATAACCCAGCGTACCCAGGCGGCGGATACGCAGATTGCCATGATCAGGCCTGACCATGCGCACTGCCAGATCAGCATCGTGCCGATGCAGATTGGCCAGGTTGATGTCGGTCACTATATCAACGGCCAGCGCAGGATAAGTGCTTAACAAACGTGGCAGCATTGGCAGCAGGATATCAGCAGCCAGATATTCCGCTGTTGCCAGTCGCACCCGGCCCGCCACCTGTCCGGCTATCTCACCGGCCGCCATCAGACTGGCCATCGCCGATTCAGCCTCTTCCGCCCGCACCAGTAAATTGGCGCCGTCATCGGTCAGGCGATAACCGTTTTGATGACGGGAAAACAGAGGCAGTGCCAGTGCCTGCTCCAATCGGGCAATGCGCCGTGACACAGTGGCAACCCCAAAACCCAGCTGCCGGGCAGCGGCAGACAACGACCCCGTCCGCGCCACCGCCAGAAAAACCGGTACGTCATCCCACAAACTCTGCCACTGCATTACTAACCCCCCCAACAGGCACTTATCAACCTGACAATCAAATAGATGAATCCTTCACTATTTGATTGTCGCCCGTTTAAATCGGCAGAATTTGCAAAACCCCTTGATTTTTGCCCTGCCAACCTGCCCTGCCAACACTGTCAGGCAGTGCCTTAGCAATCGCAATAATCCTACATCAACTTTCCATTTTCGGAAAACAACTTACGTTTTTTCTACAATTAGGCCTCATTCATGAAAGGCTACAATGATTGCTTTCCTTCATCTGTCACCAAAACAGGAGAACAAAGCATGGACACACGACAACTGGCGCCAGGTCTTGAGGTATCAGCTCTCGGGTTAGGCTGTATGGGTATGAGTGAGTTTTACGGCAGTCGTAATGATGAGCGTTCACTTCAGGTACTGAAACAGGCACTCGACGAAGGTGTTACCTTCTTCGATACCGCTGATATGTACGGCAATGGTAACAACGAACGATTACTGGCCCGCTTTTTGACAACATTGTCAGCAGACACAGCTCAGGTTGCCACCAAATGTGGCATTGTGCGCAGTGAAGATCCCAATGTCCGTGGCCTCAACAGCAGCCCCGACTACATTCGCAGCGCCTGCGAGGGATCACTGCAACGCCTGGGCGTGGAATGTATCGACCTTTACTACCTGCATCGCTATGACGGCATTACGCCCATTGAAGAGGTGATGGAGACTTTTGCCGACCTGCGCAAGGAGGGCAAAATCAAATATGTGGGCTTATCCGAGGTCAGTGTGGATACACTCAAAAAAGCCCATGCCGCTCTGCACGTTGCCGCATTACAAAGTGAATATTCACTGTGGTCACCGGAAGTAGAAGCAGAAATTCTGCCGACCTGTCAGCAACTGGGTATTGGCTTTGTTGCTTACTCACCACTGGGACGGGGGTTTTTAACGGGCTCAATGCGATCTGCCAGCGACCTGTCGGCAGGTGATTTTCGTGCCTCCATGCCGCGATTCCAGCAGGCGGCACTGGATCGCAATCTGGCTTTGGTGGAAGCCGTCCATGACATTGCCCGCAGTCTGAATGCGACACCCGCCCAGGTAGCACTGGCCTGGCTGCTGGCCGCAGGCGATACCATCGTTCCCATTCCCGGCACCAAGAATCCCCGCTATTTAAGTGAAAACAACATCGCAGCCGGACTGACACTGCCCTCCTCAGCACTCAGCAAGCTGCGAGAAATCGTCGATAACTGTGAGGTCGTTGGCGAGCGCTATACACCCACCGGCATGCAAACACTCAACCACTAAGGCGTCAGGTTCGTCGGAAAATCAGAGTCGCTGGCAAAATCTCAGCGCGCAAGCGCCGCCAGCGACTCCCCGGACACCAGTTCCAGCTGTACCCTCTGGCCGGGCTCAACACAGACTTCATGACCGACCCGCACATGCAGGTTTGGCCCTGCATCCAAAGCAACAGCGCACAGGCGCGTACCCCCTTCATAGCGCGCCCATGTAACAGCACCATTGGCCTGCGCGTCCGCAGCTGTCGTCAGTACCAGGTCATCCGGCCGCACCAGCAAATCCACTTCGCCAGCTGCACCGTTGACAGGTGTGGCAGCCGCCGCACCGATAACAGTTTCAACACGCTCGCCCTTGAGCACACCCGGTAAAAAATCTGCCTCGCCCAAAAAACGGGCCACAAAGTGATTGGCTGGTGCCGTAAAACAGACCTCCGGTGTGTCCAGCTGAGCCAATACACCGCGATTGAGAATACCGACCCGATCACCGACCGACAGTGCCTCCTGCTGGTCGTGAGTGACCCATATGGCCGGTACCCCCGCACTTTTAAGTGCCTGGCGAATATCCCAGCGCAACCGGTCTTTGAGAGCCGCATCAAGATTGGACAGCGGTTCATCCAGCAACACAAAGCCAGGTTGGTGAGCCAGTGTTCGCGCCAGCGCCACCCGCTGTTTCTGGCCGCCGGACAGTGTGGCCGGTTTGGCCTTGCGAAAATTTTCCAGCCCGAGCAGGTCCAGCCAGTGATCAACCGGGCGGGTATCTTTCAGGCGAAAACCGACATTCTGTTCAACACTGAGGTGGGGAAAGAGAGCAAAATCCTGAAACACCATGCCAACATTGCGTTTTTCCGGTGCTACCGGTGAGGTCGGTGCAGCCTGCCAGCCCGCCATGCTGATCCGGCCCTCACTGATCGGCACCAATCCAGCCAAAGCCTGCAAAATCGTGGTTTTACCACAGCCTGTTGGGCCCACCAGCATCAGAATTTCATTGGCGCCCAGCACCAGATCCAGTTTATCCACCACCCGGGTTGAGCCATAACAGACGGTAAGATTACTAACAGTCAACATCAGTGGTGCGGCTCCTCAGTTACAGTAAATTCAGCCCGCCGCTCGCCGCTGAGCATCAGCGCCAGTCCAAGGGCAGACATCAGCACCAGCAGCAGACCGGGAACAGCGGCACGGCCAAAATAACCCGCTTCATAAACACGCCACAAATAAGTGGCCAGTGTTTCAAAACCGGTTGGCCCGAGCATCAGCGTAGCCGGCAGTTCACGCATGGCTTCCAGAAAGACCAGCGCCGCACCCGCTACCATCCCCCGGGCCGTCAGCGGCAAAGTCACCCGCATAAAGGCTTCCCGGGGACTGGCACCGAGAACCCGGGCGGCCCTGACCAGCGAGCTATCCAGCCCCTGAGCCGATGCGCGCACGGTACCCACCGCCAGCGGTAAAAAACGCAGCACATAGGCCAGCACCAGCAGGCCCAGTGTCTGGTACAGAAAAGGCAATTTCAGACCGATATAGACCAGCGCCGTACCCATCACAATACCGGGCACGCCATAACCGAGATACGTTACACGCTCCATCAGGCGACCAGCCCGGCCGCTGAGTGCGGCATGAGCCACCGGCACCGCCACCACCAGCGCGACGATAGCCGCCAGCATTGATGCCTTGACCGAATTCCAAGCATAGATTATGTCAAAATCACCGGCGCCATCGCGCAACAGCCAGAGAATGAATACCGCCAGAGGCAGCACAATTGCCAGCAGGAAAACAGGCAGGGCCGCCAGCAACATCAGAGCTTTTTGCCAACCGGCCGGCCAGAACAGCAGGCCGCGGCCGGGCCGTTCGGCTGTAGCCACAACCCTTGACTCCAGAAACAGTACCAGTGCCACCACTGCCAGCAGCTGCAGCGACAGCATAGCTGCCTGGCTAAGGCCAAAAGCATTGTATTCAACGTAAATCACCCGGGTGAAGGTATCCAGGTGCATAATCGCCGGGGTACCAAAATCCGACAGCGCATACAGTGCCGCCAGCAAGGCACCCGAGGCAATGCCCACAACAACCCGCGGCAGCACCACACGCCACAAACTGGCACCCAAAGACATGCCCAGGGTGCGCGCTGCATTCACCAGACTGACATCCAGGCTCAACAGACAGGCCCGTGTGGCCAGCATCACAAAGGGATAGGTGTAAAGTGCCATCACCAGTGATGCACCGGCCAAACCATCCAGGCGCGGTATCATCAAACCTGTCAGCAATTCAATTTCACCGCCACGTCCCGGCGCTGCATACAGTGCAAAAGCACCAATATAGCTTGGTACCGCCAGTGGTGATGCCAGCATGATCAACCAGAAGCGGGCTGCCGGTAGCCGCACATAGGCGGTCAGCAGCGCCAGTGGCACACCAATGAGCACCGCGCCAATCACTGTAAACAACATCAACAACAATGTGTTGGCACCCACCCGCAGATTGTGGGTATCAAAGAATTGCCAGCCCCCCTCAGACACCATGCCCACCAACACGACAATGGGAGCCAGCGCCACCAGCGCCACCAGCAGGGCGGGTAAATAAGACAGAGGCCAGCGTTTCATAGCACGCCGACTTTACGCATCAGATCCAGTGTTGGCCGCAGATCAGCAAGATCGGTCAAATCCACCTTCGGTGGAGAAATGGTGCTCAGGGGGGGTAATCCCTGTGGCGGTTTCACCCCGGCCACCATCGGAATTTCATAGGCTTCACCGGCCAGGTAGGACTGCACTTCCTGCGTCAACAGATAGCGAATGAAGTTAACCGGCAAATCGCCCTCTTTCAGCGCCAGGATACCCGAGGCATTAACCAGACAACCGGCGTCATTACGGGTAAAAGCCAGTGCCACTTTTGCATCAGGTTTGCCCGCTTTCAATCGCAAAGTGTAGTAATGATTGGCAAAGCCCAGGTCAACCTCACCGCGTTCGACGGCCATGACCACACCGAGTTCACCGGCATAACTGCGGGCTCGCCTGTTAACAGCCTGCAACCAGGCCGCTGTTGCCTCCTCTCCTTCCAGCAAACGCATGGCGGTAATAAAAGACTGGAACGCGGCATAGGCAGGCGCCCAACCCAGACTGAGATCAGTGTCAGCCAGTGCCATTACGCTATCGGGAACGCGCTCCGGGCTCAGCCGGTCAGTGTTGTAGGGCAATGTGCGAATACGACCGGATACCGGCGACCAGCGAGGATAGGCAAAACCCGGCTTCAATTGTGCCGTTAAATCCGCAGGCAATGACTGCGCCAGCCCTTCCCCCGTCACCAGGCCGATAGCACCTGAATCAACCGCCCAGAACAAGTCGGCACGGCGTACACCGGCTTTGGCCTCAGCCACAATAGCGTTGGCCAGTGCCGCCGTCGAACCGCGACGAACCGCGAGCTTCAACTTTGGGTTGCGTTTTTCAATAGCACCGAGCACATTCTCATAAAGCCCGCCCTCCCCACGGCCCAGGTACAGGGTTAGTTCACCTTCAAGCCGGGGCAAATCTTCAACTGACGCTGGCACCGGCGCATCAGCAGCAAAAACACGGGAACCTGCCAGCGGCAGGCTGCCCACAGCACCGGCAGCCAGTATGGATTGAACAAAGGTTCTACGTCGCATAATCAGAATACATCCTTGCGTGCTTTCTCGGCATCAATCAGCAGGGCTTTGGATTTATCCAGTTTACTTTTCATGGCCGTCACAATTTCACGCACACTATCAAGCGTTTTACCCTCCTGAATAGCCACTGGCAGGGTGACATTGAAATCTTTTTCAAGATCTTCCACCAACGCAGCATTCTGCTCGATCAGAGCACCCTCAACCCCTTCAAACAGATTCAGGTAAGTATCATGAACGATGCCAAGTGCCTCTTTCGGCACCTGTTCAGCATATTTGGCAACAACACGATCGAGTCGATGTCTGATCTCATCAAAAGTGGCCTCCGTGGTCATGGGAGCGTCCGCACTGGTCTGTACGCGAGCCAGTAAACCCTTGTCCTGATAGCTGGCGGCCAGCTTGACAGCACCCAGCGCCTGCCATAAAGCCTGCTCCAGCAGCGCCTGCTGCGTACGTACGCCAGCTACGGCAGCCTTGTCGTCAATACCCTGCTTGACACCGAACAGCCCCTGCCAGATAGAGGCGTAAATAGGTATGTACTGGGTTTCAATGGCTGCGTGAAAATCAACAGACTCCCAGTCATCAACCAGATTCTGGCTGTTCACCGCATCGGCACCCTCATCGGCATAGGTGTCGACCATTTCATCCACTTTGGCAATCAGCCAGTTGACCTCTGCGGTATAGCTATCGAGATTATGGGTCAGATGGTTAACGTGCTCACCCGCCGGGCCACTGGCCTGGGCAGGCAACGCTGCAGCACCAACAACCATACACAGAGACAAACAGATGTTACGAAACATACGGAAGGAACCTTGCATAGTGATGTCCAGATTGAGGAATGGCGCGCAAATGATATTCATTATCGCAAAAAGGGTAAAGGTTTAAGAACCTAGTGGGAGCAAACCATAACGGTAAATACCTGAAAATTCCGTACCGCCGATGCTGCATAAACCACTGTCAGCCCTTGGCCAGTAAATCCCGTAAATCCACAATAGCCGCATTGGCCCGGCTAAGATAATTAGCCATCACAAGCGAATGATTGGCCACAATACCAAAGCCGGTACCGTTGAGAACTATTGGGCTCCACATTCTGTCCTGGGTGGATTCCAGTTCACGAATAATTTGTTGCAGACTGACCTGCGCATTTTTTTTGGCCAGCACATCGGCAAAATCAATTTCCGCCGCCTTTAAAAAATGCATCAGTGCCCAGGCCGTACCACGGGCCTCGTAAAAAACATTGTCAATTTGCAGCCAAGGCGTGCGCACAATTTTTTCAGTTGGCGCCACTGTCGACTGGGTAGCGTCGGCATCACCAGCCAGATCAGTATTCAGGCGGCGCTGACCGACACTGGCACTCAGCCGCTGAGACAAACTGCCCAGGCGGTTGGCCGCACTGTTGAGCCAATAGCGCAGGTTATCAGCACGGGCATAAAACTGGGCATCGCTGTCATCATCATCTGACAATCGCCGAAAATAGCTGCGCAGCTCTTTCAGCCCGGCCCGGTATTCTGACTCCGAGGCCGGCAGCATCCAACTGTTGGCGCTGAAGTTGAAATGGGGTTCAGCTTCAGCCAGATCCTTATCCTCAGTGGACTGACTCTGGGAGCGGCTGTGGACTTCACGCAGAGCACGGGCCAGATCCCGCGACTGAATCAGTACGCCGTACTCCCAGCTCGGCATATTATCCAGCCAGATTCCGGGCGGGAAGATATCATTGCGGATAAAACCACCGGGCTTGTCCAGCAGAGTATCAAGCACGGTAATCAGCGCACCGGTCGTGGCAGAGCCTGTCACCACACGACCATTATTATCAGCCGCCAGTGCCGCCGCCTGTCCAGCCACATCAAAACGATCCGGTATCAGACTCCAGTACATGCCCAGCAACACTGCCAGCAGCAGATAGGCGACAAAACCACGCGACAGCCAGCGCCACCAGCTGGCATCGGCGGTATCTTCACGCCACTCCTGCCAGCGCTGACCAATAGTACGGAGAAGACTCCTGCTTTCCTGCATCATGCGTTATCCCTCAATAACATTACTGCACCACTGCGCCGCTTCGACCTGTCTTTTGGATCAAACCCGACGACACTGGAGTTTGCGACTATAGCACCTGAAAGCCCCGCCTTGCGCAACACATCCTGATGTAGACAGTACAAATACCGTCTGATTGGAATTGGGCTGCTATTAAAGCACTGCTACAATGAACACCCTCAATAAAACATCTGTGGTACACCCTGCCCAATATCAAGAGGTATCTCCATGCGTCTGGTTCTCGCCAGCCTGTTTGTATTGCTCAGCCAGCTTTGCTTTGCCCAGTTTGACAACGCATCCGTTAATACCGATCCCTTTGCCAGCCTTGGGGAACCGGAATTTTTACCGGTTGAGGAAGCCTTCAAACTGGATTTTGAGGTAAAAGATGATGGGTTACGGCTGTATTGGCTGATTGCCGATACCTATTATCTGTACCAGCACGCATTCAAATTCAAGCTGTCCAATACCAGCGGCGAGATTGACACAGAAATCGAATTACCTTCTGCTATTGAGCGCCACGATGAATTTTTCGGTGACACAAAGGTCTACTACCGCGAAGCCGACATCCGCTTGCGCATCACCGGACACAGCGGCCTGGCCACACTCACCGTCAGCGCCCAGGGCTGTGCCGATGCCGGCCTGTGCTATCCGCCACGCACTCAGTATTTTGAGGTTGATTTTGAACAGGGCACCGTCACTGAACTGGACAGCAAGCCCCAACCGGTCGCAACAAGCCCCCAGACAGTCGCGCCGGACAATTCCATACTAACCATTCTCGGCATGCTTGCCCTGGCCTTCTTTGGCGGCAGCCTGCTCAACCTGATGCCCTGTGTTTTCCCTGTGTTATCACTAAAGGTACTGAGCTTTGCCCAGACCAATGAGCACACCGGTCATCGCCAAAGCTGGTTTTATACCGCTGGCGTTATTGTCAGTTTTGTCGGTGTGGCCGCCCTGCTGATTGGTCTGCAGCGAGCGGGCCAGGCCATCGGCTGGGGCTTTCAGTTACAAAGCTCAGGCTTTGTCATCGCCCTGGCCTACCTGTTTCTGGCGATGGGTCTGGCACTTTCAGGTGTCATTGAACTGGGCGCCGGACTGATGAACAGCGGCAGTGCTCTGGCCAATCGTCAGGGCGACAGTGGCAGTTTCTTTACCGGCGTGCTGGCCGTTGTTGTTGCCAGCCCCTGCACAGCCCCGCTGATGGGTACAGCGCTGGGCTTTGCCATCACCCAACCGGCCACGATTGCCTTGCTGATTTTTGCCGCCCTCGGCGCGGGCATGGCCGCTCCCCTGCTATTGCTGGCCTACAGCCAACTGGCCCGGCGTCTGCTGCCGGCACCGGGTCGCTGGATGGACAGACTCAAGCAGTTTCTCGCCTTCCCGCTTTACGCCAGCGCAATCTGGCTGCTGTGGGTGGCTGGTCGTCAGGCGGGTGTGGACACGATGGCCGCAGCCCTGCTGGGCGCACTTTTTCTGGCATTGGCTCTGTGGCTGTGGAGTCACCGCTTATCGGGCCGGATTACCGCAGCATTGTGCCTGGGTATCGCAGTTGCACTCGCGCTGTGGCAACCGGGTCGCATTGACGACAGCCAGCAGACAGCCTTGTCCTATGGCGAACCCTGGAGTCCGGCTGCACTGGCCAAAGCGCGTGCTTCGGGGCGTCCAGTCTTTGTCGATGTAACCGCTGACTGGTGCATTACCTGCATTGCCAACGAGCGCACCGTACTAAATACCGAGACTGTGCGAGCGGCCTTCGAAACGGCCAATGTTGTTTATATGGTGGCAGACTGGACACGATACGACCCTGAGATTGCCAATTTTTTGCGCCAATACGGCCGCAATGGCATCCCTTTTTATATTTTTTATCCAGCCGACCCAGCCGCTGAGGCAATTATTTTGCCGCAAATATTGCGCAGTTCACTGGTGCTGGAGACACTGGCTGACACTAAAAATCTTAAGAAGGCTAAACTACTCTGATCCAGCGGCTATATTCGGCTAACTTGCTATAAAAGTGCCATATTCGTAGACAAAGCCGGTTATTTGGGCCAGAATCCGGAGGTTCGCGCCAAATCGGGAGAAATTTCGCGGCCATGGCTACCATACTCGTACTGCACGGTCCCAACCTGAATTTGCTGGGTGCGCGTGAACCCGCCGTTTATGGTCACACCACACTGGCCGATATCAACCAGCGCCTGACCGAGCTTGCCCGCGAACGGAGCCACCATCTGTTGTGCATGCAAAGCAACGCCGAGTATGAGCTGATTGAACGGGTGCAGGATGCCCGCCGCGAGGGGGTCAATTTTATTGTGATCAATCCGGCTGCCTTCACCCACACCAGCGTAGCCCTGCGGGATGCCTTTGCCGCAGTGGAAATTCCTTTTATTGAGGTTCACTTGTCAAATGTGCATGCGCGGGAGTCCTTTCGTCAACATTCTTACTTGTGCGATATTGCCCGCGGTGTAATCTGCGGCCTGGGTGCACAGGGTTATGAATTCGCACTCATGGCCGCCATCAGTGAGCTGGAACAGGTACATACATAAGTATAAGTACATCAAACACATAGCCATAAGATTGAAACAACCAGAGATTGAGAGACCACTATGGACATTCGCAAAGTCAAAAAGCTGATCGAGCTGCTGGAAGAGTCCAACATCGACGAAATAGAAATTAAGGAAGGCGAGGAGTCGGTTCGTATCAGCCGTAACAGCATGCCCCAAATGGTAGCGGCCCCCGCCTACGCCGCACCGATGCCTGCACCGGCACCCGCCGCCGCACCGGCAGGCAGCGCACCAATACCTGCGGTCCCCAGCACTGACAATACGGCCCCTGCGGCTGCTCCGGCAGGCCATCTGGTGTTATCGCCCATGGTCGGCACTTTCTATCGCTCACCCGCCCCCACCTCACCGCCTTTTGCCGAAGCTGGCCAGAGCGTCAAGGCTGGCGATGTACTGTGCATTGTTGAAGCCATGAAGATGATGAACCAGATCGAGGCCGACAAGTCCGGCGTTATCGGGGAGATTCTGGTAGAAAACGGCGAGCCGGTGGAGTTTGAACAGCCTCTGTTCACCATCATCTGATATTGCATCCGGGACGAGCGGCAACCTTGTTAGCGCTCGCACAGTGACAGAGGATCAAAATATGCCCATTTTGGACAAGGTGCTGATCGCAAACCGTGGTGAGATCGCACTGCGCGTTCTGCGTGCCTGCAAAGAACTGAATATAAAGACCGTGGCGGTTCACTCCAAAGCCGATCGCGAGTTAATGCATGTCCGGCTGGCCGACGAGTCTGTCTGTATTGGACCGGCTCCCAGCAACGAAAGTTATCTGAATATTCCGGCACTGATCAGTGCCGCCGAAATCACCAACGCCACCGCCATCCATCCCGGCTACGGCTTTCTGGCTGAAAATGCCGGTTTTGCCGAACAAGTGGAAAACAGCGGCTTTACTTTTATTGGCCCGCGTGCCGATACGATCCGCCTGATGGGTGACAAGGTCTCAGCCATTGCCGCCATGAAAAAGGCTGGTGTACCCACTGTACCAGGCTCTGACGGCCCACTTACCAACGACGACGAACGCACCCTCGATATCGCCCGCAATATCGGCTATCCCGTCATCGTCAAGGCGGCCGCAGGCGGAGGCGGTCGGGGCATGCGCGTGGTTCACAACGAGGCTGCCCTGCTCAGTTCCATCCAGGTAACACGCTCGGAAGCCGCTGCCGCTTTTGGCTCGGATGTGGTCTACCTGGAGAAATTTCTGCAAAAGCCCCGCCATGTCGAAATCCAGGTTATTGCCGATGGTCAGGGCAACGCTATTCATCTGGGTGATCGTGACTGCTCACTACAGCGTCGCCATCAGAAAGTGCTGGAAGAGGCACCCGCTCCCGGCATTGACGACGAACTGCGCCAACAGGTGGCCGAGTCCTGCGTCAAGGCCTGCATCGAAATTGGCTACCGCGGCGCCGGTACCTTTGAGTTTTTGTATGAAGACGGTGGCTTCTACTTTATTGAAATGAATACCCGCGTTCAGGTGGAGCACCCCGTCACTGAAATGGTCACCGGTGTTGATATCGTCAAGGAACAACTACGCGTTGCTGCCGGTCAGCCCCTGAGCTATCGCCAGCAGGATATCAATATCCGTGGTCACGCCTTTGAATGCCGCATCAACGCAGAAGATCCTCATAAATTCTTGCCCTCTCCGGGCAAGGTCAATACCTTTCACGCCCCCGGCGGGCTTGGTATCAGGGTCGACTCCCACCTTTACGATGGCTACACCGTACCGCCCTTCTATGATTCACTGATTGCCAAAGTCATCAGCTTTGGCGAAGACCGATCAACGGCACTGGCCCGCATGCGCCAGGCGCTGGATGAACTGGTGGTTGAAGGTATTCGCACCAATACACCCCTGCACCGCAACCTGGTGGTTGACCGCGCCTTTATGGAAGGCGGGGTCAGTATCCACTACCTTGAGAGCAAGCTGGAGGATTAATCCTCCAGCTGTCTTTATCGCAATGACCTGGCTGCAACTGCGCCTGGACACCCACCCCGAGGCCGTCGAAGCACTGGAAGCACTGATGCTGGCCACGGGCGCGGTGGCCGTCACTTTGCAGGATAATGCCGATCAGCCCGTACTTGAACCTGGTGTTGGCGAAACACCGCTGTGGCAGCAAACCCGTCTGAGCGGACTCTACCAGGCCGACAGCGACATGCAGACCGTGCTGGCCCACTTTCCCGCCGGGCTGGTCAAAGACTGTCAGGCACGAGTCGAAATTCTGGAAGATAAAGACTGGGAACGGGAGTGGATCAAACACTATCAGCCAATGCGTTTTGGCCAGCGTTTGTGGGTTTGCCCGAGCTGGCTTGAGCCACCACAGGCCGATGCCGTCAACCTGCTGCTGGATCCGGGGTTGGCTTTCGGTACGGGCACCCACCCCACTACCGCTATGTGCTTGCGTACCCTTGATGCACTGTCAGAAAACGGGCAGCTGGATATGGCCAAAGTGGTGGATTATGGCTGTGGCTCCGGCATTCTGGCTGTTGCAGCGCTCAAACTCGGTGCCAGTGAAGCGCTGGGCGTGGATAACGACCCACAGGCGCTGACAGCCACGACCGATAATGCCAGGCGCAATGGTATTACACCTGACTCACTGATCACCACTCTGCCCGGTGCGGCATCAATCATCCCCTGGCTGGGCAGGGCCGACCTGGTTGTGGCCAATATCCTCGCTGGCCCCCTGCTTGAATTACGCGACAATCTGCTGGCGCTGGCCCGCCCTGGCGCCACACTGATTTTGTCAGGCCTGCTGGCCACTCAGGCTGACGAGGTAATCGCCCACTATCGAGGGCAGTTGCTGCTGAGTATTGCTGAAGAGTTTGATGGCTGGATTTGCCTGCAGGGACAACGGCCCCACACCTGAACCTGCATCACACAAAAGCAAAACACACAGTTTTTAACGGCTTTTACTTCCCCCTTCTCAGGGGCTCGCGTATCATAGCCAGCCTTTTTTGACGCAATTCAAAACGCATTGTGAATCTGCACATCGGACCCTACACGCTGCCGAACTGCGTGGCGCTGGCGCCCATGGCCGGCATTACCGACCTGCCCTTTCGCCGCTTGTGCGTGCAACAGGGTGCAGGCTTGGCGGTGTCTGAAATGCTCAGCAGCAACCCCCGCTTGCAACACTCCCGCAAAACCCGCTGGCGCAGTCAGCACCAGGATGAAACAGAACCCCGCTCGGTCCAGATTGCCGGTAGCGATCCCGCCGAAATGGCCGCCGCCGCCCGCTTCAACGTGATACAGGGTGCGCAGATCATCGATATCAACATGGGTTGCCCGGCCAAAAAAGTCTGCCGCAAGGCGGCGGGATCTGCGCTACTGGCCAACGAGGTGCTGGTACGCGATATTCTCAGTGCGGTTGTGGCAGCTGTTGACACCCCCGTTACACTGAAGATTCGTAGCGGCAGCTCACCTGCGCAGCGCAACGGAGTCAGCATCGCACGTATCGCTGAAGATACCGGTATTGCTGCACTGGCAGTACATGGCCGCACCCGCGCCTGCGCTTTTAAAGGCGAGGCGGAATACGACACTATCGCCAACATTGTAGCGGCGGTGGATATCCCCGTTTTCGCCAATGGCGACATCGACTCTCCCAACAAAGCTGCCGCTGTTATCGCTCACACGGGTGCCGCTGGTGTTATGGTCGGACGGGCGGCCCAGGGCAAACCCTGGCTCTGCGGACAGATTGCCGCCTGGCTGGAGCGGGGTGAACACTTGCCCCCACCCGACTTACAACAGCAATACCAGGTAATTTGCCGTCACCTGCGGGCACTGCATCAATTCTACGGTGAGTTCATGGGTGTGCGCATTGCGCGCAAGCATATTGGCTGGTACCTGCAGCAATATCCATCCCTGCTTTCACAACGGCGGGCATTTAACACCCTGACGACAATGAATGCACAATATCTATTCCTCGCCAAACTCTTTGGCGAGCTGAATCCAACAACAGCGATGACAAATATAATGGCAAGCACCACCAAAGGTGATGCCAAAGGATGGGCAGCATGACCCGATCAATATCTGATATTTATAACAGCACCAACGAAATCAGCGAAGAGTCTGAACATTGTAACGATGAGGGCAGCCATCTGTGCAAGGCTGTGACAAGCGCCGTACGCAGCTATCTGGAAACTCTCGATGGTCAGGATGGCGCCGACTTCTACCCACTGGTACTGGCAGAGGTGGAAGCTCCTCTGTTACGGGAGATCATGGCCTACACCAACAACAACCAGACTCGCGCCTCTGCCATGCTTGGCCTCAATCGCGGCACCCTGCGCAAGAAACTCAAGCAGTACAAACTGCTGGACAGCTGATACTCACAGCCCAAACAAACCCATAAGCCCAATGCCACAGGCCCAACCCACGGATAAGCCAACACCATGACTGACAACAACCTTGTTCCCGTTCGCCGCGCCCTGATCAGTGTGTCGGATAAAAACGGTATTGCCGAATTCGCCACTGCACTCAGCGCCATGGGCGTGGCCCTGCTCTCCACCGGCGGCACCTACCGCCTGCTCAAGGAACAGGGACTGGATGTCACCGAGGTGGCCGATTACACCGGCTTTCCAGAGATGATGGACGGCCGCGTCAAAACCCTGCACCCCAAAATTCACGGTGGCATCCTTGCCCGCCGCGATCAGGACGATGCGGTAATGGCCGAGCACGGTATCGACGGTATCGACATGGTGGTGGTCAATCTCTATCCCTTTGAGGCCACCGTGGCCAGGCCCGACTGCACGCGCGAGGACGCCATCGAAAATATTGATATCGGCGGCCCGACTATGGTGCGGGCAGCGGCCAAGAATCACCGCTTTGTCAATATCGTGGTCAATGCCAGCGATTACAGCAGTATTCTTGAGGAGATGACGGCCAATAATGGCAGCACCTGTCTGGCCACCCGCTTTAATCTGGCTATCAAGGCTTACGAGCACACCGCCGCCTACGACAGTGCCATTGCCAACTATTTTGGCCGCCAGGTACCCGGTGGTTCGGCAGACTTTCCACGCACTTTCAACAGCCAATTCCACAAGGTGCAGGAGATGCGCTACGGCGAGAACCCCCACCAGAAGGCCGCCTTCTATATAGAAGCCAAACCGGCTGAAGCCGGTATTGCCACCGCCAGGCAGTTGCAGGGCAAGGAGCTGTCCTACAACAATGTGGCCGACACTGATGCAGCCCTGGAGTGCGTGAAAAATTTTGACGCTGCCGCCTGTGTCATTGTCAAGCACGCCAACCCCTGTGGCGTGGCCGTGGCCGAAGATATTCTCAAAGCCTACGAGCTTGCCTTTGCCACCGACCCCGAATCTGCCTTTGGCGGCATCATCGCCTTCAACCGCGAACTGGATGCTGCCACCGCCAGCGCCATCGTCGAGCGCCAGTTTGTGGAGGTGATCATTGCCCCCAGTGTCACACCACAGGCAATCGAGGTGGTTGGCGCAAAAAAAAATATACGCCTGCTGGCCTGTGGCCAATGGGACCAAAACCTGCCCGCCTTCAGCTCAGCCCTTGACTACAAGCGGGTCAATGGTGGCCTGCTGGTACAGGACCGCGACCTTGGCATGGTCAGCACTGACGACCTGCAGGTAGTCACTAAAATTCAGCCCGGTGAGCAGCAATTACAAGACTTGCTGTTCGCCTGGAAAGTGGCCAAGTTCGTCAAGTCCAATGCCATCGTCTACGCCAACCAGGGCCAGACCATAGGGGTGGGCGCCGGTCAGATGAGTCGGGTCAACTCGGCCCGTATCGCCGCCATCAAAGCCGAACATGCCGGGCTGGCAGTAAAAGGATCAGTAATGGCCTCTGATGCCTTCTTCCCCTTCCGCGATGGTATCGACAGTGCCGGTGAGCGCGGCATTGCCGCCGTTATCCAGCCCGGCGGCTCGATCCGCGATGAGGAAGTGATTGCGGCGGCTGACGAACACGGTATGGCGATGGTATTTACGGCTATGCGGCATTTTCGACACTAGAACGCCCTCTGAAGCAGGAGGTCAACACACACCTCAAATCAGGTCTAACCCGGTAATAATCCAATTCAGGAAGCAGAATCACTATGAATGTACTGGTAATCGGCAGTGGTGGCCGCGAGCACGCACTGGCCTGGAAGGCCATACAGGCCGCAGGTATAGAGACGGTTTATGTAGCCCCGGGCAATGCCGGCACCGCCCGTGAGCCGGGTCTTGTGAATGTGGCTATTGACGCAATGGACTTCACCGCCCTGGCAGATTTTGCCGCTGCCAATAATGTCTGCCTGACTATCGTTGGTCCGGAGGCGCCACTGGTCGAGGGTATTGTCGATTACTTCAGCGAACGCCAGCTGGCCTGCTTTGGTCCCTGCCGGGGTGCAGCCCAGCTCGAAGGCTCCAAGGCTTTTACCAAGGATTTTCTGGCCCGTCACCAGATTCCCACCGCCGCCTACGCCAATTTCACCGAGCTGGAACCAGCGCTTGCCTATCTGCGTCAGCAGGGCGCACCCATCGTCATCAAAGCTGACGGGCTGGCCGCCGGCAAGGGCGTCATTGTGGCTCAGACTCTCGCTGAAGCCGAAGCAGCCGTCCGCGACATGCTCTCAGGCAACGCCTTTGGCGATGCCGGTTGCCGCGTTGTGATTGAAGAATTTTTGAGTGGTGAAGAAGCCAGTTTTATCGCAATGGTCGACGGTGAGCATGTACTGCCAATGGCTACCAGTCAGGACCACAAGCGCATTGGCGAGGGCGACACCGGTCCCAACACCGGCGGTATGGGTGCTTATTCACCGGCACCGGTGGTAGATACCAACCCGGCTGTCTACCAGCGCATCATGGACGACATCATTCTGCCGACAGTGCACGGCATGGCCGCTGAGGGCAATGCCTACACCGGTTTTCTCTATGCTGGCCTGATGATTGACGACAGCGGCCAGCCAAAGGTGATCGAATACAACTGCCGCTTTGGCGATCCGGAAACTCAACCCATCATGTTGCGTTTGCAGTCAAATCTGGTCGAGCTGTGCCAGCGGGCTCTGGCGGGCGAACTTGACAAAGCGCAGGCCAGCTGGGACGAGCGTGACGCCATTGGTGTAGTGCTGGCCGCCGGCGGTTATCCCGGCAGCTATGACAAGGGTGAATTGATTACAGGCCTGAGCAGCACTTTCCCTGACACCGTTAAAATTTTCCATGCTGGCACCAGCCTCAGGGGTGAGGATGTTCTCACCAGTGGCGGTCGCGTACTCTGCGTAACTGCCCTCGGCGAGGATATCAGCCAGGCCCAAAGCACATGCTATGAAGCAGCGGACAAAATAAACTGGCCCGGCATTACCCGCCGCAACGATATTGGCTGGCGCGCCATTGCCCGCCAGCAGGATATCGGTACAAACACCGATACCAGTGCCTGACGGAGGAAGTTGCATGTCTGACTCACAACGCAAACTGTCTTTGCTCGATCGTATTCTCAGTGAAGCAGACACCGTACTGCGCTCGCTGTCACAACAGGCACAGCCCCCCGCACGCCCATCTCCGGCTGAGGGCCACAAAGACACGGCACTCAATGAGCACGAACGCCGCCATATCAGCGGATTGATGCGTGTAAATCACACTGGCGAAGTCTGTGCCCAGGCGCTCTATCAAGGCCAGTCACTGACCGCCCGCCTGCCCGATGTGCGCGAAGAAATGCGTGCCGCCGCCCAGGAGGAAGCCGACCATCTGAGCTGGTGCGCTCAGCGTCTGGATGAACTGGACAGCCGCCCCAGCCGACTTAATCCGGCCTGGTACGGTTTTTCCTTTATGCTCGGAGCCGCCGCTGGCGCCATCGGCGACAAGTGGAGTCTAGGTTTTGTCGCCGCCACCGAAGAGCGCGTCTGCCAGCATTTGCGGGCTCATCTTAAATCCCTGCCAGAAGACGATCGCAAATCGCGGCTGATTCTACAGCAGATGCTTACAGACGAAGAACGCCACGGCCACAATGCCCTGGCAGCAGGGGGTGTTGATTTCCCCCAGCCCGTGAAAGAAACCATGAGCTGCCTGTCAAAATTGATGACCGAAAGCAGTTACTGGTTTTGAAGCCGTATTTACAGCCTTCCTTGCTCCCACGCTCCGCGTGGGAACGCATACGGTGCTGTATATATGCCGAGGAGTGCGGGCACGAGAGAAACCTGCCTGGCATTCCCTATTCAGGCACAAACGCCACAATTTCATAATCATGACTGATATCGACACTGGCACTGGCCAGCATAATGGAAGCGGAGCAGTACTTTTCCGCCGACAGCTCAACCGCCCGCTTGACCTGTGATTCCTTCAGGTCAATGCCCGTCACCACGAAGTGGAGCTTGATGGCGGTGAACACCGCCGGCACCGCATCTGCGCGCTCGGCACTGAGTTCAACACGGCAATCCACTACTTTCTGGCGGGCCTTCTTGAGCATGTTGATCACATCAAAGGAAGAACAACCACCGACACCCAGCAATAACAGTTCCATCGGACGCAGCCCCATATCCCGGCCACCCAGCGACTCCGGGGCATCCATCACCACCGTGTGGCCGCTGCCGGACTCCCCCAGAAACATCAGACCATCAGTCCACTTTACTGTTGCCTGCATGCCCTTTCTCCTTCTACACGGGCTTGAATGGGAGCGGAGCTTAACACAGCAAAGGGCTTTTTACTTTGCGCCGACCGGGGTAAGATTGCCCTGCCCAGCAAACCTCGCGCACAAGGAGAAATGTCAAGTGCTGAAGCCACAAATTGTGAATGCCATCCCCAACGTAGAGAATTTTCTCCTTCATTGCCAACGACATGATTACAAACCCAAGAGTGTTATTCTGGAAGAAGGTGCTGCCAGTGACACTTTGTACCTGATTCTGGATGGCTCTGTCTCCATTCAGGTTCAGGATGAAGACAACCCCGACCACCTGATGGTGGTCAGCTATCTCAATACCGCCGATTTTTTCGGCGAAATGGGCCTGTTTGGTGAAGGTGACGAGGTGCGCAGCGCCATGGTTATTGCCAAAACACAGTGCGAGGTTGCCTCCATCAGCTATGAGCGTTTCAATCAGATTCGCAGTCAGATACCGGATATCCTGTTTGCCATCGCCCGGCAGATGTCGGTCCGCCTGCGCCAGACCACCCGCAAACTCAAGGATCTTGCCTTTGTTGATGTATCGGGCCGGGTCGCACATACACTGCTGGATCTGTGCAAACAACCCGATGCAATGACCCACCCCGACGGCATGCAGATCAAGGTCACCCGCCAGGAGCTGGGTAAAATTGTGGGCTGCTCCCGCGAAATGGCCGGGCGAGTGCTGAAATCACTGGAAGAGGACGGACTGGTCTCCGTCTCGGGTAAAACCATGGTGGTCTACGGGACCCGCTAGTCGACGCAAGTCACAGCTCCGGCAGTATCAGCTGAAGAACAGCTCCCGCAATTGCTCGCCGGGGTCATCGGTGCGCATGAAGGCCTCGCCAACCAGAAATGCGTGCACGCCCTGTGCGCGCATCCGGGCCACATCTTCAGTCGTATGAATACCACTTTCGGTAACCACTGTCCGTTCGGCGGGTATATGGGCCAGCAGTTCCAGTGTTGTTTCAAGACGGGTGTCAAAAGTATGCAGATCGCGGTTATTAATGCCCAACAGCGGTGCTGCTGGCAACATCAATGCCCGCTCCAGCTCGGCCCGGTCATGCACTTCCACCAGCACATCCAGCCCCACTTCAAGAGCTGTCTGTAACAACTCCTGCAACTGCGCCTGTTCCAGTGCCGCCACAATCAGCAAAATGGCATCAGCCCCGATCGACCTGGCTTCTATTACCTGATAGGGATCAACGGTAAAATCTTTGCGAATCACCGGCAGTGAACTAACGGCTCGCGCCTCGCGCAGATAGTCATCGCTGCCCTGAAAAAAATCCATATCGGTCAGTACCGACAGGCAGGCAGCGCCACCGGCTTCATAACTGCGGGCAATAGCAGCCACTTGAAAATCCTCACGAATGACACCCTTGCTCGGCGAGGCTTTTTTAACTTCAGCAATAACCGCAGTTTCACCCCGTCCGGCCCTGTCGACCAATCGTCTGGTAAAACCGCGCACCGGTGATTGCTCACTGATACGGGCCTCCAGCATTGCCAGACTATTGTGGCGACGACGCTCGGCAAGTTCCTCCCATTTGCGTGCAATAATGCGCCGCAAAACTGTCGGGACCAAGGTGTTCATGCCACCTCCCTGACCATTTGGCTAAAGCGAACAAAATCCAGCAGTTTTTCCATAGCCTGACCTGAGGCGATCAAATCTTCCGCTATTGCCACACCATCGGCACAGGTAGCGGCCAGGCCAGAGACATAAATAGTCGCCCCCGCATTGAGGGCGATCATGGCGGCGGCTTTTTGCGCTTCATTACGCGCTTCACCGGACAGGGCCGCACGCACCAAAGCCGCAGATTCCTGTGCACTGGACACCTGCAAACCATCCAGAGACTGAGTTTGCAGACCAACATCCTCTGGCCGCATACGATAACTGCTGATACTGCCGTTGCGCAGTTCAGCTACCTGACTGGGGCCAGCCACTGACAACTCGTCCAGACCATCATCGGCGTGCACCACCAGCGCATGCTCGTGACCGAGGGCCTTAAGTACCCGCGCCAACGGCTCACAAAGCGCCCCGTTAAATACACCCAACACTTGCCGCCGTACTCCCGCAGGATTGGTCAGCGGCCCGAGAATATTGAACAAGGTACGAATACCCAGCTCTTTGCGTGGGCCAACAGCGTAACGCATGGCACTGTGGTAATTGGGCGCGAACATGAAGCCCATACCCACTTCGTCAATACAGCGTGCGGTCTGTTCCGGGCCAAGATCCAACGGCACACCGAGTGCTTCCAGCAAATCAGAACTGCCAGAGGTGGAAGACACCGAACGATTGCCGTGCTTGGCCACCCGCGCACCAGAGGCCGCCACCACAAAAGTGGCGGCTGTGGACACATTAAACAGGTTGGCGCCATCGCCACCTGTTCCCACCAGATCAACCAGATGATCCTTTGATGTATCTGACACCACCAACGGCAGGGCCAGCTCCCGCATCACTGTAGCGGCAGCGGCAATTTCATCAATACTCTCACTCTTCATCCGCAAAGCGATCAGCATGGCGCCAATCTGCGCATCGGTAGCACCGCCAGACATAACCTGCCGCATCACCGAGGCCATCTGCTGCGCCTCAATATCACGACCCGCCACCCAGATAGGCAAGGCTTCCTGAATATTCATCATTTCGCTCCCTGCAAAAAATTTTTGAGCAGATCATGGCCGTGGGCACTCAGAATCGATTCAGGGTGAAACTGCACCCCTTCAATCGCCAGCTCCCGATGGCGCAGGCCCATAATTTCATCGATATCACCGGCTTCAGTTTCAGTCCAGGCCGTAATTTCCAGGCAGTCCGGCAAATTGTCTTTAGCCACCACCAGGCTGTGGTAGCGCGTGGCCCCAAATGGCTGGCCGAGACCGGCAAAAACCCCTTGCCCACGGTGGTGAATGGCTGAAATTTTGCCGTGCATCACCCGCCTTGCCCGCACTACATTACCGCCAAAGACCTGGCCGATACTCTGATGCCCCAGACAGATACCCAACAGCGGCAATCGGCCTGCGTATTCACGGATAACCGCCATTGAAATACCCGCTTCATTGGGCGTACAGGGACCGGGGGAAATTACAATACGCTCTGGCGCCAGCGCCTCGATATCAGCCACGCTGATTTCATCATTGCGCACCACTTTGACCTCGACATCAAGTTCTCCCAGATACTGCACGATGTTGTAAGTAAAGGAGTCGTAATTATCGATCATCAAGACTTTAGACATGACAGGCTCTTGCTTCGGATATGATTGATTTGAAGGGCTATCACTGCTGCCAAACAAATGGAAAGGCTTTATAAAAAGCAGGGCAATGTAGCACGGACAGCCCGTCTGTCTCTACAATCACAGGCGTACAAATTAACCCGGCCATATAAATTATCGGGTTATTAACCTGACAATCAAATAGATGAATTCCTCACTATTTGATTGTCGCTATCAGCAAAATCGATTGTCAGATCAATAGCCTGATCAGGTAAGCGACGTCTGCCGGTAAGCATTGACCAGGGCAGATTTTCACGCAGGCGGATACTCTCCACAATTGCAGCCAGTATATGAATAACTACAATTGCCGCCAGTGTATTGGCTAGCACTGCGTGCAGATACTCAAGCCACTCTTCACCCCAGAAATAATCAATTTCCTCCATCATCAGGCCGGTAATACCCAAACCGAGCATAGCCAGCATCATCACAATCATTACCAGTGCCCCAATAGGAGAATGGCCCAGCTCGCGGTGCGTTTCACCTTTTCGCAACAGTTGAGCGTGAATCTGTAATTTTGTAAGTGTGGGCCAGCAGGCTCGCCAGGAGGCGGCACCGTTACTGATAAAGCCCCAGATAAAGCGAAACAGCAAGCAGCCACAGGCGTAGTAGCCTATCCACTGATGCCAGTCGTCACCGGCTTCGGTGAAGAAATAATTGGCGAAAAATGACAGCGCCAGCGATGCGTGGAACAGACGCAGTAGCGGATCCCACAATGTAATGCTGGCGCTCAGCGTATCAGTCCTTGATTTCAGTTTTTACCGGATCGCCGGACACCGGATCAAAATAGATTTCAACCTTGCGACCTTCTTTGTCCCAGCCATAGATTTCGTAGCATTTGCCATCGGTGATCTTAAACTTCCTGATCTTGTAACCCGCCTCTTTCAGTGTCTCCTGAAACTGTGCCTGATCAAGCCAGCCGGATGGGTCGGCGGTCGTACACTCGGGGCCGGCAAATGCCAGCGGGCTGATCACAAGCAGCGGTAATAACAGGCGTTTCATCGCATTGATCTCCAGTCAGTAACAGTTATGGAACCGTAGCATAAAAGCCAAACGACGGTTAAGTATAAAAAGCAATAACAGACATTTCCCGCCTGTTTCGACCAACTGCCAACTCACAGGTTCCAATATGAACATGAACAATTTTAAACAGCTCAAAAACCCAAAATTTTAAAACAACCCACCAGAATAAAGGCCAGTGACGCCAGTATGCGGGTCAGTTTCAGAGGAATGCGCTGCATCAGATATTCTCCGGCAAAAACAACCGGCACATTGGCCAGCAGCATACCCAGTGTCGTGCCTACCGTAACCCACACAATACTGTCGTACTGTGCTCCCAGCAGAACTGTGGCAATCTGGGTTTTATCACCGATTTCAGCCAGAAAGAACAACACGGTAGAGGCAACAAAAGCACCGTAGCGGTGAATGGCAGAGTCACCGCTGTCGTCCTTGTCCGGTATCAGCAGCCACAACCCCAACAACACAAAGCTGCCACCAATCATCCACTGCCCCATCTGACTTTGCAGGAACTGGCCGATCCAGCCACCCAGCCAGGCTGAAGCACCGTGGTTGATCAGGGTAGCGACGAAAATCCCCATGATAATAGCCCACTTGTTGCGAAAACGGGCGGCAAGAAACAGGGATAAAAGTTGGGTTTTGTCACCAATTTCCGCCAGGGCGACGGTGATGGTTGAGGTGGCAAAGGCTTCCATTGGGCAGACTCCGGCGGGATAGTTATAAGACAAAGGCAATACACAACCTCCCGCCATAGGTGCTGCATATTACCTCAGGTCTTGTCACTATTACCCTAGCAATTAAATAGACCTCATTGATCTATTTAATTGCCGCCCTTTCCTGGCCGCAAAAAAGTGTGATTTTTCTCGCCAGTCAAGGTCTTATATTGGCTACGCCAATGGGCGACACTACCCGTGTCACCCTGTTAACCTGACAATAATTATTGCCGGGTAATATTACCGGAATGCAATAGGTGTCTGCCATGAGCCATTGAGGGCTCAAGTATGTTGACAGATACTCTCAGCACGCTTTCACTCACGCATAAAACGGCTGAAGACGACTACTCCCCTAAGGGCGCGGCGAGTATAGAACCCGGCCCGCCATAAAAGCCAGTATTTTTTCAGGAGATTTTATAATTCATGCTTCAGCAGCAGGCTGTCACAGTCAGTCTTTTGCTGCCAAAACCATTGATGCTGCCCGAAACATTGCCCGGGCCTTATTGTGAGTTTCCTTCCACTCCAGCTCGGCCACGGAGTCCGCCACAACCCCGCCGCCAGCCTGGATATAGAGCCGCTCATCCTTGATCACCGCCGTACGAATGGCGATGGCAGTATCCATATCCCCCGCCCAGGAAATATAACCGATAGCTCCACCGTAAACACCGCGTTTGACGGGCTCCAGTTCATCAATGATTTCCATTGCCCGAATCTTGGGCGCACCGCTCAAAGTACCCGCTGGCAAAGTGGCTCGCAGCACATCGACGGCCGACTTTCCCGCCTTAAGCCGACCTTTGACGTTGGACACGATATGCATCACATGAGAATAGCGTTCAACCACCATTTTATCGGTCAGCTCGACACTGCCAGTGCTGGCAATACGGCCAACATCATTGCGGCCCAGGTCAATCAGCATCAAATGTTCGGCGATCTCCTTCGGATCTGCCAGCAGCTCTGCCTCCATGGCAATATCCTCTTCCTCGCTGCGACCACGGCGTCGGGTACCCGCAATTGGCCTGACGGTCACCTCGCCTCCTTCCAGACGTGCCAGAATCTCCGGTGAGGAGCCAACGATATGAAAATCTTCCAGATCGAGGTAGTACATATAGGGTGAAGGATTGAGATTGCGCAGGGCGCGGTAAAGATTAAGGGGCGGCGCACTGAAAGGCACACTCATACGCTGGGAGGGCACCACCTGCATCACATCCCCGGCCAGTACATATTCTTTCACTCGCTCGACACCGGCAGCGTAACGCTCGTAGGTGAAATCTGAACTGGCACTGCGCTCAAGTTCTTCATCGAGAGCCGCATTGAGATCGACCCCCGGCAGTGGTGCCATCGGTTTGGGCAACTGCCCAGCCAGCTCTGTCAGCCGACGCCGGGCCCGCATCAGCGCATCGGGTTCAGCTGGATCGGCATTGACAATCAGACGTATCGTGCCCGCCAGGTTGTCAAATACCAGCACTTCATCCGATACCATCAGCAGAATATCGGGACTGCCCAGGTGATCCGGCGGCATTGTCGGTCGCAGCCGCGGCTCAACATAGCGCACACAATCATAACCAAAATACCCCACCAGACCGCCGTGAAAGACCGGCAAACCCGCCAGTGGCGCACTGTAAAAACGCTGTTGAAACTGCTCGGCAAAGGCCAGCGGATCATCGACCTCGCTACACTCACTCAGCTTGCCGTCAATCCAGATTTCAGCGCGGTGATCAAAGATCTTCAGCAAGATGCGGCAGGGCAGGCCGATAATGGAATACCGCCCCCACTTTTCCCCGCCCTGAACGGATTCAAAAAAGTAGGAGTAAGGTCCTTCAGCCAGCTTGCGATAGGCACTGACTGGGGTTTCAAGATCAGCCAGCACCTCGGTACTGACAGGGATACGGTTATAGTTCTGCGCAGCCAGCGCAGCAAATTCCTCGGTGTCCATGGATTGTTCCTGAAGGCAAGTGGCGGATAAATGGGGATATCAACAGATAACAAAACTCGCTGGCTACCATCGCCAGCGAGTGACTTCACGCATCGACAGAAAATCGACGCCGCTACCCTGGGCTGCTTGCACAGCACTCTCCACAAACCTTCTCCATACACGAGCAAAAGCACACTCTACAGGGGGGCAGAGACCTGCGCAAGCCGTGCCAGACAAGCCTGGCGTGCCACTGATATACCACTTATACCACTGGCGTCGCGCAGGTAATACCGGCATATTACCTATGCTCCACCGGTAGACCAACACCATAAGCAATCCCTTGCAGTCCCGCTTATCTGCATCGTACTCAAATCTGCCAGGCAGACCCCCGTCAATATTCTGGTTTGGCTGCTCCGGATGCTAACTGCACACCTGCCAGCGCGGCTCGCATTGCGGCAATCACCGCAGCATAGTCAGGCTGATTGAAGATAGCCGAACCGGCAACGAAAGTGTCAGCACCGGCAGCGGCAATACGGGCAATATTGTCCGGTGTTACACCACCGTCAATTTCCAGGCGAATATCAAAGCCCGAGGCATCGATCAGCGCCCGGGCTTCGCGCAGCTTGTCGAGTGTGGCCGGAATAAAGGACTGACCACCAAAACCTGGATTAACCGACATCAGCAGCACCATATCGACTTTATCCACCACATATTTCAGAGCATCCAGACCTATGTGAGGATTGAACACCAACCCGCTCTTACAACCGGCATCCCGAATCATTTGCAGAGAGCGATCAACATGGGTGGAAGCATCCGGGTGGAAGGTAATATAACTGGCACCGGCCTCGGCAAAATCACCAATCATACGGTCCACCGGACTCACCATCAGATGCACGTCAATGGGTGCGCTCACTCCATACTGGCGCAGCGCCCTGCAGACCATCGGGCCAATAGTGAGGTTCGGTACGTAGTGATTGTCCATCACATCAAAGTGAACAATATCAGCACCAGCGGCCAGGACACGGTCCACTTCCTCGCCCAGGCGGGCAAAGTTCGCAGACAGGATGGAGGGCGCAATCAGATAGTCGGCCATGGTGAACTCCGCAATTTCCGGCTGGGTTTCAATTTAAAAAAAGCGTATTTTAGTCATAACCCGCTCACAGTTCACACTTGCAGGCGCTGATTTAGTGCGGCCAGCCGTTCAGGTGTACCAATATCCTCCCACTGCCCCTGAAAATGCTCACCCAACAGGCGCTCCCGGGTAATTGCCGTATCCAGCAACGGCCGCAGAGCCAGCCTGCCTGGCGCAATACCAGCAAAAAAGCCTGCACTGTAGACACCGATTCCGGCATAGGTAAGGCCGACAGCCTGGGCTGAACGCACTTTTACCCGGCCACCTTCATCAAGCAGAAAGTCACCCAATGGATGCTGTGGCGGACTGTCAACCATTACCAGATGCGCCTGCCCTTCAAGCAACGATAACAGAGTCTTCAGTCGCGCCAGCGGGTAGTCCGTCCAGATATCGCCATTAATAACAACAAAAGGCTCATCACCCAGCAAAGGCAAGGCCTGTACGATACCACCGGCGGTTTCCAGTGGTTCGACCTCCGTCGAAATAGCGATGGATACGCCCCAGCGGCTACCATCGCCACAGTAGCTGACAATCTGCTGGCCGAGGTGTGATACATTGATCACCAGCTCACTAAAACCCGCCTGTGCCAGGCGCTCGATATGATGAACCAGTAGAGGCTTGCCCCCGGCATTCAGCAGAGGCTTGGGCGTGTGATCGGTCAGTGGCCGCATACGACTACCCAACCCCGCAGCCAGAATCATGGCCTTCATTTTATCTGCATCCATGGCTGATCTGCCATCAGCGGCAGCAAATGCTCACGCCACCAGTGTTGAAAAGCCGCCACCGCAGGCAACTGCGGCGCATACAGGGCAAGCACTTCCTCAACATAGGCACAAACCCGAGGCAGATCAGCCAGATAGCCGTGTTTGCCATCACGCAGATAAAGCCGGGCAAAGGTGCCAAGCACCTTCAGGTGACGTTGCAGCCCCATCAGGTCAAACCAGCGCAAAAACTGTAGCTCATCGACGGCCTCAATCAGGTTCGCCGCCCGCAGACGGTTGCGATAAGCCAGCGCCCAAGCCTCAACCTGTGGCCGGGGCCAGCGGATATAGCAATCGCGCAAAAGGGAAACCACATCGTAGGTTAGCGGGCCACGGACCGCATCCTGAAAATCAATCACCGCCAGTTCATCGTCTTTGTCAATCATCAGATTGCGGCTGTGAAAATCCCTGTGAACCAATACCTGTGGCTGCTCCAGAGCAGAATCAATCAGCAATCCGAACAGCTTCGCTGCTATTTCAGATTCATCCGGTGTGAAGAAATAATTCAGCAAGGCTTCGCAGAACCACCGGGGAAAGCGGCTCAGTTCTTCTGATAACAGTGCCTGATCATAGTTAGCAAGCGCATAGTTATCTGCATCAGAAACAACAACCCGCCCCAGATGCTGACACAGCGTCAGCCCCCGCTCATACCAAGTGTCCACCGAACTCTCATTGAGTTGTGACAGCAGCAGGTTATCCCCCAGATCCTCCAGCAAAAGGTAACCCCGGCACAAATCCACCGCCAACACCGCAGGCACTCGGATACCTGCGGCAACCAGTATCTCCTGGATAGCTAAAAAGGCCTCATTTTTCTCGGTTTGCGGGGGTGCCTCAACAACAATCAGACTATTAGCGCTACCCTCATCAGCCACACCGTCCCTCTGGCTCAAGCGAAAATAACGCCGATTGCTGGCGTCACCGGCTACCGGCTCCAGAATGGCATTGGCAAATGCAGCTGGCGCCCGCTCACGGGCCCAGTACAGCAATACCAGCCAGCCTTGGCCCGATTTTTGATCTCGATCCGTCAACAACAGCTCCTCAGAAACACAGACATCGAATAGGGGATGCTTTATCATCCACGTTTATTTCATAAATTGCACCCAAGCTTGATGACGCCTGCCCGAACAAGAACATCAACAAAATCCTGTAGAGGGATACCTCACACACTTGCACTGGCAGTGAGTCTGGCTCTGCCTCTGCTGGCTGGTGCCCAGGAATCCACTCAGGCCGATACCAGCAATAGTAGTGAAGACTGCACCAGCCGCGAAGACTGTGCCCCCGAACCCGAACTGCGCACCTACACCCTCGATGAATTCCAGGCCTCCAGCGCCCTCGACTGGGTTTCTCTGCGCGAACTGCCAAAGGCCATGCACAATTCCGAATGTGAAAGCTGTCGCGGCGGCTATCTTGACCCGCTCGCCGATGCTAATACCAGCGCACCACCAGAGGCACAGGACATCAATGCCACCGCCACCAGCAGCGAGGTTGAAGGGGATGAAGTCTACCTGCACGGTGGTGTCAGTGTGCAGCAGGGGTATCGTCAGCTCAGCGGCGAAGAAGCCCAGTACAATCGCACTACAGGCAATGGCACACTCAAAGGGAATATTGTTTTTCGTGAGCCAGGTATACTGTTGCGCGGCGAACAGGCCAATTTCAGCGCTGAAACCGGCGAAGCTGAAATTATCAACAGTGAGTTTGTTCTGCACCAGCAACATATGCGCGGCGAAGCCAATGTATTGCGCCGGGACAGCGATGGCCTGATTCATGTGGACAATGGCGGCCTGACCTACTGTGCGCCAGGTGACAGTGACTGGCTGATCAGTGCCGACTCAATGGAGCTGGACCTTGAGGAAGGCGTGGGCACGGCCCGTGGCGCCAGAATCCGGGTAGCTGATATACCCGTTTTTTATCTGCCCTGGATGCGTCTGCCTCTGGATGACCGACGCCGCACCGGTCTGCTGTGGCCCGATATTGGCAGTGATTCTCAGGGCGGACTCGACCTCGCTGTGCCGATCTACCTGAACCTTGCCCCCAATTATGATGCACTTTATACACCGCGCTATATTGGTGATCGCGGTTTTAATCACGAAGTGGAACTCCGCTACCTGAGCCCCACCATCGGCCGCTGGACTGTTGGCGGAGCCTATATGGCCGAGGATGATCTCTACAAAGACGAACACCCCGAACTTGACGATCACAAGCGCTGGCTTGGCCAGATTCAGCACTCGGGCCTATTTGAAAAACGCTGGCGCTCACGAGTGGACTACAGCAAAGCCTCTGACGTCGATTACCTGAAGGATTTGCAAACCACCAACCTTGAAACCCGCCGCGAAACCAGCCTGCTACAACTGGCCTCACTGGACTACCTCGGTGATCGCTGGCTGGCCAGCGTTGACTTTCAGCGCTACCAGTCGCTGGCGGACGATATTCGTGACGACTACAAAAAATTACCCCAGATCACTGGCCAGTACCGCCCCAATAACACTCCCTTTGAAGTAACCCCCATTTTGCTGGGCCAGTATTCTTATTTTGATACGGACGAGGAGCGGGTCAAGGGTCAGCGTTTTTATAGCGAAGCGGGCGCCAGCTATCCAATGAACTGGCAATCGGGCTTTCTCAAGCCAACACTTAAATACCGCTATCTGGAATATGACCTGACCGACCTGGAAGAGGGTTATGAGGAGGAATCTCCCTCCACCGGCTCCGCCCTGTTCAGTCTGGACGGAGGATTATATTTTGACCGCCAGACACACTTTGGTGATCGCGGCCTGGTGCAAACGCTCGAACCCCGCCTCTATTATTTGTACAGCGAGTTCGAGGATCAGAGCGATCAACCAGACTTCGACTCGGCCGAGCTGACCTTCAGCTATAACCAGCTCTTTCGTGAAACCCGCTTTTCCGGACGCGATCGCCTCGACGACGCCAACCAGCTGTCGATGGGCCTGACCACACGTTATATCAGTGACGAAGACGGGCGCGAGCATCTCAATGCCAGTATCGGCCAGATTTTCTACTTCAGGGATCGCAAGGTCCGCCTGCTGGCCGAGGATGACCCGATTGATCAATCAGGCTCTGAAATGGCCGCCGAGGTTAACTTTTATCCCAATGAACGCCTGACACTACGCTCAAGCATGGTCTGGGATCCCTACAACTCAAAAATGAATGCAGGCCATGTGCAGGCAGGCTATGAAAGCAATAATGGCGCCATACTCAACGCCGGTTACTCCTACCGTCGCCCACTGACAGCCACCGAAAGCCAAATAGTGACTGAACAGGCCCATTTTTCTGCCTACTACCCTCTGGCCAATCGCTGGACCTTATTTGGCGCCATTAATTACAGTATTGAAGCCAATACCAGCATAGAAGACATGATTGGCGTCGAGTACGATACCTGCTGCTGGCAGGCCAGACTCCTTTATCTGCGCTATTACGATACGAACACCGGCCTGAATACCGATTACTCCGACCCCAATCTGGAACGGGAGTATTCAATGCAGGTCCAAATCATACTCAAAGGTATGGGCGGCTTTGGCAGCCGTGTCACCGGCCTGCTCGAAGACATGATCAGAGGTTTTAAAGAACGTGAGTATTAACCACAACCCCGAGGAGGGCACACCGTTGTACCGCCGCTTTCAAATTTTACTGCATGTCATGCTGGGACTTGCCCTGTGCCTGGGGTCACTCACCGTTCGGGCCAATACTGAAATACTGGATCAGGTTGTTGCCGTGGTTGATGACGATATCATCATGGCCTCCGAACTGCGCGGGCGACTGACCACGATTGCTGAAAACGTTCGCAGACGTGGAATGGACATGCCGCCCGAGGATGTACTGATCAAAGAGACACTCGACCGGCTGATACTGGAGAGTATCCAGTTGCAACTGGGCCAACGTGCCGGTGTGCGTATTTCCGATACCCAACTGGATGCCGCTGTAGGGCGGATTGCCGCCCAAAACAACCTGTCTGTCGACCAGTTCATCTCCCGGCTGGAACAGGAAGGTCAATCCTATACCGCCATGCGTGAAGATGTGCGCCGGGAAATGATACTGCAACGGGTACAGTCCGGTAACGTCAATCAACGCATCCAGATCACCGATCAGGAAATCGATAATTTTCTGACTTCGCCGGAAGGACAGGAACAGAGTCAGCCTGAATACCGTATTGTTCACGCCCTGCTGCCACTATCACCGGATGCCAGCGATGAGCAGGTTGCAGCGGCAGAAGCACAGGTCAATAAATTACTCAAACGTATTCGTGCCGGCGAAGCCTTTGACACCGTTATCTCATCCAGCACCAGTCCTTACCGCTTCTCTGGCGGCGATTTGGGCTGGCGTAAGCAGGATGATCTGCCCTCCCTGTTCGCCAACATTGCACCCGGCCTTGCCGTTGGTGAAACCGCTGACCCCATTCGCAGTGCCAGTGGCATTCACTTAATCAGCATGAACGCCAAACGTGGCGGTGAACAGATTGTAGCTCAAACAAAAGTCCGCCATATCCTTATTCGTCCCAGTGAAATCATGACCGACGAGCAGGCCCGCAAGCTGATTACCAGGCTCAGACAGCGCGCAGAAAATGGCGAAGATTTTGGCGAACTGGCCAAAGAATACTCTGAAGATATCGGCTCAGCCCAGGAAGGCGGCAGTCTCGGCTGGACCCAGTCCGGCCAAATGGTACCCGAATTTGAAGCCATGATGGATGCAACGGAAGTCGGCCAGATCTCCGAACCACTACACAGCCGTTTTGGCTGGCACATTATCAATGTACTTGAGCGTCGGAATCAGGACATGACCAGCCAGGCGATCCGCAATAAAGCAGCTGAACATCTGCACAACCGAAAATATCAGGAAGAACTTGATGCCTGGCTGAGAACTATCCGCGACGAGGCCTATGTCGATATTAAATAAAGTGTCATCGGCACCCGGTTACATCCTGCAAATATAAAACCGGGTGTCAATAACATCAAATAAAGCAGACTATGAGCACAGTCACGGTTACACCTACTATCGCCATCACCACCGGTGAACCCGCCGGTATCGGTCCCGATATTACGATAATGGCGGCACAAAAACCGTGGGATGCAAGCCTGGTAGCTATTGCTGATCCCGATCTTCTACAGGCACGCGCCGCCAGACTGGGCCTGCCATTGCTTATTGAAACCTACGACAGGCAAAAGCCACCGCAAAAACATCATCCAGGCAGGCTTCAGGTTCTGCCCTTTACGGTGGCCGCACCTGTACAGACAGGCGTGCTGAATGTACGCAACGCGCACTATGTTCTTGCCACTTTGCAAGCTGCCGTTGAAGGCTGCCGACACGGCCATTTCCAGGCCATGGTCACCGCACCGGTGCAAAAGTCCATTATCAATGATGCAGGCATCCCCTTCAGCGGCCACACTGAATTTCTGGCAGAAAAAACCCAAACCAACCGCGTAGTCATGATGCTGGCGACCCAAAATCTGCGGGTAGCTCTGGTCACCACTCACCTGCCCCTGTCGCAGGTCAGTGCAGCCATCACACCTGAAACACTGGAGCAGACCATTCATATTCTGCACACTGACCTGCAACATAAATTTGGCCTCAATACACCTCATATCGCCGTACTGGGCCTGAACCCTCACGCCGGTGAAGGTGGCCATATGGGCCGCGAAGAAATTGAAGTCATCACCCCTGTGGTGGAAAAATTGCGCGCAGGGGGATTGCAGCTGACCGGCCCCTTACCCGCCGATACGGCCTTTAACCCCACAATGCTGGCACAAGTTGACACTTTCCTGGCCATGTACCACGACCAGGGTCTGCCGGTACTCAAATATGCAGGTTTTGGCAAAGCGATCAATATCACCCTTGGTCTGCCACTCATACGCACCTCAGTGGACCACGGCACAGCGCTGGACCTTGCTGGTAGCGGCAAAGCGGACGGATCGAGCCTGGAGCTTGCAATAGCACTCGCCAGTAAACTGGCACAAACACACGCTGGGAATAATTTGCATGACGGCCAGTGACATCAATATCAGCAATCGTGATTTTCTGTGGAATCTTGTGGCTGCACTTGCTGCACTGATGATCAGTGCAGCACTACTGCTGAGCGCTTATCTTTCGCTGTCACCTGAACTACATACGCAACGCGATGAAGGCGAAAAAAAAGCCATTACAGAACGCAGCTTCAATGGCAACAGCCTGATAATGCGTGATGGCGAAGGCAAATACACAAAAAACGAGACACTACAAATCACCGCCCTGTCTGATGGGCGAAGTCTGGCTACCAGTAAAACCCGAATCAATGCGGCGGACTATCCCTTTATCGAAGCAGATATTGAAAACTATCATCCCCGACAATATGCCTACCTGATCTGGCGCCGTGCTGATGACAGCGATACATTGCATCGCACACTGCTGCACTGGAACAATAATGCTCCAATTATTCAGCACCTGACAAAAGATGCCAACTGGTCTGGAACCATCACTGAAATTGGACTTGATATCTACGGAGAACCACGGGACAACGCACTTATTATTCACCAGCTTTCCTTCAAGCCTGCCTCAATAAAAAAGCTGCTGCAAACCATCTGGCTGGAATGGACTCTGATGAGGGGGTGGTCACAAAAATCAGCTCACCATCTAATCGGGTCAGTAAAAAATCCCATTCTGTCACCTACGGTAACAATGGCAAGCTGGGCAGCGACAGCCACTATTTTGCTATGCCTGTTGGCAAGATTTAAGCCAAAACAATATGTCACTGCCTACGCCACCGCTGTTTTTATTCCCTGGCTATCTCTGGATGCACTCTGGCAGCATGAACTGAACCTTAATCTGGAAGAAAGCAAATATCTGTATGCTGACAAAAGCATGCATGAAAAACACCTTGCCGAGCGTGATGCCGATCTTTATCTGTATGCACAACACCTAAAGACCAAGGCATTGCCCACCCCCGGAGCACGGATATTTTTGTTACACGATTCAGATCGACGTACCTATCGACGACTAAAAATGCAGTACTACCTGCTACCTCACAATAGCTATAACTATGATCGCTTCCCTCAGCCAAACCACTCATCCGCAGGCGATTTTATTCTACTTCTTGGAAAGGTACCGGGGCTTAACTACAACACAGCAACACAGCAGCTTGAATGGGAAAATTATCATCTTGAGGTTGAACTTATTGATAACCACGAGCAAGGCAGCCTGTATCGCATTCAGGAAAAGGGTGAACAATGACAAATGAAATATCTGTTTTTGGCGCACTTGTTGCTCTGTTTTTACCCTGGCTAACCGGGGCAATGGTTACTGCACTGATACTTGAAAAAGCCCGTAAAAAAAACATCTGGCTGCTGTTGGGACAAGGTTATGCTATCGGCATTTTATTGAGTACCACCTTGCTGTGGTTGTGGGAAAAACTCCATCTTCCTGAAAGTTTCTGGGCACCAGCGGGACTACTGCTTTTGATAAGTGTAGTAATAATTACAAAACTAAGATCATCAGAAACCGCCCGACATCCGGCAACAGCACAGAAACATTCCGCACAAAAAGCCTGGCAAACCGGGCTGACTTGTCTGCTGCTGGCGCTGCTGTGCTATCGCCATCTGGTACTGGCACATGAACTTTCCCTACTGCCACTCTTTCCCTGGGATGCGTGGATGAACTGGGCTCCCAAACCACTTGTCTGGTACCACTTTGGCGAGCTGGTGGAGTGGGGAAGCCGAAGCGACTGGTTAAATACAGATCAGGGCAATCTCATTTATACCGCTGGCGCCGGCAACGCCTGGAAATACCCCAACATTATTCCACTGGTACAACTATGGGCAATGCTGGGCATGGGCACAGCGGATCACACCGCTATTTATTACCCCTGGCTGTTAATCGCCATTGCTATGGGACTGGCCTGCTATGGCCACCTTCGACTGCTGGAAGTGAGCCCTGTGATCGCGCTTATGGGAACTTACATGTTACTCAGCATGCCCTTTATCAATGTGCATATTGCACTGGCGGGCTATGCAGATTTATGGGTTGCGGCTTTCTTTGGTTGCGCCGTCATGGCACTGTCTGCATGGAAGCGCGGTCATGGTTTTCAATATCTGACGCTGGCAATTTTACTCGCCATCGCCTGCACACAAATTAAAATGCCAGGACTGGTTATGGGAGCAATTGTTCTTGCTACGGCATTAATCAGCCTTGCCATACGACACCGACCAACCATGATCGGCCTGACTGCCTCGGTAGTCGTCATCATCACCGCCATTGTTATCGGAATAGAGTTTTCAATTCCCGCACTGGGTCCGATCAAATTATCGACAGAGGGTATATTACTGCCCTACCTTGGCAACTATGACTTCAGCTTTCACAACGTCAGCGCAGCTTTTGTCAGCGCACTGTTTAAAATGATTAACTGGAACCTGACAGTCTATCTCATATGTGCCGCACTACTTTATCTACTACTAAAACCGCAGTTAATATCGGCCGTTTTTGTTGAGCTGTGCGCCCTCATGGCGACACTATTATTTATTGCCTTTGTTTATTACTTCAGTGAACGTTATGTATTCGCCCTAGATTACACCCAGGTCAACAGAGCAATTATTTACGCAGCCATACCTGCGGTATTTTTGTTGGCGCATACAATGTCACTGATTAAACAAGTCAAAAAGCCCAATAATAGTATATTTTGAATATCAACAGACATTATCACTTAATCTACCAGTCTCTCTCTATAGTTTCACCATTTAGCTCACTGATAAAATCAATAATATTAACCCGATCATGGTATGTATAAGTCTCTAAAAAATTTAGATTTATTTTATGTTCATAGCCCATAAAATTCTTAATATACTTCACCAAATCATCTTCCTTATAAACAACAAAAGGTCTTAATTTATCCCACGCATCATCGTAAACTCCTCTAGACTTTTGATAAACATCATAATCGGGTGCACAAATTGCTACAGGAATATTAACTGCAAAGGCATCATAGATTATAGATGAATAATCACTAACCAAAAAGTCACTTATAAGCAATATTTCTTGTGACTCATTCGCGCTTACGTTAATACAACGAGGATGATTCGGAGCAGGAATTGCCGACAAATAATGATGATCATTATATAAAATAATATAATCATCACCCAATCTTTCAGCCAGCTTTTCCAAGTCGATGATATAGCTCATATCCTGATTTTCAGAAGAGATACCATAGTTATAATCACGCCATGTTGGTGCATATAACACCACTTTTTTTGTTAGCTGTTCTTCAGAAAAACCAACTTCAATTTTAATTAACTGTTTTTTATTTTTATTTTCTATATTATCAATAAGATATTTAACACGTGGATAACCAGCACGAATCAAGCGATGCTCAGGAAACAAAAAAGCACTGCGAAAGCGCGCAGCCCCTTCATCACTATCAACCAGCAAATAATCCCAACGCAAAATATCCTTATATTTTTCTAATTTATGTCTTGGATTTTTTCCGATAATTTCGGACTCATTACTATCAAACAATAATTTTTTAAGTGCTGTCCCATGCCATAATTGCAAAATAATAGTGTCAGAATATTTTTTTACATAAGCAGGAATCCAACTCTCAGCTATAATCAGCTCAGCTTCATTTATACGATTAAAAAAATCTTCACTTTCAGGTATTAATTTATATTTTTTATCAACCCTGTCATCTAATGTTGAAAACCATATGTTCCTGCTTTCAAAATGCTCGCTTGATATCAAAGCCTCAAAAAGATAACGCGAATTTCCTGTATACCGAAAATCAAAACCAAGAAAAACTATTGATCTTCGATTTAAAATTCGAGTTTTTTGCTTTTTATTATTTTTATTCTTCAAATAACTCCTCAATTTTTTAAAATTTCTTTTTATTTTGTTTATACGAGGCCGAATATATCTTCTATAATAAACAAGCGTTTTAAATAAGCTATATCTACGATTACTATAGACATTATTTTTAATGCAAAAACTAATTATCTTGCCTGCACCATTACCACCAGGAATGACAACATCCATCTTATATACGGCATCAACAAAATCTTTCAAAAACTTTTTTTTGCTGCCTTTTGGGATTCGATTCATGTAGTAGACAATAAATTTTTCCTGAAAATAATTCAAAAGATAAAAATTAGTATGCTTTGTTCTAGGATTTAAAATATATAAAGAATTTTTGATTGCATTAATATACCCAATGGCATGACGATCGTCATCATGCCCTGTTCTAGTGGTTGATGTCATATTTCGTCGTACTATATATAGCGGAGAATGAAGTATTGAAATACTATTTGCGCTATTTGCAACCCTCACTATAAATACAATGTCTTCATAGATTCCAACTTCACCATAAGTAATTTTTTTATCAATAATAAATGATCGACGATATAGGTTGTTGACACTAAAATAATGCTTGATCCGCATGAGCTCATCACACTCAGAACCTTTTAGCATGTATTTATGATGAAATGGATCTTGATTATAATATACAAACGTTGACGGACGACTCACTGATAAACTTAACAATTTCCAGTCATAATGAACTAAATCTGATTGATCTTTATCTGCCCGCGCTACAGCCAACTCAAAAGTAAGCGGATCGATTTTATCATCAGAATCAACAAATTGAATATATTCACCGCGAGCAATTTTAACTGCCCTGTTTCGAGCATGACCCTGGCCCTTATTTTCCTGGTCAATTACTTTAAAAGCATTATGGGATCTTGCATTGCGTTTAAGTATGGCGAGACTATCATCAGTTGATCCATCATTAATCGCTATGATTTCATAATTTTTGTAGGTTTGCTCATAAATTGAATTCAAACAGTCCTGCAAATAATCTTCACAATTATATACAGGTATAATAACAGAAATCTTTGGGTCGATTATTTCCATTAATCAAAAACCTCTTCAATCCATTTTATATATATCTTAATAAAATACATGCGCTTTCTATAAAACTTATCCTAAAAAATATTAGAAAAAATAACTAAAATTTTATTGTTTGTTTTCTCTATACTTCAGTAAGGGCTTTTCAAGCATGTAGTAACTTGTTATAGCCAGAAAAGCCCCAAATACCAGACTCACAAAAAAAGTTCCCTCCCAAGATGCCTCAAAATTTCTCATAACGCGAACGATAGGATAGTGCCAAAGATAAAGCCCGTAAGATATTTTTCCAGTAAAAACGAGAACTTTATTACCCAGCCAGGCAGGAGGAGATAAAATAAGCAGCGCGGAGCCTACTTCTGAAAAAGTAAAGGCAAAAAAGACTGTTTCTGCTTCCTTCCATTTAAACAGCACAGCTGCAATTAACAAGATCAAAAACCCAATATTACTAAAGAACGGTTTTTTTATTGGTTTCAACGTGGCAATTAGCGCCCCAAATATCAAACCACTACAATGCGTACCAAAGCCATGATAAATTTCAGTCCATCCATGCTTAAGCAAAAAGAATGCATATAACCGCCATAATGTTGCTAACACCCACATAATAAATAGTACAAAAAAAAGATTTTTCCTGGGCATTCTCAATATCAAATTGAGTATAAACGGCCATAACAGGTAGAAATGCACCTCTACAGCAAGGCTCCAAGTGTGATTTAAAACCGATGGCAAAGCATTATAAGCAACGGCATAATCAGACAGATAAAAACCAGAAATTAAAATATCTTTATAATGCTTAGCTAATTCATATTCTGGATATAAAACTGGCCCAACAACAGCATAAATAAAAAGGAGCAGCAAAAATGCTGGATAAAGACGCCAAAAACGTCTAACAAAAAAATTATTGTAACTAATTTTCCCCATGTTTAATCTTTCTTCTATCAACAATTTTGTTATTAGATATCCAGATAAAACAAAAAACACATCCACGCCAAGAAATCCACTCCCAAACCCAGGCACCCACGAATGAAAAGCTACTACTACAACAGCAGCAATGGCACGCAAGCCATCCAGCTTTGGATCATGACGCATAATAAATAACCAAATCGACACTTAGATTAACTATTAAAAATCAATGCCAACTCAGGCAAAATTTAATAATTACAATTATATCTGCCTTAAAAAATTAATATCTACAGAATGATGCTGACAATACACTCTTGCCTGCGGCGTATCAGGAAAGCCAAGATTAGGTGTGTCCCTGTCACAGTCAAAATCCTTTTTTTCCTCCTCCCAGTTCCCATAGTTTTCACGGAGGTAGCTGTCATAATCCTCCGGACCCAAAAATGGCAAACCAAGAAAATCATATTCTTTTAACTGAAAAAGACTATTCGACCAAACATGTATAGAAGACCCATGAAAAATCTGTTTGTCCCGTTGCCAATGGATAAACACATCAATGGATATATAACTTGAATGCACGAGCTTTACTACCAGCGGCTTGCCACTGACAAAAAAATTCCCGCCTTTTTCATCAAAGCCTAAATAATGAGAAATTTCTTTCATATAGAGATTTGATGACTGAAATACTGCCTGAACCAGTTTTTCTATATTAAAATCCTGATAGTAACAACCAATATCAATATCGTAATCATGCCCCAAAAAACGCCCTTCCCTTATAAGCCCAAGAAAAGTGCCACTGACAAGGAAGCAGGTAGTACCCATATCATCAAACAGCTTTTTGAGATCGCTCAATGCGCTCAGGGCGTCAGATTGGCTATTTAGAGAGTGCTTGTTTGGTTTGGGTCTGTCATTAAAACTACCCTGTTTTTTTGCATCCCTTACTGCACACTCTTTCTGATATTGTTCTATCCAGAATTTTGAATCAGGATTTTCCTGTAGTGCAGAAAAAATAAGGTTCATCCGACTATAGCTTTCATCATCTCCTTCTGTAAATCTGCTATAAAGAAGGTCTCTTCTTGCATTGTCACTCAATGCCAGACCAATTGGAAAACTCTTTCCTGTTTCATTAAATTTTAAATACGAACGATTAATCAGCCATAAAAATGAATGCAGGCCACGATAGGTATCACTGAATCTAAAAAAAGCAGAAATTTCATGCCGCACTGAAACAGGTACTTTTATCAGCATAAGAAGAAAAGAGGATGCACAGGAAAACATAAAGCCACGAACAGGTGACTTCTTCTTGAACAAGATCTTTTGCAGACATTTAAACATACTAGAAACTATCTATAATGTTTCTGATAATCTGTTTGTATTCGCTCGTTGAAAGATCCGGCGTACGCTCCAGATAAACCACCTGGCATATATCAGATAAATCATCAAAATGCCCTCTCCAGTCATCACCCATGACAAGGATATCGGCTTTGTATTGCAAGAGATAATTACGCTTTAACTCCAGACTCTCTTCAGCAAATACACCGCTGACACCCTTGATTTCATTGACGATCGACATACGATGCTCTTGTGAAAAAACAGGGTATTTGGCTTTCTTTGAATAATTTAGCGCATCTGTTGAAACTCCGACATATAAAACATCACCATATTCTCTGGCACGCTGGAGAAGCCGCAAGTGACCAAAATGAAAGAGATCAAAAGTTCCAAAAGTTACAACTGTATTCATTGCCGATACCATGCAGATGCATGCCTAAGACCGAGAATCAGGGTGTTCAGAAAAGGAATAGTGCAATGCCGACATTAACAACAAGCACGTTACCTGCGCTATGCGCTATATTATCCACACTATGTTAGCACTCACTGTAGATACCAGAATACGATACACGATTTTGTAACATATTAGAAACAATTGCCTAGATCAGGATAAACTCGTCAGAGGGAGAGCTTTGCCTGCTTCCCCTGATAACCTGAAGCCCAAAGGAAACTCACTAGTGCACCCCCAAGGATTTCTTAGAGAACATTCCGCCCTGCTGGCCTGGATCTTCCGTCTGGTTGATGTACTGGTGCTTCTTGTCCCCTGCATTGCCGCTTATCTCGTTGTTTTTGGCGCCAAACCATTATCCACCCACTACCAGGCGGCTATTGTCATCTCCGTGCTACTACTGATGATTATATTTCAGGCGTATTCACTCTATCGTGCCTGGCGCGGTGTCAGTTACGCACAGGAATTCACGGCTATTTTACTGGGCTGGACAACCGTTTTTGCAATGCTTGCCGTTCTGTCGGTTATTACGAAAACATCTGCAATGTTCTCACGCGCATGGTTTTTAATGTGGTATATCTGCGGGGCGGCCCTGCTGCTTACTATGCGCTTTATACTTAGGCGAACACTTCAGAAGCTGCGAGCCAAAGGTTACAATCTCAGGCATATTGTTATTATTGGCGCGGGAGATATAGGCCCTCGCGTATTGAATAATATATGCTCCACACCCGAGACCGGCTTTAAAGTTGCAGGTTATTTTGATAACAGCCCCCAACAGGCTCAAACTGTTTTCCCGCATTTGCCAGAACTTGTTTATGGCAGGATCAGAGAAGCTTACCTCTTGTGTCAACAACGACGAATTGATCAGGTCTGGTTGGCCATGCCGCTCAAGGAAGCAGAACATATTGAAGCCATCATTGGCGAGTTACAGCTTTTATCGGTAGACATACGCCTGATTCCGGATTTCTTTGGCTTTCGCTTAATCAATCACTCCATTAGCACTATTGCTGATATGCCTGTACTGAATTTGTCAGTAACCCCTATGGATGGCATTAATCGCTGGATAAAACTGCTGGAAGATAAACTTATTTCCAGCTTTATTCTCATGTTAATCAGCCCCCTGCTGTTGTGTATCGCCGTGCTGGTCAAAGCCAGCAGTCACGGCCCCATCTTTTATGGCCAACGCCGATTGAGCTGGAATGGCCGCGAATTCACGATGTATAAATTTCGTACCATGCCTGTTGATGCCGAGGCACAAACAGGTGCTATTTGGGCTAATCCTTCTGATACCCGCGCCACACCGCTGGGAAAATGGTTGCGAAAGACCTCTCTTGACGAACTTCCCCAGTTCTGGAATGTACTCAAGGGAGATATGTCCATTGTTGGCCCCCGACCCGAGCGCCCAATATTCGTAGAAAAGTTTCGTGATGAAATCCCCAATTACATGCAAAAGCACATGGTCAAAGGCGGTATCACCGGCTGGGCACAGGTTCATGGCTGGCGAGGGGATACTGATTTGAAAAAGCGTATTGAATACGATTTGTTCTATATTGATAACTGGACATTATGGCTGGATCTTAAAATCATCTTTATGACTGTTTTTAAAGGTTTTACCAGTAAAAATGCCTACTAGATTCAAGCCTTTTTTATCAACCTGCCGGGCCTGATCCTCACACACCAGACATCTCGACTTCTCTTGCCCGGTAGTGAATAATTCCCGGTTCATCGCTATAGCAGGCAATAATGTCACTACTCACCCTGCCGATACAGACTCAAAAATCTACCTTATGAAACAGAATCTTGTTGCCCTTATTGTCACTTTCAACCGAATCGACAAGCTTCAGGAAAGTCTGGGCCTTACCCTTGCCCAGCCCTTTCACCGTGTCGTGGTGGTCAATAACTGCTCCACCGATGGAACGGCTTCATGGCTGGACCAGCAACAGGATGAGCGCCTTATCGTACTGCACAATACCAAAAATCTGGGTGGTGCCGGTGGGTTTCACCGGGGTTTTGAGTACATCGCCAATGACATACCCGATGCAAACTGGCTGGTATGCTTTGATGATGATGCTTTCCCACACGACACACTGATAGATACATTCAATGCGTTGGATATTCCCGATCAAATTGCCAGTATGGCTGGCGCAGTATATCTGCCATCGGGGTGCATATCAGAAATGAACAGGCCCAGTCGAAATCCATTCTGGCATCTTAAAAAACTGGTAAAAACAGCTTTTCGAGGGCGTCATGGCTTTCACCTGGCTGATAAGGAATACCACCGAACATCGCCTGTCGAAATTGATGCGTCCTCATTTGTCGGCTTTTTTATACGCATTGACCTGATACGCCAGGGGAAAGTGGGCCTGCCCAGAAAGGAGCTGTTTATTTATGCCGACGATATCATCTATGTACTTGAACTCAGAAAACGGGGCTTTAAACACTGGTTTGCCCCCACACTGGCATTCACTCACGATTGCGAAACATTAATTAACCAGCAGAGTGTTTATCGCCCTCTATGGAAAGCCTATTACACCTTTCGCAATGGCCTTGAAATGTACCGCATTGCAGCGGGGTTTTTTTATCCATTTACCCTGCTGGTAAAGATACCCAAGTTCTTTTTAAGTGTTCGCCATTACGAGCCCACAGAACGCCGACTGTTTTTACGCATCACCAGAGCCGCCGTTTGGGATGGTCTTCGCCGCGACTACAGCCGGACACACAACCAGGTACTTGCACTTAGTTCGCCGCCGGAGCAGGCTTCGGAGGGTTAAGTGCCTCCCGATAGGCTTTTAATACAACCTCCGGTTCACCATCGGCTTTTAACCGGCCTTTATCCAGCCAGATTACCCGGTCACAGAGCTCTTTCACCTGAGGCTCGGAATGCGATACAAAAACAACCGTCTGCTCACTACTGATACGTGCTTTCATTGCCGTCTGAGCTTTTTGTTTGAAATGGGCATCACCCACGCTGAGCACTTCATCAATCAACAAAATATCAACATGTGTCAGCAAAGCCGTTGTAAAACCCAGTCTTGAACGCATTCCCGCAGAATAGGTGCTAACCGGCTCGTCAAAGGATTCGCCCAGCTCTGAAAATTCCTTGATTTGTTCCAGATAATCCCTGGCTTGCTGTAACGTTGAACCCTGTAACATGGTCGAAAGCAAGGCGTTGTCCCGTCCCGAAAGTTCATTGTTAAAACCAAGCCCAAGTGACAGCAAGGCGGCTGTTTTGCCCTTTTGCAGAGTCACTTTGCCACGGGTCGGTGCAAAAATACCCGCCATTAATCTGAGGATCGTGGTTTTACCGACGCCGTTGCGGCCAATAATACCCAGCGTTTCACTTTCGTAGAGCCTGAAAGAGACCTGATCCAGAACATGATGAATACCATTATCAAAGCTGCCCTTGCTGCTCCGATAATCCAGACTGACATTATTCAGCGTCAGCATAGGCTGGCGCCGATCATTATCTTCACTTGTCATGTCAATACCTTCATAGCCAGTTTCTGGCTGTGACAACGCATCAGCATTACCATTATGGTTATTAATGCTATTGAAACCAGTGCTATGCCACATAAGTACCCAAGATCCGGAGTAGCGCCGTGCATGAGAACCTGGCGGTGAGCATCAAGCAGCCAGGCCAGGGGATTGATGGCGAAAAAAATCTGTATTTTTTGCGGGCTGCCAATGGTTTGAACATCCCAAAAAACACCGGATGTAAACATGAGGAACATCATGCCCAGTGGAATCACCTTGACAAAATCACGCACAAGACAAACCAGATAAGCCCCCACCAAAGAACAAGCCACAATAAAAAGATAATAAACAGCAACAACCGGTATCATCCACAACCAGTTCAAGGTTGGCGGATACCCAAAAATTAACATAATGATTACCAGCAGGGCATAGACCGTACTCTGGCGATAAAGGCTTTCATGCGTAGTTGAAACCGGAAAAATGGATTTGGGCACATTGACACAACCCACCAGCCCCTTATTGGCGACAATACTGTTTGAGGCCTGAACAACAGCTTTGGAGTACCAGATAAAGGCCAGTTTGCCCGTCGCCAGAAAAACAACGAATTCAGCCCCGGTACTGTGCGACGTTAAAATAACATTGAACACCAGATAGAATATCGACACCCACAGCAGAGGTTCGATAAACCACCAGAAATAGCCCAGAGTCAGCCGGGAGGCCTCTGCCTTCAGCAACATACGGGCCTGGACGTTAACCAGATGAAAATACTGTGTGATAGTCATGAACAGAGATGGCGACACTTTCAGCTTGTACAAGAGGCGCGAAGTCTACCAGAAATCCCTCCGAAGCTGCGAGAACGTGTATAGTTCACCCACTCCAGCCGCCAATAAAGACTCAAATGGTTACAGGATATTTTGCACATACTCCGCGCAAGCGTTTCGGCCAGAATTTTTTGCGCGACGGCGCCATTATCAGCCGCATTGCCGGTGCGGTCGCTGCGCGTGAGAATGAACATATTGTTGAAATTGGTCCGGGTCAGGGTGCACTCACTGAGGCGCTCATTACCAGCGGCTGCCAATTGGATGTGGTTGAACTTGACCGCGATTTAGTGGCCGGATTACTGGCGGCCTTTAGCATCTACCCCGGTTTCAGGCTGCATAGCGCTGACGCGCTTAAATTCGATTTTGCAACGCTTGCCAGCGATGACAAACAACTGCGGATTGTCGGCAACCTGCCCTACAATATTTCCACCCCGCTGATTTTCCGGCTGCTGGATTTTTCCGCTCAGCTTCAGGATATGCACTTTATGCTGCAGCGGGAGGTGGTACAGCGTTTGGCGGCAGTACCAGGCAGCAAGGCCTGGGGGCGACTGGGCATTATGGCCCAGTACCATTGCAAAATTGATCATTTGTTTGATGTGCCCCCAGAGGCTTTTTCACCGCCACCGAAAGTGCAGTCGGCCATTGTACGCCTGATACCTTACCGTCAGTCTCCCTGGCCAGAGGTTGATGCCTTCGCGCTGCGCAAGCTCGTACAGGCCGCCTTTGCCCAGCGGCGCAAAACCTTACGCAACAATCTCAAAGGGCTGGTCGATGACAACATTCTGCATGATCTTGATATTGACCCAGGCTGTCGCGCCGAGACACTAACTCTGACCGACTTTATCCATATCACCCGATCCATTTCGCCAAAGTGATCAGCAAACCGTGAATAATTTACATTCTTCGCTATTTCACAAGTCTACAGGGAGTATTTATGGCGACCTACGCCGTTGGTGATATTCAGGGTTGCTTACAGGCGCTCAAATGCCTGTTAAAAAAAGTGGCTTTCAATCCTGACCGGGATCGTTTGTGGTCGGTGGGTGATATTGTCAACCGTGGCCCGAACAATCTGAAAACCCTGCGTTTTCTCTATGATATGCGACACAACCTTAACCTGGTGCTGGGCAACCATGATCTGCATCTGCTGGCAATTGCCGCCGGTGTGCGCAAAGCAAATGCTTCTGACACACTCGACAAAATTCTGGCGGCACCTGATCGTGACCAGATGCTTAACTGGCTACTGCACCAGCCGCTGCTTCATTACGAAAATGGCTATACGATGGTACACGCAGGTATTCCACCCCAGTGGTCGGTGGAGGATGCACTTCGATATTCACTGGAAGTAGAAGACGTACTGCAAAGTGAACACTGCACTGAATTTTTCCGTCATATGTACGGCAATGAACCCGCCATATGGGCAGACAATCTAAGCGGCTATGCCCGCCTGCGCACAATCACCAATTATCTGACCCGTATGCGCTTTTGTACCCGCGAAGGCGAGCTGGACCTGATCTCAAAAGGGCCGGTTCCCACTTCGGGCAAAAAGGTAACGGCCTGGTTCAGCCACCCTCACCGCCGCACGCTCAATGACCGTATTATCTTTGGCCACTGGGCTTCGCTGGGCGGCAGAACCGACAGCCCCAACACCATTGGACTGGACACGGGTTGTGTCTGGGGCGGCGCGCTGTCCATATACTGCCTGGAAACCGGGCAGTGGACACGCTGCCAGTGTCGCAGTGGTGGGCATTTGCGCTGAACGCATCAATTGCGAAAACCCTCCGGGTTATTCGACTGCCAACGCCAGGCATCTTCGCACATCTGTGCCGTATCGTATTCAGCTCGCCAATTCAGCTTGTCAGCGGCCAGTTGCGGATCAGCATAGCAGGCAGCAACATCACCCGGGCGACGCTCAACAATCTGATGAGCCAATTTGTGACCACAGGCCACTTCAAAACCGGCCAGCATCTCCAGTACGCTGATACCTCGACCAGTGCCCAAATTAACCTGTAGCAGGCCACTTTCTTTTTCAAGATAACGAAGTGCTGCCACATGCCCCTGGGCCAGGTCCATGACATGAATGTAATCGCGCACACCGGTGCCATCGGGGGTTGGATAATCACCGCCAAAGACACTCAGCGCCTGCCGACGACCCACAGCAACCTGGGCAATATAGGGCATCAGGTTATTGGGAATGTCGCTGGGATCTTCGCCAATCAGGCCGCTACTGTGCGCGCCCACCGGGTTGAAATAACGCAGACAGGCAATATGCCAATCCGGCTCGGCTTGCTGCAAATCCTCCAGCATATATTCAATATGCAGTTTGCTGCGACCATAGGGATTGGTGGCGCTGCGAGGAAAGTCCTCACGGATCGGGTTGCTGGCCGGATCTCCGTAAACTGTCGCCGAAGAAGAAAACACCAACGACTTCAGACCAGCTGCTTTCATCGCCTCCAGTAAGTTGAGCGTACCGGCTACATTGTTGCGGTAATAAGCCAGCGGTATAGCCACCGACTCACCAACGGCCTTTAAACCCGCAAAGTGAATGACCGCTGCAATATCCTGCTGCGCCAACACGGCATCCAGCATCGCCCGGTCACAAATATCGCCTTCTATAAACGGTATTTGGCAAGCAGTAATTTGCCGCAAGCGCTCAAATACTTCAGCACTGCTATTACTGAGATTATCCAGCACAATGGGCTGATATCCTGCCTCAAGTAGTGCAATGCAGGTGTGTGAACCGATAAAACCGGCACCGCCGGTGACGAGAATATTGTTTGCCATGCCAGTTCTGCCTTAATACATAATCCTGGATTGCGCAGTCGAGCGCTTGTTTTCTTCTTGAAAGCCGTATGGATACCGGGCTTCTGATCTTTGATCGCACTCACCTTCCGGGTGAAAACGCTACGCACCCACGGGTACTGCACTCGGCGCCTCAGGCAGCGTTTGGCACCTTGCCTGACACACCGATTACAGCACCATTGGACACATCCAACTGCGGATTCTAGGATAATGAAGCAAAAATACCAGTGTGCCGCCACAGCCGCCATAGCGCAACGCGACACTTCACACTTGCAGCTATAGGCTCTACAGTCGGCCTTAGCAAGAAACCATAGCAGGAAATACAACAAATGCAGGTTTATCTAGTGGGCGGCGCCGTGCGCGATGCCCTGCTCGGCTACCCCGTCCATGAACGCGACTGGGTAGTGGTTGGCGCTCACCCGCAGGAGCTGCTTGATCTGGGCTATCAACCGGTTGGCAAGGATTTTCCTGTCTTTTTGCACCCTCAGACCAAAGACGAACACGCGCTCGCCCGCACTGAGCGCAAACAGGGGCATGGCTACACCGGCTTTATCCTGCACTATGAACCCAATGTCACCCTCGAAGAGGATCTGCTGCGGCGAGACCTGACCATCAACGCCATGGCACAGACACCTGACGGGGAGATTATCGATCCTTACGGCGGTCTGCGTGATCTCGCTGACAAGCTGCTGCGCCATGTTTCCCCCGCCTTCGCCGAAGATCCTCTGCGCGTGCTGCGAGTAGCCCGTTTTGCCGCCCGCTACGCTCACCTTGGCTTCACGGTGGCACCCGAGACACTCAGACTGATGAAGCGAATAACCCGCCAGGGCGAACTGGCTCACCTGAGTATCGAGCGGGTATGGGTGGAGACCGAGCGTGCACTGGCTGAGCGCAACCCCGAGATTTATATCCAGACCCTGCGCGACTGTGGCGCCCTGAAAGCACTGCTGCCGGAAATAAACGCCCTCTTTGGCATACCTCAACCCGCCAAACACCACCCGGAAGTGGACAGCGGTGTACATACTCTGATGGCCCTGCAACAGGCCTGCCGCCTGAGCAACGACACAGCTGTACGCTTCGCCACTCTGGTTCACGATCTCGGCAAAGCCACCACACCCAAATGTGAACTGCCCCGGCATATCGGCCACGAACATCGCGGTGTACCACTGGTAAAAGGACTTTGCAAACGCCTGCGGGTACCCAACCGCTACCGTGATCTGGCACTGGCCGTATGCGAATACCACCTGCACTGTCATCGCGCACTGGCGTTGCGGGGCAAAAGCCTGCTCAAACTACTACGAAACACTGGCAGCCTGCGCCAGCCGGAGCGGCTGGAGAGTTTTTTGCTGGCCTGTGAAGCTGACGCCCGTGGCCGCCAGAGCCTTGAAGACAGAGCTTACCCACAGGCTGACTACCTGCGCCATGCCCTGACCGAAGCCCTGGCCGTCAATGCCAGTCAGTTTCAAAAGGAACAATTGACAGGCAAGGCTTTGGGAGAAGCCATTACAGCAGAACAGCTACACCGCCTGAACAAACTGCGCAAGCAAGAGCAGAAAATTGACAGGACATACAGCTAACTATTAAGCCCTTAACTGGCGAGGAAAATCACACTTTTTCGCGGCCAGGATAGGGCGTCAATTAAATAGATCAATGAGATCTATTTAATTGCCAGATTGATAACCCGCACTTCGCTCAATCTCCACCCCTACTGTGCGCGCTGCGGCCACAGCGCCAGGCTTGCTCACCCGCAAACGCAGCCAGGGTATGGCAAATTCAGCGATCAACAACGCTGCCACCTGTTCGGCAAAGGTTTCAATCAACTGGTATTGGCTGGTAGCGGCAAAACCCTGCAGCCGCTTTGTCACGGCCGCATAATCAAGCGCCAGATGCAGGTCATCACTCGCAGCAGCAGGCCGGTTGTTCCAGGCCAGCTCAATATCCAGTATCAGTATCTGACGAATGCTGCGCTCCCAGTCATAAACACCGATGACCGTATCGAGCTGTAGACCCGTGATAAAAACCCGATCCATCAGCAGATCTCTGGCAAAACCAGTGGCGGCAACTCTGCCATTGGCCAGCGCGGACGCACAGCGGCAACAGCACCCTCATCACGCTGGCCTGCCAGCAGACGCTGGGCACCCGCATAGGCAATCATGGCGCCATTATCTGTACAGAATTCAGGGGCGGGATAGAACACCCGCTTGCGCTCTTTCACCAGTACTCGCGCCAGCGTGGCGCGCAGATTGTGGTTGGCACTGACGCCACCAGCCATCACCAGGGTATCAAGCCCTTCCTGCTTGAGCGCCCGCCTGCATTTGATGACCAAAGTAGACACTACTGCTTCTTCAAAGGCGCGGGCAATATCACAGCGATCCTGCTCGGCCAATTGACCACATTCCTCTTTGCACTGATTAACCGTATTGAGGGTATAAGTCTTAAGGCCACTAAAACTGAAATCCAGCCCTGGCCGATTGACCATTGGCCGTGGAAAATCAAAGCGCTCCGGGTCTCCAGCCTGCGCCAACCGGGCAATATGAGGTCCACCGGGATAGGGAAGGCCAAGCATTTTGGCAGCCTTGTCAAAGGCTTCACCGGCGGCATCATCCAGGGACTCCCCGAGCAGGCGGTAGCTGCCAATACCGTCAACCCGCACCAGCTGGGTATGGCCTCCAGACACCAGCAGGGCAACAAAAGGAAAATCCGGACGCTCTGCCTCCAGCATCGGTGCCAGTAAATGCCCTTCCATGTGGTGCACACCGAGTGAGGGAATACCCCAACCCCAGGCCAGTGCCCGCGCCAGCGTGGCACCGACCATCAAAGCGCCCACCAGTCCAGGCCCGGCCGTATAGGCAATGGCATCAATATCCACCGGCGAGCAACCGGCAGCAGTCATGACCTCATCAATCAGCGGCAGGGCTTTGCGAATATGATCACGCGATGCCAGCTCCGGCACTACACCGCCATATTCCACATGAATATCCACCTGACTGAACAAACGGTGCGCCAACAGACCTTTATCGGTGTCAAATAACGCAACACCGGTTTCATCACAGGATGTTTCCAGACCCAATACCCGCACAAAGGGCTCCGTGGTTATAACAATGAATGATCGTCCATGCCGACATAGACGTATGAACTTGTGGCAGGTGCATCATAGCCTCGCCCGCCCGCTTTAACCACTTGCCTCACAGGACTTTGCATTCCCAAGGAAGTGGGGGTAGAATACGCGACCCTTTTTAGTTGCTGGACCCTTTGTTTGGGACCACCCTTATTTTTCAGAGACAGGTAGAAACTGAATGCCTCACGTAAAAGTGAAAGAAAACGAGCCCTTTGATGTAGCCCTGCGCCGTTTCAAGCGCTCCTGTGAAAAAGCCGGTGTCCTCGCCGAAGTTCGCAAACGCGAGCATTATGAAAAGCCCACCTCTGTACGCAAGCGTGCCGCCGCTGCCGCTGTCAAGCGCCACCTCAAGAAGCTGTCCCGGGAAAACCGCAAGCGCGTCCGCCTGTACTGAGCTGGCAGCGCTTCTGTTCATACTCTACAGCACATAATTTTACTATGAGCGAACACCCCTCCCTTACCGAATCGATCAAAGCGGCCATGAAGGCCGCCATGAAGGCGAAGGAAAAGGAGCGCCTGGCCACCATCCGGCTGATTCAGGCAGAGTTCAAGCGTGTGGAAGTTGACGAGCGCATTGAAGTCAGTGATGAGCGAGCACTGATCATTCTGGACAAAATGGTCAAGCAGCGGCGTGATTCCGCCAGCCAATACCACGATGCAGGCAGGCAGGAACTGGCCGCACAGGAAGAACGCGAAATCCTTGTTTTGCAGGAATTTTTACCCACCCCTCTAACGGATAATGAAATTTCAGCCATGGTTGACTCAGCTATCGCCGACACCGGCGCAAGCGGTGTTCAGGCCATGGGCAGCGTGATGAATGCACTCAAACTACGCTTACAGGGTCGGGCCGATACAGGCGCCGTCAGCAAGATTGTCAAACAGCGCCTGGGCGCCTTGAATCAGGACTGAAACTGCGCTTACAGACAGGCAGCTGCAATCCCTTTACAGGCATGCTTCAATAATTATCTGATCAACCCATTTCACGGGGCCTTTCATCAGCATGGCCGGACGGATACCTCAACCATTTATCGATGATCTACTTGATCGACTCGATATCGTTGAGGTTATCGATCGCCGCCTCAAGCTGAAAAAAACCGGCAAAAACTACAGTGCCCGCTGCCCCTTTCACGATGAAAAAACACCCTCTTTCAGTGTCAATCCAGACAAGCAGTTCTACTATTGTTTTGGCTGCGGAGCTGGCGGCAACGCCATCGGTTTCGTTATGGAATACGACAATGTCGACTTTCCACAGGCCATCGACACACTGGCTGGCACGATGGGGCTGGAGGTACCTCGTGAACAGGCTGATGGCCGCAGTGCTGCAGCACAACCACACAATCGCAACCCACTCTATCAGCTGCTGGAGGAAGTCAGTCACCACTACCAGCAGCAACTGCGTCAGCACCCCCAGGCCCACCGTGTCATCAACTATCTCAAGGCTCGCGGCCTGAGCGGTAAAATAGCCCGAGATTTTGGCATTGGTTTTGCGCCTCCAGGCAGACACAATCTGTTGCAACATTTCGGTCGTGACGAAAGCGCCCGCAGGCAGTTAATGGAGGCCGGCATGCTGGTGGAGAATGATGCGGGACATATTTACGACCGCTTCCGGGATCGGGTGATGTTTCCGATCCAGGATCAGCGCGGCCGGGTAATTGCCTTTGGCGGTCGCGTGCTCCCCGATGAAAAGGCACCCGAGCGCAAACAGGGCGCCAAATACCTGAACTCTCCTGAAACTGCCGTTTTCCATAAGGGGAGGGAGCTTTACGGCCTTTATCAGCTGCGTCAGCACAAGCGCAGTCTTGAGCGCGTGGTCGTGGTGGAGGGCTACATGGACGTAATTGCCCTGGCCCAATTCGATATCAATTACGCCACCGCCACACTGGGCACGGCTACCAGCGAGCGCCATCTGGAGCGTATTTTCAGGCTTTGCCCGGAGGTGGTATTTTGCTTTGATGGCGACAACGCCGGTCGCAAAGCTGCTTTTCGGGCGCTGGAAGCCGCACTGCCGACCCTCGAAGATGGCCGACAGGCGCGCTTTCTCTTTCTGCCTGAGGGTCAGGATCCAGATACTATGGTACGCCGTACCGGCAGCGATGGTTTTGAACATCTGCTCAACCAGGCTCAAACACTGGAGAACTTTCTTTTTGCCTCCCTGTCAGACGGGCTGGACACAAACAGCCTCGATGGTCGCGCACGCCTGAGCAAACGGGTGTTACCCTACATCCACAAACTACCCGCAGGCATCTATCAGCAGTTAATGTTTCAGGAACTGGCCAGGCGCAGCGGTCTCGAACTCGACAGCCTGATGAGGCTGGCAGTGCCACCACCGCCATCGGCTGCTGAAAGAAAGACTGAATACATCGAACAGAGAGCGTCGGCTCCCGCAGAAACCAGCCGTCAACCATCCGCGCCAACGATAGCCTCCATGCCCAGGCAACGCCCACGACAACGACTGGCCGTCGGCTATGCCAACCTGTCACAGGCGGCCATGGCTCTGCTGCTACACAAACCCTCGGTAGCGGCCGGGGTTGACATCACCAGCCTGAATGGGCTGGAAGGCAATGATGCTGCTTTACTGCGCCAACTGCTGGAGCTGCTACACCGGCGCCCGGAATCATCAACCGCCATGCTGCTGGGCCACTGGTACGGTTCTCCCGAAGGCGACTTGCTGAACCATCTGGCAGGCCAGGAGCGCCTGATTCCCACTCACGGCATTGAACGGCAGTTTACAGACACACTGCTGACATTGAGACAATTACCGCAGCAAACAGCACTGGCTGATCAGATCAACAAGCTAAGAGAGGCCAATTATGCCGAGATGAACCCTCAGCAGAAGCAACATCTGCGACAACAATTGAGTGATTTGCTCCAGCAAAAACAGCAACACGATGCCGACCGCAAGCGCCGCGGAAGTTAGTGAACGGCATCAAATCCGACAATAAATGTGACGATCATCACGAATACAGCAGACCAGAGGCCTTTATGACAGTGCTAAGCAGCAGCATCCACCAGAGCGTCTACACTACTGCTGCGGCCTATCCTGCCCGGATTCAGGTAAACATATTTGTACCCACTGATTTTGGCCACGCCGTGCTGAGCGCTGCAACGAGCAAAGCAACCAACATGAAAGCAAAAGCTATAGACACACCAGGATAGACGAAGCCCTTGCAAATCTGCCTGCGAAGCCCCACATGGGGTCAGAGCCTTGATCGCCCACGCAGGGCAGAGGTAATACCAACAAATTTTAGCCCGTCCTTGTGATAGCCGTACTCCGCTTATATCGGCTATAATTACCGGCTAGCTTTTTTTCGCATTTTAAATATTCACAGGTACATTTGATGTCCGACGTCGCTCAACAACAGTCCCGCCTGAAGGAACTGATCGCCCGAGGAAAAGAACAGGGTTATCTGACCTATTCCGAAGTGAACGATCACCTGCCTGAAGATATTTCCGACCCGGATCAGGTTGAAGACATCATTCAAATGATCAACGACATGGGCATTCAGGTCTTTGAAGAAGCACCCGATGCCGATGAATTACTGATGAGCGAAGGCGATGGTTCGGCAGACGATATAGCCGCTGCCGAGGCCGCCGCAGCTCTTGCCGCCGTTGAGACCGAAGCTGGCCGCACCACTGACCCTGTGCGCATGTACATGCGCGAAATGGGCACCGTCGAACTACTCACCCGTGAGGGTGAGATTGTTATCGCCAAGCGTATTGAAGAAGGCATTCGTGAACTGATGGCGGCTGTTGCCCACTATCCGGGTGCGGTTCAGTCCATTCTGAATGAATATGAGCTGGTTACCAAAGAAGAACGCCGTCTGGCTGATTTACTGGTGGGCTACCTGGATCCGGCTGATCATGTTCCCTCTGCAGCCGAAGTCGCAGAGGCTGCGGCCAACAATAACAATGATGATAGCGATGACGAGGAAGAAACCGAATCAGGCCCTGACCCGGTTGAAGCCAAAAAGCGTTTTACAGCCCTTAAACGCCAGTTCAACAAGACAGAGAAGGCCATCACCGGCAAAGGTCGCAGCCATAGCGATGCCCAGAAAGAGATGGACAAACTGGGCGAGCTGTTTAAATTTTTCAAACTCACACCCCGGGTGTTTGATCCAATAACCGATACTCCTCGTAATATTCTGGCGGGTGTCCGGGATCAGGAACGTGCAATCATGCACATTGTCGTGCGCGAATGCGGCATGCCCCGCAAGGATTTTATTGCCTCTTTCCAGGGTTCTGAAGCCGATCTGCGCTGGTTGAGTAACAACACCCGCGGCAAGAAAGATTTCAGTGCCAAGCTGGCTGCACGCAAAGACGACATCCAGCGCCTGCAGCGCCGCATTGCCCAGATCGAGGAGGAAAGCGGTCTGAGCGTAGGGGAAATCAAGGAAATCAACCGCCGCATGTCAATGGGCGAAGCCAGGGCACGTCGCGCCAAGAAGGAAATGGTCGAGGCCAACTTGCGTCTGGTGATCTCTATCGCTAAAAAGTACACCAATCGCGGTCTGCAATTCCTGGATCTGATTCAGGAGGGTAATATCGGCCTGATGAAGGCAGTGGACAAGTTTGAATACCGCCGCGGTTACAAGTTTTCAACCTATGCCACCTGGTGGATACGTCAGGCTATCACCCGCTCCATTGCGGATCAGGCTCGCACCATTCGTATTCCGGTGCATATGATCGAAACCATTAACAAACTCAACCGTATTTCTCGCCAGATGTTGCAGGAAATGGGGCGTGAGCCAACCCCGGAAGAGTTGGGCGAACGCATGGATATGCCCGAGGACAAAGTCCGCAAGGTACTCAAAATCGCCAAGGAACCCATATCAATGGAGACACCCATCGGCGATGACGAAGACTCCCATCTGGGTGACTTTATTGAAGACAACACTATCTCCTCACCGGTAGATGCCGCCACCGGCCAGGGTTTGCAGGAGGCCACCAAAGAAGTGCTGGCTGGGCTCACCGCCCGCGAAGCCAAGGTATTGCGTATGCGTTTCGGTATCGACATGAATACCGATCACACACTGGAAGAAGTGGGCAAGCAGTTTGACGTCACCCGCGAGCGTATCCGCCAGATTGAGGCAAAAGCGCTGCGCAAGCTCCGTCACCCAACCCGCTCAGACTATCTGCGCAGCTTCCTGGACGAATAAGTCTCCGCTTGTGTTATTGGTGAGCACCGTGCGGTCCATCATGAGTACCGTGCGGCTTGCCATGTGGCAGTGTGTCGCCGCTGTGGCCCTCTTCTCTGGCAAGAAAATCTGATACCTGCTCAAAATTCATCACCTCAGTGCCATTTTGCGCTGCCAGCTGAACAGCAGCTTCCTGGCTGCCAAACGCAGCCAGTGTCACCCCCATCGCCCCGCGCAACTGAGGCGCCAGCACATAAAAAGCCTGCCGTGCATTAATCATATGGGCATCATCTGGCGCATCCCAGTTGCTATTGCTCATATCGTGGACATAAAGCACCTGGGTCTGGCGTTGGTTATCCGGCTGCAGCCACCAGCTCAACATCTCGGCTACCGAACAGAACTTGGCCACAACATTATTCTTATTAAAGGCCTGCCCCTTGGGGCCGGGAAAGCGGGTAATCACCATACCGCAAACATGACATTCATCACTGCTGTGAAAAGCAGCAGAGGCAGGCAAATCACTAACGACTGCCTCCTTTTGCCCGCAGGCTGCCAATAGTATTGCCAGGGCGGCTGCCAGAAAAAACATAACGGACTGTTGCTTCATAATATCTCCAGATCGTCTCATTTACATATAGCATCCAGACAGCTTATTTAAATACGACGGCGACGCAGCCGCAGATAAGCCAATACCAGTGTCAGGCCCAGCCACAACAACATGGCCAGCCACAGCCCCCACTGCCCCAAAGGCAGATCCTGCCCGAGCGCAGCCACACCACTGAGCACAGAACTATCACCCAGACCGGCCAGATTGATCTGGCGAAAAATATCTGCCGGATTCAGCAATAACAGCCAGGGCAACAGTTCCGGCTTCAACTGGCCCTCACTCAGAACCAGCAATGCCAGCAGACTGAGATCAAAAGCCAGCACAAAAAGAAACCACAAACCAAGCGCCAAGCCTGCCGCTGTCGATTTTTCACTGGCATGGCTGGACAACAGATAGGCCAGTGCCAGAAAAATCCAACCCAGTAAAATGGAGGAAACAATAAAGCGGCCAAAAGCATGGATCAGCAACAGCAAATCAACATCATCAGCCAGCAGCCCCATCGCAATGGCGGCACCACCAAAGCCGATCAGTGTGGCCAACGCAAGAATCAGTCCATGCCCCGCAAACTTGCCCAACAGCAGCTGACCACGGCTTAAAGGGTAGGTCAGCAACAGCAGCAGTGTGCCGCCCTCTTCCTCACCAACAATGGCGTCATAGGCCAATAGCAAAGCAATCAGGGGCACCAGAATGGTCGCCAGGCTGGCCAGGCTGGCGACAGTGGCCGGTATCGAGCTAAAACCCACCTCGCCTGCCACCGCCGAGCCAAACCAGGCAATACCCAGAGCGAGCACTGCAAACAGCAAACTGATAGCCAACAACCAGCGATTGCGCAAACCATCGGCAAATTCCTTGCGGGCAATATTCCAGACTTGCAACATCAACGAAGCTCCCCTGCTGATGGGCCAACATCAGAGCAGGAATCTGTGTGCGCCATAAAATAGCGGTATAGATCATCCAGAGAGGGTGGCATGACTTCAAGGTCCACCACACAGTGGCTTTGCAGCCACTGCTGAATCAGTAAATTACCGGCATCGTCACGCACACAGGTTTCAAGCGTATCAGTGCCAATGACATTCACATCCAGCCCACTGCCCTGCAAATGCTTCTGCCAGAGAGGCAAATCATCGGCCAGGTGCAGGCGGATACGAGTAGGCAGTTCTACCTGCTGGCGCAATTCATGCAGCGAGCCAATGGCTTGCAGACGGCCACCGGCCAAAATGGCGGCGCGATTGATATAAGGCTCCACACCAGGCAGTACATGGGAGCATAAAATAATACCGGCACCCTCAGCGCGCAGCCCATCGATTATTTCGTAGAGCTGCTGGGTTGCAATCGGGTCCAGCCCCACGGTCGGCTCATCCAGCAATAACAGACGTGGCCGCCCCAGCAGAGCCTGCGCCAGTCCGAGGCGCTGACGCATGCCCTTGGAGTAGGTTTTAAGGCGCCGGTCAGCAGCATCCGTCAGCCCCACCTGAGCCAACAGCTCATCCACTTGCGAAAGAGCAACCTGTTTCAGCCGGGCAAAATGGCGCAGCGTCTCGCGGCCACTGAGCTGAGGATAAAACATAACATTTTCCGGCAGATAACCCAGCTGACGCCGCACATCCGCCTGCTGCGGGGGTTGGCCAAACACCCGCACCGAACCGGCGCTGGCTTCAAGCAGCCCCAGGATCAGCTTCATACAGGTGGTTTTACCTGCGCCATTATGGCCAAACAGGCCCAGCACTTCACCCGCTTGCAGGTTGAGCGTTAGCTGATCAAGAGCATGAATCGGGCCGTAATGCAGATCCACCTGCGCCAGTTGTAAAAGGCTCATGGCAATGCCTCCCCGGCAGGCAGGGAAACCGGCCGGGCAAGCGGTCTCATCAGTGGGCGACTGTCGCGGACACCAGGAGATTTAACCACGGGAAAAGCCTCCTGCACCCAGCGCAAAAGCTCAATAGCCGGGCTGTTCATCAGCAAGCGCAATTCCGGATAGAGCCAGACTAAACGGTCAATATTGTCATTGGGCTCATAAGGTACATCGCCACGCTCATCGTTATTGCGATCCCAGCCAAAATAATCGCTCCAGTAATTGCCGGTATCTTCCTGTGACCACTCCTGAAAGCGGGTAGCCACATACTTCACCTGCTGCTGATTATTAATAAAACTGTTGGCATAGATTTTGTTGTTTTCAGATCCAGCCGTCAGATGAATACCCATCACGCTGCCAACAAATTCGTTATAGCTGATATCGTTAAACACGGAGTTGTAAATAAACAGCGCTTTGCCCTCGGCACCCTGGATCATAACGTTGCCGGTTGAGCCACTTTGGACATTGCTGACGCGGTTACCGGCAATCGTTGAGTAGGTGATGTAATTCATCAAAATGCCGTAGTTCTGGTCATTTTCCGATACGTTGTTACGCACATCCAGCGAACGGCTTTGCATCAGCGCATAACCGGTTCGGGTATTGCGGGTGGTATTACCGACCACCGAATTACTGTGGGAAAACATGTAGTGCACACCGTAGCGGAGATTTTCCAGCACATTATTGTGCAGATGATTCTTATTGGAGGTATCAATGTAAATACCATCGCGTGTCTGGCTTACATGATTGCCCTCCACCCTCGCATCCGTGACAGCGTAAAGGTGGATGCCATTGCCGCGATCCTGGGAACGCACAGCCGGATCCCCCTCGATATCATTGTCGTGTATATGTACACCCGGGGCAGCATCCACCCAGATACCAAAACCGGGGCCGCGCAGACGATGGCGCCCGAGCGAAGTGTTTTCGGCCGTTTTGGCAACAAAAATGGCCGCATCCAGATTAGTCAGATTGCGACCCCAATTGATAATCTGACAGCCGTTAAATTCAACGGCATCGGCCTCAATGAGTACCGCATGGCCTTCACCACCGGCATCAATCACTGCATCGGGATCACACTCAATATGTTGTGACTGCCTGATAATAAAATGGCCTTTGTAGTGCCCGGCAGGCAGGCGCCAGTGGTTGCCACTGGCCACCACCGGCAGGGGTTTTGGCGCGGCTTGAACCTGACTTTGAACTTGAGGTTGCGCCAGACAACACGCCGACACGAACAGCAGCAAGGGCAAATACTTCATGTCCTTCTCGTTCCGGCAAGTGGCGGGAGCCAAAAAGCCCCCGCCAGGTTTATCAGGCAGGCTCAACCAGCATCCGGCCAACCATCTCCATGTGCAGAGCGTGACAGAACCAGTTGCAGTAGTACCAGTGAAGGCCCGGCTTGTCAGCAACAAAGGTCACTGAAGACGTCTGTTGCGGGCTGATTTCCATCGACACGCCATGATTGACCATACAGAAACCGTGGGTTACGTCTTCAATCTGATCCAGGTTGGTCACCACAACTGTTACTTCATCACCCTGCTTAACGGTGAACTCGGTAAGACCATAGGCCGGCGCGACAGAGGTCATATAAACCCGAACCTTATTACCGTCACGAATTACCTTGTTGTCGAACTCCAGCTGGATACCGTCTTTCTCGGCCATTGCACGAGTACCGGCAAAGTAGGGATCATCGCGTTTCCAGATTTTGCGTGGGCGCACCTGATCACGGCGGGCAAGGATACAGTCGTGAGGCTCGGCGTAAGTCGGACCATCGTGGACCAGTTTCATCTCATCGCCGGAAATATCAATCAACTGATCATTCTCCGGGTGCAGCGGCCCCACCTGCAGGAAGCGGTCCTTGGAGAATTTACACAGTGCCACCAGCCATTTGCCATCGGCCTCTTTGGTTTCGGTCAATGATGCATGCAAATGACCGGGCTGATAGTGAACATCCAGCTTCTGGCGGATGTAGTTAACCTTTTCACCCTTATAGGCGCGAATGGCTTCATCCATATTCCACTTCACCACCTGGCTGTCAATAAACAGCGTGGTGTAAGCATTGCCGCGGCCATCAAAAGTGGTATGCAAGGGGCCGAGTCCCAGCTCCGGCTCGGCGGCAATAGTATCGCGGGGGTCTGCCATCTTGCCGGCAAACAGATCATCCAGTCGGCTGATCTCAATCATGGAAACCGTTGGCGATAGCTTGCCATTGGCAATAAAGAAGCGGCCATCGGGAGAGGTATTCAGGCCGTGCGGATTCTTTGGCACGGGGATATAGCGGGTAAATGGGCTGTCCTTACCCTCTTTTTTACGGCCATCAAGTACCGGCACACTGGCGTCACCGAGTGTGGTGAACTTGCCAGCCTTAACAGCTTTTTCAGCCTCTTCGATGTTAAACACCACCACCCAGTCACGCTCTTCACGCATCATGTCGCCCAACACAAAGCCACGCTCGGAGTTGTAGCAGGTAGATGCCGCGTACTTGCCAGTGTAGTCTGCGTCACAGTTATCCAGGTTGCCATCCACCATAATCTGGAAAGCCACCTCCATTTTTTCAGCGTCAATAACGTTGAACATGGTATAGCTGTTGTCAGCCTTCAGGTCGAAGGTAGAGCCGTCATTCGGGTGCGGAATAATAAACTCGGCATTGGCAAATACATACTTGGTGTGCGGTACTTTTTGCAAACGCAGCCCGTGAATGGCCTGTACATTCGGCACAGTAATCATTTTGTCGCACTTCATGATATCCAGGCGGATACGGGCAACACGGGTATTGGCCTTGTCATTGATAAAGACATATTTGCCATCGTATTTGCCATCGGTCATGGAAATATGCGGGTGGTGACAGTCGCCGTTGAGAAACCTGGCACTGTCACCCATGATGGCCTTACTTTCGTTGGTGATACCCCAGCCGGTCGCTGAATCAATATTAAATACCGGTATACGCATCAGCTCACGCATGGACGGCACACCCAGCACACGAACCTCACCCTGATGACCACCGCTCCAGAAACCGATGTAATCATCCAGCTCACCCGGCTCAACGTGATAGCTCTGCTTGGCCTTGTTGACGGCCTCTGCCCAGCTTTCGCGGCTCATTACAGCCGAACCAAGACCAGCCGCACCCAGCGCTGCGCCCGCTACTGCCGATGCCCCCAGAAAGCCGCGGCGGCTAACGCCACCGGCATCCTGACTGGATTCAATCTTCTTGTCTGTATCTGTCATATTCACTCTCCTTTGCTATAAGCAATAAACTCTCAGCATATTTCGCTCAGCCTGTAGGGTTGAGCTCCACAGCCGGGATACGATTCGGGTCCTGTTTTTGACGACCCTTATTTTTGCGGCGGCTTTTCACAATCAGTGGCGGGCACTTGTTATCGTCGTGGTAAGTCAGCTGACAATCGAGACAGTAGTGGCATTCGTTATGGTTGATATGCCCATCGGGATGAATTGCCTGAATTTCACACTCAACCGCACAGAGCTGACAGGGTTGACCACACTCCTTGCGGCGTTTGAGCCAGTCAAAAAGTTTGATCTGCGTGGGGATGGCCAATGCTGCGCCCAAGGGGCAGATATAACGGCAGTATACTTTGCGGGTAAAAATATTAATGACCAGCAGAATCACTGCATACAGCACAAACCACCATTCACGCCCGAATTTGAGCGTAATGGCTGTCTTAAAGGGTTCCACCTCGGCAAAACGTTCAGCGGTAGCCAATGAATCAAGCGACAGGCCAAACAGGCCCAGCAGAATTAAATACTTGATGGCCCACAGGCGCTCGTGAACAGCAAAGGGCAGTTCGTACTGAGGTACTTTCAAGCGACGTGCAGCCTCATTCATCAGCTCTTGCAGCGCACCAAAGGGGCACAGCCAGCCACAGAATACACCCCGCCCCCAGAGCAGAATCAAGGCGGCCGTAAATGCCCAAAGTATAAAAATAACCGGATCAATCAGAAACAGTTCCCAACGAAAATCCTGCATCATGGCGTGTACAAAAGTCAGCACATTGACAACCGACAACTGCCCCAGGGAGTACCAGCCAATAAAGATCACCGTAAAGGAAAGATAGGCAACCCGAATGTAATGCAAAACTCGTGGCCACCGGGTCAAGGCATCCTGAAAGAAAAGAATCAACATCAAAATAATCAGCGCAATGGTAATAACGCTAATCTGGAAGCTTTTTTGATACCAGATATTGACCCACATGGGCCGGTTGGCTTCCTCGATAGCCTTCAACTCTTCAACCGTTGGCTGCGGGCGTTCTACCAGTGCAGCCGGAATCTGATAAGCCAGTTCAAAACTGGTAAATACACCATCAACCGGCCCTGTCTGACGCCGTACCAGCAATTCCAGATTCCAGTCCGAGCCTGGATCAAAGGCTGCTGGATCACGGATGATAAAGAGTGATTTTTCCTTGAAATCGGGTGCTCCGGCAGCCATCAGATCATACAGGCGCTGCTGGTCCAGATCACGAAAGGAAATAATATCGCCAAACTGGCGCAGCTGGATACGATCAAAAATACCTCCGCGCACATAACCTGAACCCTTGAAGGAATACAGGCCATTGGCTAGTACGGCAATGGCGTGTTCGCCACTTTGCAGCTCCTCCATCAAAAAACGATACTGGTTTTCACCCAGCAAATTACGGCCAATGGTGGGGGCATTAAGATAGGCTACATAGAGATCAATAAATGTATCGTTGACTTCATCAGCGACAGCAGTATCAACGTTTTCTGCCTCTGTACCCTTGAAAGCTTCATCGACCTGCGAGCGCAGCAGATGCAGACGGCGAATAGAACCATCACCTGTAAGACTCGCCCAGCTCTGCTCACTAAAGACATCCTCAAGCACAATGGCACGCTTTGGACGATGAGCCGATACGGCTTCCACCATCCCCAGCTCGACCGCCACCTTGTGAACAGCCCGCATAATAATTTCATTGACCACCATCACGGTTACCGTAGCCCCCGTCACGGCATCAACGGTCACCGCCGCCGGATCAGACGTATTACCCACTACCACCCGCTGGTTTGCCTGAATACCCTGATAAGCAGCGGCAAAATCGAACAGCTTTTGTTCAGGAATACCTACCAACAGAATAGGCTCGTGATGCTCCAGCACCCAGGCATCGACAATCGTGCCTTTGGGATCAATGATAACCTGCAAATTAATGGGCTTGCCGGAATAGGCGGGTATATTGGCGACGTTGATGGTTTCAAACACATAGCCCAGCAATTCATCGTTGGCCTGTATCCGGCGAACAGCGAATTCACCTTCAGGCTCAGACACAGATGTGGTGCCGGGGAACATCTCATAAAGACGCTCCTGTGCTGTTTTTTTGCCATCGGCAGCATAAACATTCAAGACAACCGGACACAATAACAGCAACAGTAATACCGCTGCCTGCGACATAATACCGCAGCCAGTCAAAATGCCCTGAACAGGCCGACGGCAGAACATCAAACTTCCTTTAATTAATACGGGGAATTCTGAATTATCGGATCAGTATTCCGACCCCATAGGAATGTAACATTAAACACCCGGCTGGATAAGGGGGCCACCCCATCACCGCAAAGAGGTACCTATTTTTAGGTATGAATCTGCCGAATCAGCATCAACACGCTCAGATACAATCACTAAAATCACAATTTAAACCGGATTATACCGACTTCACTGTATCGATAAAATGTCATATTTATGACACGCCAAAATCAGCAGGCATCAAATACAATCAGTTGCGCCGCCTGATTGCCTTCATTATGCATCTGCATCGGGCGCTCACCTTCATACACCCGAAAAGCCCCCGGCTTTGCTGCCCACAGCAGGGCATCGATACGCAAAGAAAGTGGCGTTAATGGAACCAGTAACAAAGCACTGCCACCTTCGGGTATATTCACAGCACTGTCCACAGACAATACCAGGCGGCAGGAGCGGCCACGCCGGTTGGATTTTATTATTGTAATATCCGGCCCCTCCCATTGTGCCAAACCCGCAGGGCAGGCATCATCCAGCGGCGCAAGAAAATCAAAACCTATATTTACAAAGGGACTATCACTTCGCCCACCCACCCGGTGTACATAGGTAAAATCATCCGCATAAGGAAAAAATAATACCTGACCGGATTGCTCTTTGATGGGCTCATCCGTTTTCTGCGTAACTACGCTACGGTAGTGCCTGCGGCAATGATTGCCACCTGATCGTGTTCGTGTTTGTGGCAGCGCGTCCACACGCCCGGCTCGATCCAGTTGGTGTAAATCATAAAGCGATTACTGTGATAGCCAAAAATATGCAAAGACTCATCCATCACTGACACAGGCTCACTCGCACCACTGTCTGATTTATCAACCATACCAGCCGCAGGCTGCAAGCCTGCACGAGCCACTGAAAATCAAGAGATTTCACACATTCCGCTGATTTTCAGGGGCAACCGTCAAATAGTGAGGAATTCATCTATTTGATTGCCAGGTTAATAGTTCACAAACACACATCGCATTGGCAACAGACATGCCTATTCCCGGTACAAACACACAGGCACCCTGGCCCAACCGCCAACAGGGGTAACTTCGCGTACGGGAAGCTGCTTTGGATCAAGCGTGACGGATGTAGTGTCCTGCAATAAAGCCCGGATAATAATACGCAACTCCGTTGTTGCCAGCAGGCGTCCGGGACAGGCATGAGGCCCCACACCATACACCAGGTTTTGCCCGCTATTTTGGTGCGGATTCAACTGATCAGGTCGACTAAAGACACGTTCATCACGGTTTGCCGATGTCCAGTGCAACTTCACTTTTGCACCGGCGGGAATATCAACGCCCGCAATATGAACAGGGCAGGAGGTAATACGCCTGTTTGAGGTAAAAGGATCATCCGAACGCAGGATTTCATCCATCATGCCATCAAAACATTCATCGCGCTGTTCCGCCCGCAACATATCCTGCAATCCGGCATCATTGGCCAGAGCATAAACCAATACACCGATACACAGCGCAATAGAACCCAAATCGCCTCCGGTCCAGTTTCGCAGTACAGAGACAACTTCTTCATCACTCAAACGCTCCCCGTCTATTTCAACCTGCAACAGACGTGATGTTAAATCCCCTGAGACAGAGGCATCACGACGCTCATTCAAAAGCCGGATAATAATACTGTCAAACTCACTGGCAACAGCCGCAAGCTGCCTCTGATTTCCCGAACGGGCAGCATCATGGTTGTGAGCCACCCATTGCACCAGCACAGGCTCCAGACTCTCTGGCCAACCTAACCAGGCACTTTGGGCACGCACGGCAAAACGGGTGCCGATATCGGCAACGGCCTCCACTTTTGCTGGCAGGCGCGCAACAATATCCTTTGCAATTTGGGCAAAATTATTTACAAACGGCGCAATGGCCTCTTTGGACAGAAATGTATCCAACACTGCCCGCACGGCTGTATGACGGGCACCATCCAGACCATTGGGTATCTGTACATAGCGCGATACTGCGCTGGAAAACGTCTGTGTATCCATCGCGGCACGCACGACATCAGCATGGTGCAGCAGAACCCACTCATCAAGCACATTGCGTACCAATGGATGCTTACTGCGCAAATCGTCAGTATAGGCTCGCAAATCGCGGCCAGACGGTTCGATATCCTGAGGATAATGTTCAACCACTTTTCAGCTCCCTTTGCACTGTCGGCGACTGAAACGGTATCAGGGAGCATCGTGATGAAAAAACTCCCGCCTCGTTACAGTATAGGCTTTGTGACAAGAATGTTGACAGCACAATAGCCCTGATTCCTGTCATTACCTCACCCAAAACAAACCAACAACTTAAGATTTGATAAAAACAGAATAAAAAGATGGTGGGCCCACCAGGACTTGAACCTGGGACCTGCCGATTATGAGTCGGATGCTCTAACCAACTGAGCTATAGGCCCTGAGAGATGTTATCGGTATTGCGGAGGCGGGATTATATAGGCAATTTGATGTGGCTGCACAGATGTCTTTTACATTGTGTGCCGGGTTGCCCACACCATCGCCGCCAGCTGCTCATGGCGGAAAAGGAATAAACTCAATGTGCGGCACCTTCTCAAAGCCGAGAGCCCCCCTGGCGGTACTGCGTGCCTCGGGGGCAATACCTTCGCCCAGCGGACTGCCAATCCACAGCAGCAGCCCCAGATTGATGACCACACTGGCCCAAAAGGCCCGCTGGAAGGAGGACTTGCGGTTTTTATGGCGCAAACTCTGCTGAGCGATCAGACCGCCGGGCCAACCACCGGCGACTGAGAACAAATGCAGCTTGGCCTCAGACTGTCGCCAACCACCACTTTGGGCGGCATTTTTATCGGCGGCATAAGACACCCAGGTGGCGACACTCAGCGCAAGATAAACCCACAGTACGGTGGCCGGTACAAAATCGAACACAACAGCCCCGGCCAGCAGCACCAGAAAGGTTCCGGCCAGAATACAGGCCGGATGCAAACGGCGGCTTTTGCGTCTGCCATCTTCAGAAATCACCATGTCATCGCCCTCACGAGCTATACGATCAGCCCGCGGCCGCCCCTGCTCATCGCTATCAGCTGTAAAAGTGCATATTTCTCCCTGCTGTGGTCGCCGGTTGCGATCAGCAAAGGCTGAAATATGCGCAAAAACATCCTCACCACCATTATCGGGGGAAATAAAGCCATAACCCTTGCTGTCATTCCACGAGCGCAGTTTGCCCTTCTGGTGCATGTCTTATCTCTTAGTCTGCGTTGTTCAGGTAGAGCAAATGTAAACCTCACCCGACATACTGACAAGCCATACGCGGGTCTCCGGGTTTTGCACAGTACCTCACACAGCGGGATTGCCGTGGTAGGATGCCTGTAGCAGGGCTGCCACGCCAGCAACCTGTCTCCCGATAAAACTATTGCTCAAGGCTTGAATATGCCCTGTTCGATCTATCGCAGCGCCGGTTTTTTTCTGTTCCTGGCCAGCTGTGCTCTGCCCGCACTCGCATCCGGGGATTTTGTCAGCTGTCGCAATCAGCTGGCTGAACGCGCACGCACTGAAGGTATCAGTCAGACCACAGTGGACACCATTATGCCCACACTCAAGGAGCAAAAACGTGCTGTTGCCGCCGACCGGCAGCAGCCTGAGTTTGTCACTACTTTCGCCGATTACGTGAGCAAACGCGTGACACCGACCCGTGTCGACCGTGGGCGGGAGCTACTGGCACAGCACCGCACTTTTCTGGATGAAGTGCAGGCCCGCACCGGTGTGCCCGGTCATTACCTGCTGGCTTTTTGGGGGCTGGAGACCAACTACGGCGGTTATATGGGCAATATGCCCACACTGGACTCTCTGGCCACACTCGCCTGCGACCCCCGGCGCAGCGAATTTTTTGCCACTGAGTTCATCAATGCCCTGCGTCTGCTGGAACGGGAATCACTGACACCGCAGGAAATGACCGGCTCCTGGGCCGGCGCCGTTGGGCACACCCAGTTTATGCCCTCCTCCTACCTGAGCTATGCCATTGACGGCGATGGTGACGGGCGTATCAATTTGTGGACCAGTGAGCGCGACGCACTGGCTTCTGGCGCCAATTTTTTACGGGCGCTGGGCTGGCAGGCTGACCTGCGCTGGGGCCGCCAGGTCAGCCTGGCAAAGGGTTTTGAGTACAGCCTCAGTGGTACCGGCAGGCCTGCCGCACTGACTGACTGGGCCGCACGAGGTGTACGCCTTCTGGATGGCAGCCCGCTGCCAGCGGGCAATATTCAGGCAACGCTGTTACTGCCCTCAGGATACCTTGGCCCCGCTTTCCTGGTTTACGATAATTTTGACGTCATCATGCGCTGGAACCGCTCTACCAGCTATGCTTTGTCGGTGGGCCTGCTGGCACACAGGATTGCTGGCGCCGCACCGGGTAATTACACCCGACAAAATGCGCCTTTAGTCAGTATCAGTGAGTTGAAAAAAGCCCAACAGGCTTTATTGGACAAAGGTTTTAACCCGGGCAAACCTGACGGCATCCTGGGTAGCCGCACCCGTGAGGCACTGCGCGCATACCAGATAAAAAATGGCTTGATCAGCGATGGCTACCCCGGACAGCAAACCCTTCACCAGCTATTGAACACAACGGGTAAACAGACAAAAAACCGGGGATAAAACCATCAGCTGTCTTCACGCTCGGCAAATGCTTTTGCGTGATGGGCGATCCATTCACTGGCGGCATCTTCAACCGTCAGCCAGCGATGCTCGTTTTTCATGACCTGCATGCGATAGCGCCGGATTTCACGGCACTGTGCCTGCATGCGCTCTTTGAAAGCGGTCTGTTGCTCTGCCGCCATCTCTCCCGTCTGGGAGTCCACACTGATCTTGCTCATACTACAGCCCCTGAAACACGGCCCTGAACACTCATTGCGTTACGTATATAAATAGCAGCTTGTCTTTGGCATGACACCCACCAGTTACGCGAGTTGTGACTATTAACACAGATAAACCCTTCGCAGTAACCAAAATGCGCACCCGGCAATGCTGCCTCGTTGTCCGGGCGCGCATTATTTATCAGAAGATCACAAAAGCAATGATATTTCCTGCGGTACTATTTCACAGTTTTTGCTCAGGATTTTTGGGCATTACACTTTGCTTTGATCAGCAATAGTCCACTTTAAACACAAGCCCCGCTCCCAATTTACAGTTTTATATCACTGGCCTGGTGGCGCTCCCTCACCTGCTCTTCCTCTGGTCCCCAGGCTGTATTCACTACCCGGCCCCGCTTTACGGGTATGCGTTCACCAACCTCCTGCGCCCAGCGTTTAACGTGCGTGTAGCTATCCACGTCGAGAAAATACTGTGCATCATAAAGCGTGCCAGTGACCAGCACCCCATACCAGGGCCAGATAGCGATATCGGCAATCGTATAGTCATCCCCACTCAAAAAATGCCGTTCAGCCAGATTGCGATCAAGCACATCCAGCTGGCGCTTCACTTCCATCGCATAGCGATTGATCGGGTATTCAAACTTCTCCGGGGCATAGGCATAGAAATGACCAAAGCCTCCCCCCAGAAAAGGCGCACTGCCCATCTGCCAGAACAACCAGGACAAAACCTCAGCGCGGGCCGCACCTGAGACGGGCAGAAATTCACCAAATTTTTCCGCGAGATAAATTAAAATAGCGCCAGATTCAAATACCCGGGTGGGTGCGGCTGTGCTGTAGTCCAGCAGCGCCGGAATTTTGGAGTTGGGGTTCACCGATACAAAACCACTGGAGAACTGGTCACCTTCAGAGATATTAATCAGGTGGGCATCATATTCCGCTCCCTCATGCCCCCGCGCCAGTAACTCTTCAAGCATCACTGTTACCTTCACACCGTTGGGCGTACCCAGTGAGTACAACTGCAACGGGTGCTGGCCACGCGGCAGTGCCTGCTCATGGGTTGGACCGGCCATTGGCCGATTGATATTGGTGAAGCGTCCTCCCTCCTGGGCATTCCACTTCCAGACACGCGGCGGTATGTATTGTTCCTGTTCTGACATGCTTGCAGGCTCCCTGCGATTTGTGGTCTGCGCTATACTCTACGGCAATTTCCACCACAAACCTACGCCGCAGCCCTGCTATGCCACGCCCTCCCTTTCGACGACACAAGCGCAAAAATGCTACCAAACGCCCGCTGCATCGCTCCAGCGCCTGGCTGCGCGGGACTCGCAACCTTTTGCTGGTTGCCGCTGCTGTTTCTGTCTACCAGCTGGCCACCAGCGGTGAAATCAACTGGCATCATACCCTGCTACAGGAACTGAAAGAGAAGATCACTGAAAACAGCGCGGCCCTCAATCAGGCCAAAAATGCACTGGAAAAGCAGGGCGCACAGCGCGAAGGCAAACCTGAGCCGGACATTGATTTATACGGCAGGGTGGTGCGAGTGGCCGATGGCGATACGCTGTCACTGCTGACCACTGCGGGCGATCAGTATAAAATCCGGCTGTTTGCTATTGATGCACCAGAGCTGGCCCAGAGCTATGGCAAACAGGCTCAAAATATGCTCTCAGGCCTGGTGTACCAGAAAAATGTGGGTATCACGGTCATTGAAACCGATCAGTACGGGCGCAAAGTCGGCACTGTCTTTATCGACAATAAAAATGTCAATGAAGCCTTGGTGGACGCTGGCGGCGCATGGTGGTATCGCCAGCACGGTCCTCACGAGCGCAATCTGGAGCATGCCGAGCAACACGCTCGCGATAATCGGCTGGGGCTCTGGAATAGCAAAGACAAACCACAAGCCCCCTGGGACTGGCGCCGACAAAATCGTCGCTGATTTATTGCCAGATAATGATTCAGCGAGGCGTTATTCTTGATATTGATCAGCTCTACCTGAGTGCACGATAACTCCAGGGGTATTTCTTTTTCGCGGCCATTTTTTCGTGGCCATGTAGTACGGTTTCCAGTTGAGATATTGTCCCTTAACCGGGTGGGTCACACCCATTAAATCACTTCAGGTGAACGCTTTACTGTTAACCGGACAACCTGCATCACCGAGTTAATAACACAGTGTTCAGAGCAGACAGGCTCTCTACCAGGAGGGAAATACCCACCAACTCATTGAATCACTGTCATTGCCACAGCTTCCCGAAACAGCCGCTTTAGCACCTGCAGGATAAGTAAAACTTCCCGTGTAATGGCAAATAGCGCTCGTTGTCTGCCATAGCTCCCCCGTCTGGACCAACCGAGCCGTATATGGATCCCCCACACCCAGCACCCTGTACATTCCCCCAGGCATCAACAGTTTTTGAAAAAGAGGTATCGTGATTCGTTGCATCGACTTCAAACCACAACCGGAAGTTCTCACCATAGAGAGGATAGATTTCTGACCACCCGTCGACGTAGATATTACAGCCATCCCAGTTCCTTAGAGCTGCACCCTTCCCTTCTCTCGGGTTGTCATACTTCTCTTTCATCTCTGCCTTAAGACGCGCTGCGGCCTCCCTGGTGAATTCGCAAGCCAGGGGAAGGGCAGCTTCGCCACTAATGAAGAATTCTCTGTCGCTTGACGCAGCGCCCATAGACTGACATATATCTGAATTAAAACTAATGGCATCGGCATCCTGGTCGGCAAGCACAAAAGAGAACTTTGATTCATCCAGCACTTTCAGATTAAAACTCACAGGCTTTTCTACGGGCACCCCCCCAATCCGGGTACTCATCGAGGGGTGAAGTGTTCTTTTGAGGTACTTCACAGCATTCTTTGCGAAGTACTCATTGCTGATATAACTTCCTTCAGCAAGCGTTTCCGGTATAAAAAGACACAAAAGAAAGGTGAAACCGGCCCTAAAAAAACCTTTCCCAAACATAAAAGCACCCTTTCAAACCGATTTTTGAAAGCTTAAATGTTAATAATTTTCATTTTAAATACAAGCAAACCGCCAAGATAGATTCCTATCAAGAAACGATGATAAACAACTTAAATTTGTGCGTTCTTATGTCAGGAACGTGATCCAATGCAGGTCAAAGTAATCTCCTGCTGCCCCACACCGTGCCCCGGCTTCTGGTTCGCCACTGCCGATTCCATGCGCTCAAGTTATTAACTTTTAGCCGAATGAATAAGCGGCACACGGATGTGCCGTCGCAGGCTGCAAGCCTGCGCGAGCCCTGCAAAAATCAAGGGATTTCACACATTCTGCTGATTTTCAGGGGCAATCATCAAATAGTGAGGGATTCATCTATTTGATTGCCAGGTTGATAGAAGCCATCCACAATGAAAAAATTCATTGCCAGGGAGGAAGTCCGACAAACAGTATTTGAGTACATCGAAGTGAACTGCCATCAAAAGCGTCAGCACAACATCAATGGCTTTATCAGCCCGGAAACATTTGAGGCGTTAATATGTCAATTGACTGTGTGCCCACTATTAGCGGGCAAGATCAAACAGTGTAACGGCTCACTGGCTGGCGAGAATCATCTCCAGTGCAGCTGTATCCAGCAGCTCCACTTCGCGGTTATCCACTTGTATCAACCGGTCCCGTTGCAGGCGGGTGAGTGTACGGCTGACTGTTTCCACCGTCAGCCCGAGATAATTGCCAATATCACTGCGCGACATTGGCAGGCGAAAGCGGGTTGCACTCAGGTGGCGACGGGAGTTGCGACCTGACAGGCTCAACAGCAAGGCCACGATACGTTCAGCTGCTGTATTTTTCCCCAACAGTGTTATCAATTGGCGACCGTAGCTGATTTCCCGGCTCATCAGGCGTAAAAAATGACGCTGCAATTCGGGAATGGCAATCCCCAGACGCTCCAGCGACTCAAAAGGAATTTCACAAATTGCCGAAGTTTCCAGAGCAACAGCAGAACTGCTGTAGCAGTTATCAGCCACCCCATCCAGACCCAGAATTTCACCTGGCAGATAAAAACCGGTAACCTGCTCCCGGCCATTGTCGGTGGTGCTATAGGCCTTGAGGGCACCGGCACGCACAGCAAACACTGACGTAAAGGCATCGCCCTCACGGTACAAATGGGCATGTCGCTGCAATGGCCGCCCCCGCTGGATAATGCGATCAAGCTCATCGACATCATCCGCCTCCAATGCCAGCGGTAGGCAAATACCACTGAGCCGACAATCACCACAGTTTATTTGCGGATGATGACCACAAACAGCCACGGACTCTTCGACTTGCAAGTGGATAACTTGAGACACCATGAGTGCTCCGCTTGACAAACAGGCCGCCAATAATAGCAATCCAACCTTACTTCTTGCCAGTTGATGCGAGCGGAATATTTTCGTTACAGATCACCGGCAGATCACTCCGGCGCATTACCTGTGCCTAATGACACACCCCCGGCACGAAACCACCGGGAGCATTCATCAGCAAACACGGTCAATGATCGACGTTACAGATAACACCGTCATGGCTGTGATGCAGCGAATAACCCACTGCCGCCCCCACCAGAGCCGAGCCCAGAATCAAAGAAGAGTGATGATAAACGCGACTATGGGAATGCCGGTTATGATGATGTTCTATGCGGTTGTGCCGATGATAGCTATCGTGACCACGGTAATGATTGCGGCCTTGATCATCGCCACCACGCAGATGATCGCCATAGCGATTACTGTGTCGGCGCTCACGATGAGCATTGTAACGGTGATCACGGGGACGTTCCATCTGCATTCGATGGCTATTGCCGTTCATATAACGATACTGACGATCATTGTCAGCCAGGCTCGATACAGGTGCCAACAGCAGCAGGCAACTGGTGAAGCTCGCAAGGGTCAGTTTGAATGTATTCATAAAACACCTCCTCTTGTCAGGGTGCAAGACCAGATTAGGCAACCCTGCCTGAACACCACCTGAACAAACTGCAAATGTCACTATTGCACCTGTTTGTGTCCATTCAGCCTGTGTTCAGTTTGACTGAAACAGGCTGACGGTTTCTTTTTATCTTCCTGGAGAGACTTTTGAAGCGCATGCGCAAACTTATCGACAGCTATCGCCTTACCTGCTGTTACGGGAGTAGTATCTGCCATACTGAGATGGCCTGCCGCTTTCACCCGACAAACTGTCTGCGTGTAGACCTGCAAACCCTTCCCTGATGATTGTGGATACTGCCACCCATGCTCCAGTCACCCGCCTCTTTACAGCGCCGCTACCAAATGCTGCCGGTTCTGCTGTTGGCTATCAGCCTGCCGGGGTTGGCGCCTCTATCAGAGGCGCAACCCGGACGGCAGGACGAAACGCGGCACGAACAGTACCGCAGCCGTCAGCAGCAAAAGCCCTCACGACTATCGCCAGGTGAGGCGGCCAGCCGGGCCCAGGCACGGCACGGCGGCAAAGTACTCAAGGTCAGCGCCAGCGGCAACGGCTACAAGGTACGACTGCTTCTGGACAGCGGCCGTGTCATCACAGTGACAATAAAGGACTGAACATGCGCATGCTGATTGTTGAGGACGAAACCGAGCTGCGCGCCCAGCTCGGTGCTCACTTTCGCCGACAGGGCTGGGTTGTGGATGAGGCAGTTAACGGTACCGAAGCCAATTATCTGGCCCTGGAAGGCCACTATGACACAGCCATTGTCGATCTCGGTCTGCCCGATGCCTCCGGGCTGGAACTGATTGGTCAGTGGCGGGCGGCAGGGCTGGACCTGCCAATCCTGATTCTTACCGCCCGTTCCGACTGGCAGGACAAGGTGGAAGGGCTTGAAGCCGGGGCCGATGACTACGTCACCAAACCCTTTCACCTGCCGGAAATCACTGCCCGCCTGCACGCCCTGCAACGCCGCGCTGCAGGGCGTGCCAGCCGACGGATTGACTACGGCTGTATCATCATTGATTTTAGCGCCCGCGAAGTCCGCCTCGACGGTGAGCCTCTGGCACTGACCAGCTACGAGTACAATACCCTTGAATACCTGGCCAGCCGCCCCGGCGAAGTGTTGTCAAAAACACAGCTGACCGAGCACCTCTATGAACAGGATTTCGACCGGGACAGTAATGTGATCGAGGTTTTTATCGGTCGCCTGCGTAAAAAACTCGACCCCGGAGGTCAGCTGCAACCGATCACCACCGTGCGCGGGGCGGGTTATCGCTTCAATCTGAAAGCCAGCCGTTAATGGAGTTTTTCCTGCGCTCACTGACGGGCCGGGTACTGCTGGCCAGTCTGTTTGCCCTGCCCCTGTTTCTTGGCATCAGCGGACTCTACCTCGAACGCAGCCACCGTCTGAGCATTGAGGCCGCCGAGGGTGAGCGCCTGCAATTGCAGATTTTCACCCTGCTGGCTCAGGCCGAATATAACGCACTTGACGACAGTCTGAGCCTGCCTGGAGAACTGATCGAAACCCGTCTGGCACAGCCCAGTTCCGGCCTCTACGCACAGATATTGAATGCCCGTGGCGAAGCGTTGTGGCAATCCCCTTCGATGCGACAGTCTCCTTCAATACAAACACCCGTCAATCAACAGCAACAGACAGGTACACCACCGCTGGCCACTGGCGAGCATCACTTTCTCCGTGAACAGGAGCACTTCCGGCTGGTCTATCAGGTACTTTGGGAAAGCAGTGATAGCCGGGATATTCCCCTGCGTTTTGAAGTGCTCGAAACTACAACGGCAGTTGATGCCGATCTGCGCAGTTATCGCAGACATCTGTTCTTCTGGCTCGGTGGTGCCGCACTGATGTTATTGCTGTACCAACTGGCGGTGCTGATCTGGGGCTTACAGCCACTGCGCAGCCTGGCGCGTGATATCGGCGCCGTCGAAGCGGGCGACAGTGACCGGCTCAGCGGCAACTACCCCAGGGAAGTACAGGCGCTCACCGACAACCTGAATACCTTGCTGCACGCTGAACAACAGCGTCGGGAGCGGGCTCGTAGCACGCTGGCTGATCTTGCCCACAGCCTGAAGACACCACTGGCCGTGATCGGCAGTGCCAACCCCTCCGCCAGCAGCTACCACAATCTGCTGCGCGAACAATTGCAGCAGATGGAGGAAATCATTGCCTACCAGCTACAGCGTGCCGTTGGCGGCAGCCACCAGTTACTGCGCATGATAGAGGTGGCGCCACTGATCGAGCGCCTGCAAACGAGTCTGCATAAGGTTTACGCGGACAAGCCGGTACAGATTCGTAGCGATGTCACAACCCACAGCAGCTTTCGCGGTGACCCCCGCGATCTGATGGAAGTGCTTGGTAATTTACTCGACAATGCCTGCAAGTACGGTGCCGGCAAGGTACTGATTAAAGCTCGCACTCAAATTAACCAGTTACAGATAGCCGTACATGACAACGGTCCGGGTATCACCCCTGATCTGCGGCAGCACATCCTGCAACGTGGCGTGCGTGCAGACTCCCGCAACAGCGGTCAGGGAATCGGGCTGGCGGTAGCACTCGATATCATCAGCAGTTATGGCGGCCACCTGGAAATTGATGACAGCCCGCTCGGTGGAGCCTGTGTGCGCTTTTTTATCAGTGGCTGAAGCTTCCGCTCTGCACTTATTCCCAACCCTTATTCCCAGCTCTTGCTGTCACCCCGACAGAGACCGACAATACAACCCACGCACAAATCAAACAGGAAGCACCACCTTGAACAGGATCACTGTCAGCGGCCAGGCAATCACCCCTGGAAAAATTGTCTGCATTGGCCGTAATTATGTGGCCCATATCGAGGAACTCGGCAATGAAGTGCCTGATAACATGGTTGTTTTTTTAAAGCCAAATTCAGCCATTGGGCAGGAGCTGAGCGCCTCATTCGGCGGCGACATTCACTATGAAGGCGAGCTCTGTTTTATCGTCGATAACGAGCGTCTGACTGCGGTCGGCTTTGGCCTTGACCTGACTCTTCGGGATTTGCAAAACCAGCTAAAAGCCAAAGGCCTGCCCTGGGAACGCGCCAAAGCCTTTAACGGCGCCGCCCTGTTCAGTGATTTTGTACCACTACCTGAAGCGGGCATTGCCAGCCTGTCACTGGAATTGCATGTAAATGGTAAATTGCGTCAGCAGGGCAAGCCTTCACTGATGATCTATTCACCGCAAGTCATCGCTGAACAAATCAGCCAGTTCATGCAGCTTGAAGACGGCGATATCCTGATGACCGGCACTCCTGCAGGAGTCGGCCCGGTACAGCGTGGAGACACTTTTCATGGTCGCATTCTCAGCCATCAGCAGGTACTGACAGAAGCCACCTGGCGGGTTAAGTAAGCATCCAAAATTCCCTGCCACCAAATTTAAGGTGCGACGGCTCCCAACCCGGCAGATATAAAGTTTGGTGGTACGCTCCATCAAAGGTTATATCGAGGCATTAGCTGTGCAGGTACTACCACTAAATCTGGCAGCCGTGGCCATAGCCCGTTACCATGGCCATAAATATCTTCAGGAGAAGCTCACTTGAATAACGACGATCTTCAGGCCATCAAAAACATGATGGCTCAGATGTCGATCTCAGTGATCGGTCAGGAGAATGTAGTGCGCGCCTTGACGCTGGCCTTGCTGTGCAACGGCCATGTACTGCTTGAAGGTCTGCCCGGCACCGCCAAGACACGCTCCATTAAAACTCTGTCACAGGTACTTGAAGCCGGTCTTGGCCGCATTCAATTCACCCCCGACCTGCTACCTTCGGATATTACCGGCAGTGAAATCTACCAGGACAATAAAGGTAAGTCGGAACTGCATTTTGAACCCGGTCCGATTTTCAACGAACTGGTTCTGGCCGATGAGATCAACCGGGCACCTGCCAAGGTACAATCCGCCCTGCTGGAGGCAATGGAAGAGCGCCAGGTAACCGTGGCTGGTCAGACCTACAAGCTGCCCCGGCTGTTTATGGTTCTGGCCACTCAGAACCCGATTGAACAGGAGGGCACCTACCCACTACCAGAGGCGCAGATGGACCGCTTTCTGATGAAGGTCAACGTGGATTACCCCGATAGTGCCGCCGAGCTTGATATCGTTCGCCTGTTACAAAGTGAGGAAGGTGGCCATCAGGATGCGCACACTATCATTCCCCAGGTTCACATTTTCAGTGCCCGCAAAGCTATTCAGCAGATGAGCATAGCACCAGCTATCGAACAGTATATTGTCGATCTGGTGATCGGCACCCGCCGACCTGCCGGGCTGAGCGAACAGCTGGCGCACTGGATTGACACCGGCTCCAGTCCGCGGGCCAGTATCGCCCTGCACCGTGCTGCCCGCGCCAATGCCTGGCTGGAAGGCCGCGATACAGTGCTGCCCGAAGACGTGCAGCGGGTGGCTCATCCGGTACTGCGCCATCGACTGATACTGAGCTACGATGCCCTGGCCGATCGCATCGGGGCAGACGCAACTATCAATGAACTGCTGACCCAGGTGGCGGTTGCCTGAGGCGGGCCCAGTGAGCAAGGCAAGCAAACCCACTGAAACAACGGTTTATACCAGTCTGCAGGCACTGTCCCGTTTGCGCTACAGCACCCGGGGTTTTAGCTATCTGCCAAAACAACCGGTCGGCTCCCCGCTCAGTGGCCGCAAACGTTCGCATCTGCGCGGTCGCGGGCTGGATTTTAACGAACTGCGCCACTATCGACCCGGTGACGACATCCGCACTATGGACTGGCGAGTCACCAACCGCACTCACAAACCCCACGTTCGCATCTATACCGAAGAGCGCGACCGACCAGTGATAGTGGTCGTTGATCAGCGCCTGTCGATGTTCTTTGGCAGCCGTCGCAATATGAAATCGGTAACCGCCGCTGAACTGGCGGCCCTTACTGCCTGGCGGGTACTGGAAACAGGCGACAGGGTTGGTGCGGTACTGTTTAACGACACCCGTATTACCGAAATCCGTCCCAGTCGCAGCCAGCGAAACACGCTCGGTTGGCTCGGCCAACTGGTTGACATGAATCACGCCCTGTCCATCGACAGTAAACAGACACACAGGCCCGAAGCCCTGCAAGAGGCACTACAGGGGCTGGAACGACGTATCGGCCACGACTATCTGGTGTTGCTGATTTCAGACTTCAGCGGCTGGTCCACAGCCATCATCGACAGCCTGCAACGTATCCGTCAGCACAACGATATTGTCTGCGCACTGATTTTTGACCCACTGGAGCGGGATATCAGTCAGGCCGATAAACTGATCGTCAGCGATGGCTACTATCAGTTGCAAGTGGATCCGCAACAACATCAGCTGGGTGAAAAGTTCCAGTCGCGCTTTCACTCCAATCTGTCTCGCGCACAGGTAGAACTGCGCCGTCACGATATTCCGGTGATGCTGCTGGATACCGAACAAGCCATTGATCAGCAAGTGCGCGAACAGCTCGGCGTCAAAGGAGCAACACTGTGATCCCCCCCGCGCTGCCTGAGCATTTTGGCAACTATGCCCTCGGTGAACACTTTGTCGAGGTCGTCTCACCTCCTCCTGTCGACTGGTGGCCACAAACCGTGGGCTGGCATCTCGTCTTTGCCCTGCTGGCATTGTGGCTGGCACGGCGCAGTTACCGCGCACTGCGCCACTGGTATCACAATCGCTATCGCCGGGAAGCCCTGAAAGCACTGGCAAACCTATCGCCCCAGGTGAGCACCACACAGCTGGCAGCCCAGGCCAGCAATCTGCTCAAACGCACCGCGCTGGCAGTCTTTCCACGCGCACAGGTGGCAGCCCTGACTGGCAGTGTCTGGGTAAACTTTCTCAATGACTGCTGCCAGCAACCGCCTTTCAACAACGCTCAGGCCGAGCTGCTGACAGCGGGCCAATACCGCATGACCGTGTTGAGCCAACGCGAAGCTGAACAACTCCTCGATGCCTGCGGCAACTGGATCAGGCACCACCGGGGACCACAGGATGCTTGAACTGGCACACCCCTGGGCTCTGCTACTGCTGCCTTTGCCACTGTTGATGCGGTGGCTGCCGGCCTATCGTGAACAACACGATTCAGTGCGGGTACCCTTCTTTCATGTGCTGTTGAAGCTCAGTGGCGAACGCCCTCAAACGGGCGCACAGGTGCCCCGGCGACGCACTTTGCAAACGGTGCTGGTGGCGCTGATGTGGTTGGCGCTGGTAATGGCGGCCTGCAAGCCACAGTGGGTGGGCAATGTTATCGAACAACAACGTGAAGGTCGCGACCTGATGGTGGCGGTCGATCTCTCCGGCTCGATGGAGACCCGTGATTTCACTCTGCCAGGCGGGCACAAGGTGAACCGGCTACAGGCACTCAAACATGTACTGGCCAAACTGGCCGATCAGCGGGAATCTGACCGTCTCGGACTGATTGTGTTTGGCAGCGCGGCCTATCTGCAAACCCCCTTTACCGAGGACAGAGCCATCTGGAGTCAATTGCTGACAGAAACCCGTATCGGCATGGCTGGTCAGAGTACAGTCTTTGGCGATGCCATCGGCCTGTCCATCAAACTCTTTCAGCAAAGCAAGGCCCCTCACCGGGTACTGCTGGTACTGACCGATGGCAACGACACTGGCAGCCAGGTACCACCAGTGGACGCCGCCAGGGTAGCTGCGACTGAGGATATTCGCATCTATCCCATCGCCATCGGAGATCCGGCCGCCGCAGGTGAAGAAGCTCTGGACATGGACACCCTGAACCGTGTCGCTGAAATTAGCGGTGGCAAAGCTTTCCAGGCACTGGACCGACAGGCCCTGGAAGATATCTCACGCACTATTGCCGAGCTGGAACCGGTAGTCTATGAGTCGATCAGTTTCCGTCCCCGGCACAGCGTACACTGGATCCCGGTAGCTGCGGCCTCGATACTATATGGCCTCTATCACACACTGGCGGCACTGGCCAGTTATCGTCGCCTGCGCAGGGAGACTGCCGATGCTGCCTGACCTATTGCCTGATTTGAGCCACTTCCACTTTTTGCGCCCCGGCTGGGGGCTGCTTCTGCTGCCGACCAGTCTGCTGTTGTGGTATCTCTGGCGCCAGGGCCGTCAGCAACAGCGTTTTGCCCGTATCATTGCGCCTCATCTGCTGGAGCACCTGCGCATCCGGCGCTTTGCTTCTCGCTGGTTTACACCCCGCAGCGCCACCGCCGTATTTATCATCCTGCTGGCACTGCTGCTGATGGGACCAAGCTGGCGTCAGCAGCCCTCCCCCTTGCATCAGGATGAAGCGGCAATGGTACTGTTGGTGGATGTATCTTCATCGATGAACCAAAAAGATATTCAACCCAGCCGCCTACAGCGGAGCAAACAGAAGATCAGTGATCTGCTGGCCCTGTCCCCGGACAAAAAAGCCGCCCTTATCGTTTACGCCGGCAGTGCCCACACGGTACTGAGCCTGACCGCTGACCGGGATATCCTGGAGCAGTATCTGGATGCCATCGACAGCAGCATCATGCCTCGTAGCGGCAAATTTCCCGAGTATGCCCTGACACGTGTTGACGAAGTGCTACGCAATAAAAGCGGCCCCGCCAGCATCGTGTTGTTCAGCGATGGTCTCGGTGCCGACAGCGCCAATGCCTTCAGCCGCTATTTCCAACAAAGCCCTCACCAGCTGCTCATACTGGGCGCAGGTAGCGAAACTGTTGCCGATGGCGGCTTTGCACTGGAAAGGCAGGCATTGCGCGATCTGGCCAGCCGCGTTGGCGGCCACTATTACGACCTGAGCATAGACGACAGCGATGTCCGCCATATCGACCGCGCTATCGGCCGCCACTATACGCCGGTTGACGACGACGCCCTGCCTTGGCACGACAGCGCTTACGCACTGGTATTCCCGGCAATGGCTATCTTTTTGTTGTGGTTTCGCAAGGGCTGGACCCTGGCCTGGTTGTGGCTCGCATGCCCACTCTGGCTGCCCCTGCTGCTGGCCAGCCAGAGCACATCACTGGCGGCACAGACATTTAAAACTCAAAGTCAGAATACACAGGTGACAACAGTCGGCAACGCGATCCCGACAACATCCGCCTCCCACTGGTTTGCCGACCTCTGGCTCACACCTGACCAGCAGGGCCGCCTGCTGATGGCACGCGGTGAATACCGCGAGGCGGCCCGCCGCTTCAGCCATTCCCAGTGGAAGGGACTGGCCCTCTACTATGCCGAGGATTTCATGCAGGCGGCAGAGTATTTTTCCCGCAGCGACAGTGATCAGGCGCTGTTTAATGAGGCTAATGCCCGCGCCCACGCCCGCGACTATTTGCGCGCCATCAAACGCTATGACCGCCTGCTCAAACGCAGTCCCGACTTCCCCGGTGCCAGACAAAACCGCGACCAGGTGCAACAGCTGATCGACGACATCAATCGCCTGAGCGAAAGCCAGCAGGGCGAGCCCGGTGAAGACAGCAATGAACTGGGCACCGACGACCCCCGCGCTGCCGAAGGCGCCGATCAGGCCAGCTGGCAGCAGCCAGACAGCACTCAGCTAACGGCAGAACAGATACTGACCGACCAGGCAACACAGGACATGTGGTTGCGTGGTGTGCAGAAAAATCCGGCTTATTTTCTGGCCAGCAAATTCAACATGCAGCTTGAAGAACCACAGCCGCAAGACGACAGTGAAACAAGGCAAACTATAAACCCGGACGGGGCGGGCAGCGAGGGCGCCGGGCAATGACAGTGGCAGTGGCGAAATCAATGTGCAAGTGGCTCACGCTGTTGCTCATACTGCCCGCCTGGTCACTGCCCGCCTGGTCAGTCACCCCCCAGGAACTAATCGATCAGGGCCGACTGCTCATCAGTACGTCCATAGCACCCGATCAGCCACTGGTGCCCGGCCAGAAGGGCCGGTTGCACATTCAGCTGGAGACTGATCACTGGTTCAGTGGTGGCACACGCATTACAGCACCGGAGGTGCCGGGCCTGATCGTGCTGCAAACGGAGATGTTCGCCAGTAACAGCTCAGAGATGCGCCGCGGCCAAAACTGGGTGGTGCAGCAGTGGACCCTCGATGTTTACGCCACCGATGCAGGCAACTTCAACACCGGTCCCATTCGTTTGCAGGTGAAAGTCGCCACTGACAATGGTATCGCCGAGGGTCTGGTGAGCGCACCATCTGTGAGCATTCACGCCGCCCTGCCAGCGGCACTGGCCGATACCGGGCAATGGCTCGCCGCACCGGCATTTAGTGTCAACCAGCACTTTTCGCCCGAGCGCATCCAACTGCAACCTGGCGATGCCATTACCCGCACCATTACCCTCAAGGCTGAGGATGTGCTGGACAAGATGCTGCCACTGATTGATTTTGATCAGCAGGCACATCAACAGACAGGTCTGGCGATCTACCCCCATCCGCCTGAATTGAGCAGCAAGAACAATCGCGGAAAACAGACAGTCCAAAGCGTACAGGAAGTCACTTATCTGGCTGAAAAAGCCGGTCATTATCATCTGCCAGCCTACCGTTTTGCCTGGTGGAACACCAAAACCGGTGAATTACATGAGCTCAAGCTCAATGGTATGGATATCGAAGTCACCGGCAGCGCACCGCAAACCACAGCGCCGCCGCCTGAAAAAAATGATCGCTGGCGGCAATGGCTACCCGACCTCATCAAGTTGTCCGCACTGTTATTTTCACTTTTGCTGTTGTACTGGCTGATACCCTGGCAAGGCCTGCGACAATCTTTGGCAGTGTTGTACCGGCGCGCCGGTTCTGCCTGGAAAAAAGTGCACTCCCCGGCCCTGCCTTCACGTATCAATCCCTGGCCCTGATACCGACAGAGTCCTTTGTGTCCTTTCAGCAGGCACATGGATAATCCTTGAATCCGCAGTTGGACGTGTCCAATGGTGCTGTAATCGGTGTGTCAGGCAAAGCGCGAACGGCCGCCGACACACCGAGTGCAGTGCCAGTGGGTGCGTAGCGCACTCACCTGCAAGGTGAATGCGACCAAAGACAAAAAGCCCGGTGGTTATGCGACTTTCAACGACAAAATAAGCACTCAACTACGAAATCCAGGATAATGGCAGCCCCGAATCTGTGGCTGACAAACCGCCATGGCCAGGAAGCAAACTGAGGGCGCAGCGTGAGCAATAACTTCAAATATCCGACAACCATCAGCCTGATAGGCATGCCAGGTGTTGGCAAAAGCACGGTGGGTGTAATTCTGGCCAAACTGGCCGGTCTGGCATTTACCGATACAGATCTGGCCATTCAGCTGCGTGAAAATGCCACCTTGCAGGAAATCATGGACCGCCATGGGAATCAGTATTTTCGTCGCGTAGAAGAAAGCGTGTTATTAGATACCACCCTTGATCGCGCTGTCATCTCCACCGGCGGCAGCGTTATCTATAGTGACGCAGTTATGCAGTACCTGCGCAGCGCAGGGCCGGTGGTCTATCTGCACGCTGATTTGTTGACACTGCAAGAGCGGGTCGCCATCAATCCATTACGCGGCATTGCCCGCAATGACAATCAAAGCTATGCCGATGTTTACCGGGAACGCTGCCCTCTCTATGAACACTACGCTGACCTCACTGTAGATGCCACCCAGAACAGTGCTGATTTTGTGGCAACACTGATTCTGAGCGCACTGGTGGCAAGCGGCACGGACGTGTAGCACACGTGTCCGCCTTATCCTTATGGACATCAAATTGATACTCATTTCTATTAAATTGGCGACTTATTAGTTGGCACGAGTATTGCTTTTTATTTAACAGACGGCCTGTGTCCACCTTCGTCATGGATGACACAGGACTTCCGCCCACCCAGTCCAGGCGCATGGATGCGCAGTGGACACAGGCTGTCTGGTTTTCCCTGTATATTTTCTGCCGCTACCTGTTTTGCAACAATACCGTAACAACAAATATTATTTATCAAAGCCACAATAAAATTTTGTTTTACTGCCTGTTCTGACTGAGTGATATTTGCCGCGAGATGACCTTGTTCATATCTTCTGGAGGCGATAGAGATGGGTAATACTCACCAGGATACTGTCAGCAGCGAAGCAATGGATGATTTTTTTGAACCCGTTCTCGTCGGCATGAGTGATGAAGATGACTTCGAGCCTATGACTTCGGAGAAACATCGTCTTGCACAAAAACGCCGCCGCGCAGAACAGCGTCTTGAGCAGCGCCGCTTGCGCGAGGAACTGGGCGATTACGATCTGGAACTGGATAATTTTTAGCTGATAGCAGATTGTTGATTTTCAAGCAAACTCGAACACAGCAGTGGTTTTAAACTGCAATTTTTAGCTTATTAACCCGGCTAAATGCTGTCGGGTTAATAAATCGACGATTATTGAAGCAGCTGTTTTATCCTTGTATTTATCCTCACTGTGTAAACAGATCAAACCGCTTTACAACTTAATACCCGACAACTGCCGCACAAGTTCTTCCAGCATGCCCGGCCTGCTGGCACTACTGTGAAACAGCATGCGCAGCTGACAGGTGAAGACCGGAGCCCCCCGAACCGGCACCAGATTCCGTTCAGCCAGCACCGGTTTCATACTCAATGGTAAATAGCAGGCTCCTCCCTGACTGGCTATATAGTCAATTGCCACAGACAGGCAATTGGTGCGAAGCCGTGGTACCGGACTGTCAAAATGATGCCGATAAAACTGTGCAAAGGCATTGCCCCAATCCAGACAGATAGAATTATTCGTCACCGCCTTTGCCATTGACGCCATGTCTGTATGACTGAAAAGACGCAGCGTCAACTCGCCAATAGCCAACGACTCCAGGCCTGCTACGCCTGACGAGTCTTTTACAGATGGGTCTCTTATAATAGCCGCATTGAGGGTTTTTCCCTGTAAACGGCGCTGTATTTCTTCTTCAGTGATAACGTCAAGTTTCAGATCAGGCAGGGCCACTAATAGTGTCTCTACCTTGTCCGGCACAGCACCGCCCCACAGCCGGGCATCAAGCCCCAGTACCAATGGCTGATCGTCAGCATCCAGCTGAATTTCCCGCCGTGCGTGCGCCAATGCCGTCAACATAACCTCGGCATGGGGCAGCAGGCGCTCACCTTGTGCACTGAGCTGGATATTATTACGGGTACGAATAAACAAAGACACACCCAGCAACTCCTCCAACTGTTTGATACGGGCACTGACTGCCGCCTGGGTAATACAAAGATTATCTGCTGCCCGCCCAAAATGGCGCGTGCTTCGAATTTCCAAAAACGTACGCAATAATTCAGTATCCACAACTTAATTCCCTGTCAGGGGCCGCTCACACCAGCGCCTGTCGCGCCAGAATACCAGCCGTTATCACTGAACCCGAAGTTCAAGGGCATGCCCCGGGTCAAATGTGAAATTGCGTACGAATAAACTTCCCGGTAGCAAAAATATATCCGCATCGTTCTGCCAACCTGGATGAACACCTCTGAAAGATACGCCCTACACTTGCAGCAGCAGATGCTCACGCTCCCAGGAGGAGATCACCCGGTTAAACTCTTCAAATTCATCCAGTTTGACCGCAGCATAAGCCCGCAAAAACAGCTCGCCAAACATATCCTGCAATTCCGGCGTGGCCTGCAACAGACGCAAACCCTCCTCCAGAGTACGCGCTACCTCCACTTCATCATCATTGGCTATACCCTGGTGAGGTGCTGTCGGCTGCACGGCCAGCTTCATACCGAGATAGCCGCTGGCCAAAGTAGCGGCAATGGCCAGATAGGGATTGGCATCAGCACCGGGAAAACGGTTTTCAACCCGCATGGATTGTGGAACATCCTGCGGCACACGAAAAGCCGTGGTGCGATTATCAAAACCCCAGTTCAGGTTAATGGGCGCCGAAATATCCGGCGCTAGTCGCCGGTAGGAATTGACATTGGGAGCATACAGACTGATCAGCTCCGGCGTGAAACGTTGCAGACCACCAATATAGTGCATCAGCGTATCCGCCAGACTGCCATCTTTATTGACAAAAATATTCTCGCCACTGTCTGTTCGCAGCACACTCTGGTGAATATGCATGGCACTGCCCGGCTCACGCTGCATGGGTTTGGCCATAAACGTAGCGTAAATACCATATTTATGGGCTGTTTCACGCACGGTACGCTTGAAGGTAAAAACCTGATCGGCCAATTCCATGGCATCACCATGCAGGAAGTTAATCTCCATCTGGGCAGCGCCATTTTCATGCACAAGCGTATCCACCCGCAGCTGTTGAATATCAGCAAAGGCGTACATATCTTCGACAAAATCCTCAAACTCAGCGACTGCATCAATGGAGTAGGACAGGCGCGCCGATTCGCGGCGGCCAGAACGCCCCTTGGGGGGCATCAATTCATAATCCGGGTCGGTATTTTTGGCCACCAGATAGAACTCCATTTCCGGTGCAATCACCGGCTTGAGGCCATCGTCTTCATAGCGCTGAAGAATGTTGCGCAATACCGTACGCGAAGACAGCGGGTGCAGCTCACCGCTGGGTTTATAGCAGTCGTGAATAATCTGCGCCGTTGGTTCGCGTGCCCAGGGCACTTTGCGCAAAGTGGAAGGATCGGGCCGCAGTAGCATATCGGCATCGGTTGGCTCAACAAATTCCCAGTGATCATCACAGTATTCACCCGTTACTGTCTGAATCAGAATACTTTCAGGCAGCTTGGGATGCCCCAGCCCCAAAAACTGTTGCGCAGGGATAAACTTGCCGCGGGCATTGCCGGTGATATCCGGCACCAGGCATTCAACTTCAGAAATATCATGCTCGCGCAGCCAGTCTTTAATTGCCTGAAAATCACTGTCCATGGGGCTTCCACTCAAAGGAAAGTAATGAGTATCCTGTAGCCTGTTCCGGCCCGCAAGTGGCCTAATTCACAGGTATTTAAAGCATTTATGGCAGATTTTCTCCAGCACCGGCCCCATGTTGATTCCTGGTATGCCGCCAGCGCCAACCGCCACCTGTCCTTTGAGGCATTACGGGGCGAAACACGCAGCGATATCTGTATTGTTGGCGGCGGCTATACCGGTCTGTCCACAGCCATTCACCTGCGCCGCCTGGGTTACAGCGTGAGTCTGCTGGAGGCCCACCGTATCGCCTGGGGTGCCTCCGGGCGCAATGGCGGCCACGCAGGTACCGGCCAGCGGGTCAGTCAGACTGACCTGGAGCGCTGGCTAGGCAGGGAGCACTCACGCGCACTGTGGGACCTTGGCCTGGAAGCGGTTGATACTGTTTGCCAATTAATCGACGACTTCAACATCAGCTGCGAACTCAAAAGCGGCAACCTGCACATTGCTGCCAAAGCCAGTGAATGTGATGAGCTGCGCGCACATGTAGAACACCTGCAAACCCACTATGATTACAAAGGTATTCGCTATATCAAGCGCAGTGAACTGGCTCAGATGAGTAGTGCCAAACCCTGTCACGGCGCTACTTTTGACAGCGGCGCCCGCCATCTTCACCCCCTTAATTACGCCCTCGGCCTGGCAGCTGCCGCCAGCGGATTGGGCGCAAAGCTGTACGAAGGCAGCCGCGTTATTACCTGGCGTGAGGACAGTCAGGGACAGGTCAGTATCAGCACAGACCAGGGGCTGGTGCGGGCAAACTATCTGGTGCTGGCCTGCAATGGCTATCTCGATGCCCTGGCGCCTCGCAACGCCGGAAACATCATGCCCATCAACAACTATATGCTGGCCACCGAGCCGCTGACTGATGCACTGGCACAGCAGCTGATTCGGGATGACTGCTCCATGACAGACACGCTGTTTGTCGTCAATTACTGGAAGCTGTCTGCCGATAGGCGCCTCCTCTTCGGCGGCGGTGAATCCTACCGTCGCCGTATGCCAAAAGATATTGCAGGCTTTGTTCGCAAACGTATGCTGCGCATCTACCCCGAACTGGCCAATACCCGCATTGACTACGGCTGGGGTGGCACACTGGCCATCACAATGAACCGCATGCCTGATTTTGGCCGTCTGTCAGCCACCACCTTTTATGCCCAGGGTTACTCCGGCCACGGTCTGCCTGTTGCCACGCTGGCGGGCAAATTACTGGCGGAAGTCATCGATGGCAGCGCCGGACGTTTTGACATCATGGCCAACGTGCCAACCCGCAAATTCCCCGGTGGCACACTGCTGCGCTGGCCTGCCCTGGTGGCAGGCATGTTATTCTTCAGCCTTCGTGACCGCCTGGGCTGAGCCTGCTGAATTTATGCCAAACACTTCAACACTTGAACTGGTTTCGCCGACATCTGCAACGTCTGACTGGCGACAACAACTGCGGGAGGTCATCAGCGACGGCCCAACACTGCTGCACGAGTTGCAACTGCAACCGCAACAACTGGGCTTCAGTGAACAGGCCTGTCGTAATTTCAGCCTGAAAGTGCCACGCGCTTTTGTACGCCGTATGCGCGTGGGAGACCCTGACGATCCATTGCTGCGACAGGTACTGGCCAGTGCGAACGAACTGAACAACCCGCCCGGTTTTGGCGTGGACCCAACAGGTGAAATTGGCGGAGCCATTGCCCGCACCGGTATCATTCACAAATACCAGGGTCGCTGCCTGCTGATCGTCAGCGGTGGCTGTGCCGTCAACTGCCGTTACTGTTTTCGCCGTCACTTCCCCTATGGTGACAATATCAACAGTCGCCAGCAGTGGCGGGAAGCACTCAACTACATCGCATCGGAACACAGTATCCATGAAGTAATACTCAGTGGTGGCGACCCACTGGTGGCAGACGATGACTACCTCGATGAACTCTGTCAACAGATTGCCGCCATTGGCCATGTTCATCGTCTGCGTATTCACAGCCGCCTGCCCATCGTGCTGCCCGACCGCATCACCACACAGCTGCTGGGTGTATTGAAGGCTACTGGCCTGCAAGTCGTAATGGTAGCGCACGCCAATCACGCCAATGAAATTGACAGTGAAGTGGGCACCGCCTTTAGTCGCTTGCGCGAAGGTGGTATCACCGTATTGAATCAGTCGGTTTTACTGGCGGGTATCAATGACAACCCCGAAGCCCTGATTGCGCTTAGCGAGGAACTCTTTGCTCACGGCGCTCTGCCCTATTATCTGCACCTGCTCGACCGGGTTGCCGGCGCTGCGCATTTTGAAGTGGATGAACAGCGTGCCCTTGCCTTGCATCGCACGATTTCTCACCAACTGCCAGGCTTTCTGGTACCAAGACTGGTCAGAGAGATTGCCGGAGAACCGGCAAAAACAATTGTCGGCCAACAATATAATCGGCTGGCCAGCACGACAGCTTCACTCAATAATTCAGGCTGAACGAAACTCGTCAATCACGTCCCGGTTCAAATCCTTGATGTTATTGATACCCATCAGGCCCATCGCCGCCGACATTTCCTTCTGAAAAAGTATCAGCAAATCTTCAACCGCTGCCTGCCCACCGGCGGACAAAGCGTAAACCCAGGGCCGCCCGATCATCACACCATGCGCACCGCAGGCCAGCGCTTTAATCACATCAATACCATTGCGAATACCGCCATCTACAAGCACATCCACCTGGGTGCCAACAGCATCGGCAACGGCAGGCAATTTGGAAATAGTTGATGCGACCGCATCGAGTTGACGACCGCCATGGTTGGAAACAACGAGGCCATCAGCACCGGCATCAACGGACGCACGCGCATCATCGGCCTCCATCACCCCCTTGATCACCAACTTGCCTTTCCATTGCTCTCTCAACCAGCGAATATCATCCCAGGTGCAGGCCGGGTCGTACTGGGACTCCACCATGGCTTTGTAAGAACTGAGGTTTTCAGGGTTTTCAACCCGGTCGGCAAGGCTGCCAAAGCTGTGCGGCTTACCCCTGACACCCACATCGTAAACCCACAGAGGTCTACTGATAATTTGTGCTGCCCGGGACAATTTAGCGGCCAGACTTTCCACTACCATGCCATTGCGAAAATCCCGCAAACGTAGACCCGGCAAAGGCAAATCAACAGTAAAAACCAAGGTTGTACAACCGGCATTCCAGGCTCGCTCCAGCATGTTCAGCACAATCTCCCGATCGCGCAGCATATACAGCTGGAACCAGAAAGGTGCAGCCGTTGCCGCTTTCACCTCCTCTACCGGACAGATACCAACGGTGGACAACGTATAGGGAACACCTATCTTGAGCGCTGCACGGGCACCCTGGGTTTCTCCCCGACGCCGATACAGCCCCGCCATACCAACCGGCGCCAGCACCAGGGGAAAAGCAACCTCCTCACCAAGAAGGTGAACACGGGTATCAACATGGGTGACATCACGCAGAACTGACTGCCGAATATGCAGTTTTTCATAGTCGGCCATATTAGCCGCCATTGACTGCTCCCTGTTGGCACCGCCTTCAAGGTAGTCAAACAAAAATCGTGGCAGGCGCCATAAAGCACGACGACGATAATCATCAGATGTCACGGGAATAATATTAAAAACACTCATGCCATGCTCCCCTAAAAATAGGCTGTTTAAAACCTTGCAATAATGACTTGCCTATTAAACAATCCTGTCCTGTGGTTGCCCGTGTTCAGCAAAATGTTTGATATTAGTGAGCAATCTCATTGCCATATCCATACGACATTCACCCGTTGCGCTGCCAATATGCGGTAACAGCGTAACATTGTCAAAAGCCAGCAGTCCCGGGCTGACCCTGGGTTCGAATTCAAAAACATCCAGACCAGCACCGCCCAGATGACCAGAAGCCAGTGTGTCAATCAGTGCCTGCTCGTCTATTAGTGGCCCTCTGCCTGTATTGATCAAAATGGCACCGGGTTTCATCAGCGACAGTGTGTCGTCATTAATTATGTGTCGTGTCTGCTCGGTCAGAGGACAATGCAGTGACACAATATCACTGCGCGCCAGTAAATCTGCCAGCGAACCAGAGTGCTGAACACCAAGCTCTTCTTCTGCTGCCAGCTTGCGCGACCTTGCGTTATAGAGCACTTTCATACCAAAACCGGTTGCCCGACGCGCTACCGCCTGACCAATCGCGCCCAAGCCGACAATACCCAGCACCTTGCCATGGACACGGGTACTTTGAACCTGAGCACCCTCTGCCCATTTATCAGCCCGCAACATACTTTCGCAATAACTCAGCCTGCGGGCAGTAGCCAGCATCAGCGCAAAGGCCAGATCAGCCGTATCCTCAGTCACTACCGGCGTATTACTCACCTGCAAACCACGCGCAGAAGCCGCCTTGAGATCAACGTTATCCGTACCGACCCCCAGATTACCAATCAGGCCCATCGTCTGAGGCATGGATTCAATCAGGCTCGCGGGTATCGGATCGGTCGCAACAGCAACATAAATCTGACAGCCCTCCATGGCCGCCGTATCGGCTCCGGCGACAACGACCTCCCCCAGTTGTGCCAGCCCCTGCATCATTGCGGGAGGTAATTGGCGTGCAGTTGCTATACGCAGATTAGTCACTACTGATCTCCTGATACGACATTCAAGGAGTGCTGAGGCACTCTCGTGTTATTGAAAACAGACAGCCAAAGCGGCCATCACTGGAACGAAAACCTGCTAAAACCCCATATTGACAGGTGGCAGGTAAATATCGATCAAATGTGGCCCTTTCGCAGCCAGTGCCGCCTGCATGGCTTCGCTAAAGGCCTGTATTGTACGCACCGCTGACGCCGACACCCCCATACCCTGTGCCATGGCAACAAAATCCATGTCCGGAGCATTGATGGTCAGAGAGCTTGCGGCCTTCGGTCCGGGTTTGCCGCCGCGGGCCCCGGTACGTGCAAATTCCGCCTCCAGAATATTGTATTTACCATTGTTGAACAGCAACACAAGCACATCCAGATTTTCACGGGCCATCGTCCACAGCGATTGAATGGTATACATGGCACTACCATCACCTTCCAGACAAATCACCTTGCGCTGCGGCTGTGCAATAGCAGCACCCACTGCCGCAGGCAGCCCCCAACCAATGGCGCCACCGGTCAAGCACAACCAGTCGTGCTGGCGGGCCGTAGCGCTATCGGGGAAAAAAGCCATTACCGAGGTAGCACCTTCGTCAATAACAATGGCATCCTCAGGCAGATGGCGTGCAAATACCTGAGCTGCCACCTGTGCATCCAGCGGCCCATCAGCCGGTTCTGGCGGTAGTTGCAACGGATACTGCCCGGGCGTTTCATGCGCCGCACCCATATGCTCAACCAGCGCAGCCAATGCCTGATCAATATTGTCATCAGGCCCAGCCAGGGCCAGTACATCACAGCTCTCAGAGGTCTGTACACTTGAGATATTGGGATAAGCAAAAAAGGATACCGGTGCCGCTGCACCCACCAGTATCAGCTCATCGACATCCTTGAGCGTCTCAATCGCAAACTCTGCCAGATAAGGCAGCTTTTCAATCGTCGTCGTACCTGCACCACGACGAATCCGGCACGGAAAGGTTTCCGTCAGCAACCGCACATCACAAACGCTGGCCAGGCGGCCAAGCTGATCAAGCTGTTGCGCTGTAGTATGACGCCCGCCAATCAAAATAGCGGTTGTACGGGATGAGCGCAGCATGGCTGCCGCCCGATCAATTGATGCCACCGCTACCGCTGACGGTTCGGCCAGCCTGTCGGCTTTGGTTGCGCCATGAGGATTATTACCCCAGGATACATCCGCTGGCAGCACCAGAGTGGCGATTTGCCCCCGCCCAGCGGCAAGCACCGCCGCTGCCGCATCCCTGGCTATATCCGCCGCCTCTTTGGAGGTGCGCACCCAGTCCGATACCGGAGTGGCAATACCTTCAATATCCGAGGTGAGCGGTGCGTCATATTGCAAATGATAAGTGGCGTGATCACCAACTATATTAACCATCGGCACGTGGCCTTTGCGGGCATTGTGGATATTGGCCAGTGCATTACCCAAACCCGGACCCAGGTGCAACAGCGTTGAAGCCGGCTTGCCCGCCATCGCGGCATAACCGTAGGCAGCGCCACTGACAACACCCTCAAACAGGCACAGCACACAACGCATGCCATCCACTTCATCCAGCGCTGCCACAAAATGCATCTCGGATGTGCCGGGATTGGCAAAACAAACATCAACGCCACTGTCGACGAGGGTTTTGATCAGGCTTTGCGCTCCATTCATAAGGCCATCCGTTATGATTAGACTAATAATTCAGGCAGTATCGCTGTTGTAACTCCTGGTCCGGACAGTATAAAAATTCTATCCAGGTGAGTTTGTCACTAACATGATAGTTCAAGCCCCTTCCCTGTCAGGTGGCCTCAGCATTGTCCGGATAATAAAAAACTAGCTGCGATCCTCCGCCAAACGCTCCAGGTAGAGTTTGTTCTTGATAACCACCGTACCGTAGGAAATATCGATAATGCCATCACACTGCCACTGCTTGAGAATGCGATTCACCGACTGCCGTGAACCAACTACCAGACTGCCGATATCTTCCTGTGTCAGGCGCATATCAAAGTGGATGCCGCCCATCTGCTCGATACCCACCGCATCAGCAAGAAAACACAGTCTGCCCGCCATTCGATTGCTCAGCGCCGCCGTACTGACACCCTCATAAAGATAGAAGAGTTTGCGTACCCGTGCCGCCACCATGCGCGCCACTGCAAGAGAAACTTCAGGATAACGTGCCCACAGACGTTCAAAATGCGCCTGCGACAGCACCGACAGCGTAACATCACCAATAGCCTGAGCCATCACCGCACGCGGCTCGCCATCAATCAGGCTGCCCTCACCAAACCAGCTGCCAGCGGGAAAAAGATCATAAAGCAGCTCCTTGCCCTCTTCCGAAAGTGCGTAAATACGCACTGCACCGGACAGTACCTGAAACATCTCATCGCCCTCTTCACCGGTTCGGTAAACCACCTCACCCGCAGCATAATGCCGCGGAAACAGGCAGGCGTGAACATCACGGCGGACATTGTCGGGCAGATTGCCCATCCAGTCCTGATAGGGCTGTCTGAAGCGGCGTGGATAGCAGGTGCCGTTCATAGAATCACTCTCATCGCGGGAGCTCCTATCATCGTGCTATGCGCCACAGATGATTGTCGCCTCATTGACAAAAAAGTATGTCACTGAAGGGATAGTACTAAAGCGTTAGTGAATAAGCACGATGTTTAATGCTTGTTTTTTTCAGCTGATTCATGACTGATAGCTGTCAGGTAAAATACCTGTCGGCGGTGCGTACCAAGAAAGAAATGCTTACCAAAAATAATAAAGGTCCAAACCTGCGGTTTACCGTATTTTTTAGTTCAGCTTTTAGTTTAGTAAGGTGTGGATAGTTTATTTTCAGCCCGTTTTTAAGACGGCATTTACGACTGCTTCTACATGGTTTTTTTATAGGTGGTCGGTGTGAGAGGATTCGAACCTCCGACCCCTTCCTCCCGAAGGAAGTGCGCTACCAGGCTGCGCTACACACCGAATTTTCTGGGCCGCAACTATACCAGACCCCTTTTGATTTACAAACAAAGGCGCTATTTACGAGTACGTATACAAGCACTTCCATACCCTTGCAAACGCACGCCTGACAAGGCTTATTCCCCCTTTTTTATGTGATTATTCCCCCTTTGTGGTATGGGCTTGTTCTGATAGATTTGCGCCGCGCAGGGCTACTGTGGGTAGCCTGTTTACGGATGACTTAGCTGCATACCGGTGCGCTAAAGACAGCATGAAGCTGTCGCTGCTGGTAACAGCGGACTCTGATTGACATAAGTTGTAAGGAGCAAACAATGAAAAATTTCAAGAAAACATCCCTTGTGGTCGGGCTGAGTGCTGCCCTACTGGCACCGATCGCACTGGCTCAGCCGAGCCAGGGTGACCGTGAATTCTCACTGTCCGGCACCGGCTCCAGTGACAAGGATTTCGACAACAGCAGCTTTGGCGTTTCCGGCGATCTGGGCTGGTATACCTCTGACCGTATCGTTTGGGGTATTCGTCAAAGTGCATCTGTTGCCGACGTTGAAGGCGATAACGATTTCTGGAGTGGCAGCACCCGCGGCTACCTGAATTATCAATTCGGCGAAAATAAAGCCCGCCCCTTCATCGGCGCCAACCTGGGTGCTGTTTATGGTGACGGTGTTGAAGAAACCGGCTTTGCCGGCCTGGAATTTGGCCTCAAATACTACGTGCTGGACAGCACTTATATTCTGGGTCGTGCCGAGTATCAATTCTTCTTTGACAGTGGCAACGAAGCCGAAGATGCCTTTGATGATGGCGCCTGGGCTTACACCTTCGGTATTGGTTTCAACTTCTAATACCCTGCGCCCTGTTTAATCGGGGCGCGCTTCATTATATAGCCCGCCCCGTGCGGGCTATACTCTTTCTCTTGCCACCAGTACAGTAGTGCCCTCCTTTCTCTGATCAGATTTCAGCCATGGCACGACAACACAATCCAAATATTGATCGCCAGCTTGCAGAAGCCGAAGCACTGATCCGCTCCGGTCAGCTGGAGGCCGCCAAGCAATTGCTGGGCCAGATAATTACCCGCAACCCCCAAAATAAAAAAGCGCGCAAGACACTCAAGGCACTACAGGCAAAAGCCGGTGTAACATTATCGCGGGGGGATTTTGACCAGATAATGCGACTGGCCTCAGCCGACAAGCTCGATGCTGCCTGCGCCAACGCCAGCGAATTAATCCGCCTGCATCCAAACCAGCCTGCTTTATTGAACATCCTGGGAGTGCTACGTGCCCGTCAGGGCAAGTTTGAAGAAGCCGTGACGCACTATCGCCAGGCGTTACAACTGCAAGCAGATTTCAGCGACGCCCTTAACAATCTGGGCGCCGCCTATAATGAACTGGGAGATTTTGAAAAAGCCGCCAAATGCTACCAGCTACTGATACAACAGGGATCAAAGGATCCGGGTATCTGGCACAATCTTGGCAACAGCTTGCGCGGGCTTAAACGCTACCAAGAATCTGTACAGAGTTATCGCCAATCACTGCAACTGCGGCCACTATCACCTGACACCTACCTTAATCTCGGCAACAGCTATGCCGATATGGGCGATACCGAGAACGCCATTGCCAGTTACGAAAGCGTGCTGGGCTTGCGCGAGGATAATATTGCCGCCCTGCGCAATCTGGCCAGCGTGTTGCGCGGCTGCGGTCGCAACAATGCAGCCGCAAGCTGTTACCAGCGTATTCTGAATAAGCAGCCAAAGGATATCAGTGCGCTGCGTGGCCTGGCGCTCACACAATCAGATAGCCGACTGTATACGGCCGCATTGGAAAACCTGTCAACGCTGCTGGCGTTACAGCCCGATGATCCTACTGCCCGTCACCTCTATAACGCACTCAAATACCAGCACAGCGAACGGGCACCCGAAGGCTATGTTAGCTCGCTGTTTGACACCTATGCCGCCGGTTTTGAGCAGCACCTCACTGAAACACTGAGCTACAACTCGCCCATGTTGATGCGTCAACTGTGCAACAAACTCGATATGGGTGTAGCGACAGGGGGATCCGGGCTGGATTTATGTTGTGGCACCGGCCTCGGCGGTGTTGCCTTTGGCGACATGCTGTCTTCCCTCACCGGCATCGATGTTTCGTCAAAAATGCTGCAGGAAGCCAAAAAGAAAGGTATTTACAGTGAACTGATCGAGGGCGATGTACTCAAGGTGCTTGATCACCGTGACTTTCAGGCCCAGCTGATTCTCTGTTTTGACGCCCTGATTTACCTCGGTAATGCGCTACCGGTATTTAAAGCTGTCGTCAAAGCCGCAGCGCCTGGCGGCCACTTTTTGTTCACCACTGAACACACTGAAACAGGTGATTTTGAGCTTTTGCCAACCGCCCGCTATGCTCACAGCCACAAGCATATTGAACGCTGCGCCGTGGATGCCGGGCTGGAATTACTGCACTTTGAAACTGCCCCGTTGCGCAAAGAGTATAATCAGTGGCTGACGGGCGGCTTCTATTGTCTGAAAAAACCAGTTTGATCGTTGGCCAAATCGAGCAGAATACCGCACAAAAAAGGGCATTATTAACCTGGCAATCAAATAGACGAATCCCTCACTATTTGATTGTCGCCCCTGAAAATCAGCAGAATTTGTGAAATCCCTTGATTTTCGCAGGGCTCACGCAGACTTACCGCCTGCGGTGGCGCATCCATGCGCCGCTTATTTATTCGGCTAAAAGCTTGCCGAGTTAATAAAAATGCTTTTTTTGTGTTTGAGCAAACTGCTCTCAAAAAGCAAACAGCTCCTGCGGCATTTGCAGCAGATTGTCGGCACCGGATTGCAGAATTTTCTTGTGTGCACGGGCGCGCGGCAACAGGCGCTCAAAGTAGAATTGAGCCGTCATCAGCTTGGCCTGGTAGAACGAAGTATTGCCATCTGCCTCCGCTATTTTCTGACGAGCCAACACTGCCATTCGCGTCCAGAAATAGGCCAGCGTTACATAGCCGCTGTACATCAGATAATCAACCGCTGCCGCTCCGGCTTCCTCGGGGTTTTTCATGGCCGCATCACCCAGCTCAAGCGACATACCCAGCCACTCATCCTTGTACTGGTTGAGCACACTGACAAAAGGCTGATCAGCTTCGTCGGTATTGGCCTGACAAAAAGCATCGATGACTGAAGTAAAGTTCAGCAACATCTGACCACCGGAACCCAGCACCTTGCGGCCAATCAAATCCAGCGCCTGAATACCGGTAGTGCCTTCATAGAGAGTGGAGATGCGTGAATCACGTACAATTTGCTCCATACCCCACTCACGAATAAAACCATGACCACCGTAAACCTGTACACCATGGTTGGCAGCTTCACAACCCACTTCAGTGAGAAATGCTTTGGCAATGGGAGTCAACAGCGCCATCAGGTCATCAGCATTTTTAGCTGCCTCTTCATCACCGTGGCGAACAATATCGTTCTGCTGCGCCAGGTAATAGATAAAGGCGCGACCACCTTCAGCAAAAGCTTTTTGGGTCAGCAGCATACGACGCACATCCGGGTGTACGATAATAGGGTCAGCCGGACCTTCAGGGTTTTTGGGGCCACTCAGGCTGCGCATCGCCAGGCGGTCACGGGCATAGGTTAACGCCCCCTGAAAAGACAACTCACTGGCAGCCAGCCCCTGAATGGCCGTACCGATTCGGGCGGTATTCATAAAGGTAAACATGCAGGCCAAACCCTTGTTGGGCGGGCCAATCAAATAGCCTTTGGCACCGTCAAAACTCATCACACAAGTGACAGAGGCCTTGATACCCATTTTGTGTTCAATGGAATCGCAATTAACTGTATTGCGCTCACCCAGCGTGCCGTCATTATTCACATTGACCTTGGGCACAATAAACAGGGAAATACCCTTGGTACCTTCAGGGGCGTCCGGCAGACGCGCCAATACAATATGGACAATATTGTCCGTCATATCGTGATCACCCGCGCTGATAAAAATTTTGGTCCCTGTAATGCTGTAACTACCATCGGCCTGAGGCTCGGCCTTGGTGCGCAACAGGCCAAGGTCAGAACCACAATGGGCCTCAGTCAGGCACATGGTACCGCTCCAGTCACCGGAGATCAGTTTGGTCAGATACTTCTGCTTCTGCTCATCATCACCATGGGCTTCAATGGTTTTGATGGCGCCATGTGACAGCCCGGGGTACATCCCCCATGACCAGTTGGCGCTGCCAACCAGTTCACTGATGATTGAACCCAGCAAATTGGGCATCCCCTGCCCACCGTGCTCAACATCAGCCGACAGTGCCGGCCAGCCATTCTCAACGTATTGCAAATAAGCGCTTTTGAAGCCGTCAGGCGTTGCAACGCCTTCAGGCGACCAGCTACAACCTTGCTCATCACCACTTTGATTTATTGGCACCAATACGTTCTCTGCAAATTTGGCACCCTCTTCGATGATGGCATTCATTAAATCAGCAGAGGCTTCTTCGTAGCCGGGTAGTGATTGATAGAGTGCTTCAGACTCAAGCAGCTCATTCATAACAAAACTGATATCCCGCAGGGGAGCCTTATATTCAGGCATGTCGCGTACCTCGCGTTAGTCAATCGGTGTTCAACCCCTCTCAAAAGGCTGCCAATAGGCTGGCAGCAGATAAGGTAGTGAGGGGCAATGTGTTCGGTGCCCACATTCTGCGCAAATTCAGTGCGCTGTCAATATGAATCTAGTGGTATTTCGACCCTGTTCCGAGCGGTCGGGAGACAGCCAGAAAAACAGCCAACATAAAGCCAGCCAAAACTAAAGTGATAAAAGATTATTAAAATCAAGGTGATTTGCCGCCAGAATCGCATCAAACGGCACAATATGAGGAATATCTCCCAACAGCGGCACCCCCAGCCAGCGTCGCAGTGTTTCAATATTTTCCTGGTGGCCATCCATGATTTTGTCGCACTGATTAGCCACCCAGCCCACCAGGGGCAGACCATCCCGGTGAATAGCCTCCGCTGTCAGCAGGGCGTGATTGATACAGCCCAGGCGCATACCCACTACCATAATCACCCCAAGTTGCAGCTCACGGGCCAGATCTGCCAGAGTTTCGCGCTCATTCAAAGGCACTCGCCAGCCACCGGCACCTTCAATCAATGTGATATCGGCAAAGCGTCCGGCAGCACCTCCCATCGCTCCCCGGCACAGCCCCGCCAGCTGACTGATCTGAACCCGCTTGCCCGCCCGTCCAGCTGCAATATGAGGAGCCAGTGGCAGTGGCAGTGCAACAGGATTAACCTGCGCATAGGGCAGGCTCTGCGTCATTGCTGCCATCAGCGCCAGCGCATCCCCGTTGTGACCCTGGGCATCACAACCCGCCGCCACCGGCTTGAGACCAAGAGTACACAGCCCCTGTTGCTCAGCCGCCTTTAATAACGCACAGCTGACAGCAGTTTTGCCAACTTCTGTATCTGTGCCGGTCACAAACCAGGCACGCTTGCGAATACCGCTCATGCTTTTTGTATTCTCCCGTAATAAACCTCATAACTGGCCGGCAGATATCCCTCCTGCCGAAAAGCCTCATAGGCCTGCACCATAGCCGCCAGTTGGCGCCCCCCCCCCAGTCCCTGGCCACGACCACTGTTTACATTATGGGCGCCGAGATTTTTCAGCTCCCGGGTCAGCTCACGCACACTCTGATATTGCAGACACAACATGTCACGGGTGATAGCAAGGTCACCGACACTGGTTGCCACAGCCGCCTCTTGCAAAGCCTCGGCAGTGATGAAACGGTTGACGTGAATACCCGCATCCACCGTTGCCCAGGCACTGCGCAATTCATGCAAAGTGGCAGGCCCAAGTGTACTGAAATAGATTCGCCCATCGGGCTTGAGCACCCGCTCCAGTTCGGCAAAGAGATTGCGTGGATGCTGACACCACTGGATAGCCAGACTGCTGAACACCACATCAACCGAAGCCGCCGCCAGGGGCAGTTGTTCTGCATCGGCGGCTAACCAACAACCACCAACAGCCCGCCTGGAGCGGGCAAAATCAAGCATACCCACAGATAAATCCAGACCAATATAAGCTGCTTGCGGAAAACGCTCCCGCAAAGCAGTGCGAAAATAAGCCGTACCACAACCAAGATCGAGCACCGCTGTCGCCGAGACACCCTGACATTTATGCTGACGTTCACCTTCGACAGCATCCAGCCTTGTCAACAAATGCTGACCCACATCACGTTGCAGGGTCGCCACACTGTCATAACTGTGAGCGGCCCGCCCAAAAGATCTGGCAACGGCCTGCTTGCTCAGCTGCGCTGATCGCGGTGGACCGGAGCGGCGCAAAATGCCCATCTGCTGTAAAAAACAGCTCACAGCCTGTGCCACCTGTTCTGGCAACTGCACAGGCAACGCGTGACCGGCCTCAGCCAGCAGACTCACCTGGGCTGTCGACCGAACTGACAGCAAATTTCGCAGGGCAGACTCAAGAACGGCTGGCACCACATTGTCGCGGGCTGCCAGCAAATGTAATTGGGGCACCGGCAGATTGACCAGCCAATGCCGGGTATCCAGCTGCATCAGCCAGTCAAGCCCCGCCGCCGCCTCACCCCGACCCCTGATTCCGGCCAGACTGAGACGGTGGCGTGGCCCACCGCCCAGATTAAGCCCCTGCAGGGCTTCAAAACGGGCCATGCAGCGACCGGGGTTGGCGATATAGGCTTTACGCATTTGCTGTAGCTGTTCAGGTGGCACACCCGGCCAGTTATCACTGGCGACAAAATGCGGGTTGCTGGCCAAGGTAATCAATCCCGCAATCTGTGCCGATGTCTGCTCCTCAATTGCTTTTGCTGCAACCAGGGTGGCAATTTGCCCACCCAGGGACCAGCCGACAAGTACTGCCTGTGGTGGACAGCAACACAACACGGCTTCAACCAGTTCATCCAGACTCAAACAGGGCCCCCGGCCACCCATACCCGGCAGTTCAATCAGGCTGACATTAGCCCAGCGCCGCAACCCCGGGAGTAGCGGACGCCAGCAATCAGAACCGGAGGCCCAGCCGTGCAGCAAGACCAAATCACAGCGGGCCAGACCACTGGCGTAGAGGCGCTCAATATTCAGCCCTGACTTTGATTTTGACACAGCTGTTATGGCAGGCGCTGTTTCAGGCATCATGTCTTCCGACACCGCGATTGATTTCACAGTCGGCCAGCACCGCCAGCAGAAGCTCAACATCTGCCTCTGTGTGAGCCGCGCTCAGGGTAATTCGCAAACGGGCTGTACCCGCTGGCACCGTTGGCGGGCGGATAGCCGCCACCCACAGGCCGCGCTCAGCCAGTTTTTTGCTAATGTACATCGCCCGGCGGGCATCACCGATAATCAACGCTTGAATCGCACCAGTGGCACCGGCCACCAGCGCCAATCCCAGCGCCTTTGCCCCCTGGCGAAATTGCGCCACTCGCGCCAACAGACAGGCGCGTCGTTCAGGTTCCTGCCGCATAAGATTGAGGGCAGTCAATCCGGCTACCGCTACGGCTGGAGGCATTGCAGTGGAGTAAACATAATTGCGCGCCAGTTGCAGCAGAGCCTCGATTAAATCCTCACTACCGGCGACAAAAGCTCCCGCACAGCCCAGTGCCTTACCGAGCGTGGCCATCAACACCGGCACCTCGCTCATCCCCAGGCCAGCCGCTTCGGTGCTACCTGCACCGCGCTCCCCGAGCACACCAAAACCATGGGCGTCATCAACCATCAGCCAGGCAGCGTGCTGCTGGCCTAATTGAGCCATCGCAGCCAGCGGTGCGATATCACCATCCATACTGAAAACACCATCAACCGCTATCAGACAGGCACTTTTATCACACCCCTGCGCACTTACATGAGTCAATTGCGCGGCCAGCGCTGCTGTATCGCTGTGGGCAAAACGCCGCAGACGGGCACCGCTGGCCAAGGCTCCATCAAGTAAGGATGCATGATTGAGTCGATCCTGTAACACCGTATCTCCGGCCTTGAGCAGAGCACCCAAAGTGCCAGTGTTGGCAGCAAAACCGGTACCAAAAAGCAGTGCTCGCGGACGCCCGGTGAAATCAGCCAACGCCTCCTCCAGCATATGATGGGCCGCACTGTGGCCACACACCAGATGGGAGGCACCACTACCCACACCATAGCGAAGAGCACCCTGACGCAGGCTTTCAATAACACGGGGATGACTGGCCAGCCCGAGATAGTCGTTACTGCAAAAATTCAACAGCTCTCGCCCCTCAACCCACACCCGTGGCCCCTGGGGCGATTCCAGCAGCTGCCGCCTGCGGTATAAGCCGCTGGCCCGGCGCTCAGCCAGGGCCGCTGTCAGTCGGGCAGAAAAAACAGACACGCTCAAAAGACGTCAGATAATAAGAGACATCAGTTGTTAAGTACCATTGCATTGTAAAAACGCGGATCGTTGTTCACCTTTTTATCAACCCGCTCTGATAGCTCCTGTACCTGCCGTGTTTCAGGCTCAATACCCAGACGACTGAACAGCAACATATCTGTATTGGCCTGGGGATTGGGCGTGGTCAGTAATTTTTCGCCGTAGAAGATAGAATTGGCACCGGCAAAATAAGCCAGCGCATGCATCTGTTCATTCATTGACTCACGACCGGCAGACAGGCGCACATGAGAGGTCGGCATCATAATACGGGCCACTGCAATCGTGCGGATAAAATCGAAGGGGTCCATATCTTCCTCCTGCGCCAGCGGTGTACCTTCAACCCGCACCAGCCTATTGATAGGTACACTTTCAGGATGCCGGGGCATGTTGGCCAATTGCTGTAACAGACCGGCCCGGTCAGCCGCATTCTCACCCATACCAACAATGCCACCACTGCAAACCTTCAATCCGGCACTGCGCACATGATCAAGTGTTTCCAGTCGATCCGAGTAGGTGCGTGTGGTAATAATCTGGCCATAGTATTCAGGGGAGGTATCAAGATTGTGGTTGTAGTAGTCAAGACCCGCCTCAGCCAGTTCATCAGCCTGCTCTTTTGTCAGCATACCCAGGGTCATGCAGCTCTCCATACCCAGCTCACGCACTCCCTTGACCATGGCAACAACATAGGGCATATCGCGCTTTTTCGGCGAGCGCCAGGCCGCCCCCATGCAAAAACGGGTAGCACCACCTTCTTTGGCCACCCTGGCCTGCTCCAGCACCTGCTGCACCTCCATCAACTTCTCGGCTTCAAGACCCGTATCGTAACGAGTGCTTTGCGGGCAGTATTTGCAATCTTCCGGGCAGGCGCCGGTTTTGATGGAAAGTAATGTACTTACCTGCACCTGATTCGGGTCAAAATACTGTCGGTGAACGCCCGCCGCTTTGAATAGCAGGTCGTTGAAGGGCAGGCTGAACAAAGCCAGAATTTCCTGGCGGCTCCAGTCGTGACGAAGCCCGTCAGCGGGAGCAGAGGAGGCATGGCTGACAGAATGAGTAGTATCAACGGCTGGCATCGTATGGTGTCCGGTAAGCAGGGGGAACAGGCCATGATAATTTGCCCTTTAAAACTGTCAACCCATCATGAAAACAAAAGTTAACAAGTGCATCAGGCAAGTCCTTAACGGACTCTTTCCCGAAACATGCCTGCTCTGTAAACGCTTCAGTGGCAATCATCTGCCGCTCTGTAAATCCTGCCACCAGGATTTACAGCCAAATCATCACTGCTGCCAGCACTGTGCCCTGCCTCTGCCTGCTGATACCTGTGCCAATATCTGCGGCCACTGCCTCCAACGACCGCCACCTCTGGATAGCGTTCTGGCTCCCTTTATCTATCAGGCGCAGCTGGCCCACCTGGTCAGCCAGTGGAAGTACCATCCCCAACCGCGTCTGGGCCGCCTGCTGGCGGAACTTTGGCTACGGGGCCTGCCGACGCAACTGCCGGTAGTGGATGTGCTGCTGCCAGTGCCACTTAACTGGCGCAAACTGCTGGAGCGCGGTTTCAACCAGTCTGCACAACTGGCCACACTGGCACGCAAACAGCATCCGCAAATGGCCCATCTGCCACTGACGACCCGGCTGGTGAAGCGCCGCCACACTCAGGTACAGGCCGGGCTGGACGCACAGGCACGACAAACCAACCTGCGCGGAGCCTTTACAATGGCGGGCCGCTGTGACAATTTGCGTATCGCTTTGGTGGATGACGTTATGACCACCGGCGCCACCGCCAATGAGCTGGCACATACACTGCGCCGTGCCGGTGCCCGCGAAGTTCACCTCTGGTGCCTGGCGCGCACACCGGCCCCGGCAGGCTAAATACAACTTTAGCTTTAAACATACGCTACACAAGTGTAAACCGGTGGTGGTAACTATCGTGAAGAGAGGCAAAATGGACAGCGAGCAACAGCACCCCTATGACGCCCTCAACCCGGATGTGGTTATTGACGCTATCGAAAGCCTTGGTTACATCAGCGACGCCCGCCTGCTGGCTCTGAACAGCTACGAAAACCGTGTCTATCAGGTGGGTATTGAAGATGGTGAACCGCTGATTGCCAAATTCTACCGACCCAACCGCTGGCACGAACAGCAGATTGCCGAAGAGCACAGCTTTAGCCACGAACTGCTTGAGGCTGATATCTCTGTAGTGGCGCCGCTGATCGACAGCAAGGGCAACAGTCTGCACCACTATGCAGGCTTTCAGTTCACTCTCTTTCCCCGCCGGGGTGGCCACCCACCTGAACTGGATAAGCCCGATAATTTGCTGGTACTCGGCCGCACCCTGGGCCGCATCCACGCCGTTGGCCAGGCCGGGCAATTCGTCCATCGACCCACACAAAGTGTCGAAGCCATGCTCGTCAACAACCGTGAATTTTTACTGCGTGAATTTATTCCCCGGGAGCTGTCCACCGCCTATGAAACGCTGACCCGCGATTTGATTGATATCATCGACACACTCTACCGTGAAGTCAGCCCCAACGACATGATTCGTGTACACGGCGACTGCCATGTTGGAAATATCCTGTGGCGCGACAACTGCGCTCACTTTGTCGACCTCGACGACTGTTGTTCTGCCCCTGCTATTCAGGATTTATGGATGTTTCTCAGTGGCGAACGCCACGAACGCGAACTGCAACTGTCGGAGTTGATCGAAGGCTACCGTGAATTCTGTGATTTTGAAGCGCGCCAGCTCCGCTGGATAGAGGCCCTGCGCAGCATGCGGTTAGTACATTATGCTGCCTGGCTCGGCCGTCGCTGGCAAGACCCGGCCTTCCCGCGCAGTTTCACATGGTTCAACAGCCCGCGTTACTGGCCTGAGCATATTCTGGAATTGCGTGAACAGCTGGGTGCTCTACAGGAGGAACCTCTGCGCCTGCTATAGCTCAATCTATAAAATACGCCTGCATTCTCTCAGAACGTCTGACAGCAATGACAGGAACCTGCGAGAGGCTTATAACTGAGCCTGGTTAATCAACTCAGCCAGAGCCTGGGCAATTTTATAATAGCCATCACCATTCGGATGTACGGTATCACTTTTTAAATGCCTGTCAGCCAGCACTTTCGCTAAAATATCGCCCTGATAGGGAATCTGAAAATCTTCAGCCAGATGTTGATACAGATCCGGCACCGCCAGAGAAAGAGCCGGTTGTGGCACACCAACCAAAATAACATCAATACCCTGCTGTTTAATGTTAGTAATCATTGCCCGCAGATTATCCTTCAGTGCCTGGCGATCCAGCCGCTGCAAAAGATCATTACCGCCATGGCATAGAATGACCAACTGAGGCTGATGTATTTGCAGCAAATCGATCAACCGGACTCTGCCCTGCTCACTAACTTCACCGGAAATACCGGCATTGACAACCTGTACCCCCCCTAAAAGTTCACTCAGAACTTCCGGGTATGCCGCTTCTTTTGAGGACCCTGTGCCATGTGTCAAACTATCGCCAAATGCCAGTATCACACTGTCTGAATGTAGCGCATGTATGCCAGGCGACGAAGATCCACCACAGGCACTCAGCATCAGAAAAAGCAGTATCAGTGTAAAACAATTTATTTTTCTCATTTAATGCATACCAACCCGTTAATAATAGTGTTGCAGTTATTGCCAACAGCAGATAACGCACACTCTGCCACCACCTGTCGCCTGCCACAAGGATCCATCTTTTTTAGCGATAGTTGAAGAACAGAATACTTAAAATATACAGCGCCAATATAATAGGCCTGCATTTTGTCGGGAATATAAAAAACCGCTCAAGAATCATCCTGAACGGCTTTCAAAAACCTATCAATGCAACTTAAAAATCGTAGTTAAAACTTACGTTAACACGCCGCCCATCGAGAACCACGCCAAACGTGTCATTGGTTACTTCCTTGTTGGCAATATTATAAATACCCGCCATCAGACTCAGATTATCAATAACCCGATAGACCATACCCGCATCAATAAAGGTATAACCCGGCGTGCCATCACTCATCGAAGTGCGGCTGAGGTAATCAGTGGTCTCACCACGATAATTAATGCGGCCCCATAGATCAAATCTGGGGCTCACATCCCAATCGACACTCAGGTTGGCCATCTGCTTGGGCACCTTATTCAAAGGCTCTCCTTTGAAATCCCCGGTTTTTTGCTCGGAGTCAGTGTAAGTATAACTGAGCCGGGCATACAGATTAGCCATTAAGCTATAACGCAACGATGCCTCAACACCCTGCATCTCAGCTTCATCAATATTTTTTCGGGTACTCAAAAAATAATAACGATTGCCGCCAAATTCACACTGGTAGTTTTCAAAATCATTGCGATCAACACCCTCACTGGTACAGTAACGATCCTCAGCTATTTTATCTTTGAAGGTAGTCTGAAAAGCCATCAGGCTCGCATTCAACCCCAGATCACGATCATTATAAATAAAGCCCAGTTCGTAATTAACGCTGGTTTCCGGTTCGAGATCCGGATTACCTACAATCAGTGCGCGCGAAATTGAAGTCCCGTCAGGCGACAGATTGGGTGAGCCGCCCCCACCTGTACCACGCCCGAATCCGGCCGTTGCCGCTGCCAGCGAAGGCTGCATATAACCAGTGGAGATGCCGCCTTTAAAGGTTAAGTTATTGCTGGCATGCCAATTGGCATACACACGCGGGGAAACCTGACCGCCAAACTGTTCATCATCGTCATAACGAATACCGGTGGTAATACCCAAACCTTCGATAAAATTCCATTCAGCCTCAATATAAGCTGCGGCAATCCAGCGGGTAACTTCAGCCGTTGCTCCGGCAACATTGGCTGCCAGCAAACCATTGGTTTCATCAACTAGCTCTTCATCTTTATAACGAGCACCAAAAGTGTATACATGCCGCTCCCCCACATAAGTGCCCTGGGTATTAAAGGTAACAACCTCCTCCTTTTTCTCTCTGGCCTGCACACGGTCAGAAATATCCTGCTGTACATAGGTGCTGGTCGTCAGTTTGCCGTAATTGCCATCGTGGATCAGGGTATACAGTTTTTTCTCATATTCATTACTTGAGCCTGTGGAAGTTGCCGGAATAGACAGCCCAGGTGTGTGCGTATATTCAGTTTTGGCGTAATCATAGGCAAGCGAGATACGGTTGGCATCATTGATACTCCAGACAGCCTTGGTCCCCAGCTGGGAGGTATCGGCATCCGGGCGACTGGCTGCGCTGTCACCACCGCCAATATATTTACTTTCATCGGTATGCAGATAACCACCTGAAAACTGAATACCCAATACATCATCAATAACCGGACCACCAAGATAGAAATCACCGTTGTATTGATCTTCGCTGATATCGTTATCGGGAATGGTGTAATCACCGGCAAAACTGCCACCCCATTCATCAGGTGTTACCCGTGTAATAACGTTAACCACCCCTCCCATAGCTTCAGAACCGTAAAGAGAGGACATGGGACCACGAATAACCTCAATCCGTTCAATCATCGACAAGGGAGGCATACCAATCTGCTTGCCGCCATCACTGCCATTGGTATTGACTGCACGGCCCGCCGAGACAGGGCGGCCATCCACCAGATAAAGTGTGTAGGCATCATCCATACCACGCATACTGATATCCTGCATATTGCCGCCGCCATTGACATAAACGCCGGGAATATCGTTCATCGCATCAACAATGGTTTTGTAGGATTCTTTGCGCAACTCTTCCTGGGTGATAACAGAGATCGACGCCGGCGCATCAATAATGCGCTGCTCATAACCGGCAGCGGTGACAACCACTTCCTCCATCTCATCGTAAGTACTGTTATTTTCCTCCTGAGCAACAACCGTGGAACAAACCATTAATGCTGAAGACAATACCACCCATAATGGGTAAACACGTTTTTTGAATATTTGCTGGATCACCGGGTCAATCTCCCTGTATTGAATTTCACTGTTATCTACTCTATTTAATAAATAATAATGCGAACAATTATCATCTAGGTTATAGTTGCAGTCCAGAAAATATTTGGTACAGAGAAAATATAGCTTCCACAATAATTAACTGGCTGTATCGCCAATTCCAAACAAGGGCACATCATTGAAAACACCCGCCGCCACACAAACCAGCCACTGCCTGACTCGCTATAGAATTATGATTTTTTTGCGTTTTTTATTGGCCTGTGTAGGGGGATACATACTGGCAGCATTGACCGCCATCGTGACCGCCCGACTTTATCCTGCACCTACACCAGCAGCGGGCATGAGCGCCACATTACTGGCCTTTTGTGTGTACTGTGGTGTTTTCATTTGGGTGTTTATGGTTAATTCCACACGCAAGGCCTGGCTTGGGGTAATCATACCCATTGCAGTGCTGGCACTACTGACACTCATCATCAAAGGACACTGATCATGCGACCGGATGGCAAAGCAGAGGGACCGCGACAGTCAATGTCCTGGTTACATACCTGGTCCAGCCTGATACTTGGCTGGTTGTTATTTGCCATTTTTTTGACTGGAACACTGAGTTATTTTCGCAATGAAATTACGGCGTGGATGCAGCCGGAGCTACACGCCTCACTGAGTAACATATCCCAGCCAAAACAGGTGGAAATCGCAGTGGCCGCCTTACAGCAACGCGCACCCGATGCCAGTGCCTGGCACATTCGTCTGCCCAATGATCGTGAAATAAGTACCCGTATCAACATCCGTCTGCCTGGCGAAGATCCAACAGCGCGCCGGGGCGGTGAAAATCATGTCATCAATACTTCTACCGGCGAAGAAATTACCGCCCGCGAAACCCGGGGCGGAAACTTTCTTTATCGCTTTCATTTTGACCTTTACGGCCTGCCGCGCCCCTGGTCCCGCTGGCTGGTGGGTATAGCCACTTTGTTTATGTTTGTAGCCATTGTTTCAGGCATTATCACGCATAAAAAAATCTTTAAGGATTTCTTCACATTCCGGCCCGGCAAGGGTCAGCGCTCCTGGCTCGATGCACACAATGCAACAGCTGTTTTCGCCCTGCCCTTTCATCTGATGATTACCTTCAGCGGCCTGCTGTTACTAATGTACCTGCTGATGCCCTGGGGAATTGAACAGGTGGCCGATGACCGGCGACAGTTTTTGATGTCGCTGTCAAAACCTACCGAAACCATCAAGCCTGCCACTAACACCGCCGTTCCTGGCCAACATAGTGAGCAGCGCCGACAACAAACCCGACAGCAGGAGCAGGGCCGCACACGCACTGTCATACACCGTACTGAACCGGCAGTAGCGATGGCGGATATCACTTCACTGATTAAAAAGGCCCAATCCACATGGCCCGACAACAGCATAGCTCAGGTATCTGTTATTGCACCCAATACGGCCAATGCAAGAGTGGAATTGCGAGCGGACAAAGCCGACAGTCTGCTTACCCGCAATACAACACCCACAATAACCTACAATGGCATTACAGGTGAACGTATCAATGATGCTCAGGAAACAGCGGGGACCAGCATCTCTACCGCCATCTTCAGCATCACCACCATCCTGCATGAAGGTCGCAGCCTGGATCTCAGCCTGCGCTGGTTATTGTTCTTATCAGGTATACTGGGCACCGCTATGGTTGGCACCGGTCTGGTGCTGTGGAGCGTCAAGCGGGCGCCGCAACAGCTTAAACTTGGCTACAAACCCTTTGGCCACCGCCTGGTTGAAATACTCAATATCACAACGGTAGCCGGCATGCCGCTGGCTTGCGCAACTTTTTTTTGGGCCAATCGCTTTATTCCTGTTGGTGTGGAAGGTCGGCCTGAAATAGAGATTCATTTATTTTTCACCGCCTGGTTTGTCAGCCTGGTACACGCCGCCCTGCGACCACCCCGGCAGGCATGGATTGAGCAGTTGGCGCTGGCGGCATTACTGATGCTGCTGTTGCCTCTGCTAAACCCTCTCACTGGTGGCCACGGCCTGATAACCAGTATCCGTAATGACCAATGGCTGATTGCCAGCTTTGACCTGGCCAGTCTGGTGCTGGCCGTTTGTCTGAGCTTTAGTGCCTACAAGGTGTGCAAGGCGCCATTAACCAGACAACCTCACAAAAAACGCACCGCTATCGCTACCGACAAATCATTGATCGCCGACAGGACGGCCTGATTTATGTTTTCTCTTTTAAGCTGGGTATTTTCTCTCATGGCAATGGCCTGCTTGTCAGCGGCCATGAGCAAACATCAGCGTGACATTTTTCAGCAAACGCCATCACTGACACAAACAAAACTATTGCACTGGGCAGGCTGGTGTCTGCTGGCGCTCTCTTTGCTACCGGAATACTTGCAGAATAATCCTTCAATCGCCCTGCCACACTGGCTGGGTATTGTGACCTTTACTGCTTTGGCAACCGCATTAATTCTGGCCTATAAGCCTCAGCGATTGCTTCTTGTAAATAGCTGCTCACTCATAATGGCAGCTATCATTATCCTAGATTCCGCAGTCGAGCGCTTGCTTTCTTCTTGAAAGCTGTATGGACACTGATCTTTGATCACACTCACCTTCCGGGTGAAAACACTACGCACCCACTGGTACTGCACTCGGCGCGTCAGGCAGCGTTGCTCCGCCTTGCCTGACACACCGATTACAGCACCATTGGATACGTCCAACTGCGGATTCCAGGATTACTCTTGGCAAAGACTCACTGTAAAACACCAAACCGCTATTGATAAACACTGGCGGGCCAAATTAGTGACCACAGCCAGCGCCACAAGCTATTATCCGCCAGCTGTTCGCGGTCAAACTCATCGAGATACTGCATGACGGCTTCCGGATCGGCAAACGCATCCATACGTGTTGTCATCGTGCGATCACGATCAAGAAACTTCACTACCCGTGCAGGATTGCCAGCCACCACTGCATTAGCAGGTACGTTCCTGGTAACAACAGCCCGTGCAGCCACGACAGCATTCTCACCGATGCACACCCCCTTAAGCACCGTAGCATGATCGCCAATCCATACGTTACGCTCAATATATACCGGTGTAATGCGATGATCACGCTGGCGGCGATCATACAGGCCATGCCAGTCCGAATCGGTGATATAAACACCATTGGCGATCATCGTCCCATCACCTATAACAATTTGATCACTGGCACTGATGCGCACACCAGGACTGATTAACACGCAGTCGCCAATATCAATCCGGCCGCTGCCTGCCTCCCGCCCCCATACGCATAGCTCAATTCTGTTCATGGGTTCACCCACAGCAGTAAAACAGCGGCCAATACAAATATTTGGCCCCCATATTTGCACATACCGGGGCTTCATAATATTGTCCCACGGGCCGATTGATTGGCAGCGCGGATGCAAAAAATACCGGCTATAGCTGTGTTGCAACCACAAATAAGCACGTTTGACCCAATAAGGACGGAGATCTTTATGCATGCTATTCAAGCTCCCTGATAACAGTTAAGGTTAATAGCACTTTTAAGGTCCATTTTATCCAGGCTATCAATCAGTATTGCCAACATATTCATCCACAGGAGCCTAACAGCCTTGCAGGCCATATCGCGCCCAGTCTATAGCTCACAGCCTTTTATACACCCGCAGCTGGGCCGTGTCGTTGAACGGCATTTAGCCGCGCCTTCACGTCGCCCGCTGGCCAGTTACAACCGTCAGGCTTTTAGCGCTTTACAAACATTGCAAAGTCAGCACTTACGCCCGCTGGTGCTCGATTCTTTTTGTGGCACGGGCTACAGCACCGCTTTATTAGCTGAACGGCATCCACAACATCTGGTCGTTGGTATCGATAAATCAGCACATCGCCTCAACAAACATATAACGGCAAGCTGTGACAATTATCTTTTGCTGCGCGCCGAATGCGAAGCCATCTGGCAGCTTGTACTGGCCGCGCAGTGGCCAGTGGGTTTTCACTATCTGTTCTACCCCAATCCCTGGCCCAAACCTGCCCATTTCAAACGCCGTATCCACGGCGATGCCGCCTTTCCCTATCTGGTACAGCTCGGCGGAAAAGTGGAACTGCGCTCAAACTGGCAAAGCTATGTGGAGGAGTTCGGTCTGGCAATGGGTATTGCAGGCATTAATGGCACAGTCAGTCAGTGCCCTGACAATGAGCCACAACACAGCCTGTTTGAACATAAATACCGGGCCAGTGGCCACTCTCTATGGCGCTATCGTAATTATCCGAACAAATACAGCCCGCTATAAGTGGCCGTGACGACAGCGAAGGAATCCGCTACCCTGTGCGACCACACGCGAGGTGCATTCATGTCTGTAACTATCGATGATCCGGTGTGGCAACGCATACTGGATGAAACTTGCGAGCAGGCCCGGGCCGAACCGGTTCTGGCTGGCTATCTGCACGCAACCATTATCAACCATGCATCGCTGGAACATGCATTGAGCTTCCATCTGGCCAACCAGCTGGATAGCCCGGCAGCTTCCGCCCTGCTGCTGCGCGATGTCATGGAAGAAGCTCTGTGCGACGATAGCTGTCTGCGTAAAACTGTGCGTGCCGACTTGCTGGCCGTACTTGAGAGGGACTCTGCCTGCGACGAACTCTATATTCCTTTTCTTTATTTCAAGGGTTTTCACGCCCTGCAAACCCACAGAGTTGCTCACTGGCTGTGGAATCGGGAGCGGCATTCAATGGCACTGTTCCTGCAAAACCGGATGTCTGCCGAATTTGGTGTGGATATTCACCCGGCGGCGAAACTGGGTCACGGCCTGATGCTCGACCACGCTACCGGCCTGGTGATTGGTGAGACGACGGTGGTGGGCAATAATGTTTCCATTTTGCAATCAGTCACGCTGGGTGGCACCGGCAAGGAACACGGTGACCGCCATCCGAAAATTGGCAATGGCGTACTTATCAGCGCCGGGGCCAAGATTCTTGGCAATATCCGGGTGGGCGACGGTGCTAAGGTTGGTGCTGGCAGCGTGGTACTCGAAGACGTACCACCGCATACAACCGTTGCCGGGGTACCGGCAAAAATTGTTGGCAGGCCGGCAACTGAGGCTCCGGCTCTGGAAATGGATCACGATTTTTGCTGCGATAGCAGCAGCGAAAAAAAATAGCGGAAGAAGCGCAGTCAAGCGATCCAGCCTGTATCAGAATAAAACAGGCCCAACCCGCTTGCTTGTTTCAGTTGTGATGATACTGGCGCGACAATTCCTGCACGGCATCAATAAAAGCCGTTACATTATCCGGGTCAACCTCCGGTGTGATACCGTGGCCAAGATTAAATATATGACCGGGGCCATGCCCATAACCTGCCAGAATACTGGCCACTTCTTCACGAATACGCTCCGGTGATGCGTACAACATAGCCGGATCCATATTGCCCTGTAATGCCACTTTGTCACCCACCTGTGTACGCGCAGCGCTGATATCTGTTGTCCAGTCAATACCAACCGCCCTGGCGCCACAATCGGCAATAGCTGACAACCACTGGCCTCCTCCCTTAGTGAATACAATCACCGGCAGTGGCCGCCCCTCAGATTCAGAAGGCAGGCGGGCGATAACCCGCTGCATATATTTAAGGGAAAACTCTTTATAAGCCGCAGTGCTGAGAACACCACCCCAGGTATCAAAAATCTGCAAAGCCTGCGCACCGGCATTCACCTGTTCGCTCAGATAGTCAGCCACGGCATCAGCCAGCCGTTCCAGCAATGCGTGCATCAATGCAGGCTGATTGTAAGCCATTGCCTTTACCCGCCGAAAATCCCGGGAAGAGCCACCTTCAACCATGTAAGTTGCCAGTGTCCAGGGGCTACCGGAAAAACCAATGAGAGGCACACTGCCATTTAGCTCGCGGCGAATAGTGCGCACGGCATCCATGACATAAGACAAATCATCAGCAGCACTGATCGCGTTTAATCCGGCCAGATCGTCTTCTGAACGCACCGTTTTATGAAAACGCGGCCCCTCACCATCCTCAAAATACAATCCCAATCCCAGTGCATCAGGCACTGTCAGAATATCGGAAAAGAGGATGGCTGCATCCATCGGATAGCGGCGCAGAGGCTGCAAGGTAACTTCACAGGCCAGTTCAGTATTCTTGCAAAGGTCCAGGAAAGAGCCTGCTTGTTCACGGCTTGCCCGGTACTCTGGCAGATAACGCCCAGCCTGGCGCATCATCCAGACGGGCGTACGGTCCACACTCTGACGCATCAGGGCGCGTAGGAAACGGTCGTTTTTCAGTTCGGTCATTGTGTATTTATCCGGTTTTTGTTGCGATAGCACTGGCCATCGATGTCTGTACTGTATCTGTGCATACTGGCACCAAGGTTTGAAGGGCCAAAACACAGCCTGTCAGCCGGGCAGCATTCAAATCAGACCGCCAGAAAATCCAGAATTCCTTCAGCTGCCTGCCGCCCTTCCCAAATAGCAGTGACTACCAGATCAGAGCCGCGCACCATATCACCACCGGCAAAAATTTTCGGATTAGTGGTCTGAAAAGGATAGCGCTGTTCCTCAGGAGCGATAACACCGCGCCAGTCGTTCAGCTCCACACCCAGATCCGCCAGCCAGTCAGGTGGACTCGGCTGGAAACCAAAAGCGATAATCACCGCATCAGCTTCCAGTACCTGCTCACTGCCAGGAACCGGTTCCGGGCGACGGCGACCATCCTCACCTGGTTCACCCAACCGTGTCTCAACCATTTTTACACCACAGGCCTGGCCAAAATATTCAACAACCTCAACAGGCTGACGATTAAATAGAAAAGTAACACCTTCCTCGCGTGCATTTTTTACTTCACGCACTGAACCAGGCATGTTTTTTTCATCCCGACGGTAAGCACAGATAACATGCTCCGCCTGCTGCCGCACAGCTGTACGCACACAATCCATCGCCGTATCGCCACCACCCAGAACAACAACCCGCTTGCCTTTGAGATTGACGTAATTGTCTTCAGCCTGCTCAAAACCAAGATTGTGCTTTACGTTACCAATCAGATAGGGCAACGCTTCATACACACCGGGCAGATCTTCGCCCGGGAAACCACCGCGCATATAGCTGTAAGTACCCATACCAAGGAAAACAGCGTCGTATTCATCCATTAATGCCTGCATGCTGATATCTGTACCCACCTCAGTATTGAGACGAAATTCAATACCCATGCCTTCAAAAACTTCCCGGCGGCGACTCATTACCCGTTTTTCAAGCTTGAACTCGGGGATACCAAAAGTCAGCAAACCACCAATTTCAGGATAACGATCAAAAACAACGGCTTTTACACCGGCCCGTGTCAGCACATCAGCACAACCCAGACCCGCCGGACCGGCACCGATAATGGCAACTTTTTTGTCGGTGGGTACCACATGTGACATATCCGGGCGCCAACCCATGGCCAGTGCAGTATCGGCAATGTATTTTTCAGAGGAACCTATCGTAACGGCGCCAAAACCATCATTAAGAGTGCAGGCACCTTCACACAAACGGTCCTGTGGACATACACGGCCACAGACTTCCGGCAGGGTATTGGTCTGATGACACAGCTCCGATGCCTCAAAAATATTGCCTTCAGAAACCAGCTTCAGCCAATTGGGAATGTAATTGTGTACCGGACACTTCCATTCACAATAGGGATTGCCGCACTCCAGGCAGCGGTGCGATTGCTCTGCCACCTGTTCCTGAGTAAAGGGTTCGTAAATTTCAACATACTCATTTTTGCGACGTCCCAGTACTTTTTTGTCAGGATCATTACGGCCGACATCAAGAAACTGGAAATTATTGGACAAGCGATCAGTCATAGCGTTAATCCGTATTGCGCAGACGGGACAGCAGATGGTCGAGATCCGCCGCCTTTGGCTTCACCAGCCAGAATTTGCCAACATAATCGACAAAATTTTCCAGCAACTGAGCCCCCCAGGCGGAGCCGGTCTCCTCGGCAAATTCTTTAATAGTGGAGCGCAGGTGGTTTCGGTAGGCCTCCATGTATTCGCTGCTAACTCGATGAATTTCCACCAGCTCACTGTTATAGCGGTCAATAAAACGGCGATCGACATCCAGCACAAAGGCAAAACCGCCCGTCATACCAGCACCAAAGTTGACCCCGGTTGGACCCAGTACAGTGATACTGCCGCCCGTCATATATTCACAACAGTGATCACCTGCACCTTCAACAACGGCATGAGCACCACTGTTGCGCACACCAAAACGCTCACCGGCAATACCAGCGGCAAACAATTTGCCACCAGTAGCGCCATAGAGGCAGGTGTTGCCGATAATGACTGATTCCTGTGAGCGGAACTGAGAATCCTGCGGTGGATAGACCACCAGTTTGCCACCGGCCATGCCCTTGCCAACATAATCGTTGGAATCACCTTCAAGGTACATGTGCAGGCCACCGGCATTCCATACACCAAAACTCTGACCAGCTGTACCGCTCAAACGCAGCACCAGCGGATTCTCTTCCATGCCCTGATTGCCATAGCGGCGGGCAATTTCACCAGACAGGCGTGCCCCAATAGAACGATCACAGTTATTAACCTTGAACGCAAACTCACCGCCGGTACCCGCCTCTATCACAGGTAAGGTTGTTGCCACCATTTTTTCCGCAGTCTCACCGCGATCAAAAGGATCGTTGGAAGCCTGCTGGCAGAATTCCGGCTGGCCTGCCGCTGCCGGATCCTTGTAGACAATAGGACTCAGATCAAGCCGCTCATGCTTGGGTGTATTGCCAGGCAGACGCTCAAGCAGATCAGTGCGCCCAATCAGTGCCTCCAGTGAAGGCACACCAAGGCGGGCCAGCCACTCACGGGTTTCGGTGGCAATAAAGGTGAAAAAGTTAACCACCATATCTACGGTGCCACCGAAGTGATCATCGCGCAGCTTCTGGTGTTGGGTGGCAATACCGGTAGCGCAGTTATTGAGATGACAAATACGCAGGTATTTACAACCCAGCGCCACCATCGGACCCGTGCCAAAACCAAAGCTCTCAGCACCAAGAATGGCAGCCTTGATCACATCCAGGCCGGTTTTCAGGCCGCCGTCAGCCTGCAGGCGGATTTTACCGCGCAGGTTATTGCCGCGCAGGGTTTGCTGTACCTCCGACAGGCCCAGCTCCCAGGGTGAGCCGGCATAGTGAATAGACGTCAGCGGGCTGGCAGCGGTACCGCCATCATAGCCACTGATAGTAATCAGGTCAGCGTAGGCCTTGGCCACACCAGCAGCGATAGTACCAACACCGGGTTCGGATACCAGCTTCACTGATACCAGTGCTTGTGGATTAACCTGCTTGAGATCAAAAATCAGCTGGGCCAGATCCTCGATGGAATAAATATCATGGTGCGGCGGCGGCGAAATCAGAGTCACACCAGGCACAGAATAGCGCAGCCTTGCAATCAGGCCGTTAACCTTACCGCCTGGCAACTGACCACCCTCGCCGGGTTTGGCGCCCTGGGCCACTTTGATCTGCAATACCTCGGCATTGACCAGATAGTGCGGAGTGACACCGAAACGACCCGAGGCAATTTGCTTGATTTTGGATACACGCTCGGTGCCATAGCGGGCAGGATCTTCACCGCCCTCGCCAGAGTTGGAACGGGCACCAATACGGTTCATCGCCGCAGCCAGTGCTTCGTGAGCTTCCGGGCTGAGCGCACCGAGAGACATACCCGCAGAGTCAAATCGTGGCAGAATGCTGTCAACCGACTCAACCTCATCCAGTGACAGCGGCTGATCAGCCTCGACCACCTTGAACAAATCGCGGATGGTTGCCACCGGGCGTTCATTGACCAACTGCGCGTAGCGACGGTAAATACTGTAATCTCCCGTGGCTACAGCCTGTTGCAGAAACTGCACGACATCCGGGTTGAAGGCGTGATATTCCTTGCCGTGGACATATTTCAGCAGGCCTCCCTGATCAATCGACTTGCGGGCATTCCAGGCCAGCTCCGACAAACGCTTCTGATCATCTTCCAGCTCGACAAAACCGGCGCCTTCAATACGCGAAGTCACTCCTTTAAAGGCGATATTCACCACCTCTTTCGCCAAACCCACTGCCTCAAAGAGCTGGGCGCCGCGATAGGAGCTAACCGCTGAAATACCCATCTTGGACATGATTTTCAGCAGGCCTTTATTGACCCCCTTGCGATAGTGCTTGAAACAGGCACTGGGCTCACCCAGCACTTCACCATCGCGTATCAGATCCTCCAGCACCGAATAAGCCAGATAGGGATATACCGCCGTTGCACCAAAACCCAGCAGACAGGCAATCTGGTGGGAATCACGGGCGCTGGCAGTCTCAATGATCAGATTGGCATCACAGCGCAAACCCGCCTGAATCAGATGGTGATGGACCGCACCGGTGGCCATCAAACTGTGAATGGGCAATCGATCCACCGCAATATTACGATCCGACAGAATAAGAACCGTTTTGCCATCGCGTACCGCTGCCTCTGCTTCTTTAATCAGAGCCTGAACGGCCTCCTCCAGGCTGAATTCAGAGGGCTTGTAGGTGGCATCAATATCGGCAATGGCAAAACCGGGGCGCTCCAGCTGTAACAGGGTATTGAATTTGCCCTGTGACAACACCGGTGAAGCCAGAATAATACGATTGGCATGCTCTGGCCCTTCATGGAAAATATTTTTCTCACCGCCAAGGTCTGTCTCCAGCGACATGACAATGGTTTCACGCAAAGGATCGATCGGTGGATTGGTGACCTGTGCAAACTTCTGCCGAAAATAGTCATACAGTGAGCGCTGCTGGCGCGACAATACCGCCATTGGCGTATCATCACCCATTGAGCCAACGGCCTCATTACCGGATTCGGCCAGCGGACGCAGCACCTGGTCACGCTCCTCAAAGCTGACCTGGAACATCTTCATATAACTGTCAATTTGTCCGGCTTCAATACCGGGGGCAATTTCCCCGCCAAAGGTGCCCTCAATATGGAAGGCATTTTCCTTGAGCCACTTTTTGTAGGGATAGCGGGCTTTCAGGCGGTTATCAATTTCCTCGCTCTGCAATAACTCACCGGTATGGGTATCAACCATGAGAATCTGGCCCGGCCCAACCCGGCCCTTGGCCACCACATCTTCATTGCGATAAGGGTGGGTTCCAACTTCAGAAGCCAGTGTAATAAAACCATCTTTGGTTTTAACCCAGCGCGCAGGTCGCAGACCATTGCGATCAAGCAGGCAGGTAGCGTAGCGGCCATCTGTCAGTACAATACCCGCCGGGCCATCCCAGGGCTCCATATGCATGGAGTGATATTCATAAAAAGCCTTCAGGTCTGGATCCATATCTTCAATATTCTGCCACGCAGGCGGAATCAGCATACGCAGCGCCCGGGCCATATCGACACCACCGGTCAGCAGGGTATCGAGCATATTATCCAGACTGGAAGAATCAGAACCTGTGCGATTTACCAAAGGGGCAATAGCCTGAATATCAGGCAGCATTTCTGTTTCAAACAACGCCGTACGAGCATGAGCCCAATTGCGATTGCCCTCGATGGTGTTGATTTCGCCGTTGTGAGCCATCAACCTGAAGGGTTGCGCCAGTGGCCAGCGCGGCATGGTATTGGTTGAGAAGCGCTGGTGAAAAACACAGATAGCAGTCTGCAAGCGCTCATCATCCAGATCCAGGTAAAAGCGCGGCAAATCCACCGGCATAACCAGCCCTTTATAGGCAATAACACGCGCCGACAGGCTACAAATATAAAAATCCGGATCCTGAACGGTAGCCATCTCAGCTTTGCGACGGGCAATAAACAAGCGTGTAGACAGCTCATCATCGCCCATATCGGTAGCATCAATGAATATTTGCTCGATTTGAGGCAGCGTATCCAACGCAATGGGCCCACAGACACTGGAATCCACGGGCACTTTACGCCAACCCAGGATCGTGAGACCCGCCTCAGCCAAAACTACTTCAAGCGCAGCCCGCCCGGCGGCAGCCAGCCTGGCATCAGTGCTCAAAAAAATCTGCCCGATGGCGAAATTGCCCTGTAATTCAGTATCAAACAGCTCCTGAGCCAGGGTACGCATAAAGGATTTTGGCATCTGCATCAGCAGGCCGCAGCCATCACCTGTCTTACCGTCAGCAGCAATACCACCGCGGTGTGTCATACAGGTCAAAGATTCAATCGCCGTCTGCAGCAGGCGATGGCTCGCATCACCGGATGTGTGGGCAATCAGTCCGAATCCGCAGTTGTCGCGGAATTCTTCAGGTCTGTACAGGCCTGCGCTCATAGTCAGTCCAAATAGTTAATAAATACAGATACTTATAGCGGCACGCACCAGTTTTTTTCTGGGCGGACTGGCAAAAAAGGGGGGCTATTTTACACGGATGGAACGGGGCTCACAAACCGTCTTGAGGTTTGCCTACAAGCCTCTCTAACTCAGATTCAGTAGCATTGTCAACCACAGCGGCAGAGCCTATTTTTTTTAACAACACCAATCTCAAACGACCGTCAATAACTTTTTTATCACGAGCCATCAGGGCTTTAAAATCAGCCAGTGTCATTTCTGCCGGTGGCGCCACCGGCAGCTCAGCCTTTTGCAGCAATTCAATCAGCTGTTTAACAGCTGGCTCGCTTATCCAGCCGCGCCGGGCTGACAGGCAGGCAGCCATTACCATCCCCGCAGCAACAGCCTCCCCATGCAGCCAGTTGCCATAGCCCTGATGCGTTTCGATGGCATGACCAAAAGTGTGGCCCAAATTGAGGATGGCGCGAACCCCCCCTTCGCGCTCGTCCTCAGCCACCACCGCTGCCTTGCTGCGACAACTGCGCTCAACGGCCTCAGCAATGGCCGCTTTATCTCGCTCTAGCAGGCGAGGCGTATTAATCAATAACCAATCGTAAAAAGCGGCATCACAAATCAAACCGTATTTGATAATTTCTGCCAGACCGGCAGAAAACTCCCGTGGAGGCAGGGTGTCGAGTGTATCGGTATCGATCACTACTGCCTTGGGCTGATAGAAGGCGCCTATCATATTCTTGCCCAGCGGATGATTAACTCCCGTTTTGCCACCTACAGAAGAATCCACTTGCGATAACAGGGTGGTTGGCACCTGGATAAAATCGACACCACGCTGGTAACAGGCAGCGGCAAAGCCAGCCATATCACCCACCACTCCGCCGCCAAGCGCTATCACCGTTGTTTTGCGGCTGTGATTATCCTGTAGCGCCTTGTCAAAAATCATCTCTACAGTAGTAATGGTTTTATACTGCTCACCATCGGGCAAAATCACCTCGCTGAGCCGGTACCCACTCCCCAAAGCCGCCTTCAGCTTCTGTGCATACAGGGGAGCAACCGTTTCATTGCTGATGAGCAGCACTTGCCGACCCGCAATATGACGAGTCAGCAGTTCAGAAGAGGAAAGCAGACCACGACCAATGTAGATCGGGTAGCTGCGCTCTCCCAGCTCGACCTGAAGGGTGTGATCTATCACTGTAATGACTCCACTGCCTGCGAAGGGCGCCTATGATAGCGTTGTGGCAGTAAATTGTCTTTATTGTAACTGGCCGACCAGCGCCTGAGCGACAGAGCGTGGACTACAACCGTCCGTATCGATTACCAGATCGGCAATATCCCGGTAGAGCGGATCCCGAACCTGCATTAACTCCCGCAGCACCTGCTCAGGATCACCGTTTTGCAGCAGCGGACGCTTGTTATCGCGGCGGGTTCGGCGCACTTGCTCATCTATCGTTGCATGCAGATAAACAACGAAACCACGCCCTCCCAGAACACGCCGGTTATCCGCCCTGAGCACAACGCCACCGCCCGTGGCCAGCACCAGCTTATCCCACTGCGTCAGCTCATCAACCACCTGCTGCTCACGATCACGGAAACCTTCTTCCCCCTCTACATCGAAGATCCAGGGAATATCGGCACCGGTGCGATTTTCAATTTCAGTATCTGTATCGGCAAAACCCAGCTTCAGATGCTGAGCCAGGTATTTACCGATAGTGGACTTGCCGGCCCCCATTGGGCCGACAAGAAAAATACGCGAAGGAGTAACTGCCATTTGTCTGAAAAATCAATCCAACAAGGTATCAGCCAATATCCGTGGCGTAATAAAAATCAGTGTTTCCGTCTTGGTCCGGGTGCTGGACTCATTGCGAAACAGCCTGCCAACATAAGGGATATCACCCAGGAAGGGAACCTTATTCACACTATTGACATCCTCAGTGCGAAAAACGCCACCAAGCACCACGGTTTCACCGTTACCTACCAGCACCTGGCTGGTCAGCTCAGTAGTATCAATGGTTGGGATAAACCCGCCTTCTACACCACTAGGCACCAGGTCACCAATGGAATCCTGATTGATGACCAGATCAAGAAGAATACGATTATCCGGTGTAATGTTGGGGGTTACGTCCAGCTTCAAAACAGCATCTTTGAACGATACTGCCGTTGCACCACTGGAAGAAGCCTGCTGATAGGGAATTTCCTTACCAGACAAAATGGTCGCCTGCTGTTTGTCACCGGTAATGACCTTGGGCTGAGAAACCACCTCACCTTTACCTGCTGATTCCATCGCCGACAGTTCGGCACTCAGGAACAGGTCTTCACTGGTGAAGCCTACAGCCAGGCTACCCGTGGCACTGGCCACACCCAAATCAACCAGCAGGGCGCCCGGGAAGTTGACCGTTGGTGTGTTGCCCTGAGACACGTCACTGTTAATATCAATCACATTATCGCTGTCACCGGCTATGGAAATAATATTGCCGTTGTGATCCGGATCCAGATATGCACCGCCCCATTCAATACCCAACTCTTCCTGCAAATCGGACTGTGCAATAACGATACGTGCCTCAATCATCACCTGACGGATGGGAATATCAACCATCTCGATCAACTCACGAATCTCGGCCAGCTTGTTAGCCGTTTCAGTGATGATCAGTGAATTGGTGCGAGGCTCAACCACTACCGAACCCCGCTCAGACACCAGTTTGCCACCTTCAGCAGTACCTGCCTGGAACAAAGACACCAGATCACCGGCATTGGCATAACGGATACGGATAAACTCGTTTTGCAGGGGGGCCAGTTCGGCAATCTGCTTGTTGGCTTCAATTTCCTGACGTTCACGCTCGGCAATTTCAGCCGCAGGCGCCACCATCAATACATTGCCAATCTGACGGCTATCCAGACCGCGTGTTTTCAGCACCAGCTCCAGTGCCTGATCCCAGGGCACATTTTGCAGGCGCAGAGTAATACGGCCACCAACGGTATCACTGGCCACCAGATTAAGCTCGGTAAAATCAGCGATCAGCTGTAATACAGCCCGCACTTCGATGTCTTGAAAGTTGAGGGAGATACGCTCACCAACAAAGTTGAATTCACTGCGACGATCTTCAACTTCCTTTTTCGTCAGCGGTTTTACACTGATAACATATTCGTTATCTGTCTGATAGGCCAGATAATCGGATTCACCACTTGTCTTGAGCGTCATGCTGGTGCCGCGTTCAGACGTGTTGACAGCCACATTGGTCACCGGTGTTGCGAAATCAGTTACATCATAGCGTCGCAGCAGACGGTCCGGGATAGTCGTATCAAGGAATTCAACTTTTACATCCCCGGCTTCACTGAACACGTTGACATCGACACTGGGGTCCGTCAGCTGCAATACCAGCCGTCCCTCGCCGTTTTCCGCACGCTGGAACTGTAAATCCGTAATTTCAGACTGCACTTCGAGTACTTTTTCTATCTGTGTTGGCACTTGTGTTGGATCAGACGTCTGCTTGACATACTCCTCACCCACCTCTTGACCAACAATAACGTACAGGCTGTTGCCATCTATACGTGTTTCATAAGGGACCAGTGTCACCAGATTAACGACCATACGCGTACGATCACCGGACTCAAGCACAACCACGCCAGTGGCATTACCGTAATTCAGGGTATAACGCTTGCGCTCCAGTGCACTTTTGGTGCCGGGAAAATCCAGCGAAATACGCGCTGGTTTTTCAATCGTGTAAGTCTCCACATCCGGCGGCATCTGATCAAAGTCAACACGCACTTCAAACTTGCTACCAGGCCGCGAACTGAACTCGATGTCAGTGATGGTGGGCGCAGCCATGGCAACTTGTGCCACTATAGCGGTGACAGCGCTTACAAATATCCCGCGCAGTCCGCTCAAACCCCATTTGCTTGCCTTATTCACTGTTCTCTTCCCCAAAAATATTCTTGTTGACCACATGGTTATTACCTGCGTCCGATTTATAGTCCGCTCAATTCAAGCGTTCTGGGACGCTCAACCCAGCCATCTGATGTGCCGTCCGGCACAATTTCCACAACAGCAAGATAGGTGTCCGTCATCTCCACCACCTTGCCGTGATTACGACCCAGGAAATTACCCAACCTGACCCGGTGAATACCGCCGTCAGGATCACGCACCAGTGTCCATTCCAGCCCCCCCCGCTCCAACGTGCCGACCATAGCCAGTGAATCGAAAGTATATTGCTCAAGAAATTCTTTTGGCCGGTCATCATTTGGCTTCACCGCACTGACAGCCTGCAAACGCTGGATATCACGCACCTCGATCGGGCGATCAAAGGGGCTGCGCAAGGTAGTGGCACTGTAGGCAAATGCTTCATAGGCCTTAAATGATGGAATTGGAGCAATCACCCCACCAGGGCGCGCACGTTTCTCCACCATAAAAGCATCAAGGTCCGTAAATTTGTTACTACCACACCCCGCCAACAGGAAAGCAGAAGCAAAGGTGATAGCGGCAACTCTCAATACAGCTGTCATCTCAGGAGCCCCCGTCTTTGTAACGATAGGTTTTGGCCGTAATCTGCATATGCAGTTTGCTGGTATCAGTACCAGACGCTGTGATAGTGAAATCATGCAGAGTTACAATACGTGGCAGACCGGCCATACCACTGACAAAGGCGCCCAGATCATGATAGGAACCCGTCGCTGAAATATATATCGGCAGCTCAACATAAAACTCCCGGGATATTTCACTCTTCAGATCAATTTGCTTGATATCCAGACCGTTAATCTGCCCCTTGTTAGTGATGTCCTCAAGCAGTCCCGGCACCTCTGTATCACTGGGCAACTGCTTGATCAAAGCACCAAAGGACTCTTCCATCTCCACCATCTGTTTGCGATAGGCATCAAGGTTGGCTGCCTTAAAAGATTTTTCTTCAAAATCCTTCTTCAAGGTAGATTCCTGAGCCACTTCCCGGCTGTAGTTTTTTTGCAGATCAGAAATATGAAAATAGAAACCCAATCCAATAAGTGCTGAAAACAACAGTATGCACATGACAATCTTGATCGGCATTGGCAGCATGCCGATATTGTCGAGACTCAGATCATTGATATCGAATTCACGAAATGCGCGCAGTGTATCTTCCATCGCCACGGCCTAGCCTCCCTTCCTGCCCTGATCAACATCTGATTCAGGCAGCTGTATCTGCACCTTCAGTTCAAAGGTCGTAGCTTCATCCCCATAGCTGGGCGCAGCGCGAACCGCACTCAGGCTTGGGTTCGCCAGCCAGTCAGAGGCATCCATACGTCTCATCAAACTGGAAACCCGGTTATTTGATTCAGCAATACCGCTGATCTTGATGGTTGTATTTTTGCTGCTGAGCTGACTGTAAAAAACACCATCAGGCACCGTGCGCACAATCTGATCCATGATCCGCACAATAATCGGGCGATTACCCTGCAACTCCTGAATCACGCGCATGCGCTCGATCAGTTGTGAGCGCTTGCGCTCCAGTTCCCGTATTTCCGTAACCTCTTTATCCAGCTCCTTGATATGACTGCCTAAGTAGCTATTACGGGCCTTCTGTTCATTGATCTGAACTGTCTGGTAGCGATCAATAATGATCACGATCAGCAAAGCCGCCAGTGCGACCGCACCCAGCACTGTCAGAAATTCTTTTTTCTTCTCCAGGCGCCGCTCGTCACGCCAGGGCAACAGATTAATACGCGCCATCAGTCAAAACTCCGCAAGGCCAGTCCACAGGAGATCATCATCGCCGGCGCGTCATTATTGAGCGCAACCGCATTTACGCGGGACGAGATGGCCATATCAGCAAAGGGGTTGGCCAGAGAAGCAGGTGTGCCGAGTTTTTCCTGCACCACATCGGCAAGACCATCCATAGACGCCACACCACCAGCGAGAATAATATGGTCAACATCGTTGTACTGACTTGATGAAAAGAAGAACTGCAGCGAACGCGCCACCTGCTGCACTACTGCATCCTTGAAAGGTTCAAGCACCTCGGGCTCATAGTCATCCGGCAAGCCCCCCTGCTTTTTGGCAAGTCCGGCTTCTTCCAGTGGCAACCCATAGCGACGCATGATTTCGTCGGTCAGCTGTTTGCCGCCAAAGAGCTGCTCCCGCGTGTAGACCGTTTGCCCCCGACTGAGCACGCTCAAGGTGGTCATGGTTGCACCAATATCGACAACTGCCACGGTGCCGTCACTGCCAATATCGAGCTGTTCGCGCACCAAAGAGTAGGCCCGCTCCATTGCATAGGCCTCAACGTCCATGATTTTAGGCGTAAGTTCAGCAGTCTCAATGGCGGCCACACGAGCATCGATTGTCTCTCTGCGGCAGGCTGCCAGCAGCACCTCTGACTGACCAGGGTTTTCCCTGGAAGGCCTGAGTACCTCAAAATCAATCGCCACTTCTTCCAGCGGATAAGGAATATACTGATCCGCCTCCAGCGTAAGCTGGGTTTCCATGTCGTCTTCGCTGAGTTCTTCAGGCATGTCGATCACCTTGGTGATCACCGATGAACCCGCCACAGCTGCTGCGACCATTTTCAGCTTGGTGCGCGATTGCGCAACAACGCTGCGAATGGCTTTGGCAACCGCGTCCACATCATTCACATGCTTTTCAACGACGGCATCGACCGGCAGAGAGCTCACAGCATAACTCTCGACCCGATAGCGGCTCCCTGAACGGCTCAATTCCAGCAACTTTACGGTTGTTGAGCTAATATCCAGCCCCATGACCGAGGTCGCTTTTTTCTTCCCCACAATACCGAGCAAAATATTTCCCTATCAGTATTAGTAACTTAGAACATTTTTGTATATCAATACTTTAATATCAGGTATACCATAGACGCATCTACAATCAAAAGCCAAAAAAGGCTTATAATTACCAAGCGCTGACCCCTCAATTCCTCGTACAGTAATACACGACATTGTTTTGTAAAGGGATAAATGAAGTTCCTTAGCTATTTCTTGCGCCTATTCGCACTTTCAGCACTCGGAACCATCTGGGCACTTGCCGGTGTCTATCTTTTTCTGAGTCCAAAGCTGCCGGATGTAGAGACGCTACGCGACGTAAAACTGCAGACACCGATGCGGGTATATACTCGTGAAGGCGATCTGATTGGCCAATTTGGTGAACAAAAGCGCAGCCCGCTGCCTTTTGAGGCAATTCCAGAGCCCTTTATCAACGCCTTGCTGGCAGCGGAAGATGATAGTTTTTTCCGCCATCAGGGTATTGATCTGATGGGACTGATGAGAGCGGTATCAGAACTGGTTCTCACCGGCGAAAAAGGGTCGGGGGGCAGCACGCTGACCATGCAGGTGGCGCGCAACTACTTTCTGACGCTTGAACGCACTTTTTTACGTAAATTCAACGAGATCATACTGGCCATAGAAATTGAGCGCGCTCTGAGCAAAGAAGAGATTTTTGAGCTCTACTTCAACCGTGTCTTTCTCGGTCATCGGGCTTATGGTTTTGAGGCTGCGGCCCACGTTTACTATGGCAAAGGCATTGCCCAGCTAACGCTGGCCCAGCAGGCCATGCTGGCGGGCATTCCCAAAGCACCTTCGCGCAATAACCCGATCACCGGTCCACAGGCGGGCCTGGAGCGGCGCAACTGGATTCTGGAGCGCATGCTTCACTTGGGTTATATCGATCAAACCAGCTGGCAAAAAGCAACCAGAGAAATTGATACAGCTCGCCCCCACGGTGCTCAGCTGGCCTTTGCCGCTCACTATGTTGCAGAAATGGCCCGCCAGGAAATGCTTGATCGCTACGGCAAAGAGGCTTACAGCAACGGCTTCCATGTTTACACAAGCATCAGCTCACAATTACAGCATGCGGCCCAGAATGCCGTTATTACGGGCCTGAAAACCTACGATAGCCGACACGGCTATCGCGGCCCTGAGCGCCAGCTACCTCCGCCTGACACCGCTGATAACAGCAATATTCAGGCACGCTGGATCAGCGTGCTGAACATCACTCCCGTTATCGCCGGGCTGATCCCAGCCATTGTCACCGAAGTCAAAGATGATCGGGTTGTTATTTTGCTGGCAGATGCATCAACCGGCGAGGTTCTATGGGAAAACGGCCTGCAACAGGCTCGCCCCTACCTGAGTGAAAATGCGCGAGGAGCTGCACCGGCCACCCCGGACAAAGTCCTGACTGTTGGCGATTTGATCCGCGTAAGTCTGGACAATGCCAATCTGTGGCACCTCTCACAGGTACCTGCTGCCCAGGCAGCCCTGGTTTCTCTCAATCCAGACAATGGCGCCATTGTAAGTCTGGTTGGCGGCCTTGGCTTTGAAAGCAGCAAATTCAATCGCGCTACCCAGGCCAAGCGACAACCCGGCTCCAATTTCAAACCCTTTCTCTATGCGGCGGCACTGGACGGAGGCTTTACAGCTGCCAGCCTGATTAATGACGCACCTGTTGTGGTTGAAGACAGCTCATTACAGGGCATGTGGCGGCCTGAAAATGACAGCGGCCAGTTTTATGGGCCAACCCGGTTGCGCTGGGCGCTGACAAAATCCCGAAATCTGGTATCCATTCGGCTGCTGCAACAATTGGGCGTCAGCAAACTGCTTGCCTATATTCCAAATTTCGGCTTTGACGCCAACCAGTACGAACACAACCTTTCTCTTGCTCTGGGCACACAAATCACCAACCCGCTGGAACTGGCCAACGCTTACGCAATACTGGCCAACGGCGGCTATCAGGTTAGTCCTTTCCTGATTGAACGCATTGAAGACATCAACGGTTCTGTGGTTTTTGAGGCCATGCCACCCACTGTCTGCCGTGACTGCCCTCCCGCCAGCATACAGCCAGATGCCATCTCGGCCACAGCTGATCCCGACCAGGAGCTCAGTATGGAAGAAATTCTGGAACAAGAGGAGAAAGCCAAACAAAGTAAACCACCGCAGGCCAAGCGTGTTATTGATGAGCGTGTTGCCTTTATCGTGACCAGCATACTGCAGGATGTGATCAAAAAAGGAACCGGGCGGCGCGCATTGGCATTGAAACGCAAAGACCTGGCTGGCAAAACCGGCACTACCAATGGGCCTATGGACGCCTGGTTTTCTGGTTACAACCGCGATGTAGTCACCACTGCCTGGCTTGGTTTTGATGAATACACACCGCTGGGCAGGCGTGAATTTGGTGGCACTGCCGCTCTACCCATCTGGATTGAATACATGCAAACAGCGCTTGCCGACAGCCCCGATGTCCAACTTCCCATGCCGCCCGGGCTGGTACGGGTGCGTATCGACCCCGACTCGGGGCTACTTGCCCAACCGGGGCAGGACAATGCCATCTTTGAATATTTCAAAGAGGAAGAACTACCCGCCAGTAACAACAACACAAGAGACACCGGCAGTCGCGGCACAGACGATCTGATTCGTAGTATTTTTTAAGTGGAAAATATTAACCCGGCAAGTATTTAGGCCGGGTTGATAATAAAAAACCCGAATAACATAATGGTATCCGGGCCTGAAAATACCAGATCAGCTCTGCAAATAATCTGCCGGTATCGGGCTGCGGGCAACACCGCTATCAATAGCGGCCTTCGCCACTGCCGGAACAATGGCACCCAACAGGCGCGGGTCCATCGGCTTTGGAATGATGTAATTGGCACCAAAAGACAATTCACTCAAACCACAGGCCTTCAGCACGCTCTCGGGCACCGGCTCCCGGGCCAGTTCCGCCAAAGCATGTACGGCTGCTATTTTCATCGCCTCATTGATCGCACTGGCACGCACATCCAGCGCTCCCCGAAAGATAAAGGGAAAACCCAGTACATTATTGACCTGATTTGGATAATCTGAACGACCAGTGGCAATAATCAGGTCACTGCGAGCTTCCAATGCCAGTTCAGGCCTGATTTCAGGGTCCGGGTTGGAGCAGGCAAAAACTACCGGTCTGGCCGCCATTGATAGTAGCATGTCACGGCTGAGCAAATTGGCGCCTGACAGACCGACGAAAACATCGGCACCTTTGACCGCGTCCGACAGGCTGCGCTTGTCGGTCTGACTGGCAAACTCCTGCTTGAATGTATTAACACCTTCGCGCCCGGCATAAATAACACCGCGACGATCAAGCATAAAAATATTTTTTCGACGCGCGCCCAGACTTACCAGCAGACGCATGCAGGCAATTGCCGCAGCACCGGCGCCCAGACAGGTAATAACCGCATCTTCCAGCCGCTTGCCCTGAATATCCAGGGCATTAATCATGCCGGCAGCGGTGACAATAGCGGTGCCGTGCTGATCATCGTGAAAAACCGGAATATCACAGAGTTCACTCAGGCGTGACTCAATCTCAAAACATTCCGGTGCCTTGATATCCTCCAGATTAATGCCTCCGAAAGTGGATGCAATACGACTGACTGTATCGACAAATACTCCGGCGTCCTCTGTATCCACTTCAATATCAACAGCATTAATACCAGCAAAACGCTTGAACAGCAGTGCCTTACCCTCCATCACCGGCTTGCTGGCAAGCGCACCCAGATTACCCAGGCCCAGGACCGCCGTACCATTACTGATCACGGCGACCAGGTTACCTTTACCGGTATAGCGATAGGCGTACTCCGCATCTTCAGCTATTTCACGGCAGGGCTCAGCAACACCAGGGCTATAGGCCAGAGAAAGGTCCAGCTGTGTTTCCGCCGGTTTTGTCAGCTCAACACTGATTTTGCCGGGAGTCGGCTCGGAGTGATAATTCAGTGCAGCCTGTCGAAAATCTTTTGTCATGGCGGGTTCCCACTTCCGGGTAGCAATAGGTGATCCGGGAGAAATGGCGACAGAGAATATAGAAAAGCCCCTACTGCCACAAGCCAACTAATGCCAGAGTGCCTACTGCATCAGGGGCCGCCCACACCACACCTTTCTTCCCGGTTGGCCTTCAATTCAAGAGAGCAAGATCGATGTCCACCACCCAGCGGCGTCCCGCTTTAACGCAGTCACAAGCCTGTGAACCGCTTGGCCCGCATTACGTCCCAGCCTGGACCCGTAAACAGCCCCCTTCCGGCAGTGCTTTACAATGGTCGGCCCAGTGCGTTTTCAGGTAGTCGCCGAGATCAGCCACTTCCATTCCATCCACCCCGGCAGCGCCCTTGTTGCGGCACACCCGGGCATAGGCCTTTTGCATGTTCAGGCGGTCTACGACCGCTGACATCTGATCAAACCTTCCAGGGTAATGCGCGTGACCTTCCCGCTTATACCCGCCGCATGTACGTCCACAGTTTCCGTGCAAGTACAAGGCTTTAAAGATATATGCCTTCCTTACCCGCTGCGACCGCCTCCTATGCGATTCCTGTTCGTCAGGTTAGTGTTTTGCCTTCAGCTTCCTTCAGATTCCACCTCCCGATGGACACCCTTGCCGGGCCGATAGCAGACTGCACTGCCAAGTCATCCGTGTTCAGCACCACCTGTACCGGAACAGCGCCTGTCACGGCGCTACGCGCCATACCTGGCACGCACACAAAAACGGCCTCAATTGAGGCCATTTCGGGTAGATCAATATGGTGCTGATCAGCGCTTGGCACCGCGACTGCCGAACCGCTTCTTGAAACGATCCACACGTCCGCCACTATCGACAATCTTTTGTTTACCGGTAAAGAAGGGGTGGCACTGGGAACAAACATCAATATGAAAATCTTCCGCCAACGTCGAACGGGTGTGAATCTGGTTGCCGCAACTACAAGTAGCCGTCACGGCTTCATATTTTGGGTGAATATCAGCTTTCATGGTTCTCTCCTTTTTAACAGTACCGCCACCCGATCCTGCGCCGGGCACCGTACCTGATCCACCAGACACCAAAGTCCGGAGGTAAAAACAGCCGCGCATCTTACCAGAGCCTGGTCAATACACAAGCCCTGCCCGACAGAGTGCAGGTAGCAAATAATCAGTCCGGTTCTGTAGCAAGTATTCTGCCCGGTTTCACAAAAGACCTTGATTCGAGCAAACCGACACCAGAATAACAAGAGGATTTGAAGCTATCAGGCACCCTGATATTCCAGTAATAAATTATCCTGAAATCCGCAGTTGAACTGCTTATTTTGTCATTGAAAGTCGCATAACCACTGGACGTTTTGTCTTTGGTTGCATTCACCTTGCGGATGAGGGCGCTACCCACCCACTGGCACTGTACTCGATGCGTCAGGCGGCGTTGCTCCGCCTTGCCTGACACACCAATTACAGCACCATTGGGCACGTCCAACCGCGGATTCCAGGATTATTCATATCCCGGGGCAAAATGCGTTGCACGCATTCCTTTTGCTACAATCACCCACCACATCCACTTGCTGTTTAATCGGGACCAAAGGCGCAATGTCCATACTTCGTCTGGCCGTGCCTTCACCACTGCACCGCCTCTTTGACTATTTGCCTCCAGAAGAAGCAAGCCCCGAGGCACTTGCCAGTCTGACCGCGGGCTGCCGCCTTCGCGTGCCTTTTGGTTCCCGCGATGTCATTGGCGTACTACAGGCTGTGGTCGACACAGCCAGTATCGATGTCGACCAGTTGCGCCCTGCGCTGGAGATTCTGGACGAACAATCACTGCTACCGCCGGACCTGGTCAACCTGTGCCAGTGGGCCAGCAGCTATTACCAACATCCCCTTGGCGAAGTTTTCAGTGCCGCCCTTCCCCAGCAACTGCGCCGGGGCACAGAGGCCGACGCCGTTGGTGAAAAAGCCTGGATGCTGACAGAGCGTGGGCTCGGTCTGCCACCAGATGCCCTCAAGCGCGCCCACAAGCAGCAGCAGGCGCTGAGGCATCTGTTAGAAGTCGGCGCCTGCAATGAACAGACACTGGCAGAACACGAGATCAGCCCTGCTGCTCTGCGTGAGCTGGCCAAAAAGGGGCTGGCCCAGCGCTGCATTCTGACGCAACCGCCCCGCAGGGGCAGTGTGAGTTGCGCCGCACTGACTCTGAACGAAGAACAGCAGTGCGCACTGGATGCCATAGTCGACAACATGGGCGGTTTTTCCTGTCATCTGCTGGAGGGCGTTACCGGTAGCGGCAAGACCGAAGTCTATTTGCAGCTAATTGCCGATTGCCTGCAGCGTGGGCAACAGGCGCTGGTATTGGTACCGGAAATCGGCCTTAGCCCCCAGACGCTGGCCCGTTTTCAGCATCGTTTTGATGCAGATATCGTCAGCCTGCACTCAGGTCTGGCTGAGGGTGAACGCTATCGTGCCTGGGAAGCTGCCCGCACGGGGCACGCCCACATTATCATCGGCACTCGTTCAGCCGTGTTTGTCCCCATGGCCTGGCCGGGAGTCATTGTGATTGATGAAGAACATGACAGCTCCTACAAACAACAGGACGGCTTTCGCTACAATGCCCGGGATCTGGCCATCAAACGCAGCCAGCTCTGCAACTGTCCGGTGGTCCTCGGCAGCGCCACCCCCTCGCTGGAGTCACTGCACAACGCACTGCGCAAACGCTATCAACACCACCGCCTGAAGCAGCGAGCAGGGGGCGCCAGCCCGCCCAGACTAAGCGCACTGGACATTCGCAAACAACCCTTGCAGGGCGGGCTATCCGAAGCCCTCTTACAGGCCATTGGTGACACCCTAAATGCGGGCCAACAATGCCTGCTGTTTTTGAACCGGCGCGGTTATGCACCCACCCTGCAATGCCATGACTGTGGCTGGATTGCCGACTGTCGCCATTGCGATGCCCGTCTGACGGTACACAGGTATCGCCGCCAGCTGCGCTGCCACCACTGCAATGCCCGTACACGCCTGCCAGCAAATTGCCCCCAGTGCCGCAGCGCACAACTGGCTACTGCTGGTATCGGCACCGAGCAGGCCGAACAATATCTACAGCAGCATTTCAGTCGCTGGCCAATCTACCGGGTTGATAGCGACTCCATGCGCGGCAAGGGCGCCATGCAAATACTCAGTAATGAAGTGACTAAAGGCGAGCCCTGCATTTTACTGGGTACCCAGATGCTGACCAAAGGTCATCACTTCCCGGCGGTCACGCTGGTGGCCGTACTGGATACCGATGCACTGCTGTTTAGTGCAGATTTTCGCGGTGAAGAACGCATGGCCCAATTATTGACCCAGGTAGCCGGACGAGCGGGGCGGGCCGAGGCGAAGGGCCAGGTTATTTTGCAAACCCGGCACCCCGACCACCCCCTGTTACAGGCCAGTCTTTATCAAAGTTACAGTGAACAGGCTCAGACCCTGCTCAAACAGCGTCAGACAAGCGGACTTCCGCCCTTTGGTCAACTGGCCATGCTGCGAACTGATTGCAGTGATGCCAATACCGGTGAAGATTTTTTAGCCTTATTGCGCAAGGCCTTTGAGCAGCAAAGTGCGATAGTCGGCTGCCAGCTCATTGGTCCTTTGCCCTCCCCACTGCCCCGACGCAAAGGGCGCTACCGCAGCCAGCTATTGCTAATCAGCAGCAACCGGCAAGCCACCCGTACAGCTACCCGCCAGCTGGTGGAATTGGCGCAGACACTGCCCCGGCGCAAGGGCTTGAACTGGTTTATTGATATTGATCCTACAGAGATGTAAGCGTGTAACAAGCAGCGCACAGGCACCGGACAAGCCGCCGTCCTTGCCACTCCTGATGCCAATGGCTATTACTGCATATTGCGAATCCGCCAGAACGTAGCAAAACGAGGTTTGCCATACTTGGTCAAACCGTGATAGCGAAAGCTCACAACCTGACCAACAGGTGGCGGAGCGGCGCGCTCAGCATCGGAAAAGCCCGAACCCAAACGAATTATCTGCCCATCCAGCCAACGGCATTCCACCGCACCCAGCAAACCTTGGTATTTGCCTTTGCCGGGAAGATGGGCCGTGATGGTGCATTCATCATCCTGCCAGCGTTTCAGTTTCAGCATGGATTTGCTGCGTGTGCGCAGATACGGCGCATTCGGGTCACGCAAAATCACGCCTTCACCTCCCTTATTCATTATTTGATCCAGCATCGCCTGTGCTTCAGTAATACCATGGACAGGGACTTGTTCAATCACTGCAATATTGGCCTCAGGATGTACGGTCAGCCACTGCCTGATTTTTTCCAGGCGCATCAACAGACCGCCTTTGGCTTCGGGAACATCAAACACATGTAACTTAATTCCTGACCAGTGCTCACCTTTACGGATTTTGCCGCTGGTATCGGCAAATTGTCCGGGCCCCATGTACAGCTCGCCATCCAAAGCAAAAGGCGGAAAACCCTCAGTAAACCCGGCAGGTGGATAAAACCGCTTGTTCTGGCGGGAGATCAAGATATCGCCTGTCCAGTATCCGCGCACACCATCAAGCTTTTCACTGGCCAGCCAACCGGCAACGTCCTGTGCATCATAGTTTTGCGCCAACATTAGTGATTGTGCATGAACAGTCGATGCAAACAATCCCAAAAAAGCGACAAACAGAACAATAACCGGCCTGCTCTGCCAACCCATAACCACAACTCCTGAAACACCTTCAATATAAGGATAAGCGCTATTTTCAGGGATGCCACGCGATGGACACTTATGATGTATTTATCATTTTTATCGGTTTTTACACGATTTGCTTAACCTATCAGCCTGGCAAGGTGACACGCCCGCCATCAGCTACCAGAGTTTGCCCCGTTGTAAAACTTGAGCGTTCGGATAATAAAAACAGTGTCGCCTCTGCCATTTCTTCGACGGTTCCTGCACGCTTTAACATACTGGCATCCACCATAGCCTGTTTCATCGCAGGCCCCATCTCAGAGGACATATCACTCTCGATCAGTCCAGGTGCCAAGGCATTTATACGAACAGCAGGTGCAAATGCCTGCGCACAATTTCGCACCAGAGCAACAACAGCGGCCTTGGAGGTACCATAGGCCAGCATTTGTCCACGCGGTGCAAGGCCTGCAATTGAAGCCACACAGACAATGCGCCCATAGCCGCGATCAATCATACCGTCTTTCACCGCCCATACCGGTAAAAAGGTACCATCCAGATTCACCTGCATGATGCGCTGCCATGTGGCAAAGTCCAGATCCTGATGAGTATTGGCCTCGGCGATACCTGCACTGGTAACCAGTAAATCTACCGGCCCGAGTATTTGTTCAACATTTTTTACCATCTCGTTGACCTGAGCCGCATCACTGATATCAGCCTGAACTATTTCACAGCGCCCACCCAAAGACTCTATGGCACTCCGGGTTTTTAGTGCGGCGTCTTGCCGGGCACTGTAATTGATAGCAACCTTCGCACCTTGTCGGGCCAGCGCCAGACAAATGGCCCGCCCGATACCACGCGAACCTCCCGTAACCAGGGCCACTTTGCCATCAAACTCTTTATCGCTCATGGTTTGCACTCCTCTGTCGGTGATTAAGCCATAATAAAAAGATCATTTTTTCTATAGTTTCTTTTGCCTGGCACAACAAAGCCAGTGCTTTGTTGGTTGATACAGCTTTCACTTCAATTACAGGCGGGTGGCCAAGGCCTTCCGATGTAGGGATAATAGCCGCCTCTCGCCACCAGAAGTTATCTCTAATGATGGCCTCACCTAAACTATGTAATGAAGCAGTCTGTATATAGATGAAGCAAGAACTCACCACACTGATCCAGCAAGCCCTGAGCACACTGCAAGGTCAGGGCAAACTGCCTGCCGACCTGCCACCAGCCAATATCCAGATTGATCGCACCAGGGATCCGAGCCACGGTGATCTGGCCAGCAATATCGCCCTTACTCTGGCCAAGGCAGCCAGTATGCAGCCACGGGTACTGGCACAGCTGATCTGCGAAGCCCTGCCGACATCAGCGCTTATCCGTGCGAGCGAAGTGGCCGGCCCTGGTTTTATCAACTTTTTTCTGTCCAGCGACTCCAATCAGGCAGTAGTACAGCGCATTCTCGAACAGGGTGAGCGCTTTGGTACCAGCAACGAAGGCCAGGGTCGCCGGGTGCAAGTGGAGTATGTATCTGCCAACCCCACCGGTCCACTGCATGTGGGTCATGGTCGCGGAGCAGCTGTTGGCGACAGTCTCTGCCGTTTGCTCAGCGCTACCGGCTGGCAGGTCAGCAGCGAGTTCTATTACAACGATGCCGGCGCTCAGATCAGCAAGCTGGCGCTGTCAGTACAGGCTCGCTGCAGGGATCTGAAGCCAGACGACACCGGCTGGCCGGAAGACGGTTATCGCGGCGACTACATTGTGGATGTGGCCAGCGCCTATATGGCAGGTGATAAAATTGACACCCAGGGCCGACATGTGAGTGGCGCCGCCAATCCTGATGATCTCGATGCCATCCGCAATTTTGCTGTTGCCTATCTGCGGCGTGAACAGGATCTCGACCTGAAGGCTTTTGCCGTCAATTTCGACGTCTATTTTCTGGAGTCCTCACTGTATGACAGTGGTGAAGTGACAGCCACCGTCGACAAACTGATTGCCAATGGTCACACCTACGAACAGGATGGCGCCCTGTGGTTACGCACCACCGATTTTGGCGACGACAAGGATCGGGTCATGCGCAAGCGCGAGGGTGGCTATACCTACTTCCTGCCTGATATCGCCTATCACCTGAACAAGTGGCAACGTGGCTTTGGTCGGGTTATCAACGAACAGGGGGCCGACCACCACAGCACCGTCACCCGGGTGCGAGCCGGCCTGCAAGCTCTTGATGCGGGTATTCCCGTGAACTGGCCGGAATATGTGCTACACCAGATGGTGATGGTGATGCGCGGTGGCGAGGAGGTAAAACTGGCCAAGCGCGCCGGCAGCTATGTCACCCTGCGGGATTTGATCGACGAAGTTGGTCGGGACGCCACCCGCTATTTCCTGGTAGCTCGCGGCCCCGGCTCACAGATCACCTTTGATATCGATCTGGCCCTGTCACAGAGCAACGACAATCCCGTCTATTATATCCAGTACGCCCACGCCCGTGTATGCAGCATGCTGCGCAAACTGGAGCAGGCTGGTGGCCAGTGGCAGGTCGAAGACGGCATCGCCAACCTGTCACACCTGAACGAAGATCATGAAACCGCTCTGCTCAGGCAGCTCGATGCCTATCCTGAGATAGTAACTGCAGCCGCCCGCAACAGCGAGCCCCACAGCCTTGCCAACTACCTGCGCGAGCTGGCCGGTTACTTTCATACCTGGTACAACGCTCACAAAGTACTGGTGGAAAATGACGAACTGCGCAATGCCCGTGTCGCCCTGAGTATAGCTGTGCGACAGGTAATCGCCAACGGCCTGACACTGCTGGGCGTATCCGCTCCGGAGAGTATGTAGTATGGCCCGCGCCAACAGTAGTAATACCTCATCCCGCCGCAACACCAGCCGTCGCGCAGGTGCCAGCCGACAACCGGAGGTCGCAGCGCCACAGCCCAGTGTATGGCGCTGGTATGGCTCAGGCTTCGTCAGTGGCCTGCTGTTTGCGTTGGGTTTGTATTTGGTCAATCTGCCCCCGGAGCAGGAACAGGCAACTGACACAGAAATTGCCTCTGCTGTACAGGAAGAACCCGCAGCAACCGGTAGTGACAGTGATAAAGCCAGCCCTGCCAAACCGCGCTTTGATTTTTACACGATGCTGCCAGAACAGACTATTGATGTAGAGGTAGATCCAGCTGAAGTGGCCAAACCCCGCGCCAGCACAGCCAGAACCACCTATCTTTTGCAGGCGGGTTCCTTCCGCCAGCGCGAAGATGCCGACCGTCGCCGCGCCGAATTACTCCTGTTGGGGCTGGAGCCTCGCATCGAAGAATCCACCACCGACAACGGCCGCTGGTTCCGTGTATTTCTCGGCCCCTTTGACTCCCATAGCAAAATGTCCCGGGCTCGCAGTCTGACCATTAATCAGGATATCGACACCCTGCTGCTCAAGCGCCAGAGTTAATCTGTCATTACGCCACCTGTGTATCGAAGGTGGCGCTTGAAAAAGCCGCTCCCTGCCCCCAAAACCCTGCTACGCATGCAGGAGATACAACGTGGAACAATTCAGAGGTACAACCATCCTTTCCGTGCGCCGGGGCGATGCTGTCGTGATCGGCGGTGACGGCCAGGTATCAATGGGCAACACCGTGATGAAAGGCAATGCCCGCAAAGTGCGCCGTCTGCACAAGGATCAGGTGCTGGCGGGTTTTGCTGGTGGCACTGCCGACGCCTTCACTTTATTTGAACTGTTTGAGGCCCAGCTCGACAAACACCAGGGACATTTGGTGCGAGCAGCCGTAGAGTTGGCCAAGGCCTGGCGTACCGAGCGTTCATTGCGTCAGCTTGAAGCCCTGCTGGCAGTGGCAGACAAGGAAACCTCCTTGATTATCACTGGTAATGGTGACGTCATTGAGCCGGAAGACAACCTCATCGCCATTGGCTCTGGCGGTCCCTTCGCCCAGAGTGCTGCACGCGCCCTGCTGGACAACACCGATCTCAGTGCCCGTGAAATTGTAGAAAAAGGTCTGTCAATTGCAGGTGATATCTGCATCTACACCAATCATAACCAGACCATCGAACAACTCAATTTTTAGGTTTTAGCATGTCCAATATGACCCCCAGAGAAATTGTTTCCGAACTGGACCACTTTATTATCGGCCAGCAGGATGCCAAACGTGCTGTTGCTATTGCGCTGCGCAACCGCTGGCGCCGGATGCAGCTCAGTGAAGAGCTGCGCGCCGAGATCAGCCCCAAAAATATTTTGATGATCGGACCTACCGGGGTCGGCAAGACCGAGATTGCCCGTCGCCTGGCAAAACTGGCCAACGCACCCTTCGTCAAGGTGGAGGCAACCAAGTTCACCGAGGTGGGCTATGTTGGCCGCGACGTTGAATCCATCATCCGCGAACTGGCCGACATGGCTATCAAAATGTACCGCGAACAGGCCATGAGCCGGGTGCGCTCACGGGCTGAAGAGGCCGCCGAAGAGCGCATACTGGATATATTGCTGCCACCAGCACGCGGCAACAGTACGACCATCAGCAACGAAGGCGGCGAAGCTCCCGGTGCCGCCACCCGCCAGATGCTACGTAAGCAGCTGCGGGAAAAACGCCTCGATGACAAAGAAATTGAAGTTCAGCTGAGCACACCCGCCGGTGTTGAAATCATGGCGCCACCCGGCATGGAAGAAATGACCAACCAGTTGCAGAGCATGTTTGCCAATATGTCGCAACAACAGCGCAAAATCCGACGTATGCCGGTCAGAACAGCCTTTGATGCACTCACTGAGGAAGAAGCAGCCAAACTGGTCAACGAAGATGAACTCAAGCAAAAGGCCATCGAAGCCGCTGAACAAAATGGCATCGTTTTTATAGATGAACTGGATAAGGTGGCCAAACGCTCCGAAGGCGCCGGTGCGGACGTCTCCCGCGAAGGCGTACAGCGCGACTTGCTGCCGCTGATCGAGGGTTCGACCGTCAGCACCAAACACGGCCCGATTAAAACCGACCATATCCTGTTTATCGCTTCCGGCGCCTTTCACCTGGCCAAACCCTCAGACCTCATCCCTGAATTGCAGGGTCGTTTGCCAATTCGGGTGGAGCTGGACGCGCTCACACCAGAGGACTTTGAGCGCATTCTGACTGAGCCCAACGCCTCCCTTACTGAGCAGTACCAGGCACTACTGGCCACCGAAGGCATGGATATTCGTTTTACCGGAGACGGCATTCGCCGTATCGCAGAAACTGCCTGGCAGGTCAATGAGAAAACCGAGAATATCGGTGCCCGCCGCCTGCATACGGTAATGGAACGACTACTGGAGAACGTCTCGTTTAACGCCGCCGACAGCAGTCTCAGCGGCCAGGGTCTGATCATTGACACAGCTTATGTCGATGATCAACTGGCTACTCTGTCAGGCGACGAAGACCTGTCACGCTTTATTTTATAACGTATAAAGACGATGACAGCTCACCTTCCACGCCCCCGGAATATCCATCTGCATCGCAAGTCGAAGGAGTTGGAGCTGGTTTATACCAATAATGACGGTGGAGGCAACAGCTATCGCCTAAGCTGCGAATACCTGCGCGTGTACTCTCCCTCAGCCGAAGTGCGCGGCCACGGAGAAGGCCAGGAAGTGCTGCAAACCGGCAAGGTCAACGTCAATATCACCGGCCTGCAAAGCGTTGGGCACTACGCTTTGCAAATTATTTTTGACGACGGCCACGACAGTGGCCTGTACAGCTGGGATTACCTCTACCAGCTCGCCACCGAGCAGGCGGCGCGCTGGCAGGACTACCTGCAACGCCTGCACGAACAAAAAGGCAGCCGCGACCCGCAGATACAGGTACTGGCCTTTGATCCAGAAAAGTAGTTGGCTGGATCTGCGAGCCAACTCACATTAACCTTCACTTACTGCCATTTGCCTGCTTCACCCCGGCGTCAGTCAGGCTACAATCGGGGAATTATTCAAAAGGACAACAGACCAGGTGGGGACTCCGGGCACAATACTGCTGGCGATGCTCGTGCTGATGGCAAGTTCTGCCCTGGCACAGCATACTCCTGTGGTGCTTGGGGCCGATCATCCGGCGGCGGTTTCATCTGCAAATCAGCAGCCTCATCTGAAAGTCTACAAATACAGGGACCACACCGGTGCCACATCATTTTCAGATCGCGCACCCGGCAAGCGCAATTACCAGGTGGTTACTGTATTGCTCAACTGCTATGCCTGCAATCCACGCTCAACCGTAGACTGGCACAATACGCCACTGCATCTGACAGCCTTCAGCAAGGCCATCAATACCACAGCGGCAGATTTTGGCGTTGACCCCGCCCTTGTACGCGCCGTAATCCATGCTGAATCCGCCTTTGAGCCCAATGCAAAGTCCAGGGTGGGCGCCCTTGGTCTGATGCAATTGATGCCCGGCACGGCCAGCGACATGGGCGTCAGCGATCCACTGTCACCGGAGGACAATATTCAGGGTGGTGTTCGCTACCTCGCCTGGTTATTGGAGAAAAACCGCGGCAATATTACCCTGGCTACTGCCGCTTACAACGCAGGTCCCGGCGCAGTAGAGCGCCACCGGGGCGTTCCGCCTTACGAAGAAACCCAAACCTATGTAAAACGGGTGAAAATACTGCATGCCCGCTATAGAAAAGCACTGCCAGGTGAACACCAGGCTGACGCCAGACCACCTGACTGAGGCTGCCCCCACAATAAATACACGCCTTTAACAGCCACTTTTGACAGTCACAACAAATACTCTGACCATATCAGACGATCTCTGATGACATCCCCGACTGCCGTTGGTCGCCACATCGCGCTACAATGCTCCCCAGTCATCTACCTACTGCCGGACGAAACCCTATGAGTGACAAACAGACCACCCACTTCGGCTACGAAGAAGTTGATGTCAGTGCCAAGGCCGACCGGGTAGCCGACGTATTCCATTCGGTAGCCAGCCGCTATGACCTGATGAACGATTTAATGTCTGCGGGTATTCATCGTATCTGGAAACGCTTCACTATTGAACTATCAGGTGTTCGCCGAGGCCATGCGGTACTGGACATTGCCGGTGGCACTGGCGATCTGGCCGCACGCTTTGCCCGACTGGTTGGCACTGAAGGCCAGGTGGTACTGGCGGATATCAATGATTCCATGCTCAGGGTTGGCCGCGATAAGCTGATTGATACCGGCCATATCGGCAATATCGAATTCGTACAGGCCGACGCTCAGCACCTGCCCTTCCTCGACAACAGCTTTAATTGTATTACCATCGCTTTTGGCCTGCGCAACGTGACAGACAAAGATCTGGCACTGCGTTCCATGCTGCGCGTACTCAAACCCGGTGGTCGTCTGTTGGTATTGGAGTTTTCCAAACCGGAAAACGAATGGCTGGGCAAGGCCTATGACGCTTACTCTTTCAACATACTGCCAAAAATGGGTCAGCTGGTGGCCGGTGACAGCGACAGTTACCGTTATCTGGCCGAGTCTATCCGCATGCATCCAGACCAGGAAAGTCTCAAGGAAATGATGGAGGACGCGGGTTTTAACAAGTGCGAATACCACAACATGACCGGTGGTATCGTCGCTTTGCACAAAGGCATCAAGGCCTGACATGGTACGCCCGTCTTTCACCCACACCTCCACCCTCCAGACAGCGGCACTGGCTACTTTGGAGCAAGTCATCAATCGTGCTCTCGCGCTCGACCCCCGCAGTATTCGCGCTCTGGCCAGACTTGAAGGCAGTGTCATTGCACTGCGCAGCACACAGCCGCCCTTTCAGGCTTTTTTGCTACCGACCCATGAAGGGGTGGATATCATGAGTCAGTGGGAGGGCGACATCACCACTGAAGTCAGCGGTCGGGCAGCAGACTTCGCCGCCCTGGCCACCGCCGCCGATCCGGCCGCCGCACTGATCAATGGTAATCTCAACCTGTACGGTGACAGTGGTCCGTTAATCGAGTTACAGAAAATCCTCAAAGGCCTGGACCTCGACTGGGAAGCACCGCTCACCGACAATCTCGGTGATGTGGTTGGTCACCAGCTGGCGGAAGGGCTGCGAGGGCTGTTCAGTGCCTCCCGCCGCGCCCACAGCAGCCTGGAACGACAGCTGGAGGAATTTATTCACGAAGAGGCCCGGCTGGCACCACCGCGCCTTGAACTTGAAGACTTCTACACCGGTGTGGGCACATTGGTAGAAAGAACTGAGCGCCTGCAAAGTCGTATCGAGCGCCTGCGCAAACAGTTGCGACAATTGTCGCCACCGGCTGAGCGTTCAAAGCAACCGTGAGTCCACTGAGTCAAGTACAGCCATGAGCTTCAGTTTTTCCCGTATACGTCGGCTAACCAGGATTCTTCGTGTCAGTGGCCGCTATCGCCTGGACACCTTCTTCGACAGCGACAAACTACCCGGCTGGCTGCGCTTTGGTTTTCGCCTCAGTCCCTGGCGATTCGCCCCCGAACCCGATCTGCCAGCCGGTGTACGTCTGCGCAAATCACTGGAAGAACTCGGCCCGGTATTTATCAAGTTTGGCCAGATGCTGTCCACCCGCCGCGATCTGCTACCGCCGGATATCGCCGAAGAACTGGCCAAACTACAGGACAATGTCCCCCCTTTCCCCGAACAGCAGTCCGTTGCCATTATTGAGAAGGCTCTTGGTAAGCCGGTGGCAGAGTTATTTGAATGCTTCCAGAGCTGCCCCCTGGCCTCCGCCTCTGTCGCCCAGGTGCACACAGCCACGCTGAAAACCGGCGAGCAGGTGGTAGTAAAAGTGGTACGCCCCAATATCGAGCCCGTTATCCGGCAGGATCTGGCCCTGCTGTACACGCTGGCCAGGCTAATCGAACGCTATATTCCCGATGGTCGACGCCTGCGGCCGGTCGAGGTGGTATCAGACTATGAGCTGACCATCCTGGATGAGCTTGATCTGGGCCGTGAGGCCGCCAACGCCTCCCAGCTGCGGCGCAATTTCGAGAACAGCGATCTGGTCTATATACCCCAGGTTCACTGGGACTATACCCGTCGCAATGTCTGCGTGATGGAGCGCATCAACGGTATTCCAGTGACCGATCTGGCCGCCCTGCGGGCCAGAGGTACCGACTTGAAACTACTGGCTGAACGTGGCGTCGAGATATTCTTCACCCAGGTTTTTCGGGACAGTTTCTTTCACGCCGACATGCACCCCGGCAACATCTTCGTCGATGCCACCGACCCTGCCGATCCAACCTATATCGCCGTCGACTGCGCCATCATTGGCAGCCTGTCGGACTCAGATCAGTACTACCTGGCCCGCAACCTTCTGGCTATTTTTCAGCGTAATTACCGCGAATGCGCCCAGCTCCATGTCGAGTGTGGGTGGGTCCCCCCCGAAACGCAGGTACAGGATTTTGAAGCCGCCATGCGGGCGGTTTGTGAGCCGGTATTTGAGCGCCCACTGGCTGAGATTTCCTTTGGCCAGCTACTGATCTATCTATTTCGCACCGCCCGCCGTTTTGACATGGAAGTACAGCCCTCGCTGGTGCTACTGCAAAAAACCCTGCTCAATATCGAAGGCTTGGGCCGAGAACTCTACCCACAATTAAACCTCTGGGAGACCGCCCAGCCCTACCTCGAAAAATGGGTGCAGGAACGCTATTCTCCCCAGGCCATGCTGCGTCGCCTGCAACGACATGCACCTTCCTGGCTGGAACAGCTGCCCGGCCTGCCCGATATGGTACTTGATAACCTGCAACAGCCCCGCGACCTGGATATCAGGCTGGCCGGGCAAAAACAAAAACCGTATGTCCTGCAGGGTCGCAAACAGCAACAGAATCATCGGCGCCAGCGCATGCTGCTGGCTGGCCTGGCCTGTGCCGGTGCCGCTCTGCTGGCCTGGCCCGACGCCCGTGCAACACTGGCTCAAGTACCACTGGCAAGCTGGTTACTGGCCGCAGCAGGGCTCTACCTGGCCTGGCCGCGGGAGCCGGACAGTTAGCAGACGGCCAGCCCCGGCTGTGCCATAATGCGCTGCCAGCAGGCATCTAACTACTAGTTGACTCAAGTATGCCCGAGACATCCAAACAGACTGATATATCAGCACAAGCCGCCGCCCTGAACTGGAATGAGCATGGCTTGGTGCCCGCCATCGCACAGGACTGGTACAGTGGCGAAATACTGATGCTCGCCTGGATGAACCGCGAAGCCCTGGAACTGACCGTGCGCGAAGGCCGTGCCGTTTACTGGTCGCGTTCGCGTGGCAAACTCTGGCGCAAGGGAGAGGACTCCGGCCACATTCAGCAGTTGCATGAACTGCGGCTGGACTGCGACCGCGATACTGTATTGATGAAGGTTGAGCAGGTAGGTGGCATCGCCTGTCACACCGGGCGAAAACACTGCTTTTACCAACGCCTGCAACAGGGTGAGTGGGTGGCAACTGAGCCTGTACTAAAGCAGCCAGGTGATATCTATGGAGGCAGGTCGTGAGCGAAACACTGCAACAACTTGATGCCACTTTGGCCCGACGACGACAGGCAGATCCGACCACGTCCTACGTGGCCAGCCTGCATGCAAAAGGTCTGAACAAGATTCTGGAAAAAGTGGGCGAGGAGACAGTCGAAGTCATTCTTGCCGCCAAAGATGTCGCTGACAGCGGCAATGGTGAAAAAAAACAGGCTCTGATTGGCGAAGTCGCCGATCTGTGGTTTCACAGTATGGTTATGCTGTCCCATCTTGGTCTTGACAGCACCCAGGTATTAAATTGCCTACAGGAGCGATTCGGATTTTCTGGTCTGGACGAAAAAGCCTCGCGCGCAAAGAAAAAGTAATTAACAGGAGAGTTCTATGGTAAGCGGAATCGGTATCTGGCAATTGCTGATCATATTAGCCATCGTGATCATGCTTTTTGGCACTAAGCGCCTGCGCAGTGTTGGCAGTGATCTTGGGAGCGCCGTCAAAGGCTTTCGCAAGAGCATGAGTGATGACGATAGCGAAGATAAAGCCCGGGATGATCAGAGCGATCAGGACAATAACCAAGAGAAATAAGTGTGTTCGATATCGGCTTTTTCGAGCTGGTCCTGATCGCCACCATCTCACTGCTGGTTATCGGTCCCGAGCGTTTACCCAGTGCCATTCGCACGGGTTCACTCTACCTGCGTCGCATCAAACGCAGCTTCAGTGATATTCGCCAGGAAATCGAACAGGAACTGCACAATGACGCCATCATGCAGGACCTGAAAAAAACCCGTGACGAACTCGGTGAGAATGCCAAAACCCTGCAAAATGAGACGTCCGGTATCCATTCTGATATTGAGCAGGCGCTGAACAAACCACTTATCAAAACATCATCTGAAGATGTTGCCAAAGAGTAGGGCAATAAAGAGCCGCCGCAACAATGACTGAAAACAATACTGATCAGCCTCTGCCACTGGTCGCCCATCTGATAGAACTAAGAACCCGTCTGTTACATGCCATTATGGGTATTCTGGCTGTTTTTATCTGTCTGTTTTTCTTTGCCAATGATATTTACAGCTTTGTGTCAGAACCACTACAGGCACTGCTGCCTGAAGGCGCCAGCATGATCGCCACCGAGGTGGCCTCCCCTTTCCTGACACCCTTCAAGCTCACCCTGGTTACCTCAATTTTTGTAGCTATTCCCTGGGTGCTGTATCAAATCTGGAGCTTTGTCGCACCCGGCATGTACCGCCACGAAAAACGCATTGCGGTTCCTCTGCTGGTATCGAGTGTGGGCCTGTTCTATGCAGGAGCTGCCTTTGCCTACTATGTAGTATTTCCACTGATGTTTGGATTTTTCACCAGTATCGGGCCTGAAAACATCACCATAATGACAGATATCAATCGCTATCTGGATTTTGTACTCAAACTTTTTTTTGCTTTTGGTGTCGCCTTTGAAATTCCCATTGCTACTGTACTGATGATCTGGACTGGCCTGACCACCCCGGATGCACTGGCTCAAAAACGCCCTTTCATCATTGTCGGCTGTTTTGTTGTTGGCATGCTGCTGACACCACCGGATGTTATTTCCCAGTCTCTGCTGGCTCTGCCTATGTGGGCCTTGTTCGAGGCAGGTATTTTTTTTGGGCGCATGATCGGGCGCAGCAAACAGGGAGCAGATGAAACAGATATCCACTGAACAACGTGCCTTTATTGCTTCGGCAGATAAACGCAGGCCTCTGCTCGCCCTGCTGCGCTTTTTGCGGCCCTATCGCCTGCGGGTATTCATTGCCGGTTTTGCCCTTGTTTTTACCTCCGCCGCCACACTTGGTCTCGGGCGTGGCATTCAGGTGTTGATTGATAGCGGCTTCAGTAGTGGCAGTGACACCAATCTCAGTACAGCCATCATCTTTTTTCTGTCGATTGCCGCTGCCATGACAATGGGGGCCTGCCTTCGTTTTTATCTGGTGTCCTGGCTCGGCGAGCGGGTTAGTGCAGACCTTCGACAGGCCGTATTTAACAATCTCATCACCCTGCATCCGGGTTATTTCGAGAGTCATCGCTCCGGCGAAATCATGTCCCGTCTGACCACCGACACCACTTTATTGCAAAGCATTATCGGCTCATCCTTCAGTATGGCTCTGCGCAGCACACTAACACTGATTGGCGCACTGGTGATGATGTTTATTACCAACTTCAAATTGAGCCTGATTATTGTTGTAAGTGTACCAGTCATATTAATGCCCATGCTGATTTTTGGCCGCCGTGTACGCGCATTATCCAGCAAGAGCCAGGACAGTATTGCCAGTGTAGGCAGCTACGCAGGCGAAATTATCCAGAATATCAAAATTGTACAAAGCTATACTCAGGAAATATTTGAAACACGCGCCTTTGCCCGCGAGGTGACACGCGCCTTTGACATCGCCCGTCACCGCGCCGGACAACGAACTCTGCTCAGCTTTGCTGCAATGGCATTGATGTTTATCGGACTCGGGGCCATGCTCTGGACCGGTGGTCAAGATGTTCTCAGTGGACGCATGAGCCCTGGTGAACTGGGTGCCTTTATATTTTATGCCGTCATGGTCGGCATGGGTTTTGCCACGATTGCCGAGGTCTGGGGTGAGCTACAGCGGGCAGCGGGGGCAACAGATCGTCTGCTGGAGCTTCTACACGAGCGCAGTGCCATCAGTGAAAACAAACATACTGATAACCGCAACAGACTGCACAGGAACAGGCAAATCCGGCACGCCAGTATGACACTGAATCAAGTCTGTTTTGCCTATCCCACCCGACCTGAAAAACCTGCATTGAAAAACTTCAATCTGGATATTCCGGCGGGTAAAAGTCTTGCTCTGGTCGGTCCTTCCGGAGCTGGGAAATCCACCACCTTCGAGCTGCTACAACGCTTTTATGACCCCCAGTCTGGCAGCATAACCCTTGATGGTATTGATATCCGTGAATTCAGCCTGTACCAGCTGCGCTCACACATTGCGCTGGTGCCTCAACAACCGGTGTTATTCAGCGGTGACGTACGCTACAACATTGCCTACGGCCGTGAAGATGCCAGTATGGCGACAATCATTAATGCTGCCAGTGCCGCCCACGCCCACAACTTTATTCAGGAACTGCCTGAAGGCTACGCCAGCCATCTCGGTGAACAGGGTGTACGTCTGTCCGGCGGGCAGCGCCAGCGCATTGCCATTGCCCGCGCCATACTCAATGACCCGGACATCCTGCTACTGGATGAGGCTACCAGCGCACTGGATACCGAGAGTGAATTCCAGGTGCAGCAGGCTTTGCAGGAACTGATGAAAGGGCGCACCACTGTCATTATCGCCCACCGCCTGTCGACCATTTTACATGCCAACCAAATTGCCGTTATTGATAATGGCAGCGTTGTTGCCACAGGCACACACCAGAGCCTTTTACAGAACTCTCCCCTTTATGCCCGACTGGCATCTTTGCAATTTCGCCAGGATTATCACAGCCATGCAATACCGGAAAATACTGATCACCCGCACAACCCCATGTTATAAGCATTTATAAAAATTTTGGACAATAGGCTATGCTTTTTGCAAAAACACTTATCAGGCAACCATACCTCAAGTTTTTGTTGATTATTCTTATCGCAGAAACAGCCATTACAACACATGCCATCGAACGGGAAGCGCCCTGCCCTTCAAATGAAGGGACCACCTATCTTGATACGCGATCAGCCAAACTGATTGATGCTTCATTTTGTCAGGGCAGGGATTTTTCAGACGGTCTGGCAGCTGTTTTTAACGGCTCGCAATGGGGCTATATCAACCCACAGGGTAGTCAGAGTATTAGCTTTCAGTACAAAATTGCCGGTGATTTCAAGCAAGGCCATGCTGTCGTCAAAAAGAATGGGCAATGGGGTGTCATTGACAAGGAAAATACAGCGATCATTAGTTTCAGTTACCTTTACTTGCAACCTCTTGAAATCAACAAACAATTTGTTTTTATAGCTGGTCAGAAAGATCCTTCCAGCAGACAAATACACTACGGTGTCATCTCCAGCAAAAACAAAATACTTATTCCTTTTAAGTATGCCAAAATCACTTACTCAAAAGAGACTCACCAGCTATACGCCACACTCCCCAAAAATCCCTCCAAAGATACTGAAACAGACATTTACAACTCAGCGTTGAAATTACTTAAACGCCTCCCCCAGAATAACCCTGAATTTAAAAAAATAAAACACTACTACGCATGGTGGACGGATAATCAAGGCAATTTCACAAAGGATTTTTTTGAAGGAAAAACTTACGAAAGCCCTTCATTTAACGACTTGCAGGCAGTTGTAGATAACATCAACAGCAATATTTTCAGTCACGATCAAAAAAAGGGTATTCACTTAAACAATACGAGGTCCATCGCACCTCAATATGAAGCAATATATCCTTATACAAGTCTTGCAATCAGCGACAATCCGAAAATGACTGAATACCTGAAAACACACTATAAGTCACAAGCAACCAATGAGCCCCTGCTAAAGAATCATTACTATATCTTTTTTTACAAGGTTGAGAAGCAAGGAAAGGTCGGTATTTACACAAGCACAGGAGAAGCAGTTATCCCGGCAAAATATTCCAGTATTTACAATCAAAAAAATGGTTTCGCAGTAAATCTTAGAACAAAAAACGGTTTGGTAACCGGACTGGCAGACTTCCGGGGACAGTGGATTATTGAACCCACACCAGGCTACGGTAATATTTCAGAAACCATCAATGAACGCATCATTGTCAGAGAAGCCTATAATGGAAAAACAAACAGCATGACCGAAGCCCTTTTTGACAGGCATGGCCAACCACTAACTGATTTTGGAAAATACACCTCTATTGATCATTTTTATGGCCTGACACCCGATGCTATCAGCAGTCGCTATACTACGGTCTATCGAAAAAATGACCTCAAGCAGGGCGTAATCGACCGCAATGGCCGTGAAATCATCCCACCAAAGTATGAATATATTTTTTACTGGGATGACAACGACATCATTGTTATCCTGAAATCCTACACACCCGAAATTTACCAGCTATATTATTCTGATACGGGCCATTTTTCAGAAGACATTCAGGCTGAAAACTGGCTTGGCACCATTGGCGAAGCCCATGATGGAATGCTAAAGGTTATTTATAAAAATTGAATCGTTCGTATTTTAAGCAACAAATTTAACCCACAAAGGAGTGCCAAAATGGCCAAAGGCTACAAGGAAATGCTTGCCGAAGCTGAGGTACTGGTTGAATCGGTCAGCGCTGAAGATATGATCAGTCAATTTGAAAGTGATCACTTTATTATGGTGGACATTCGCGATCCACGCGAACTGGAACAAGAAGGAATGATCCCCGGAGCTTTCCATGCGACCCGAGGTATGCTGGAGTTCTGGATTGACCCGCAGAGCCCTTATCACAAACCACGTTTTGCCGAAGGAAAAACCTACGTTTTTTACTGTGCCTCTGGCTGGCGATCACTACTGGCTGCCCGACTGGCCAGCGAAATGGGACTGAATGCCCGCAGCCTGAGCGGCGGTTTTTCACACTGGCGTAATTCAGGTTATCCGATAGTGGAAAGTCATATTATTAACCAGGCAATCAAATAGATGAATCCTTCACTATTTGATTGCCGCCCCTGAAAATCAGCGGAATTTATGAAATCCCCTGATTTTCAGGGACTCGCGCAGGCTTACAGCCTGCGGCAGCACATCCATATGCCGCTTATTCATTCGGCTAAAAGCTTGCCGAGTTGATAAAAAACAGATAACACACGGTTGATGCTCAGCTAAATGTAGTGATCTCTATCAGGCGGTGGAGAACCCCCGTCAGCAGAACCATGCTCAACAGCCACAGCCCACTCAAAAAAATCCAGGCCAGCGACAGAGATATCACTTCAGACTCTTTTTTACGCAACACTTGCAGGCGTTCCGCCACATTCAGATATTCAAAGCCTGACTGTCGTACCGGTGAGCTAACAGATAGCGGTTGCAGACTCAAACGCTCAAGCAAATGAATCAACACAGTGCCCCCCCCCGGTAATTTACTGGCTATTTCATCACAAGCCTGCTCACAACTACTGGCAAAATCTGCCAAAAAACAGGCTCGCTGACGCCCCGTCCAGCCCAGTGTAAACCAGCGTGCCAGCAATTGCCTCAAATTATCCCTGCGACTGAGGTGCGCATACTCATGGGCCAGAATCGCCGCCAGCTCTTCATCATTCACCTGCGCCAGCAAACTGCTGGAAATATAAACCCGCGGCCGCAACAGACCAGCACACCAGGCCACTGCAATATCACTGTCAACTACAGCATAGCCCGCTATTGCAGCTTTTCTTGGTGAAGACAGCATACGCAGAGCCAACAACCGGTGATGTGCATGGCGAAGACCGCGATACAAGGTGGCAAGCGCCATCATAAAAATCACGACAACCATCACAATTACCAGACTTCCTGCGGGATTGTCATAACCAATTGCAGGAGGGTGAGGCAGGCAGTTACCTTGATGACAATGAGGCGGCACCATCATCATTGCCCACTCCGGATGCATAATCAGCACCGTACCAATACTTGCCACCAGTGGTCCCAAAGCAGCATAAACAAGCTGCACCAACGCTCTGCTTCCGGCTCGACCAAAGCAGCATAATTTTCTGAATAAGTGATAGCACAGAGAAACCAATTGTGAAGCAAGCAAGCCCAACACCAGCCAACAAACCAGTATTTGCACCAGCAGATAAGCCAGATCAGCCATCACGGTCTGCCGCCTTGTCAATCAGCCTGGATAACTCAGAAGCAACAGTCGGCTCGCTGCCCAAATAATCAATAAAACCCGACACCACCGGCGCCATATCGCCACCGGCAATCTCCTGTGTCATATCGTGAAGCAATGAACTGATGATTTCACTGCGGCTAATATGAGCCTGATAATGATAAGCGCGCACTGCCTTTGTACGCACAAGCAAGCCCTTGCGATGCAGACGCTCCAATGTACTTTGTACAGTGCTGAGACTGATATTCCAGTTTTGCATATGCTGGAGAATCTGCTGAGCCGTCTGCTCACCCTCCTGCCAGAGCACATCCAGCACAGCCAGCTCACGCTCACCCAGAACTGGCGTTTTTGCCCGCGAACGACGGGCACCAAACCAGTTTTTCAGAACTCTTGAATGTTCAGCCATAACTAAGTGTCGACTTGAGGATGTCTGCACCCACACAGGGAGCCTGTTATTAACCTGACAATCAAATAGATAGATCTCTCACCACTTGATTGTCGCCCCTGAAAATCAGCGGAATTTGTGAAACCCCTTTATTTTCGCAGGACTCACGCAGGCTTACAGCCTGCGGCTGCAAATCCAGATACTTATATTTACGCCTATTGCAGCATGTTTGCCATGCCATCGGCAAGGGTATCCAACACCGAGCTATTATCGGTGTTGGCGTCAACTGGCAAAATTTCGGGATTTTCTACATCAGATAACTGAAGCACCCCGACAACAAGGATAAAGCAAAACCAGTGAAAACTGATCCGGTAAAAGCAGTGTCAGCCCGTCAAATCTGGCAGGCTTCCAAAACGACACATCATATCCGCACCGCTTTACTACCTGCCTGTCTGCTGCTGGCAACTACGGTGTTGCTGCAAACCATCATGGCCAACCATGCTTTCGGTCATGATGTATCCAATGAAACCCGATTGCGTCTGGCCAACGGCAACTGGCACGACTATATCCGGGCAGGCGCTGAACATATGCTCACCGGCTATGACCACCTGCTGTTTTTATTTGGTGTGGTGTTCTTTCTGTCCCGGTTTTTTGACATCGTTAAATTTATCACGGCTTTCACTCTGGGCCATACCATCGTACTTATTGGTGCCACTTTAGCCCGGATAACAGCGGATCACTACCTGATTGACGCATTTATTGCTCTGACCGTGGCTTACAAGGCTTTTGAAAATCTGGATGGTTTTCAGGCATTGTTTGAAATAAAACCACCCGGTCTGTTGGTCATGGTCTTTATTTTTGGGCTGGTGCACGGCTTTGGACTGTCGACTCAACTGCAAACACTGACACTGGCCCAGGATCCAAATCTGGTCAGCAATATTTTGCTATTTAACCTGGGTGTTGAATTGGGTCAGATTACCGCTTTGTGCGTGATGGTGGTAGTGATCAATGCCTGGCGAAAAACAACTGTCTGGCGCCCTCTCAGCCGTATTTTCAACTCGCTGCTTATTGCTGTCGGCCTGTTATTAATGCTTTACCAACTACACGGCTACTTGCACCAGGCAGATTTTCCCGCCACCGACACAACCGTGGGCAATAGTGAAAACAGCAGCTGGCACAGCCATGATGACGGCCCACTCCATCAACATAATTAAATGACACCAAAAGAGACGTACTATGAGTTCAAGCAATAACAATGAGCAACATCCGCTGCTGCCATTAATCGTTGCGGCGCTATCAACCCAGGGCGTTCTGGCCAATGCCGATGAAGCAGGGAGCGGCCAGTCACTGGAGGAGATCATCGTCAAGGGACAACTACTGGAAAACAGCAGCCGCGCTTTTACCACACAGGTTTTTGATAGCGAATCCCTGCGCGAAATGGAACTGACAACGGTTTCAGATGCACTGAAAAATATCTCCGGCGTGAATGTGCAGGAATACGGCCTGCCGGGAGTAGCCAGCTCTGTTGTTATCCGGGGGTTTGGTGGTGGCGGGCACGGCGGCGACCTCGGTGTTGTTCTCAATGGTATTCCTCTTAATGAAGCCATGTCTCACGCCGATGGCTATGTTGATCTCAACGTCATTGTGCCACTGGAGGTAGATGATATTACCGTATTTAAAGGCCCCGTCTCTGCTCTTTATGGTAATTACAACCGTGGCGGCCTGCTGAAAATTGATACGCGCAGTAACGGAAACTACCGGCAATTTGATATCAGTGCCGGTTCAGATAGTCTGATTGACCTTCAGAGCGCGCTGGGCATGGCGCTGGGCGAGCATCAGCAAATCAATCTTGCCGTACAACACTTTCAAACAGATGGCTTTCGCCCCCAGTCTGACGCTGATCACAGCACTATTGCCGCCAGTTGGCGTATGGATTTACGTCCCGATACCGAAATAGCCCTGTCAGGTCGCTGGCACAGCGCCCGCAGTGACAATCCGGGCTATATGACCGAAGAGCTGTACCAGAACGATCCGCAGGGCAAACAACCGGAAATCCAGCGTGATGGTGCCGATAAAGATTTTGGTACCTTTAGAGTTGATTTGAACCATATTATTTCGGATGAATTGAAAGTATTAACTTTTGCCTATGGTACAAAACAGGATTTTACCCGCTGGTTCACACGCCCCAGCCGGGGCCAGTGGCGCCAGCGTGAAGAGACCTATGACCGTGATATTTTTGGTGCAGGCGTCAGCCTCAATGGTCAGCAACACTGGCATAATATACCGCTGCGCTGGGTGGCTGGCGTGGAAACTTTCCGTGAATCCACCTACTATGAATACTACGAGGATCTGATTCGGCGCAAACGTACCGGCCCTGCCATAGCTGATCGCAAAACCTCTTTAAACAGTCTTTCAGCTTTTGCAGAATTACAAGCCGACTGGCATCCATTGTTTATGCCATCGATTGGCTTTCGCTACGACAGCTTTGATGGCAAATGTAAAATTGAAGGTACCGAATATTCTACAGAGCCCTGTGACGACCTCAATGATCTCGATCAGCTTGCCCCCAAAATCGGTCTGCGTTCAGCACTGTTGCCAACACTTGAAGCACGTTTAAGCTATGCCGAAGGCTTCAGCCTGCCCAACGACTGGATCAAGTACCAACCTGAAGCTGACAACCTGGACCCGGTTACTTTTGAACAATATGAAGCTGGCTTGAACTGGCAGCCGGTAGAAGCACTGGAACTGGATATTGCTGTTTACCAGCTCGATTCCGACGGTGAAGTTAGAACTGTGGCGCCTGGGGTCTATGAAAACTATGGCGAGACCGAACGCAAAGGTATTGAACTGTCCCTGAATTGGCAGGTTCTCGAACAGCTTTCTCTGAGTGCGGTTTACGGTTCTGCCGATACCGAAATCAAACGCAATTCCGATCCGGCGCTACGTGGCAATGAGGTGGGTGGCGTACCTGAATATACAGCCACCGTGCGCACACAATGGCACTTCCTGCCTGAATGGCAGATTGATATAGACTGGCGCAAGGTCGGTGAATATGCCATCAATGACAGCAATAACAACTATTCAGACAGTTATGACTTTATTGATATTACGCTGAGTTACAGCCCCGACAGTCACTGGCGGATTTATGCCCACGTAGACAACGCAAATGACGAAGAATACGCTTCAACAGAGCTGTCTATAGGAGGTCAAAGCCTGTATGCACCCGCTCCGCCGCGACAGTTTCGTATAGGTTTACAGGCAGACCTTTAATAACAGCAAATCAGGGAATAATACGATGAAAAAACTGGACATTCTGGCTATCAGAGCAGCATATACAGGCAAAATTCTGTTCACGGGACTATTACTGGCGCTCAGCACACCATCGCTGGCGCACACGGTCTGGCTGGAGCCTCTTGGCGATACAAAAGGCAGTTACCAGGTACTGTTTGGCGGTCATGCAGGTAAACTGGAAACACTGGAGTACGACAAACTGAAATCCGTCATTGCTATCGACAACGATGGCAATACAAGTGCATTGGTTGTGAATGAGCAGGCTCATCTGCAAGTACCGGCAAACACCACACTGGTCAGTATTCACTATGACAATGGTTTCTGGAGTCGGGACGCCATGGGCCAAAGCATTAACAAACCGATGAATGAGGTCAGTGGCGCTGATAGCGCCACGCTGGCATTGAAATACCATAAAACCATTGTCAACTGGAACGCACGAACCAACCAGGCTATTGGCCAGCCTTTTGAGGTAGTACCGCTCAATAAAGAGCAACCTGTTGCCGGTCAACCGGTGAAGTTGCAGGTGCTTGTTGACGGCCAACCTGCCGCTGGCATTGCACTTGGCCATGGCGAGGAAGGCAATATAGCCACCACGAATAATGATGGCATTGCCGAATTCACGCCCAGCTCCGGTTTCAACCGGGTCTGGGCCGGACAACGCTTGCCCGTGAACGCGGCAACCCATACCGAACTCAGCTATGAATACCTTCTCGGCTTTGAGGCACTACCCGCACAGTGAAAGGCATTTATTATCTTTTAAGTCACCTGCCCGTCATCACATTATTGATGCTGACAGGCGCGTCTTCTGCTCATGATATGGATTTGCAGGTGCACACTCAGTCAGGAGAAACGCTGACAGGACAACTTGTCTATTCTGATGGCGCACCCGCTGATGGCAATTATATTCGGGTGCAAAATCTAAGTGACAGTGCATTTTCCACACTCGCACTGAAAACAAATAAGCAGGGCAACTTTCAGTTAGCGCTCACACCGGGCCACCGTTACGCTATTACCGCCGACGGCGATGAGGGTCATTCAATAACGGTGAAAATCAATACCGATACTGACGAGCACAGGCAAAATGAAGAAAGCAGGCAGCCACCCATCTATCTTATTATTGCCAGCCTGCTGCTGTTATCACTTATTCCGGCTTATTTTTTACGCACAAAAAAACCCGATTAAAACAGGCAGAAAACCATCAGGATCGCAGATAAAAATCCGCTTCACTTATCTCTATCTGAATACCCGGCAGGCATGTACTGATAATAATCACGGACAGGATACTTCAACAACATATCCTCCAGAATAAATAAAATAACACCTGATCAATAAACTGCCTGACTCTTACAGGAAAAGTCCGAACCAAAAGCCTGCTCAAGACTCTGAACCTGCCCCAATTGGCGGCAATCATAGCCAACCAGGTTTTGCACATAATCCTGGTAATCTTCTCCATTCATCAAATCAAGTAATCGCTGCAAAGACTGGGTGCCAATTAAATCTCTATTGATACCAAAAAAATAACGCTCTCGCGCCAAAGGAATAAACTCCAGTCCGCAACGCCAGGCAGCCGTTTCAACACCAATACCCACATCGGCCATACCGCTGGCAATATGGGCTGCGATGGCCATATGGGTAAATTCTCCGCTGTCATAACCAATAATATCTTTGGAATCAATACCCAGGTGTTCCAGCATCATATGGATTAAAAAACGGGTACTGGAACCAATTTGCCGATTTACAAAACGAACATCCGGTCGCACCAGATCACTGACCGAATGAATATTTTTTGGGTTACCCCGCTGCACAAATAACCCCGTACTGCGCTCAGCCAGATGCAGGAGCAACATTCGATCTGGGTCGAGCCAACGTATATAACACTGCAAAACAGGCTTTTCATATTCCGCTACCGGAACCTGAAAACCAGCCAGATCACATTCTCCACGAGCCAGTGAGGCCAGCGCCTCAATACCGGTGCGATAACGCAGCTCCAGCGGCAGCATATCCTGATCATTGGCCAGACGCATCAGACCTTCAACAGCAAAACCGTGACTGGCGTGCAAGCGCAGCACAGACTTTTCTTCGGAATACAGCCGCTGAAACTCTTCCTGTAATTCAGATGCCAGACTTTCAAAAGTGGGAGCCAGGCGCGCATCAATTCTCCGATTGGCCCATAGCAAGTGCTGCGCAAAACTGGTCAGGCGTGACCCGCGCCGCCTGAATGTTTCAATTAAAGGGGCTTGAAATTCTTCTTCTGCTTTACGCAAAATACCCCAGGCATGCCGATAGGATATTCCACGCGCCTGGCAGGCACCTGAAATATGGCCGTGCTCATCGACGGCAGCCAACAGCCGCAGCACATCACCCATCGGCAGCACTTCTCCAGATTGTTTTTCCAGCATCCACTCTGATTGAAGCCGTGGCTTGAACCGGTAAACCGCCATTCTGTCTCCTTGAATATTATTATTAAGCTGGCAATCAAAATGCTCGTCATGAGTGTTTTAATTGTCGCCCTGTAAAATCGGCGATACATACATGGCCGCTGTCAATCCGACAATCCATGTTGCCCTATATTGCCATTGCCGGGTTAATATGAGATCTGTTACCTATAAAAAATACATTCCAGCGATATATGTTTTTATTATCTTATTGAAATCAAATTATTTTCAAGCGTAGAGTAAATCAACGGCATTGATTTATACATGAAAAAATAAACTTATAAAAACCGCATGTCAGCCGTTCATGCATCCGGAGATGAACTTATGGACACCATCCGGTCCAATGCCGCTGCACCGCATGATATTGCCCTGCTTGTACAGAGTATTCTCACTCAGCACAGTGATCACCCCGGTGCTTTACTGCCTATTTTGCACGATATACAGGATGCCTTGGGCTGGATTCCAAAATCACTCGTACCGCAAATTGCTATTGCTGTACAGCAATCCCGTGCCGAAGTTCATGGTGTTATCAGTTTTTACAGTCATTTTCATACAACGCCACCTGCACATATACAGCTTGAAATCTGCCGCGCAGAATCCTGTCAGGCCTGTGGTGCCAATTCCTTGTATGAATATGCCCAGGCCCAGATCACCACAGGTGATACCGAAGCTATTTCGCTGGCACCAGTATATTGCCTGGGTCTGTGCTCCCAGTCGCCAGCTATAATGATTAATGGTCGCCCCCATGCTCACGTTACACCTGAAAAGCTGGATGAATTGCTGACAGCAGCACAGGGGGTCTGAAGATGGAATGCACTCTCTATATTCCGCTGGACAGTGCCGCTCTGGCCATGAATGCCGATGCCGTAGCCGATGCATTTTATGCTGAAGCAAAGCATCGCGAAATAAATTTGCGCATCGTACGTAACGGTTCACGCGGTTTGCACTGGCTGGAGCCACTGGTTGAAATGGCAACTCCCGCTGGCCGCATAGCCTATGGCCCGGTAACAATGGCAGATGTTTCCTCTATTGCAGATGCTGTATGGGCTGATAACACAATCACAAATACGACAGCCAGCCACCCCCTGTACCACGGCTTGACCGATGAAATTCCCTTTTTGAAAAAGCAGGAACGCCTGACTTTCGCCCGGGTCGGCCTGATTGACCCTTTAAGCATCAGCGATTACGAAGTCAACGGCGGCCTTGCCGGGCTGCGACAGGCATTGGTCATGCCCCCTGACGCCATCGTCGATGCGGTGACTGAATCAGGTCTGCGTGGACGGGGCGGAGCCGCCTTTCCCACCGGTATCAAATGGCGCACCGTGCTGCAAACACCTTCACAACAAAAATATATTGTCTGCAACGCTGACGAGGGCGATTCAGGAACCTTCTCCGATCGCATGCTGATGGAAGGTGACCCCTGCGCCCTCATCGAGGGCATGGTGATTGCCGGGATAGCGGTGGCTGCCACGCAAGGCTACATCTATATTCGCTCAGAATACCCACAGGCCGAACGGATTCTGACAAGTGCCCTGCAGGTCTGGCGCGAAAGTGGATGGCTGGGCGACAACATTCAGGGTTCTGATCACAGCTTTGATATCGAGGTACGTCGCGGTGCGGGCGCCTATATCTGTGGGGAAGAAACATCCCTGCTGGAAAGCCTCGAAGGTCGTCGTGGTCTGGTTCGCGCCAAACCGCCACTGCCTGCCATCGAGGGCTTGTTCGGCTGCCCAACTGTTATCAATAACGTAATTTCTCTGGCCACAGTGCCTTTTATTCTGGCTCGGGGCGCACAAGCCTACAAGGATTTTGGCACCGGGCGATCCCGGGGTACTTTGCCCTTCCAGCTGGCTGGCAATATCCGCTATGGCGGCCTGATTGAAAAAGCCTTTGGCCTGACGCTGCGTGAGCTACTGTTTGACTTTGGCGGTGGCAGCGCCTCCGGACACCCCCTGCGCGCTGTCCAGGTAGGCGGGCCACTGGGAGCCTATCTACCTGAATCCCAGTGGGACACACCACTGGATTACGAAGCCTTTATGGCGATTTCCGCCATGCTCGGCCACGGTGGTGTAGTTGCTTTCGATGATAGTGCTGACATGGCCGCACTGGCTGAGTATGCCATGGAATTTTGCGCCATCGAGTCCTGCGGCAAATGTACGCCCTGCCGCATTGGATCAACCCGTGGTACCGAAGTGATCCGTGCTATCCGCAAGGGACAGGGTAGTGAACAACGCACCGAACTGCTGCGGGATCTGTGCGACACCATGATGGCCGGTTCACTATGCGCGCTGGGTGGTATGACGCCGTACCCTGTGCTGTCTGCCCTGCGCCATTTTCCCGAAGATTTTGGTCTGCCTCCAACCCTCATCGCACAGACTGCCTAGGAGAGAGAGTGTCATGCTGGAAATTATTCCCAAGCCGACTACAGCTGAACCACTGTACACAGAGCTTCCTGTGCTGGAAACCACTCCCAAACGCGACCGCGATCTGGGCACACCCGAGTCCTTGTCATCAGAATATGTCACCCTGACAATCGACGGCCAGACCATCACCGTTGCCGCTGGCACCTCCGTTATGCGTGCTGCCGCTGAAACCGGCATTCAGATTCCCAGGCTCTGCGCTTCAGATAATCTGGAAGCCTTTGGCTCCTGTCGTCTTTGTCTGGTAGAAATCGAAGGTCGCAAGGGCCAACCGGCATCCTGCACCACACCGGTTGAAAATGACATGGTGGTCCATACTGAGAACAGTAAACTGAACAAGCTGCGTCGCAACGTGATGGAGTTGTACATCTCCGATCACCCGCTGGACTGCCTGACATGTCCAGCCAACGGCGACTGTGAATTGCAGGATATGGCCGGAGTGGTCGGACTGCGTAATGTGCGCTATGACACTGACGGCGCCAGCCATCTGGATGACGAATCTGACCTGTCCAATCCCTATTTCACCTACGATCCATCCAAATGTATTGTTTGCAACCGCTGCGTACGCGCCTGCGACAACGTTCAGGGCACCTATGCTCTGACCGTTGAAGCACGCGGTTTCGACTCACGCATCATCGCCGGTCAAAACGACGGTTTTCTGGCCAGTGATTGCGTATCCTGCGGCGCCTGTGTTCAGACCTGCCCAACGTCAGCGTTGATCGAAAACACCGTTATTGAGCAGGGCCAGGCTGATCATGCTGTTATCACTACCTGCGCTTACTGTGGCGTAGGTTGTGGCTTTAAAGCCGAAATGAAAGGCGAAGAAGTTGTACGTATGACTCCCTGGAAAGATGGCAAGGCCAATCGGGGACACTCCTGCGTCAAGGGCCGTTTTGCCTGGGGCTATACCACCCATGCCGATCGTCTGACCCGGCCAATGATCCGTAAAAAAATCACCGACCCCTGGCGCGAAGTCTCCTGGGATGAGGCTATCAACTACGCCGCTTCTGAACTGCAACGGATTCAGGCCCAATACGGCACCAACTCCGTTGGAGGCATTACCTCTTCACGCTGCACCAATGAAGAAACCTATCTGGTACAGAAGCTGATCCGTGCCGCACTGGGCAACAATAATGTCGATACCTGCGGCCGAGTTTGTCATTCCCCCACTGGCTATGGTCTCAAGACAACCATTGGTGAAGCCGCGGGTACCCAGACCTTCGATTCAGTCATGCATGTGGATGTGGCCGTGGTACTGGGCGCCAATCCCAGTGCTGCTCACCCGGTATTTGCCTCACGCCTGAAACGTCGATTGCGCCAGGGCGCCCGCCTGATCGTGATTGATCCTCGCCAGACAGAACTGGTAGAGGCACCACATGTAAAAGCCGACTATCACCTGCCGGTGCGACCGGGCACGAATGTTGCCGTGCTCAACGCAATAGCTCACGTTATCGTTACTGACGATCTGGTGGACCATGACTTTGTCCGCACACGCTGTGAGGGCCAGGCTTTTAATGAATGGCTGCAATTTATTGCCCGCCCGGAGCACTCACCGGAGGCCACTGAAAATATCACCGGTGTACCATCAGCTGATCTGCGAGGTGCCGCTCGCCTATACGCCACCGGAGGCAATGCCGCTATCTATTACGGCCTGGGTGTTACCGAACACAGTCAGGGCTCCACCGCCATCATGTGTATCGCCAACCTGACTATGGCTACCGGCAATATTGGCCGTGAAGGTGTAGGTATAAACCCGCTGCGGGGCCAGAATAATGTTCAGGGTTCCTGCGATATGGGTTCATTTCCCCACGAATTTCCTGGTTATCGCCACGTTTCTGATGACAATGTGCGCAACCTGTTTGAGGGCGCCTGGGGCGTACCCTTGCATGCAGAACCCGGTTTGCGATTGCCCAATATGTTCGATGCCGCTCACAGCGGATCTTTTAAAGGTCTGTACTGCCAGGGTGAAGATGTTGCTCAGTCCGACCCCAACACCCGCCATGTGGCAGCGGCCCTTGAGGCCATGGAATGCGTCATCGTTCAGGATATGTTTCTGAACGAAACTGCCAAATATGCACATGTCTTTCTGCCGGGCTCATCCTTTTTGGAAAAAGATGGCACCTTCACCAACGCTGAACGTCGTATCTCGCGGGTGCGCCAGATAATAGCCCCCAAGGCTGGCATGGCCGACTGGGAGGTCACCTGTGCTTTATCAAATGCTCTTGGCTACCCGATGAATTACGTACATCCAGGTGAAATTCTGGATGAAATTGCCCGGCTGACACCCGCCTTTAGTGGTGTTTCTTTTGAACGCATTGCCGCTCTCGGGGGCAGTATTCAGTGGCCCTGTAACGACGAGGCTCCCGAGGGCACCCCCATTATGCACGTCGGTGAATTTGTGCGCGGCAAAGGCCGCTTCATGATCACGCAATATGTACCCACAGATGAGCGCTCCACACGCCGCTTCCCGCTGCTGATGACCACGGGCCGGATACTGTCACAATATAACGCCGGTGTGCAGACCCGGCGCACCGCCAACACTGCCTGGCACAGTGAAGATATTCTCGAAATTCACCCTCACGATGCCGAAGACCGGGGCATTATCGAGGGTGATCAGGTATCCATCCAAAGCCGGGCTGGAGAGACAGTACTGCGTGCTACCGTCACCGACAGGATTCAACCCGGCGTGGTCTACACCACCTTCCACTTCCCTGAATGTGGCTCAAATGTTTTAACTACTGACAACACAGACTGGGCTACAGACTGCCCGGAATACAAGGTAACCGCCGTTCAGGTACGCAAGGTAACCGCATTATCAAACTGGCAACAAAACTGGGAGGCACAGAATTTTCACCAGGGTGAGATGCTGGAAAGCCGTCTGCCTCAGAACATATCTGCTGACACCTGATCTGGAGATTGACATGCATATAGCAGACTTTGACCCTGTGCCAGCCCCACCTGACACTTCTGCTGGTTTGGCCATGGGTGACTTTGTGCGCAGCGATAACCAGCAGACAACAGCCATGCAGGATGCCATTGCCTGTGAACAGGCCGTTGCTTTGGAATATAACGGCATCACACACGCCACATTACTGGCCTCACCATTGCACCTGCAAGAACTGGCTCTGGGTTTTTCCTATACCGAAGGCATTATTGAATCGCCAACTGATGTACTGGACCTGGAAATTAAACCAGCACAGGATGGGACAGTAATCTGTTTACAAATTATCAATGCCAGACTACATGCTTTGAAGTTACGCCGACGGACACTGACAGGCAGCACCAGTTGCGGCCTGTGTGGAGTACAGAGCCTGGCACAAGTTCATCGCAACCTGCCAACCTTGTCCACGCCAGAGCAACCCTGGAAAATTCAGGCTATTGGTCATGCACTCAAACAATTGCGCCAACGACAGCCGCTACACAATCTGACCGGAGCAACCCACGCCGCCGCCTGGGCTGATGCCAACGGCAATCTGGCCTGGACTTATGAAGATGTCGGTCGACATAACGCATTAGACAAGCTCATTGGCCGCCTGCTGCACGAGCCGGATGATCGCAGTCAGGGCTTTGCAGTGATTTCCAGTCGCGCCAGTTTCGAGATGGTGCAAAAGACACAGGCCGCCGGTATTCGGGCACTGGTTGCCGTCTCGGCTCCCACAACTATGGCAATACAACTGGCTCGTAAAGCCCCCATGATGCTGGTGGGCTTTGCGCGCGATGACCGCTGCACTATCTATAGTCGGCCTGATTATCTGAATCCGGACGGGAGCCTCACGTGACAAACATTGAGCATTTGATTCGCCTGGCTAATCGTATCGGCCTGTTTTTTGAGGCTATGCCTGATCGTTCTACCAGTATTGATAGCATCGCCGATCATATCCAGCGTTTCTGGGATCCACGTATGCGGCGTGCATTGCTGGACTATCTCGGCACACACCCCGATGGGCAGTGGGGTGACACTATTTTGTCTCCTATCTGTCTGGAGGCGATTATCCGCCATCACGATCAGCTCTATCCTGAATAAAATCAGCATTCACTCTTTTTGAGCTCAATAATAATCCAAATAAACTGCCGGGCACCCGCGAGGAGATACGATGAGCAATGAGGCAAGCCAAAACAGTTTTTTCAGTAAGGAACGTATTACCGCACCACCTGGCTTCAATCGCTGGATGATTCCACCCGCTGCACTGGCCGTTCACCTGTGTATTGGCCAGGCTTATGCCTTCTCTGTGTTTAACGGTCCCATGACCAGACTCATCGGTATTGAACAATCGGCACCGGGCGACTGGAGCTTACCGGCCCTTGGCTGGATTTTCAGCATTGCTATTCTCTTTTTGGGCCTGTCAGCTGCATTTGCCGGTAAATGGCTTGAGGAGGTCGGACCACGCAAGGCGATGTTTGTAGCCGCCTGCTGTTTTGGCACTGGTTTTATTGTCTCCTCCATTGGTGTTTCAACGCATCAACTGTGGCTATTGTATCTTGGCTACGGGGTTCTGGGAGGGATCGGTTTGGGTATCGGTTACGTTTCACCGGTTTCAACACTGATCAAATGGTTTCCTGATAAACGTGGCATGGCCACCGGTATGGCCATTATGGGTTTTGGCGGCGGCGCATTTATCGCATCCCCCATGTCAGTAGCACTCATGGAACATTTTCGTACGCCAGAATCTATGGGGGTAGCCCAGACCTTCCTGGTCATGGGAGTGCTGTATTTTATTTCAATGATGATCGGTGCCATTGCCATTCGCATCCCGGCAACCAACTGGAAACCTGAAGGCTGGGCGCCACCAGTCACACAAAAAGCCATGATTTCACAAAACCATGTTCATATTGACCAGGCATTAAAAACACCGCAGTTCTGGCTGCTCTGGTGGGCACTGACTCTCAACGTAACCGCAGGTATCGGCGTACTCGGCCAGGCTTCAGTGATGATACAGGAGAGTTTTCGTGGTGCCATTACACCCGCAGCAGCAGCGGGCTTTGTCGGTTTATTATCACTGGCCAATATGCTGGGGCGTTTTTTCTGGTCCAGCACATCAGATTACCTGGGCCGAAAAATGACTTACGGTATTTTTTTCACCTTGGGTGCAGTGCTGTATTTTTTGGTACCAGGCATGGGATCTGCGGGCAACGTCGCCCTCTTTGTACTGTTCTACGCCATTATCATGTCGATGTACGGTGGAGGGTTCGCCACAATTCCCGCCTATCTGGCTGACCTGTTCGGAACCCGCTATGTCGGAGGTATTCACGGTCGCCTGCTGACGGCCTGGGCCGCTGCCGGCGTACTGGGACCTGTACTGGTGAATTATATCCGACAGTATCAGGTTGACAGTGGCGTACCGCCAGGCCAGTCCTATACCGTTACGATGTATCTGATGGCAGGTTTACTGATTATTGGCTTTATCTGCAATCTTTTAGTTCGCCCGGTCGCCACGCATCACCACATGATCGACGAAGATAATACAGTCTCTGTAACACCAGCCTGATTCAATCAGGCTCAATAACAAAGCAGGAGGTTTATCCATGTCTACATCAGTACGCACACCGCCACTTGCCCTGGTCATTCTGTTTTGGCTTTACGTTGGTATTCCGCTGGGATTGGGCATATGGGAAACCCTAATCAAGGCCAGCGCCCTCTTTAATTAATCTGTAACACCGAAGCATTTGTTTATATCACTACGAGCTTGTGGAGCACTCAAGGATTTATGGCAATTCAGCTAAATGACCTTGTTCATTTCTGCCATAGTCTGTCATGGTAAATTTGTGCTGTTCGGGATTTATTATATTCAACTTGGAATCCGCAGTTGGACGTGCCCAATGGTACTGTAATTGGTTTGTCAGGCAAGGCGCGAAACGCCACCTGACGCACCGAATGCAGTGCCAGTGGGTGTGTAGCGCGCTCACCCGCAAGGTGAATACAACCAAAGACAAAAAGTCCAGTGGTTATACGACTTTCAACGATAAAATAAGTGCTCAACTGCGGAATCTAGTGTAGGTCGTCACAAAGTAAGCGCCACTAAATCGACCCACTTGCCCTATTCAGTATTGCGCCACATTTTTTGAAACACTCCCCAGCACTACATTCCAGGATAGCAAAGCCTCCAGTTTCTCCAGCGTATCCGCGGTTGCGATATGGGCCAGCACATGCTGAATGTAGGCGGCGGGATCGAGGTCGTTGGCTTTTGCTGTTTCAATCAACGAGTAGCAGGTGGCGCTGGCGTGAGCACCCTGGGGCGTGTCAGAGAATAACCAGGCTT
>JBKECP010000012.1:0-14358 GCA_047974765.1 Parahaliea sp. | reverse complement strand
TGTAGCCGGTGCCGGCGCCGGTTTCGAGGAACGAACCGGCGGGCCAGTCGGCAATGGTGTCGTCGATTGCGCCTTCGCGCAAAATCAGTTTGGGTTGTCGCGCCATTGTCTGTATTCGTCAGTGGAGGATGGGCTAAATCAGGGTGAGATGTTACCCGCTTTGGCCGACAGGGTGTGTGTTGGCAGTGCAGATTTGTGCACCAGGTTACTGTTTAGGGCCTGATTGACCCGCAGTTCAATGCCGACAGCATCCAGTCCCAGCTCTTTGCGCTGTTCTTCCTGTGAGCCGTGCTCAATAAACGTATCGGTAATGCCCAGTATTACCAAGGGCCTGCTGATGCCCTGACTGGCCAGATATTCGGCTACGGCAGAACCTGCGCCGCCGGCGCTGGCGTTGTCTTCGAGGGTCAGCAGTAATTCATGTTCAGTAGAGGCCTGAGTGATAGCTTCGCCGTCAATGGGTTTTACCCAGCGCATGTCGTAGACGGTGGCATTGAGCGTATCGGCAGCCTGCATGGCCTCTGGCAGCAGAGCACCAAAATTGAGAATAGCCACCCGCTCACCGCTTCGTTTGAGTATGGCACGGCCAATACTCATGGCCGTCATGGCTTTATTGATAGTAGTGCCGGGGCCGGTGCCCCGTGGATAACGCACAGCAGCAGGTCCTGTGTACTGATAAGCTGTGTACAGCATTTGTCGGCATTCATTTTCATCTGAAGGCGCGCCGATAATTATGTCAGGAATGCAACGCAAGAAACTCAGATCAAATACGCCGTGGTGAGTGGGGCCGTCCTGTCCAACCAGGCCAGCACGGTCGATGGCGAAGGTTACATCCAGATTTTGCAGGGCAATATCATGTACAAGCTGATCATAGCCACGTTGCAAAAAAGTGGAGTAGATCGCCACTACGGGTTTTAATCCATCACAGGCCATACCGGCAGCCAGTGTTATTGCATGCTGTTCGGCAATGGCAACATCGTAGTATCGGTTTGCAAAGCGATGGGCAAACTCAACCATGCCCGAGCCTTCGCACATGGCGGGGGTAATGCCCACCAGGCGTTCATCAAGTTGGGCCATATCGCAAAGCCAACGGCCAAAGACATCCTGATACTTGAGTTTTGGTGGCTTCCCTTCACCAATGGCTGGCGAAGAGGCCTGGGGGCCGCGGGGCTTGGCTTCTATTTTGTTGATGGCGTGATAGCCGACAGGGTCGCGTTCGGCGGGTGCAAAACCCTTGCCTTTCATGGTGCGGATATGCAGAAACTGCGGCCCCTCCAGGTTTCTCATATTTTCCAAAGTCTGGATCAGCCCAGGAAGATCGTGGCCATCGAGTGGGCCGATGTAGTGCCAGCCCAGCTCTTCAAAGAGGGTGCCGGGGGCAACCATGCCCTTCATATGTTCTTCGGTGCGTTTGGCCAGCTCCCAGGCTGGACGAATCTTTTCCAGTACCCGTTTGGAACCTTCACGCAGGGCAATATAGGTCTTGCTGGCCCAGATTTTGGCAAAATAGGTGGCCAGACCGCCCCGGTTATAACCAATAGACATCTGATTGTCGTTGAGAATCACCAGCATATTCGGGCGCTCGTGACCGCCGTGAGCCAGTGCTTCGATGGCCATTCCGCCAGTAATGGCGCCGTCGCCAATAACGGCCACTACCTTGCGGCGCAGCCCCTGTTGGCGGGCGGCCAGTGCCATACCTAAGGCAGCTGAAATACTGGTGGAAGAGTGACCTACACCAAAGGTGTCGTATACGCTCTCGGCCCGTTTGGGAAAGCCGGCCAGACCACCTGGTTGCCGCATGCTGTACATCCGGTTCATGCGGCCGGTAAGGATTTTGTGAGGATAGGTTTGATGACCAACATCCCATACGATACGGTCATCCGGCGTGTTAAATACATGATGCAGGGCTACGGTAAGCTCAACAACACCCAGCCCGGCGCCAAAATGCCCACCCGTTTGGCCAACAGAGTAGAGCAGAAAGGTTCTCAGTTCATCGGTCAGTGTCAGCAGCTGGTTTTCGTTAAGGTTATGCAGGGAGCAACCCTGGTCAATTTTATCCAGAAGTGGCGTTGAGGGGCAGTTGATGGGGAGTTCCGAAATCATGGCGCAATTCTAGCGTACTTTGTGGCTGGAGTGTGCCACTGTTATACAGTGGTTTTGCATACTCTTCGGGGTAGTCATCAGAGAGCTGGTGCCGTAGTAAGAAACCTAGTCGTTCGTAACCATTATCATTTAGATGTACGCCATTGCTGCGGAAAAAAGCCGCATCAGGGCGGGCCCCGGCTGTTGCCAAAATAGGGTTAGGGTCTATGATGCGCACATAGCTCAATCTCCTGGCCCAGTGGGCCAGCTCTTCGTGGGCGTCGTCGATAGTTTTGTGATCGCCGGGGTAGAGAATTGTTTTAATCGGTATAAAAATATACAGAAGGCGAGTGCCGGTGGGTGCATCGTCTGCGGCAATAAAGTTCTTGATAGCGGCAACCAGTTCGGAGGTGGATTTGTTATCCCGAATCCGAAATTCACTGTTGCCGGGCAGTAGTACCACCACCTTTGGCAGGTAGCGGGAGATCAGACGATCGTAATAATAGGTGAGATCATTGATCGTTGCGTCGCCGAGTGAGCGCACAATAACGTGCCCCGGTGTGACGATCCGCTCAAGATCACGCCAGATGGCCGCACGGCGCCCGCCAACCACTACAATGGGGTTGGCGAGAACAATATTTTTTGCGTCCTGTCTGGTATAGGCGTCAACTTGGGATTGCCAGGTTGTGGGTGAGCTGTCAAGTGCTGTCACAACGTCCCGCGATATCAGAATAACCAGGTGAGCAAGAGGCAAACACAGCAGCGTTACACAAAATGTGCGAATCGCATTCCAGGAGAACATGTGCCCGATACCGGATCAACTTTTGGCCAGTTTGTCGGAATTACCCGCCGCAGGCAAATCAAAGGCCCGTGTTCGTGTGACAAGGCTCTCAACCTGGCTCATCAAATGAGCGTTGATCTGAACACGCTGTAGCATAAGCACATGATTTACCAGCGACAGATACCACATCAGGAGCTTTTTTCAGCACAGCTGGAGTTGCTCATGGTGAATGGTCGGATAACCACTATTAGCGCCAATATGCTTGGGGTGTTGGCGGCGCTCGTATTGTTTTGGCCTTTTGTCGATTTGAGTTATCTGTTGTTGTGGGCCTGTGCGGTAATGATCATGTTGTTGCTGCGTTCTCTTTATATGAGCAATGCTCTGGTTGAACGCAGTTATCAAACGGCACCCAGGCAGGTCTACTGGCGGCTGTTGTTGGGAGCCTGTCTGACGGGGTTTGTTTGGTCTTCAGCTTATATTGTCTCGACTTTCTTTGTGCCGGAATCGGTGCAATTTATGTTTTTGCTGCTGATTTTTATGGTTACTACTTTATCAATGGGGGTTACGCTGGCGCTGCGTGAATATTTCATAGCGCACCTGTTTACCTCGTTGTGGCCTATTTCCTGGTGGTGCCTGGTGCATTACTGGCAGCAGGAATACAATCTGCTGGTCGGCTTGTTTATACTCGGTTCATGTCTGATTCTGGTCATTGTGGCTGAGCGGGCCTACCTTTCTTTTCAGAGTATGATTGCGCTCAATTGGGAGCGTGAGGCCATGTCCCGTGAGCTGGGTGATATTACTACCTCGCTCAGGGATCGCAACCGTCAGCTGCAGGATGCGCGGCGGCAATTGACGGAGCTGGCCAATATTGATGAGCTTACCGGGTTAAGTAACCGGCGTATGATCAATCGTGTGCTGCACGATGAAATCAGCCGTGCGCACCGCAGCGGCGGTGATCTGGCGGTGGTGTTGCTGGATGTGGATTATTTTAAAAACTATAACGACACCCACGGGCATATTGCCGGTGATGCCGTGTTGCAACGGCTGGCTGATATTATGCAGCGAACTGTTGGTCGTGCTGGTGAAGTGGTTGGTCGTTACGGCGGTGAGGAGTTTATTCTTATCTTGCCGGGAACGATTGAGGTGGCTGCACTGCGTATTGCTGATCGTTTGCGCAATATGGTGATGATGGAGCGCATTCCCCACAGGTCGTCGCAGGTGGCCAAGATGGTGACAATCAGTCAGGGTGTGGTCAGTCTGCGTCCAGGCCCGGGACTTGAGCCTGAGAGTCTGATTAAAATGGCAGACAGAGCGCTTTATGAGGCCAAAGAATCAGGCCGCAATACCATTGCTTTATATGAGCCCCGTCCACGCAAAAAACAGTCGGGCAATCCGTCGGTTTAACAGAGGTGTTTTCGTGTAGGCCCGCCCCGATAAAAGGTGATACTGGCAAACATCCGCTGTTTTTTTATCCCTTTTTATGAATATCTCAAGTGTTTTTCAGGGGCAATTAAAAGCAGCTAATGCTAGCTGCTATCGGATGCTGTTTGGCTTTAATGTGATTTATCGGCATGGCCCGATAAAGCCATGAGACATGGTAGTCTTCGCTTTATATCCATTGAGGGACTGTTTATGCACTGCCCATTTTGTTCGGCTGAAGATACCAAAGTCATTGATTCCCGTCTGGTGGCAGAAGGTGATCAGGTGCGCCGTCGCCGGGAATGTCTGAGCTGTAAGGAGCGCTATACAACCTATGAAGTGGCAGAGCTGGTAATGCCTCGTGTTATCAAGCAAAACGGTAACCGGGAACCTTTTAATGAAGACAAACTGCGGGCAGGTTTTCAGCGGGCGCTGGAGAAGCGGCCAGTGTCGATGGAGGCCATTGAGGCGGCCATTAACCAGATCAAACACAAATTGCGGGCCACGGGTGAGCGTGAAATATCGTCCCGGGATGTGGGGGAGAGGGTTATGGAGTCTCTCAAACAGCTCGACCAGATTGCCTATGTGCGATTTGCTTCGGTCTATCGCAGCTTTCAGGATATTTCCGAGTTTCGTGAAGCTATCGAGCGCCTGGAAAATGAGCCAGCTGGCAGTGGTAAAGAGGCTTAATAGTGTGAATGCCGTTTTTAATAATACCAGTTTTGACAGGCAAATGATGGCACGCGCCCTGCAACTGGCAGAGCGGGGTCGTTACTGGACCAGGCCCAATCCTCATGTCGGCTGTGTATTGACTCGCGATGGGGCTGTTATCGGTGAAGGCTTTACCCAGCCTGCTGGCGGTAATCACGCCGAAGTGGAGGCACTGCAAATGGCGGGCGATGCCCGCGGTGCAACAGCTTATGTCACCCTTGAACCCTGTAGTCATCAGGGCCGTACCGGACCCTGTGCCGAGGCACTGGTCAAGGCCGGTGTGCGCCGGGTGGTAGCGGCAATGGAGGATCCCAATCCGCTGGTGAGTGGCCGTGGTCTGGCCCGGTTGCAAGAGGCTGGTGTGACGGTAGAAAGCGGTTTATTACAGGTCCAGGCTGAGGCGGCAATGACCGGTTTTATATTGCGTATGCGCCGGGGTTGGGGGCGGGTGAGAGCCAAGGTGGCAGCTTCTGTTGACGGGCGCACGGCGATGGCTTCAGGTGAGAGCCAGTGGATTACCGGTGCCGCTGCGCGTCAGGATGTGCAGCGCCTGCGGGCACAAAGCGGCGCCATTGTGACTGGCGTGGGCACCGTATTGGCTGATGATTGTACGCTGACAGTGCGCTCCGGTGAGCTTGGTCTACCCGCGACTGAAGCTGCGCGGGTCAGTACCGTTCAGCCTTTGCGGGTGGTGCTTGATTCTGCTGTGCGCACACCTGCCAGCGCAAACGTACTCAATGAGCTTGCACCAACACTGCTGTGTTACGACAAAAGCCGGTCTGCACCTGTGATTGGTGTTGACAGTTTGGGACTGCCTGCTGGTGAATTCGGCCTTGATCTGCATGTGTTGATGACTGCGCTGGGTGAGCGGCAATGCAACGAAATTCTGGTAGAATCTGGTCCCCGTTTAACCGGTGCTTTTCTGCGGGCCGGTTTAATTGATGAATTAATTGTCTATATGGCACCGGTATTGCTTGGCAGTAAAGCTAATCCGCTGCTATGCCTGCCTTTGGAGCAGATGAGTGACAAGGTGCCGTTAACGGTGAAGGGTATACGTCAGGTGGGAACAGATATCCGCTTTATATTTGTTCCTGCTTGAATAGCTCACCGAAGTGGCTGGCTGCGGTTATTGACAGAAATGGCTCCAGGCCAGCAAAAGGAATACGCAATGTTTACAGGCATTATTCAGGCCGTTGGTGAAGTGGCCGCCATGCAAAACAGTGGTGGCGATCTGCGTCTGCGTGTGCGCAGCGGTGAGCTGGATCTGATCGATGTGGCTCTCGGTGACAGTATCAGCACCAGCGGTGTTTGTCTGACTGTGATCGAGCTGCCCGGTGATGGTTATTGGGCTGATGTATCCCGGGAGACGCTCGACCTTACTACGCTTGGCCAGCTTGATGTCGGCTCAAAGATCAATCTGGAAAAAGCATTAACCCCTGCCAGCCGTCTCGGTGGACATATCGTGTCGGGACATGTGGATGGCGTGGGCGAAGTCTTGCGTAGTGAGCACGATGGTCGCTCTGTGCGCTTTGTGCTGCGTGCGCCCGAGGCGTTGGCCCGCTATATCGTTCACAAGGGTTCGATCACTGTTGATGGCACCAGTCTGACGGTGAATGCGGTCAATGGTGCGGAGTTTGACCTCAATATTATTCCGCAGACCATGCAGGAAACTATTTTTGGCACTTACCGTCCCGGTAGTCGGGTTAATCTGGAGGTGGATTTGATTGCCCGCTACTTGGAACGACTGGTGCTGGGTGATGCCGCTGCCGGGCCGGGCAGTGGTGGTCTGAGCCTGGATGTGCTGACAAAATACGGCTTTATGCGTCGCTGAGAATGTTGGCACTAATACTGGGCACCACATAAGCCTGCATATAAAAGCAAGGGCGTGTGTAAGCGAACAAAGGAAGATTATGCAACTGAATAGTGTTGACGAGTTGATCAGTGATGTTCGCCAGGGGCGCATGGTTGTGTTACTGGATGACGACGCCGACAGTCATAATGAAGGTGTTGTGATGGTGGCGGCAGAGCACTGCAATGCCGACCATGTTAATTTCATGGCGCGCAAGGCCCGCGGACTGGTCTGTCTGGCATTGACCGAAGAGCGCTGTCGTCAGCTTGATTTGCCGCCAATGGTGGCTAAAGCCCACGGCGAGAAGGCCAATTTCACACTCTCTATTGAAGCGACCGAAGGTATTGATACCGGTATCTCTGCAGCAGACCGGGCGCGCACGGTACAGGCTGCGGTGGCGCCTCATGCAGTGCCTGAAGATATTGTCCAGCCGGGACATATCTTTCCGTTAACAGCAATGCCCGGCGGGGTGTTGATGCGCGCCGGGCATACCGAAGCGGGAGCCGATTACGCTCAGCTGGCCGGATTACTGCCTGCAGCGGTCATTGCCGATGTGTTGACGTCTGTGGGTGAGCTGGCTGATGGCGCAGCACTGGTGGAGTTTGCTCGCGAACACCAGCTGAAAATTGGCACAATTGCTGATCTGATCCACTTCCGTCTGACCAATGAGCGCACCATCTCGCGGTTGCGCGAAGGTGTATTGCAGACGGCCTATGGCGAATTTCAGCTGACGGCCTATCAGGATCAAACGGCTGAAGGTATTCATATTGCCCTGTCTTTGGGGCATATTCAGGCTGACGTACCAACACCGGTACGCGTGCATGTGAAGTCAACACTGCGGGATTTGATGTTAAGTGCGTTGCCGGGGCATCGCTCCTGGAGTCTTGATGGCTGCCTGCGCCATGTGGCGGAGAAGGGGTTGGGTGTTGTGGTTTTGCTGGCTAATGAAGAGGGTAGTGAACAGTTGCTGGCCAGCATTGATATGGCGCTGGGCAGTGAGCCGGTTCCGATGCCTTTTGGTGACGTATACACCACTGTTGGCCTGGGTTCCCAGATTCTGAAAGATCTCGGGGTGGGCAAGATCCACTTGCTGGGTGCGGCCGTTAAATACAATGCACTGTCCGGTTTTGGTCTGGAAGTGATGGACTATATTGAAACTGATTAAAGGGAGATTCCATGCAGAATATTGCCACCATCGAGGGTAATTTTACCCACAGCAAAGGCCGCTACGCGATTGTGGTGGGGCGTTGGAACAGTTTTGTGGTTGAACACCTGCTCGAAGGCGCCATCGATACCTTGCGTCGTCACGGTGTTGATAATGAACAACTTACCATCGTGCGTGCGCCCGGCGCTTTTGAAATTCCACTGGTCTGCCAGAAAGTCGCCAAAGCGGGCAAACACGATGCCATCATTGCCCTTGGTGCAGTTATTCGCGGTGGAACCCCGCACTTTGAGTATGTTGCAGGTGAATGTACCAAAGGTTTAGCCCAGGTGAGTATGGACAGTGGTGTGCCGGTGGCTTTTGGTGTGTTGACGGTGGATTCCATCGAGCAGGCGGTGGAACGTGCCGGTACCAAAGCGGGCAACAAGGGTGCCGAGGCGGCGCTGTCGGCATTGGAAATGGTGAGCCTGCTGGATAATCTGGACTGACTGACGTGGCCAAAAAAATGAGTAATACCCTTGCGGCAGAGCGTCGCAAGGCCCGCCATTATGGTTTACAGGCGCTTTATCAATGGTATATGGCGCAGGCAGCCCTGAATGAAATTGAGGCAGAGTTTCGCACTGACTACGACTTTAGTCATGTTGATAACGACTATTTTCACGCCATTTTACATGAGGTGCCTGCTCAGATAGATGAGTTGGAGGCTATTTTTACGCCTATGCTTGATCGCAGTTTGAAGGAGCTTGACCCTATTGAGCGCAGCCTGCTGCGTCTGGGTACCTGGGAGCTGGCTCGACGAATTGATGTGCCCTACAAAGTGTCGATAAATGAAGCGGTATCACTGGCCAAAAAATTTGGCGCCACCGACAGTCACAAATATATCAATGGCGTACTCGATAAGGTCGCCCGTCAATTGCGGCAGGCAGAAACTGCTGCCAATATTTAGGGATCAAATTGACGGGCTATGGCAAACGTCTCTGAATTTGATCTGATTTATCGCTATCTTGCATCGCTGGGTGCTGGCCCGGCGGTTGCATTGGGGGTGGGCGATGACTGCGCTATTTTAAAGCTGAATGAGGGCGAATGGCTGGCAACATCAGTGGATACCGTCGTGGAGGCTGTTCATTTCCCGACAGAAAGCTTTCCTGAAGATGTGGCCTATCGTGCGGTGGCTGTTGCGGCTTCAGATCTGGCGGCCATGGGAGCCAGGCCTTTGGCTATGACCTTGGCCCTGACACTGCCACAGGCGGATGAGCTCTGGCTGCATGCCTGTAGTGAAGGTTTGGCCGCTGCCGTATCAGATTTTGGCTTACCACTGGTGGGTGGTGATACCAGCCGTGGTCCGCTTGCCTTATCGGTGCAGGTTTTTGGGGCTTTACCTGCCAGGACGGGCCTTTTGCGCAGCGGTGCCCGTGTTGGTGAGCGACTCTGTGTCAGTGGCACACTCGGCGATGGTGCCGCCGGACTGGCTGTGGTCAAGGGACAATGGCAGGGTAGCGTGGCTGATGGAGATTATCTTGAGCAGCGCTATTATCGCCCCTCGGCTCGACTTGAGCTGGGTCAGTTACTGCTGGGTGTTGCCAGCGCCGCTATTGATATTTCTGATGGTTTACTGGCGGATGCCGGTCATATTGCCGCTGCCAGTGGCGTTAAAATTGCTATAGAAAGTACACAGTTGCCCCTTTCAGCCGCCTTGCAGCGCCACCCGGACAGGGAGCAGGTGCTGCGCTGGGCGTTGGTGGGAGGTGATGACTACGAATTATGTTTTACGCTGCCACCGCAAATGCCGTTGCCGCAAAATTGTACCGTAATTGGTTGGGTGGAAGAGGGTGATGGCGTAGTCTGTGATGTAAAGCCGGGCGGGCAAACGGGCTATCGTCATTTCTGATTAGTATCAAGCGGGCTTTGGCCGCTTCCCTGGAGACTTATGTCGCTCGAAGTATCCCGTATTTTGCGCAACCCCATACATTTACTGGCTTTTGGCTTTGGCAGTGGCCTGTCACCAAAAGCACCGGGTACTTTTGGTACGCTGGCGGCTATTCCTTTTTATTATCTGTTGGCGGGATTCTCCTTGCCAATTTATAGCCTCTTCATTGTGTTTGCCTTTGCATTGGGTGTTTGGCTTTGTGAGCACAGCAGTCGGGATCTGGGCGTACACGATCATCCGGGTATCGTGTGGGATGAATTTGTTGGCTTTTGGCTGACCATGTGGGCTGTGCCCCCCGGTTGGCAAACAGTTCTGCTCGGCTTCGTGTTTTTTCGCCTGTTCGATATCATCAAACCCTGGCCAATTGGCTGGCTTGACCGCCGTGTGCATGGCGGGCTCGGTATCATGATCGATGATGTGGTGGCAGGTGTGATGGCGGGCGCAATTTTGCACTTGATTATGTGGGTGGTGCCTGCGTTTGTTGTAGTCTGAGGCTTGGCTCCGGCAGCGATTGACACCATTATTATGCTTAAAGCACTACTGTTAACTTTTTTGTTGTTATGTTCCCTTCCGGGATGGGCCGGGGGAGCCTCTGTGTCGGTTGAAGCACTATTGCCCAATACAGCAGTGATGGTTATCAATGGCTCTCGCAAGACGCTGCGGGCTGGGCAGAGCGATGCGGGTGTTAAACTGATCAGTGCCAACGCAAAGTCCGCAGTGATCGAGATTGACGGTCAGCGAAAAACCGTCAAGCTGCATGATCGCGTCAGCGGCAGCTACCAGGCGCCCACAGAGCGCAAGGTTGATATTCTCCGCAATGCGCACATGCAATATATGGCCACGGCCACGATCAATGGTCGCAAAATGTCTGTGCTGGTGGATACGGGTGCCAATGTAGTGGCTCTGAACTCCCGGGATGCCAAAACCCTTGGCATTGACTACCAGGCAGGTAAGGAAACACGTTTGACTACGGCCAGTGATGTAGTGCGAGCCTGGGTGGTTAATTTACAGTATGTCGATGTGGGGGGGATTCGCATTGATAACGTGCGCGCAACCGTCAGTGAAGGGGCTTTTCCTGAGACCATTTTGCTGGGAATGACCTACCTCAAACATGTCAAAATGGTGGAGGCGGGCGGCATTCTGACCCTTTCACGGGACTGGTAGCGTGGGCGTGGCATCAGGTAAACTGTGCGGCCCTTGTTGTTGTCACCGGGACAATCGTTTGAGTGCACGTTATGTAGAATCCGCCCTGCTGCCTACCGCCTGGGGAGTGTTTGAAATTCATGGTTTTGAAGATGCCGTCGAAAACAAGGAACACATCGTACTGACGATGGGTGATGTGTCCGGCGATGAGCCCGTGCTCGCACGCGTGCACTCCGAATGCCTGACCGGCGATGCCCTGTTCAGCCTGCGCTGTGATTGTGGCAACCAGCTCGAGGCCGCCCTGAAAGCCATCTCTGAATCGGGCCGTGGCGCCCTGTTTTACCTGCGCCAGGAAGGTCGCGGTATTGGCCTGCTCAACAAAATTCGGGCCTATAAGCTACAGGATGCCGGCGCTGATACGGTGGAAGCCAACGAACGCCTGGGTTTTGGCGCTGACATGCGCGACTACACTTTGCTCAAACCCATGCTGGAGCACTTGCGGATTGGACAGGTACGGTTGATGACCAACAACCCCCGTAAAATTTCCGCCCTGGAAAGCATCGGTGTGTCGGTGGTGGAGCGCATCCCCATCCGTGCGGGCTGCAACCCTCATAACGAGAAATACCTGCAAACCAAAGGTGCCAAGCTGGGGCATTTGCTGCACGACGATTGAGCGGCCAGTCAATAATCCCGCTCGATAATATAGCGGGCAATATCCCGCAGTAGATTGGCGGACTCGTCAAAGCTTTCCAGCGCAGTCAGTGCTGTCGCCAGCAACTGTCGTGCCTTGTTCTTCGCGCCCTCCAGCCCCAGAAACTTCACATAGGTGGCCTTGTCTGCCGCCTCATCCTTGCCCTGGGTCTTGCCGAGAGTGGCGGTGTCACCCTCCACATCCAGAATGTCGTCCACCACCTGAAAGGCGAGGCCGATATGACTGGCATAGTCATCCAGACTGGCCAGTTGTGCCTGTGAGGCGCCTCCAGCGATAGCGCCCAGTGCCACCGCCGCCTGGATAAGAGCGCCGGTTTTCATTGCATGCAGAGATTTCAGTTCTGCCAACCCGATCTCTTTCCCCTCGGACTGTACATCGACATACTGGCCACCCACCATACCGCCAAAACCGGCGGTTTGCGCGAGTACGCGGATCATGGCGACTTTTTGCGCGTCAGACAGCCCGGGCGCATCGGCCAGCTGCTCAAAAGCGAGGGTTTGCAGGCCATCGCCTACTAAAATGGCGGTGGCCTCGTCAAAAGCCTTATGCAAGGTGGGTACGCCACGGCGCAAGTCGTCGTCATCCATGGCTGGCAGGTCGTCATGGATCAGTGAATAGGTGTGGACCAGCTCAAGGGCAGTGCAAGCCGCGGCGGGCAGTGCCAGCGCGGCATTGGTATTCACTGCTCGGCAGGCCGCAATCACCAATACTGGACGAACACGTTTGCCTCCGCTGATCAGGGAGTGGCGGGCAGCGGCCTGCAGCGGGGGCAGGGCGGCGGTGCTGGCGTCAATAACGGCGCTAAGCTCGCGCTCGATCTGCTCGCGCAGTTGTGCGAGCGTGGACGACAGGGCGGCGCTCACTCATCGTCCCCGGCATCATCCGGTGGCTCAGTGAGCATCTGCACCTTCTGCTCGGCCTGGTTCAACTCTTTCTGGGCCGAGCGCAGCAATTTGATGCCCTCCTCGAAGCCGGCGAGAGAATCCTCAAGGGAGGTGTTGGAATCCTCCAGTTTATTGACCAGCGATTCCAGTTGCTGGAGGGTGGTAGTGAAACTGGCACTTGTGGCTTTCTTGGTCATAGCTTTTGGGTCGGATAAATGTCGCGGGATTATAGCAGCAAGGGAGCTGAGCAATGGGGATTCCCGCATTGCTGCCCCACTTTTCCGGTTTTACATCCAATATAGCCAGCCCCTGCCGGCCCGCCGCCCACTGTGCTAGCGTGTGCCGCTACACATCGTTGGAGTGCCACGGATGGCCTATCACGATCACGGCTACAAACTTCTGTTTGCCCACCCGGCTCTGGTCGAAGACCTGCTCACCGGCTTCGTCAAGGAAGGCTGGGTGGCCAGGCTGGACTTCAGCACCCTGGAAAGAGTCGCCGGCTCCTACATTAGCGATGACCTGCGCGAGCGCGAAGATGATATCATCTGGCGTGTACGCTTTGGTGATAAGAGCGGCAATATGAGCGGCGATAAGGGCTGGCTCTACGTCTATCTGCTCATGGAGTTTCAGTCCACCGTAGACCGTTTTATGGCTGTGCGTATGATGACTTATCTGGGTTTGCTTTATCAGGATCTGATTCGCCAGAAGGCCCTGACCCCTTCTGGCCGCTTGTTCCCGGTGCTGCCCATCGTGCTCTATAATGGCGAAACGCGCTGGCATGCCGCCGAGGATATCGCGGACTTGATAGAGCCTGTGCCCGGCGGCCTGGAACGCTACCGCCCGCAGCTGAGCTATCTGCTGCTGGACGAGGGGGCTATGGTGGCGTCTGAGGCATCAATGGACGAGCCCGACGCATTGCGTAACACCGCAGTGGCCCTGTTCCGGCTGGAACACCACCGCGATGAGCAGGACATGCTGGCCGTGCTGGGCAGCCTGGTAAAATGGTTGCAAGCCCCCGAGCAAACGTCCCTGCGGCGGGCATTTGCGGTGTGGATAAACCGCGTATTACTCCCGCACCGGGCACCGGATACGGACCTGCCGGAAATCAATGAACTGCACGAGGTACACAAGATGCTGTCTGAACGCGTAAAGAAGTGGCCCGACCGCTGGATAGCCAAGGGTGTTGAACAGGGCCTTGAACAGGGTCGAGCTGAAGCAGCGCAGGCTGCTCGGGCCGCCGCCCGCAAGCTAATCGCCCAGGTGATGCTGAGCGATCAACAAATCGCCGAAGCCCTTGGCCTGCCGGTGGAGGAAGTAAGGCGGCTGCGAAGCGAGAATGGCGCCGACAAAGCCTGATTTTGCCAGGCAGCCAAGGCAGCCGCCAGCGGGCCGTGAAAAACCAGCTCGACCGCAATCCTCAAGCCCGGCATCACCATAAAGTTGTACCTGCCCCCCGTTTCTTCGATCTCGCTTCTTCGAAATGCCAGTTCTGCGAGCCCGGTCTCTTTACCCCTTGATACTATATCGACATACTGGTCTGCCACCATACAGGCAGAGCCAACGGTTTGGACGAGCATGATCGCTAGCTGCGTGTCATTGGATGTAACAAAAAGGCAATGAAGCAATCACTGGGGAAACTCTGGCAAATACTCTTGCCCGCCGAGCGTCGCAAAGTGCTGCTGATGCTG
>JBKECP010000011.1:0-36985 GCA_047974765.1 Parahaliea sp. | reverse complement strand
GCTTGTATCCGTTCGTCTGGCTTGATGCGATCCGCTACAAAGTTAAGGACAACGGACGCTACCAGAGCAAGGCGGTTTACACGGTTTTAGCCGTCAATCTGGAGGGCAAGAAGGAAATCCTCGGCCTCTACCTGTCCGAGACCGAGGGCGCCAATTTCTGGCTCTCCGTTCTGACCGATTTAAAAAATCGCGGTGTCGATGACATCCTGATTGCCAGCGTTGATGGCCTGACCGGCTTCCCGGATGCCATTGCGACGATATACCCGGATACCGAGGTTCAGCTCTGTATCGTCCACCAGGTGCGCAACTCGCTAAAATACGTGGCGTCGAAGAATCAGAAAGCGTTTATGGTCGACCTGAAGCGGGTCTACCGGGCCACCTCCAAAGATGCTGTGGAGCAGGCCCTGAACGAACTGGAAGTCCGCTGGGGTGATCTCTACTCCATCGTGATCAAGTCCTGGCGAACGAAGTGGGATAACCTGTCTGCCTACTTCAGATACCCGCCGGATATTCGCCGCGTGATCTACACGACGAATTCTATTGAGGCTGTCCACCGTCAGTTCCGGAAGCTCACTAAGACGAAGGGCGGCTTTACGAACGAGGACAGCCTGCTGAAACTGCTTACCTGGGCATTCAAAACGCCAGTAAGAAGTGGACGATGCCGATCCAGAGCTGGAATATCACACTGTCTCAATTGGCTATCTTCTTCGAAGGCCGACTCGACGGTGTGCTGGACCTGTGATCAGATGACTAACAAGGAATTACTGTGACACAGAATTCTGAACAGTCCCTTTGTTTTTTCTATGACAGAACAATCTTAACTTTTATTCTGCCTCAGATGCCGGCCTGTTCCATCATGTAGGTGATGACCACCTTGATCAAAAAGCCGACAATACCCATGGCAAGGCCGACATAGAGAATAATAGTGCCAAACTTGCCGGCATTACTGCGCCTGGCCAGATCCCACACAATAAAGATCATAAACAGTATCAAGCCACCGACACCGAGGTTTACTCCCCATTCTGTTAACCATTGATCCATTGTGTTGCTGTATCCCGTTTGCTATCTATTGTGGGATGTATTGTCGGACTCTGTAGTGACTCTGTCAAAGTGCCTGTTTGACATGGATGTTGAAGGCTGACCGGCTCAGGCCGTTGCCGGATTTATTGCCTGGCTGGCCAGTTTCAGTGTCAGCTGTTCGAGATGATCCCAGGCGTGGCCCTGGGCAAAGCCTTTGATGCTGCCGTCAGTCTCTGCGGCCAGTTTTAGTAAGGTCGCCAGAGAGAGCAGTGTGTGGCGATGCAGGGCTTTTTGCACTAATGGCTGACGGTTTTTCCAGACCCGCCGTGCCTGAAGTACCTGCGGTAGTGGTTGGCCCTGCTCACAGTCACTTTGAATTTCATAGAGAGTGCGGACTTCCCGGGCCAGCGCCCACAGCACTACACTGGCTTCAGTGCCTTCGCTTTGCAGGCCTTGCAGCATACGCAGGCTGTGGACAGTTTCCCCCTTGAGAGCAGCATCAACCATGCCAAACAGGTTGAAGCGGGCATTATCGAGTACGGCTTCAGTTACTGTAGTGACACTGACATGCCCATCAGTAACCAACAGTTTCAACTTCTCTACTTCCTGTACCGCAGCCAGTAGATTGCCTTCAACACGTTCTGCCAGCAAGCCGATGGCTTCTTTGTCGGCGCTTAGGCCAGCGGCGCTCAGACGCTGATATAGCCAGCGGGGCAGCTCCTGGATGTCAACCGGCCATAACTGAATCCAGCCACCGGTTTTATCGATAGCCTTGAACCATTTGCTATTCTGGGATTGGCGGTCAATTTTGCCACTGATAATTAGTAATATATCATCGCCGGAGTTACGTTTCAGATACTCAACAATAGCCTTGCTACCCTCGGTGCCCGGTTTGCCTGAGGGCAGGCGTAGTTCGATCAGTTTGCGATCACCAAACAGTGACAGATCACTCGCACAGTTGAGCAATTCCTGCCAGTTGAAACCTTTGGTGCTGCTGTTGAGAATTTCACGGCTGCTACACCCCGATTTGCGGGCTGCCTGTCGAACCTGGTCGCTGCATTCCTGTACCAGCAGTTCTTCATCACCGCTAATAAAATAAACCGGCAGGCATTGCTGTTCCAGGTGAGCTGTGAGCTTTTCGGGATAGAGCCGCACAGAGGGTTCAGTTTGAGGCGGTTGTCATGTTGGCAGCAAAGAAGCCGATACGGCGCAGTATCTGCTGAACCAGTTCAATGCGCATTTCACCTTTGATGATACGTACCTCTTCTGCCTTGCCGACAACATTACTGGGATCATTCTCCATCTGCTTGACAATAGTAGCTTCAGTAACGGGGATGACCGCTTTGCCGTTACCCGGTTGACTGACGGAAAAACTTGATCGCATCGTCAGCTCATATTCGGCGGCTCGCGCATTACTATTGATGGATAGATTGCGCTGGCTGAAATGCTCCGGCCCGAGCCTGAGCACATAAGCGGCATCGTCAGGCTTGTTTGCCCAGACAATACCATTAGAGGAAAACCGGGATTTTAACTCCCGGCTGAATTCGCTATTGGGATTGTCGGTAGCCAGATAGAGCGTTTTCCATGATTCTGGCAGTGCGGTGGCACTGGTGCTGCCGCGCAGCTGAAAGCCGCAGGCTGTCAGTATCAGACACAGCCCCAGTAACAGAGGACCGCGTATTATGGTGAGATCAGCAATAGGGTTTGGCATCAGTTTCTCCGGGGCTGTGCGAGTCGGCGATCATCAATTGGCAACTATGTTAACCAATTTGCCTGGTACCACAATCACTTTGCGTACGTTAATACCCTCAAGGAAGCGCTGCACGTTGTCCTGTTCCAGTGCCTGGGCTTGAACGGCGTCCTTGTCAGCCTGAGCTGATACCTGCATTTTGGCGCGGACCTTGCCATTTACCTGCACCACCATCTCGATACTGTCGCGTACCAGTGCGCTCTCATCCACCTCTGGCCAGGGCGTATCCAGCAGCTCACTATTTGCGCCAAGTTTCGCCCACAGACTGTGACAAATGTGGGGTACGATGGGGTTTAACATTAATACCACTGCGTGCAGACCTTCGTTGAGTACGGCCCGGGACTGAGCGGAGTCGTCCAGTCTGGCCAGTTCATTACACAGTTCCATTATTGCAGCGATAGCAGTGTTAAATGTCTGACGGCGACCATAATCATCATCTACCTTGGCAATGGTTTCGTGAATCTTGCGGCGGATAAGTTTTTGCTCATCACTGAGTGTTTTTGTGTCCAGTGTCGCTACAGAACTGCCTGCCATATGATTCTGTACCAGCTTCCACAGACGCTTGAGAAAGCGATTGGCACCTTCCACTCCAGAGTCAGACCACTCCAGCGATTGTTCTGGCGGTGCTGCGAACATGCTGAACAGGCGCACAGTATCAGCACCGTAGCGATCAATCAGCTCTTGCGGATCGACCGTGTTGCCTTTGGATTTGGACATTTTGGCACCGTCCTTGAGTACCATGCCCTGGGTTAGCAGACGGATGAAGGGCTCATCGGAATGTACCAGGCCTTCATCTCGCAGTAGTTTGTGGTAGAAGCGCGCATACAGCAGGTGCAGGATGGCGTGCTCAATACCGCCCACATATTGGTCTACCGGCGTCCAGTAATCAGCTTCTGCATCCAGCATTTGCCTGTCATTGCGGGCACAGGCGTAGCGGGCGTAGTACCAGGAAGACTCCATAAAGGTATCGAAGGTATCAGTTTCGCGTTCGGCAGGGCCGCCACAGCCGGGGCAGGTAGTTTCGATAAAAGATGACATTTTTTTGATGGGTGAGCCCACGCCTTCAAATTCGATGTCTGTTGGCAGTATTACCGGCAGATCCTGTGCCGGTACGGGCAGTGCGCCACACCGGTCGCAGTTGATTACTGGAATAGGTGTACCCCAGTAGCGCTGACGTGATACACCCCAGTCCCGCAAGCGAAAATTGACAGTCCGTTCACCTTTGCCCTTCGCCTGCAGATAATCAGCTATGGCATTGAAGGCAGCTTCAAAATCCAGGCCATCAAACTCACCGGAGTTAATTGTGAGAGTATCTTCCTTGTCTGCATACCAGCTCTGCCAGGTGCTGCTATCGTAATTAAAGCCTTCCCCCTTTTTGGTGATCACCTGCACTATCGGCAGGCCGTACTTGTTGGCGAAGTCGAAGTCCCGTTCATCGTGGGCAGGTACCGACATCACCGCGCCGGAGCCATATGTCATCAATACAAAGTTGGCCACCCATATGGGTACTTTTTCTCCACTGATGGGATGAATGGCGCAGAGACCTGTGTCCATACCCAGTTTTTCCATAGTGGCCATATCGGCCTCGGCAACCTTGATGTGGCTCTGTTCAGCGATAAAATCAGCCAATACCGGATTAGTTGTGGCGGCCGTCTTGGCCAGCGGGTGTTGGAGTGCTACCGCCATATAAGTAGCGCCCATCAGGGTATCCGGGCGGGTGGTGTAAACCTCCAATTCGCCGCCCTCAGCCAGCTCAAAGCGCAGATTAACGCCTTGTGAGCGGCCGATCCAGTTGCGCTGCATAGTGCGAACCTGCTCGGGCCAGGCATCGAGCTGGTCAAGATCGTCCAGCAATTGTTGGGCATAATCGGTGATCTTGATAAACCATTGATCGATTTCTCTGCGCTCAACCGGGTTGTCGCAGCGCCAGCAGCAACCATCTACTACCTGTTCATTGGCCAGTACGGTCTGATCTGTCTCACACCAGTTAACTTCGGCCTTTTTCTTGTAGGCCAGACCTTTTTCAAAAAGGCGGGTAAAAAACCATTGTTCCCAGCGATAATAATCGGGATTACAGGTGGCAATTTCGCGGTCCCAGTCATAGGCAAAGCCGAGACGACGCAGCTGCTCACGCATATAGTCAATGTTTTGGGCGGTCCACCTGGCTGGTGCTACGTTGTGTTTGATCGCGGCATTTTCTGCCGGCAGGCCAAAGGCATCCCAGCCCATTGGTTGCAGTACGTTTTTACCTTGCATACGCTGGTAGCGTGCAATAACATCGGCAATGGTATAGTTGCGCACATGGCCCATATGCAGCTGGCCGCTGGGATAGGGAAACATGGCCAGACAATAGAATTTTTCGCGGTTGTTATCCTGAGAAACGGCAAAGCTGTTGCGCGCCAGCCAGTGTTGTTGCACGTATTGTTCAATATTTTGTGCGTTATATTGCTGTTGATCCATAATCCGCAATGTGCTCCAGAAGCAAGGGCGAAATAAACGCCGGATTCTACCAGCTATTGCCGGGCGCGGTAATGGTCCAAACTGGAGTTGGCGCAGAACTTTTGAAATAAAAAGAGAAAGCTTTCCAATGTTTGCAATTTACACCAGTCTATATCGAATGATTCGGGGCTGTCTTTTTATTGGCAGCCTTGTACTTTCAGGCATGAGTACACAAGCCACGGAATACAGCCTTGCTGTCTACCTTATCGAGGCTGATAAGGTTGCTGCGGCCATTGGTTCCAATGATAAAGCCATTCTGGCTGCCATGCTTGCGGATCGGGATTATGTTGATAATACCAGTCTTGAACAGCGCTTTAATGACCCGCAGTTGTGGCGGCGGGCAGTGAACGATTTGCTGACAGGCAGCGCCAGAGAAAACGATATGATCAATGGTTTTGCTCTGGAACTGTTGTTTCGCCAACTGACTACGCCGGATGAACGAGGCTTTATGGGGCTTCCTTTTGTCAGTCTTTATGAGTTGTCATCTTTTTTTGCAGAGACTGATGAAAATATTCTAACTGAATTGTTTGTTCGTATAGATCAGGGCAATACGGCTGGTCAGAGAGCATCAACTCTGCCGCCGGTGCTGACGGATAAGCTTGGCGATACAGAATATCCTGCCCTTGTATCGGTTATAAAGCATAGTGAAATTGCCAGGCTGATTAGTGTATTGCCCAGGCTTGATCCCTATATAGTGGGTGCTAATGATGTGATGTCGGGAGATCGGAACTCTCGTAAAGCCCGCCGCTTTTTGACTATTGTAGAGGCGGCGGCTATCACCAATTGGACAGAATTTGCCAGCAATCCAAATAATCTTGAAGAAGGTGAAGATGCCCAGGAGATGATCTCACGCGGGGTCAAATACACACTGGAGGATCCTTATCATATCTATGAGGCGCTCACTGCTCTATCTGATTATGATTACCTTGATACTTTAAGAAATTGCCTAAAGCGTGCTGAAAAGGAAGGAAAGGATATTTTTCTGGTTTACGCCTCTTAATGATGTGTATATTCACGGCCTGGCTTTAAATGTGCTGATTTGTGCCTTACAGGGAGCCTGCTTCGGGTCAGCCATCGTGTGACAACACAACAATCCGGTCATCTACATTCAGGGTCAGACTATCATTCAGGCGGGGGTTAATATGAATGCCATAGTTTTTTCCCCCATCGCGTGCATGCTCTGCCAGTCGATAGCCAATACAGGTTTCACCCCGGCGAGCGGCGGCTTCGAGCAGGTCGATATAGCGTATGGATCTGCCCGGCGCGATATAGTTTTCTGCCGGACAAAGATAGATTTCAGCACCGTCAGCGTCGAATAGTTCATCAAATACAGCTTTTAATTCACGGGTTTCAGATAGCTGAGCAAGTAGTCGACTGACCAGATGGTCACCAATAATAAAATCGTCAGCTCGGGCCACTTCGGCCAGTTCACGATTTTTGATATCACCCATTTCCGATACGATATTGAAATGCAAATTTTGACTTGTCGCAATATTGCGCAGATGTAGCAGTGTGATTAATGTATTGGCATCTGCTCCCTGGGTGGGCAGTGTGTCAGAAGTCAGCAAAATAATGTTGCGACTATTGGAAAAGTCGATTTTATCGAGTGCTGCACGCCGGGTTGAGTCCTCCCGTATCAACTTGACATGCTGGTTGGATAAAGATTCTTGCAGCGTGGACAGTGCGGTATCCAAATCACTGTGCGGCGCCACAATTATCAGCTGTGAGCCGCTTTCCACATAGTGATCAAGTTCACGAATAACTTTCGCACCTTTTGGATTCCAGCCAATAATAATATTGGTTTCCGGACCTGTTGTTTTAGCATTGCGAACTGTCATGGCCGGGTCGTTACTCTGTGGCGGCTGGCCGCCACTGAATCTGATGGTGCTATCGTCCTGAGCAATTACAATTACTGTATCACCGCTTTCAAATACACTGTCCATTGGCGGGTTCAACAGTACGTCACCATTATTGCGCTGCATACCAATAACTGAAGAGGTATCGTAGCTGAACAGTGCTTGCTGGTAGGTTTTTCCCTCCAGTCTGGGTTCGTGCTGAAAGTAGATTTCGTCACCGCGGTAGTCGAGAAGATCGGAATAGATCATGCTGAGGCCGGATTGGCGGCACGTCTGGGCTGCGATACGTGCCAGCAGACTGGATGAGCGAATATAACTGGCTTCTTTTCCGCCCACTAAATGGGCTGCCTCCATATTATCGTTGTCATCGATTTCGGCCACGATATGGTAGGGTTCGGCCTTGCGGTCGGGGTTATTGGTCAGAGCCAGTACCGATTTAATCACATAGATATCCGGGTTTTCCTCCTGCTCTGGTGAGAGCACAATGATGGATTTTGCTTCATCTGGACTGACAATGGCGATGTCATCCGTATTGAGAGGACTACCGTGGCGGCAAATCAGGCGTGTACTGTGACGGTCAGGAATATGTGCCAGCAATTCATCTTCCATTTCGACCTTGTCACGGTCTGCAAGAATGACGATATGACTGCGTTTTTCGCTCGCATTGGCGATAATAAGTTGTTCGATAATATGAAAGATTTTATCCGACCAACCGAGGATCAAGGTGTGGTTTTTCTCCAGTACCAGTGAGCGTCCCTTGCGCAGTTCATCAAGTTTATCCTCAAGACCTGCGGTCAGTACGCCGATGAGAGTACTCAGAATGAAGATTCCACCAATAGTGATTAATACACCCAGCAGACGAAAGCCCCAGCCTTCGTCACCGGCAACTGTCCCGGGATCAACCGAGCGCATCAATGCCTGCCACATAGCCTCAAAAAAACCCATGCCATCCTGGTCTGGCATATTGCTGCCAGTGAAGGTATACACAAGACCAAACACGATAACCAGTATGCTTGATAATACTGCCAGCCAGGCAATAATAGCAGATGAGCCAGAGCTTAAAGTGTTGTCAAAGGCATATTGCAGTCGTTGTCGCAAGGTAATTTGTTTTGTCATGAGTAAATCCGGCTTTTCTTTGTCTGATACTATAAATGCATGATATTGAGCTAATATAACAGAGTGCTTGTTCTGCCATAGCTGCCTGGTAGCTGCATATTAAATAGTTACCTTTTAAGTGGTTATCTTCTAAATAGCCACCTTTAATTTTTTTGGCTGCGGGTAAATGCTGATACTTTTTCAGTTAATCTTGTGGCTGGTTGTTAATATTTATATGGCAGTTGGTTTTTGGCGGCGGGCTGGTGTTTTATTTCTTCAGGATAATTATTTCCTGAAAATGTATTAAAATTTAAAAATGCATTATGCTAAAAAAAATTTTTTATAAATTTATTTACCTTGTTTCTGCTGGTGCAATAGTAGTGAGCCTGAGTGTCATGGTCTGTGCTTCTGCTTTTTCCAATGATGGTCGTCCTCAGGCAAAAATATCGTTCACTTTTGATGACGGTAACGCCAGTGTTTATTTGAAAGCCGCCCCTATACTGGCAAGTTATGGTCTCAAAGCCACTAGTTACGTCACGACTGCCTGCTTGGGGATGGCAAGTGTGCCAAATACCTGTAAAGCCAATGCATCGGTAGCCTATATGACTTGGAATCAGCTTCGGGATGTACAAAATCACTATGGCTGGGAAATTGGTTCTCATACTTTTTCTCATCCGGCTTTGACAAAGCTGGATGTAAGTGCGCTCGATATTGAATTGGTGCAGAGTAAAGCTGATCTGGCAACCCATGGTATTGATGCCGTCAGCTTTGCCAGCCCCTATGGTGACTATAGTCCGGAAACTGTTGCAGCTATTAGTAAATATTATCAATCACATCGTGGTTTTGCTGATGTTGGCTATAACTGGTATCCCTATGATGACTACCTGATTCAGAATAAACCTGTTCAAGTTGGTGTTACACCTGCAGATGTTAAGGGTTACATTGACCAGGCTATTGCTGATAACACATGGCTGGTACTTACTTTTCATGACATCAAGGATATTCCAGTCGATAGTTATGATTACGCTTCATCTGATCTTGGTGAAATTGCAGCCTATGTTAAAACCAAACAGGATGCAGGTCTTATTCGTTCGGTAATTATAAAAGATGGTATAGCTACTGCGGCTGATAATTTATTTCGTGAAGACTCTTTTGAAAGCCCGCTTTCCAATGGCTGGATAATTGAAAATCCATCAGCAGTAACTATTGATTCTTCTGGCAAAGGCAGCGTACCGGATTCAAAAAAATCTGTCAGATTTTCTCCCGCTGCAAATGTTGGTCGGCTTTATTCTCCGCAAATAGCAGTTGACAGTTTAGCGAGGTATCTGTTCAAGACTTATCTCTGTGTTACTCAAATAGCGGGTGGTGAGGTTAATTTCTATATTGATGAATATGATTCCGTCAGTCACTGGATATCCGGTCAAAATAAACTGTCAGAATCATCAGTTTTGACTTCTTCAAGAAATTTTATATACCAGCCGAGTTCGCCGGATGTTGCTTATGCACAATTGCAAATTACCGCTACAGCCAATTCTGACATCATTGCCTATATTGACAATGTTCAGATGTTCTTATTGGCAAGCAATTTTATTGCAGGCGGCACTTTTGAAGAGGGAATAAGTCATGGATGGACAACGGATGCTCCGTCTTTTATCACTGCTGATGGAGATGGTAATGGTCACCCTGCGAACTCTGTTTATTCTGTTAAACTTACTTCGTCATCAAGTGGAAATGGTCATCTTTTTTCACCGGATGTTAGTGTGATGCCAGGCAACAGCTACACAATTCAGGCCTATCTTGATTTACGCCATATCGCGGGTAATGAGATCGGCTTTTATATTGATGAAACAGACAGTGCTGGCAACTGGATATCGGGCCAATATATTGAGGGCGTCTCAACTATTGGCAAGCAAATGATTACTCTTGCCTATACGCCAGGTTCCGGTGCTGTTGCCTCGGCCAGTTTGCAAATAATAAGCCCGGAAGATTCAGATGTTGAGGCATATCTTGATGCAATTTCATGGTATGAAAATTAGAATATAAAATCATATGGATTTTTTACTGACTGAAAGTTTGCTGTTGGCGCGTTTATTCTGGTCTGGTTACATTGATATCGTCGTAGCTGCTGTTGAGGGAGGTTTTGATGCATGCAATAGACAAACAATGGGTCGTGCCTGGTATTTGCGAGCACCCCTTTCGTGAACAGCTGACGAACGAAATCCATGCGCGCCCTTCGCTGGCCTTGCAAGCGCCACTTAAAGTTACGCACTTGGCATTGTTGTCGGGGGAGGGGGCAGCGGATGCCGAGTTGCAGCATGTGGCTGATCTATGTCGTTGTTTTGGTGCGGCAGAGCCATCAGCTGATATTAATTTCTGGAATGTTGATCTGGGGCCGTTTCATTTGAATTGGGAACGCCATACCGAGTTTTCTACCTATAGCTTTTTTAAGCAGGATGGGTTTGAAACGCCTTTTGATGATGTTGTCATTGATCTTGTACCGCAGGATTGGTTGCGTCAGCTTGCCGGAGAGATACTGGTCGCTATTCATCTGGCAGTCGATGCTGATACTTTTTCTGAAAGAAACAGTAAAGAAATTGTCAATTTTTTCAGTTCGGATAATATTGCTGCCAGCAGCATGGCGAGTGGTGCGCTCAGTGCCTGGAGTGATTTTCGTCTGCACGATGATGGATTCACCCGGTTTTATGTGCGCGGTCAGAATCTTGAGCCGCGTCAGACAGGGCGTTTGGTGCAACGTCTGCTGGAAATTGAAACTTATCGCATGATGGCTCTGTTGGCTTTTCCGGTAGCCCGTGATATTGGCGCGAAAGTCTCATTATGTGAAAACGCAATGATGAGTCTGACAGAACAGCTGGCTGAAAGTCGGGAGCTGCAAAATGACCAGAGTTTACTGGATGAGCTGAGTCAGCTTGCGGCTGATGTGGAGCGCCTGGTGGCTGGCAGCAGCTATCGTTTTAGCGCGGCGCGGGCTTACTATGCCCTGGTGCAACGCCGTATTGCTGAATTGCGCGAACAGCGCCTGGCAGGTTATGCCTCTATTCAGGAGTTTATGGAACGGCGCTTGGAGCCAGCCATGCGAACCTGCGAATCAGTCAGTGAACGCCTGTCTAATCTGTCAAAGCGCATTGCCCGGGCTGCCAATCTTTTGCGTACGCGGGTTGATGTTGTTCTTGAGCAGCAAAATCGTGATTTGCTGGATTCAATGAATCGTCGGGCAAAATTGCAGCTTCGTTTGCAGGAAACTGTTGAGGGCTTGTCGGTTGTTGTACTTAGTTACTATCTGGTTGGGCTTATTGGTTATACCTTTAAAGCCCTGAAGGCAGGAGGGATGGCGATCAATCCGGATCTGTTTACAGGACTGTCTGTGCCGCTTGTGTTTGGGTTGGTATGGCTGGGGCTTGGCAAGGTGCGCCGGATTTTGTTGCGGGAGCACCTTGAGCATAAACATACGCGTAGCTAAAGCTACATATAGCGCCATTCATTTTGATAACTTCTCTTAATAATGTAATGAGGCTGATCACCTTGAGGTAAGATGAGGTGTTTGATTTTTTATAAGTCATGTTCCGTATTGTGAGCCAACAAGAGCAGGGCTCTTTCTGAAAACCTGTGATCATAGTCACGGATTTTATTTTCATATGGCAGTTTACTATTAGTTTGTTACAAGTCCCACATTTTTCCTGTTAGCCTTCACCGCTCGGGAAGTTTGTTTTATTCGGTGAAGAAATATGGACGCACTAACTATGAAAAAAATTGTGGGATGTTTATTGTTATCTTTATCTGTTGTGGGGTGTGCATGGAAAAATACTGAATATCCCGATGCAGTCTCCTACCCTTATTCTACTCAACATAAAATGCAAGCGGCCTATCATTGGCAGTTGCTTGCCGCCAATGAAGCAAAGTTGATTGCAAAAAAAATTCCGGATGATAAATCCGTATATCTGGGTTGTGCATCATCCACCTGTGGTCGGCAGAACGCCACAGCCAGCACTTTTGATCGCACTTATCGGAATTTACTGATTTCCGAGCTGGTTTCCAATGGTGTGAAAGTGGCCGTGTCAGACTTTGGTAATACTTACCGGCTGAGTTTCAGCGTTGACACGGTTGAGCATAAAGGCAGGGATTCTTTGCCCCTCAAGGTGGGTGTGCGTTCTGGTGTGGTTACTTTTTTTGCGGCCCTGACAGGGGCAGCGAATAACTGGGCAGAACCTTCCCTGGCTCTGATTCCGCTGGCTGCGGCAGCAGATATTGATGCTTATTGGCGGGATCAGGCTGATGAGAGTGTCACAGAGGTTGTTATCACAACCCAGGTGTCCAGCGATGAGAATATATTGTCATCAAGCAGTTCAATTTACTACTTTAATGCAGCAGATTACCGGCACTATCAATCGCAGCAATCACGCCACCAGATGCTTGCTACAGACGAGGCTTAAAAGGAGTTTATCGATGAATTTTTCCAAAATTATCAACTTTGCCTTACTGCCATTGATTGCTGTGCTGGCTTTATCTGGTTGTGCCGGATCGGCCAATAAAAAGCCGGAAGATGCCGATATTGTGGATATCAGTTATAGAGCTGCTGATCTTCTTATGGAGCAGGCAGGGCAAAAAATAAGAGATGATAGTAATACTATTGTTGCCAGTTATGCAGATATTAACGATTTAACAACATCGTCACCGCTTGGTCGTATTGCAGCACAGCAAGTAGCTTCGCGTTTTACACAGCAGGGCTATAAGGTCACCGAAATGTTGTTGCGCAAGGATGTATATATCCGTGAGCATGAAGGAGAATTTATTCTGTCACGATCACTGAAAAATATATCCTCAGAGTACGACGTAGAGCAGGTGCTTGTTGGAACGTATGCTGTAGCCTCGCATAATATCTATATTACGGCCAAACTGGTTCGGGTTTCAGATAGCGAAATTTTAAGTTCTGTTGATTACATTCTGCCGTTAGGTCCTGATACCACAAAGCTGATACGTAAATAATTGCTTGAACCCGAAAATACAGAGTTGATGCGTATTTTGTATAGAATTTTCTGGTTTACAGCCATTTGTTAATCACCGCAATATAGAGATCCAGTTGGTCATTACCATGGTCAACTGGATCGACTTGGCTGGCTGATTTCAAGCCAATCTTAATACCTTGTTCTGATAGCATTGATAGCATTGATAGCAGGCGCTTTTAGCGGGTTTGCGTATGGCTTGGCCTGTGACTACTGCTTAATCAGTATCAGTTTGTTTGTTTCAGGATCACGGTAGACCTGGCCCAGTGGCTCCATGCCTTCGCCGCTATTTTCAATGGTTTTGCGAATGGATGGTGGTGGTTCCGCCAATTCTCTGCTCTGGCTGATATCAATAATTTCCTCCGATTTAAAGTGTGCCTGTAAATCACGGCTCTGGGCCATCAATGCGATCAGCAGACCCAGTGCGAATACCAGCATGACATCCATAATATTGGCAAAACCAGCGAGGGGGTCAGCATCTGAGGATGTGTTAGTTTCACCGAACCGGTTTTGCTGCCAAAGAGGTCGGCCAATGTCTTTTTTGTTAGTCATTCCTGACCTCCATGGCCATGGCCTGCCAGACAAGCTCATACCAGCGGCGCCGCAGTCGGCCGATAATATAAGCCAGCAGGCCCACCAACAGACCGATAACCGTGGTGTCAAAGGCAATGGTCAGAGCTGTTGCCAGCATATCGATATTGCCTGAACCCAGTGCCGACAAACCCGGGCCGAGGGGGATCAGTGTGCCCATCAAGCCCAGAATAGGGCCGCAGCGGGCCAGCAGATCGCTGCGCTCCAGTCGCCGCAGAGCGTAGGCTTCGAAGTGGTGGCTGGCGCTGTGCCGGTAGCGGGGCAGAGTGAGCAGGCGCTCCGACAGGGCGATGCCCAGCTCCCACAGGGTCAGCAACAGGGCGATACCAAGGCCTGTGATCACCGGGTACAGCAGCCAGCTGACGATCTGATGCAGCACGCCCAGGGTTATCCCGTGGATGATCATAGGCTTTCTCCCTGCTCTTGGTGAGCGTGATGACAGCCGCGGTGCGGCGCGTGGCGCAGGCTGTGATAGAAGCCGCCGACAATGATCAGCAGTAGCGCTGGCAGTAAAAGCCAGCGCCAGCTGGTGGCATCCGGTTCTTGTGCTTCGGCAGCTGCTGCCTGTGTTTGCTGCGTCTGTTTTTGTTGCTGTTGCCGCTGCTTCAGTTCGATTTCCGCCAGGCGATGTATTGCCGGATGCTGCTCTGGCTGTTGCAGCAGCGCCGCTCCGGTGCGCTCGATAACCTGGGCCAACACCTGCCAGTCTTCCTCTAACAGGTGTTGCTCCAGCCAGCTCAGCATGGGGTGGTCGGAGGAGGTGTGACCGCTACCAGGCAGGCCTTTATCACGGACCAGACGGGCGAATTCGCTGGCCAGATGGGCGGTGGTGTCGGCATCTGCCTGCCAGAAGCCTTTATGGATGGCCACCAGCATGATGGCCAGCATATTACTTTTGACATGCACGTTATGGCCCTGCTCGAAAAATTCATCGAGTTCCAGGCCGTAGCGGTCATCCACGTAGACCTCCTTCACCTCCTGCCAGGCCCAGTCCCCCACCAGGGTGGGGTTGGTCACCTGCCAACCCCACAGGTGTTCCAGAAATGCGCTACCCATGGTGCGGGCACCGGCATAGCCGTGTTCCATCAGGCCCTTGAGCCATTGGGGATTGAGAAAACGCCCTCGCAGTTCCCTGCGCAGAGCCAGGCCCAAAGGCTCGGCGCTGATGTTCTCGGGGTTGGCGTGATTGAGCACGAAGTTATTGGGGGCCTTGCCGGTGAGAGTTTCCACCGCCAGGCTGAGCCCGCCCAGGTAGTCGAAGGCGTCATCGTTATCGATCAGGCCATAGAGGTTGCTGGCGCGACCCAGATAGGTGTTTTCCACATCCGCCAGTACGGTGCGAAAGACATCCTCCGCCGGCGCCCCAAAACGGCTGCCGCCCGCGCCGCCGCGGCTGTAGCTGTGGCCCAGTCGGCGCAGATAGACATTGGCCAGCTCCTTGCGTTGCTGCCAGGCGCCGGAGCGCTCCACCAGCCGGTTGACACTGGCGCCATAGCTGCCGGGGGCATCACCAAACACCCGCAGGCTGGCCAGCATGCCGGCGTCCTCGACAGAGCGACCGGCCAGCAGCAACTGCTGTGTCTGTTTGACCCAGTGGGCGGCCACCTGGTTCTGTGCCAGGCTTTCTGATCCGCCCTGTTGCTGGCCGTAGAAATCAGAATCCCGCAGTGGCCGGAGCGCATTTTTCAAGGCCAGGGTGAGGGTGGGGTAGTCTCGGACAATCGTGTTGGCACTGGCGTCCAGCGCCATCAACGTGGCCTGATCGAGCAGCAACATCTGTCGGCCATAGAGATCGCGGAACAGGCCCGAGATGGTGAACACCATATCCCGGCGTACTTCGCCTGCCGCCAGTGGTCGGCGCGCCAGACCCTTGACCAGACCGCGGCTGTTCCATACCGGTTTCAGGCCGAGCATATCAAGGCCGAAGGCGATCATTATCCCTTCATCGCGTACCACATCAGAGGCCCACAGCACCAGTGCTTCGCGTCCATCGGGGGTCTGCGGATTGTTGGCCCGCGCCCTGGCGGCTATCTCCCGGCCCAGTTCCCAGGCCACTCGGCTCGGTACCAGGCTGTTATCCAGGGCATAGAAGTTGCGCCCGGTGGGCAGACTCTCGGGTGAGCGGATCGGGTCATTGCCGGGGCCGGGGGCGATAAAACCACCGTTCATCCCCTGTAGCAAAGCCTCCATTTCTGCATCGGGTGAGCTGACCAACAGAGTCTGCCATTGTTCCCGTTGCCCTGCCTTTGTTGGTGCCATGGAATCAAGCATCATATTGATGGCTGGTTGATCCCAATGTTTGCCAAAGATATGCAATCCGAGTGGCATAAAGCGCTCCTGCAAGGTGGTGAGGTAGTGGCCCACCTCATGCACCAGCATGTCGTCGTTCACCTCCTCAAAGCTGATACCCTTGATGGCCAGCTCTGCCGACATCGCCTGGGCCAGTTCGTCACGCAGTTCCAGTGCGTCCACCTTGTCACGTATTTGTTGTACCAGGCGGTTGGCCATGGCTTGGTTGTCGCTGCCGTGGCTGGCTTCGAAGCTCTCGACCAACTGTCGCAGTTGCAGCAGTTCGTCATAGAGAGGTGTGTGCTGTAGTGGCGGTGTCAGATGATCCACCATCACTGCCAGTCCCCGGCGTTTGGCCTGGATACCCTCGCCTACGCCATCGACAATGTAGGGATAGATGCCGGGGATATCACCGGTGACGATGCGTGGATAGTCATCACCTGCCAGACCCACCGAGCGGCGTGGCAGAAATTCATAGGTGGAGTGACGACCCAGGTGGATGATGGCGTCGGCTTTGAAGCTGTCATGCAGGTAGTGATAGAAGGCCAGATACTGGTGGGGCGGCGGGAAGGCGAGGTTGGCGTGCAGCAGCTCTTCGTTGATTTCCCAGCCGCGGGGCGGCTGCGGGCCAATAAAAATATTGCCAAAGCGCAGCCCCGGCAGCAGCAGTTGCCCCTGGTAAGTCATTACCTCACCGGGAACCTCACCCCAGCCGCCCAAGCCCTCGATACCGGTTTGTTGCAGCGCCCTGATCAGTGTCAGCGGATCTTCCTCACAGGCAGGGGGGGCAGCAGAAGGCGAGGTGGTGGGAAGCACCGACTGGTGGTAACAGTCCTTGAGCTGTGCCAGCAGGACAACGGCACGCTCCCGGCCCGGGTGGTTGACCCCCTCCAGCAGATGCTGCATCTCGCCCATGGTGTGCGCCAGCGCTTCGCTCGCCAGCGCCGGCTGGCCGGCAGCAACAGCGGCCCGAATACGCTCGTGCAGCAGGCCGAAGGGGCCATCCGTCATCTCCCGCTGCACGGCGATGGGCAGCTTGTCGAACCACTGGCGGTAGGCATCTGCCGGCATTTTCTCGATGGTGGCGCTCATACTTTGCAGGGCGCCGGCATCATTGGGCAGGTTGATAGCCCGGGTCTGCATCAGATCCAGCAACTCGGCCTGGGAGGCTGGTAATTCGCCGGTATTATAGCCCTGCGCTTGCAGGCGCTTGAGCATCTGCCACACGGAGGCCGGTACATCCAGATTATCGGCGCCAATATTGTGCCGCCCCGGCGGATGGTTGTAGTAAATAATGGCAATGCGCTTGTCGGCGTTGGGCGTGGTTTGCAGATGCCGCCAGCGACCGATACGTGACAGCAGGGCATTTATGCCCTCGCTGACGCCGGTAACAGGCTGTATGCGAATACCGGTAAGGGGATCGTCGCTGTCACCACCCGCGGCGGCAACTATCAGTGGCTGGCTGGCACCCTGTAATTCCGGCATGGCCACCTGGTAGTAAACCTTGTCGTGGGCCAGGCCGTCAGAAGAAAACTGGTGTTCCAGCGCTGTGCGATCGCGCATTTTGATGGCTTTGAGCACCGGTACGGCGAGCGCGCTGAGCCCTTCCGTTACTGTTGCGCGCCCCTCGCCGGCACCCATCACGAAATCCTGCAGCATCACCACCGCGCCGAGGCGCGCTTGCAGGGCGGCCAGCGAGCGCACCGCCTCCACACTGGCCTCGCCCCAGTAGGCCAGTCCGATCAAACATTCATGGCCGTGTTCTTGCCGTGCCTGCTGGCATATTTTTCTGAGCAGGGCATTATCTGCCGGGCGGTCGCCGCCGGCGTGGTCCAGGATCACCAGCAGGGGTGCGTCATCTTTGATAACCGGTAATTGTGTGCTGATTTCACCTCGGTACTGCCAGCGCAGCCGCGGCTGGGGCTCAGCGGGTGGCGCGGTGATATTCGCGCCGAGCAAGCGAAAGGCCCAGGCAAACAGACCGGTAACATTCGCACTGCCGCCGGCCTGCCAGTAGCGGCGGGCCTCGATCCACGGGCCCTGCTGTGGATACTGCTCCACCAGCTCATCGAGGCGACGGTGAAAATCTGTACTTGGCTGGATGCCGGCGATATGCCGCAATTGTTCATCATCGCTGAACACACTCTGATCTCGCAGGCGGCTGTGGCGGATCAGCCGGTGATCGCTGTTGAAAATCAGCAGGGGTGTCTTCGTATGCGCCATGGTCAACAACAGCGGCTCCAGCTCGGCTACAGTAGCACCGAACAGACCCAGGCCCAGCACCATATCGGCATCAGCCAGTAGGCTCTGCACCTGCGATGGCGTCATTTCCCACAACTGGGTATCGCTACGGGCGACGATGCGATAGCCAGGATAGCGCTCGCTGAACTGGCGGGCGGCATCGGCAATGGTCTCGGCATTGCGCTGGGACGCCAGCACCAGCAGTTGATGCTCGTTGATGTCTGTTGTGGAGGGTATAGCTGGTTGTGTCCACGCGCTATCAACAAGGAATAACCACAGAGTCAGGAGCCGTAAACCCGTACTGGTCGTGGCAGTGAGTAATTGCCGGTAAGAGATCAGCTTATTCATTCCGATATTCCTCAGGTGCAATATTTTGCAGTGAAAAACGAAGGAATAAGCCGCTCGCAGACCTAAAAATGCTGAGAAAACAGTCTGTGTGCAGAAGCCCTCCGCTTCATCACCGCAGATTAAAACTACAGTGCAAAGTGCAAATGTATGAGGGAGGTGCGATCTGAAAAAGATTGCGCAATCAACGAGGTGGGATAACCATCGTGAAGCCCTCCGCTTCATCGGCACAGCAACTGCATACGTGGCGAAACTGATACATGCTGAAAATTGTTTCACCACCAGGCCGGTTTCGGGCTTGTGAATCCCACCGGGGAATTCATTTACCGTTGCGGGGGCAGCGTTGGTTTTGTCGATGGCAGCCAAAATTGAAACTTTGCCGCGACGCACCACACTTCCCGTTTACCCTGTCCCGGTTTCTCCCGGCGAAGGAGAAACAGACAGGCACCTGATGCAGGGGCGGATTGTATAGTTGGCGGTGTCTGGGGGTCAACAGACATGCACGACTTAAACCCTGTGGTCACTGTTTTGGATCAATAGAACGTAGTCAGTATGCTTGAGCTAAATATACCGGCTTGCTATCGGATCATCGGGTTGGGGATTTTGCTATTTGATCCTGGCTATAAAGACTTTAATCAAGACTGCTGCCTTTGCTTGTTTCAGTGGGGACGTTTTCATCGGGGGTCAGCTGAAAACGTGATGAGGGGCCGGTTTCCTGTAGGGCTTCTCCCGTTTGCAGGGCAATGATAACGGTAATAACGCAAACAGCCAGTGAACCTAATCCACAGATCAGACAAACCCATACAACCGGGATGCGATACCAGACACTGTTATTTTTTTGATGATGTTTATGAGTCGCTGTTTTTTGCATCTGGATTATCTGTGGCAGAAGCTTTTATCCAGGCCATAAGAACCTTTATCTCGGCTTCTGTCAGCCGTTCTTTCCAGGCTGGCATTTTGCCCTGTCGACCATGACGGATCGTGTCAAAAATATGATCTGTATCGCCACCATAGAGCCAGTTGTGATCAGTCAGATTGGGTGCGCCCAACATTTGATTGCCCTTTCCTTCTCCACCATGGCAGGCAACGCAGTGGGTTGAAAACAGCACCTTGCCATTATTTGTTAATTGGGTGTCGGATGAGGGGCGACCATTGAGCGTATAGACATATTCGGCCACTTCCCGTGTTTCGGTTTCGCTCAATTGGGCAAAAGGCGGCATTACGCCTGCGCGACCATTTTCTATCGTCACCCGAATCTGCTCTCCATCACCGTATAACCAGATATTATCGGTCAGTCGCGGTGCGCCAATGAGATGGTTGCCCTGGCCCTGATCGCCATGACAGGCTGCACAATTATCAGCAAACAGTATTGCGCCAACGCGCTGTACATCGGCCTGTCTGGATAGCTCATTGACAGGCAGTGTTATCACTCTTCGGTTAAATTCTGCCCGGTTAATCCGGTTGGACGCTATATCTTCCTGTGACTCTTTTGCCGCCGACCACTCCAGAGAGCCTGGATGGCTGCCAAAACCGGGGTAGCGGTGCAGATAAAAAAAAGTAAAAGCCATTGAGGCGACAGACATAATGACCCACCAGGCAGGTAGTTTGCGTGCGCCTTCACGTATTTCACCGTTGGACCATACATGGCCGGTGGTGCCGTCTTCTGCCATTGGTATCCTGACGCGGTTGGCGACAACAAACAGTATTACCACCACAGACCAGTTCAGTATGACGAAAAAGATGATCCATCCACTCCAGAAGCTGCTCATGTTTTTGGCACCTCCTCCACTGACTCTGCCAAATGATGATCTTCCATAGGCAGGTGAGCCATACGTTTGAAATTATTCTGATGGCGGGGGCGCCAGGCCCAAAACCAGATAGCCACAAAACAGAACATTAATACGATAATGCCCGCGCCAATGAGATTCCCCCAGAGCGCAGTCATTGTGGTGTATCCACAATTTTACGAGTGCTGCCCAGCTGCTGCAGATAGGCAATGATGGCATCCATATGTGTTTTGCCATCAAGTGCTCTGGCAGCACCGGCAATATCCTCATCACTATAAGGGTCACCCATCCAGCGTAATACTTTCATGCGTGTAACGATGCTGTCGGTATCGACCCGTGTTTTAGCCAGCCAGGGGTAGGCGGGCATATTGGAGACAGCAATAACAGAGCGTGGGTCCAACAGATGCTGCCGATGCCAGGCATCGGAATATTTTTGACCAATACGGGCCAGATCCGGTCCGGTGCGCTTACTGCCCCATTGAAAGGGGCGGTCATAGACAGATTCGCCTGCGAGTGAAAAAGGGCCGTAGCGCTGGACCTCTGCGCGCAGGCGGCGGATTTGTTGGGAGTGACAGGCATAGCAACCTTCACTGACATAAATATCCCGCCCAGCCAGCGCCAGTGGCGGATAGGGCTTGACACCGGGAGAAGGCTCAATGGTGCTGGCCTGATAAAACAACGGGACAATCTCGGCCATCCCGCCAAAGGTTAAAAAAACAGCCATTAAAATACTGAAAAGTCCGAGGTGCTTTTCTACATATTCAACATATTTGTAAGCGCCCATATTAATGGCCCCCCATTGGCTGCGGTGCCTGAGAGAGTGCTCCCTGATGTCGCGGTCTGGAAATGGGAATGGGTGAGACAGACCTTGTGCGCGCTCGGGATGCTGTATGCCAGAGGTTCCATGTCATCAGAATCATGCCACTCATAACCAGCAAACCACCACAAAAGCGCATGATGTAATAGGGGTGCATGGCCTGGAGGCTGTCAATAAAGCTATAGAGCAGATGGCCTTCACTGTCAGTGGCAAACCACATCTGACCAGCGGTAATGCCTGAGGTCCACATGGCAATGACGTACAGCAGTAACCCCGTTGTATGCAGCCAGAAGTGTATATTCATGGCGGTGCTGGAGTGCATTGGTTGTCCGAGAACAGTTGGCGCCATTGCATAAATGGATGCAATGGTAATCATGGCTACCCAGCCGATAGCGCCAGAGTGGACATGCGCAACGGTCCAGTCGGTATAATGGCTCATCACATTGGCTGATTTGATAGCCAGCATTGAGCCTTCAAAGGTGGATGCGCCATAGAAGATCAGAGAAACCACCATGAATTTCATGATGGGATCTGTTTTCAGGCGGTACCAGATACCGTTGAAGGTGAGCAGGCCGTTAGCCGCAGAGCCCCAGCTTGGCATTAGCAAAATCAGTGAAAATACCATGCCGACAGATTGCACCCAGTCAGGCAGAGAGGTGTACATCAGGTGGTGGGCGCCGGCCCACATATATACGGAAATCAGTGCCCAGAAATTAACAATGGAAAAGCGGTAGCTCCATAGTGGTTGCTGGGCGTGGCGTGGTACAAAGTAGTACATCATGCCGAGAAAACCGGCAGTCAGAAAGAAGGCCACCGCATTGTGGCCGTACCACCACTGCACCATGGCATCAACGGCGCCAGAATAGACCGGGTAAGATTTGGTCAGCGATACAGGAATGGCAAGATTATTAACAACATGCAGCAGGGCAACGGCAACAATAAATGCACCGTAATACCAGTTGGCCACATAGATATGCTCAATTTTGCGCCGTGCCAAAGTGGCAAAAAATACCGTAGCAAAAGAAATCCATACGATAGTAATCACTACATCAATAGGCCACTCCGGCTCAGCGTATTCCTTGCTTTGTGTGATACCTAAAGGAACGGTAATCAGTGAAAGAATAATAACTGCCTGCCAGCCCCAGAAGGTAAACGAAGCCAGTTTGCCAAAGGCCAGACGAGCCTGGCTGGTTCGCTGCACTACATAGTAGCAGGTACCCATTAATGCACAGCCACCAAAGGCAAAAATAATTGAAAACGTATGATTGGGGCGAATACGGCTGAATGTGAGCCAGGCGATTTCAAAATTCAGAGATGGCCAGGCCAGTTGTGCCGCAGCCAGCACACCAAAGGCGGTGCCGATGACAGACCAGAATGCCGTTGCTGCAAGAAACAGACGAATGATGTTGTCGTTGTAGTTTTCATGGGTGAGATTAGAACCTGTCATCGCAGAAGCCATACTGTTTGCCTTGATCAGTTCAGGTATTGTGGACTATTAAACCACTAAATATAGTTTTAGCTAGCTTTAATGATAGCAACAATACCTCACCCTATAAAGTTCCACTTTGGCTATAAGGTGATTGCCACTTTAAAAGGTATAGTCCAGACGAATTGATATTGCCAGTGGAATGAAGGCAAAAGCCATTTTCCGGGTTGATGGTCAGTGTTTGCTTTTGTGCTGCTCTGATGGATGAGCGCTGTCTTTACCTTTCTTTTGCAGGCGAGAATATTGCCCTGCCATCAAAAAAAGCCCCAGTACACAGATAATAAGCGGGCTTGTTGCTCCTGTTTGTGTAAAAGGCGTAAACCCCTGCATTATACGTACTTCACCCCGAAGTGTTGTTTCTATAAATTGCTCACTGCGGCCTAATATCTGACCCCGGTGGTTGATAATGGCGGAGATACCATTATTTGTGCCGCGCAGCATATAACGGCCATTTTCCAGAGCGCGCATGCGCGCCATCTGCAGGTGCTGTAACGGACCGATAGAATGCCCAAACCATGCGTCATTACTGATAGTCAATAAAATGTCGGCATTGCGGGCGGCCTTTGCCACCAGCTCAGGATAAACCACTTCGTAACAGATATAAGGCGCCAGCCGATAGCCCTGCGCGAGCAAATTGTGCTGATTTTTTGGGCCTACACTAAACTGTGACATGGGTAGATCAAAAAATGTAATCATACCTCGAAGCCACTGCTCCAGCGGTACATATTCACCAAAAGGCACTAATCGCTGTTTGTGATAAATGCCGCTAGCAGACCCGAGGGCGATAATACTGTTGTAGTAATTGCCTTCGCTGCGATAGGGCACACCACTGATCAGGGTGCTTTGCTGTTGCCGGGCACGTTCGGCAACAGCAGCGAACCAATCGGGTATATCCTGGTAAAAACGAGGTATGGCTGATTCGGGCCAGATAACGATGTCACTGTTATCCAGTTCGGCGGCAGCCTGCTGGTACTGGTTTAAAATAGTGGGCAGATAGCGCCGTTCCCATTTGATTTGCTGGGAAATATTGGGCTGATAGAGAGCAACGCTGAGGGTTTGCGCATGAAGACTTTGAACCCACTCGATATTGCGTAACAGAGCACCGCCACCCCATAAAAATGCGATTAACACTACACAGAAGCTGATCCCGGACGGACGGCGTATTTGCCAGAGAATCAACAGACAACTGCCGCAAAGTGCGCAGATAAATGATATGCCGTAAACACCGAATACGGGTGCCCAGCCAGCGAGCCAGGTGTCGTTATGAGCGTAGCCGAGAAAAAGCCAGGGAAAGCCCGTCAGCAGCCAGCTGCGCAACCACTCAAAAAACAGCCAGCACAGGGGGAAGCCCACTAAAGTACCCGCTGGCAGATTGCGTATACAGCGCACATAAAAACCGGCAAACAGGAGGTGAAGAAGCGCAAGACCTGCGCAGAACAGTGCTGTTAGCAGCAGTGCCAGTGGTATGGGGGCGTAACCGTAAGTATGAATACTGACGTAAACCCAGGAAACACCACTGCCAAATAATCCCAGACCGTAGAGCCAGCCATAGAGTAATGCCTGGCGGGTTGAGCTACGATTGAGAATAAGGCAATAAAGCGTGCAGGACAAAATGCCCATTGGCCAGAGATTAAATGGTGCCAGCGACAGTGTCACCAGTGCGCCAGCAACTATTGCCAATAGTGACCACAATAGATACTGGCGACCCCGGTTTTGAATATGAGCCTCCATATGGCTACGGTATAGTGCCGCCTGCTCCGGTTGGGTGTTCAGTCTGTCAGTGGCCGCATGCGCAGGCTGTGAATCTTGCGCTGATCAGCATTGATGACTTTAAACTCAAAGTTGTCGATAGTGGTGACTTCATTACGTGCGGGCATGTGGCCAAAGGCCTGGATGACCAGGCCGCCAATCGTGTCAAATTCCTCATCGCTGAACTGGCATTTAAAGTAATCGTTAAAATCTTCAATAGGGGTCAATGCCTGAATAAAATAATCTTCATCACTGATTTTACGGATAAACTGATCTTCTTCTGTATCGGTTTCATCCTCGATTTCACCCACAATTTCTTCCAGCACGTCCTCGATGGTAATCAGCCCGGCAACACCGCCATATTCATCAATAACAATGGCCATATGATTGCGGTTTTCACGAAACTCACGCAGTAGTACGTTCAGGCGTTTGCTCTCGGGTACAACAACGGTTGGTCGCAGCAAGTCCTGAACCTGAAACTGGCTGTGATCCTTGTTCAGGATTTCAGGCAGCAAATCTTTGGCCAGTAAAATGCCCAGTACATCATCCGGGTTTTCGCCTACTACCGGGTAGCGTGAGTGAGCTGCACGAGTAATTTGCGGCAAAATTTCTTCCAGTGAAGTTTCTGCTTTGATGACCACCATTTGCGCGCGCGGAATCATAATATCGCGGACCTGCATATTACTGACTTTCATTGCGCCTTCCATAATACTGCGCGCGTCTTCATCGATCACTTCATTGTCTGCGGCAATAGATAGCACTTCCTCCAGGTCGCTGCGCGAGCGTGGATCTGAAGAAAATAGCAGGGAAATTTTCTCCAGCCAGCTTTTGTCGCCTGAATCGTTGCTGTAGCGGTCATCGCTCATTGGACCTGGTGCTCCTTGTCAGTGGCTTCGTAGGGGCAGGGGAAATCCAGTGTGTTGAGAATACGGGTTTCGAGGGCTTCCATTGCCGCTGCTTCGTTATCTTTTATATGGTCATAGCCGAGCAAGTGCAGTGTGCCATGCACGCTCATATGAGCCCAGTGGGCACGTATTGTCTTACCCTGTTCCTGTGCTTCGGAGACTACAACCGGAGCGCAAATGATGATATCTCCCAGCAGGGGTAATCCCAACTCAGGGGGCAGGTCTGCGGGAAAAGACAGGACATTGGTCGGCCCGGATTTATTGCGGAACTGTTTGTTGAGTGTGCTCATTTCATCGCTATCGACAATGCGTACTGTCAACTCGGTGTCCAGCCCGTTACGTCGTTCTTTCAATGCCGCACTGACCCAGTGACATATATCACCTGCCGAGGGTAGATTGGCCTCAATACTGGCGTGTTGAATGTCCACGGTTAAATTCATGGTGAGGGCTTATTGAAAGTGCCGTTAGCACCTTCGTGGGCATCGTAGGCTTCAACAATACGCTGTACCAGAGGGTGGCGAACGACATCCTTATTGCCAAACCAGGTAAAACCGATACCTTCGACATCCTGTAAAATATTAGCTACATGAGTCAGGCCAGACTGGGCGCCCCGGGGCAGATCAATCTGGGTGGCGTCACCGGTAATCACGGCAGTGGAGCCAAAACCGATGCGGGTTAGAAACATTTTCATCTGCTCCCGGGTTGTGTTTTGAGCCTCATCGAGAATGATAAAGGCGTTGTTGAGGGTGCGGCCTCGCATAAAAGCCAGTGGTGCCACCTCAATGATGCTGCGTTCGATGTATTTGTTCACACTTTCAAAGCCCAGCATTTCATAAAGAGCATCATAAAGCGGGCGCAGATAGGGGTCTATTTTCTGACTCAAATCACCCGGTAAAAATCCCAGCTTTTCACCGGCTTCCACTGCCGGGCGCACTAGCAGAATGCGGCGTACTTTTTCTTCCAGCAGTGCCTCCACTGCACAGGCTACGGCCAGCCAGGTTTTGCCGGTACCAGCCGGACCAATACCAAAATTAATATCGCAGTGCTTGATGGTGCGCACATAACTTTGCTGGTTCTTGCCTCGGGGCTTGACGGAGGCGCGCCGGGTGCGAATGGCCTGTACTGCTTCTGTGTTGTCTGTTCCGGCCTCCGCCAGATTCTCCAGTCCTGATTGCTGCAATTGCAGATGCAAAGATTCGGGGCTTAAGCCTATACCCTGGCAGATTTCGCCATAGAGATGTCTCAGCAGGCGAGCACCGGTATTAACAGATTCAGCTGGACCGCTTAGGTGAAATTCATTACCACGGTTGGCAATGCTGATACCCAGGTGCTTTTCAATCTGGCGCAGATGTGCATCCAGTTGGCCACTGAGCATGGCCAGATGGCGGGGGTCATTGGGTTCAAGAGTCAGGTTTTGTTGTATCGACGCAAGGGCCGCAGTTTCACTGTTCAAATCGTTATATGGCCACATGTGGCAAGGAAGAATGACTAAGGATATACCGGCTGAGCGAGCAGTCAACCACTTGCCAGTACACCGCGCAGAGAGTTGGGTAGAGCCTCTTCGATCACGACATCAATAAACCCACCAATCAGTGCTGTATCGGTGGAAGCAAAATTGACTACCCGGTTGTTTTCGGTACGACCCTGCAGCTGGCCAGGGTCTTTTTTGGATACACCGCTAACCAGTACCCGCTGACTGGTGCCCACCATGTGACGACTGATGGCCTGAGCCTGCTGACTAATGCGTGTTTGCAGAATCTGCAAGCGCTGCTTCTTGGTTTTTCCATCTGTGTCGTCGGGCAATTCCGAGGCCGGTGTGCCGGGGCGGGCGCTGTATACAAAGCTAAAAGAGGTGTCAAAACCGATGTCTTCGATCAGCTCCATGGTGGCGGCAAAGTCGGCCTCACTCTCGCCGGGAAAGCCAACGATAAAATCAGAAGACAGGCTGATGTCGGGCCGGATTTTACGCAGACGGCGGATAATGGATTTATACTCCAGCGTTGTATGCCCGCGCTTCATTGCCATCAATATACGGTCGGAACCACTTTGTACAGGCAGGTGCAGATGGTTGACCAGTTGTGGAATATCAGCATAAGCCTGAATCAGCGCGTCGGAGAATTCCACCGGATGAGACGTGGTATAGCGGATGCGCTCAATACCGGGAATTTGCGCCACAAAATGCAGTAGTTCGGCAAAATCGACAATTTCACCCAGATAATTCTCACCCCGGTAGGCATTTACGTTCTGCCCCAGTAAATTAACTTCGCGCACGCCGCCGTCAGCCAGGTGAGCAATTTCAGCAATCACATCATCCAGTGGACGGGAGACCTCTTCACCGCGGGTATAGGGCACTACACAAAAGGTACAGTATTTGCTGCAACCTTCCATGATCGAGACAAAAGCGCTGGGGCCATCAACTTTAGGTTCCGGCAGACGATCAAACTTTTCGATTTCGGGAAAGCTGACATCCACCACCAGCGTACCACCAGGGCCGGTACCTGCCAGCGTGCTGCGCCGATCCATCATCTCAGGTAGGCGGTGCAACGTCTGGGGACCAAAAACCAGGTCAACATAGGGTGCCCGCTTGCCGATTTCTTCGCCCTCCTGGCTGGCTACGCAGCCACCAACACCGATAATCAAATCCGGGTTTCTGGCCTTCAGGTGTTTCCAGCGGCCGAGCTGGTGGAAAACTTTTTCCTGGGCCTTTTCCCTTATGGAACAAGTGTTTAGCAGCAATACATCAGCTTCTTCCGGGTTGTCTGTAGGCACCAGTCCATGGCTGACGCCCAGTAGATCCTGCATGCGGGCAGAATCATATTCATTCATTTGGCAGCCGTGGGTTTTGATGTAAAGCTTTTTGCTCACGTTGTTTACCGTGTTTGCTGTATCTGTACAGGGTCTAAAATCGGGCTGCGGATTATACAGACCCAAGCTCTCAAAACCCAGCGTTCATGCGTCCTTGAGACTGGAAATTGCGAGCTGGTGCCGGTACCATTGCCGCCCCCTGATTTTGGGGATGTAAGCAATCGCACAGCAAGCGGTTATTATCGGGGGACTTCTCCCTCCAGAGGAAAGTATGGCCAGCGAACCCATCTACAAGGTGATTTTCCAGAATGGCAGCCAGATCTTTGAGGTCTTTGCGCGGCAAATCTATCAGAGTGATATGTGGGGTTTTATTGAAATTGAAGAATTCATCTTTGGTGAGCGTTCCCAAATTGTGGTGGATCCGAGCGAAGAAAAGCTAAAAAATGAATTCTCCGGTGTCAAGCGCAGTTATATTCCCCTGCAGGCGGTCATTCGCATTGATGAAGTTGAAAAAGAAGGTGCGGCCAAGGTGTCTGACAGTAAACCCCGTGAAGGCAACGTGGCCAGCTTTCCTTTTGTGGGTAACAGCCTGCCGGGCAAACCTGGCGAAGATTGAGCGATGGCCGACAACCTGTCCGGCAATCAATAAGTGATAACTGTGGCCTGTGGCGCCACCACCTGTTACAAAATACCCAGGCAATGGCGGCACTGACTTGTTTAAGTCTTTTCAGGATTTGGCCAAGGCCTGTTTGACACTTGCCAGTTTCACACACAGTACAAAGGCGTTGATGCCTGCCTCTACATCTGCCAATGAGGGAAACGTGGGGGCCAGACGGATATTGCGATCATCCGGATCCTGGCCATAGGGAAAGGTGGCACCGGCGGGCGTCAGCTTGACACCAATTTTATTCGCCAGTTCGACCACTTCCCGGGCCAGGCCCGGGCGGGTATTAAAAGAGATAAAATAGCCACCTTTTGGGTGGGTCCACTCACCCATACCGCTGTCAGCCAGTTCTGCTTCCAAAGCACTTAATACCGCTTCAAAGCGCGGCCTGATCAATTTGGCATGCTCGCCCATATGAGCGGTGAGAGTGGCTTCATCCTTTAAAAAGCGTATGTGGCGCAACTGGTTGACTTTGTCCGGGCCTATGCTCTGAAAGGCCAGGTGAGCTTTGAATGTGGATAGGTTGCGTTCACTGCTGGCCATAAAGGCGACACCAGCACCGGCAAAGGTAATTTTGGAGGTAGAACCAAACTGGAAAACACCGTCCATGGTTTTATACTGGCGGCAGAACTGGTTGATAGGAGTTAATATCGGTGCATCGTCGTAGAGGGTGTGAACACAATAGGCGTTATCCCACATCACCAGAAAGTGATCCCCGGCAATCAGGGGTAGTTTGGCGATGCGCTCTACGGTCTCGTCACTGTACACACAGCCATCGGGGTTGCTGAAGCGAGGTACGCACCAAATACCCTTGATGGCTGGATCGGCCTTCACCATGGCTTCAACCTGATCCATGTCCGGGCCGGTGGTGAGCATGGGGACCGGCAGCATTTCAATAGACAGATATTCACAGATGGAAAAGTGGCGGTCATAACCTGGTACCGGACATAGAAATTTGATGTTGTCCTGCAAGCCCCAGGCGGATTCGCTGCCGCGTAAGCCCTGATTGGTGGCAAAATCCATTATCTGATACATCAAAGTGAGGCTGCTGTTGCCGCCGATCAGGGTTTCTTTTACTTCGGTGCCGAGAAGACCGCCAAAAAATGCGCGTGCTTCGTGCAGACCATCGAGGCCTCCGTAGTTGCGAACGTCCGTGCCATCTGCCGCGGTGAAATTGTCCGTCAGAATGCCGTCCAGGGCATCAGATAAAGCAAGTTGCTCTGTGCCGGGTTTGCCGCGCGTCAAATCAAGAGCCAGTTTGCGCTCTGCCAGTTGATCGTACTGCTCGTACAAATCGCTCAGTACGCTGTTGAGTTCGGATGGTGATGCCTTGTCGATATGCACGCTAAACTCCTTCGGTCTGTGCAAAGACAGCCGCCAGACGGCTGTTTAAGGAGCCGCAAGTATACTGCCTGTGTCGTCACGGGAGAATGGAAAACGCTTGAATTGCCTTTGAATTATCCCAATATCAGATGACTTGTCTCTTCGGTCAGGTTCAGGTGAGTGTTGTATGAATGACTCAGTTCAGTCAAAGGCGGGCGGTGATGATATTGATACGCAAGCTGCAGATAATGCACCAGCGGTTGCCGAGGATGTACTGCCCGATACGCTGTATCTGATACCGGCTCCGAACCGGCCCTTTTTCCCCGGACAGGTACAACCGATACAGATTTCTCTTCAGGAGTGGAGGCAAACCCTTGATGCAGTAGCAAATAGCGGTGTTAATGTTCTCGGGTTGTCTTACGTTCCCGTTGCGCCAATGCACGATGGCAGCCCACCGGATACGCATCAGTTTCCTGATATTGGTTGTGTAGTACGTTTGCATCAACCCCCTGAGGGTGTGGCCAATGGCCAGTTTTTGGCTCAGGGTTTACAGCGTTTTCGTATTGTGCGCTGGTTAAACAGCGAACCGCCTTATCGGGTGCAGGTAGAGTACCCACGCACTCAGGGTGAGCGTGACAGTGATGAAGTCAAAGCCTATACCATGGCGCTACTACGGCAGATTCGTGAGTTGTTGCCGCTCAACCCTTTGTTCAGCGAAGAGCTCAAGCAATATATCGCCAACATTAATCCTAATCAGCCGGGTCTGCTGGCCGATTTTTCAGCAGCACTGACCACTGCCAGTGGTGATAGCCTGCAGGAAATTCTCGATACTCTGCCATTATTGTCGCGCATGGATAAAGCCATGACCCTGCTGCGCAAGGAAAAGGAAGTGGCTGAGTTGCAGGGTAAAATTACCAGCCAGGTGAACGAGCGGGTCTCTGAGCATCAGCGTGAGTTTTTTCTGCGTGAGCAGCTGAAAATAATCCAGAAAGAACTGGGTATTTCCAAAGATGATCGTACTTCTGATGTTGAATTGTTCAGGCAGCGTTTGGCAGACAAAACCCTGCCGGATGCGGCTGCTACACGTATTGATGAGGAGCTTGACAAGCTCTCTGTGCTGGAAACAGGTTCACCCGAATACGGTGTAACCCGCAACTATCTGGACTGGGCAACACAGCTGCCCTGGGGAGTTTTGTCTGAGGACAAGCTGGAGTTGTCTCATGCCCGTAAAGTCCTCAACGAGCAGCACAGTGGTCTGGATGATGTAAAGGCACGCATACTGGAATTTATCGCTGTGGGTGCTCACCGAGGTGAAATTAGTGGCTCAATTTTGCTGTTGGTGGGGCCGCCCGGTGTGGGTAAAACCAGCATTGGTCGCTCTGTGGCCGATGCCTTGGGCCGCAAGTTCTACCGACTCAGCCTGGGCGGTATGCGCGATGAAGCTGAAATCAAGGGTCATCGGCGCACGTATATTGGCGCCTTACCCGGCAAGTTTGTGCAGGCGCTCAAGGAGGTTGAGGTAGCCAATCCGGTCATTATGCTTGATGAAATCGACAAGATAGGCGCTTCTTATCAGGGAGATCCCGCATCGGCACTATTGGAGGTGCTGGACCCAGAGCAAAATAGTGAATTTCTCGATCACTATCTGGATTTGCGAATTGATCTGTCAAAAGCACTTTTTATCTGTACTGCCAATCAACTTGATACCATACCCGGCCCACTGCTGGACAGAATGGAAGTTATCCGACTGTCTGGCTATATCGCTGAAGAGAAACTGGCGATTGCACGCCAGCACCTGTGGCCAAAACAACTCAAACACCATGGTCTGGGCAGTGGCCAGCTCAGCATCAACGATGCGGCCCTTAAATATGTGATTGATGCCTATTGTCGTGAAGCAGGTGTGCGTTCACTGGACAAGCAACTGGCTCGCATTATGCGTAAATCTATCGTGCAGATGATGGATACACAGGAGGTGCGTTTGCGGGTAGCCAAAAAGGATATTGAAGATCTGCTGGGCAAGCCACCATTTTCTGTGGATAAACCTATGCGGGGGTTGGGTGTTGTAACGGGACTGGCGTGGACGGCCATGGGCGGTGCTACCTTATCCATTGAGTCTTCCCTGATCCATACGCTTAACCGGGGTTTCAAAACGACCGGCAAGCTCGGTGAGGTAATGAAGGAGTCGGCGGAAATTGCCTACAGCTATGTTATTGCCCACCTTAAGGACTACGGTTGTGACCCGGACTTTTTTGATACCACTATGGTTCATTTGCATGTTCCAGAAGGGGCTACACCCAAAGATGGCCCCAGCGCCGGTATCACCATGGCAACCTCATTGGTGTCACTGGCGCGCAAGGAGCGTATTCGGCGACCATTGGCGATGACTGGAGAGCTGACACTGACCGGGCAGGTGCTGCCGGTTGGCGGTATCCGTGAAAAGGTGATTGCTGCCAGGCGCAGCCGGGTAATGGAGCTGGTTTTGCCTCATGCCAATAAACGGGATTTTAAAGAATTGCCGGATTATTTGTGTGAAGGCATTAATGTGCACTTTGCCAGAACGTATCGTGATGTTTTTGAGTATGTCTTTCAGGAGCACCGGCAGGAAAAAAATCTGCATTGATCCATTCGCTTTTGCAGTGTCAGCGCAGCTCAAAAGTATCGGGGCAGGTGTTGTTACCTGCTTGCGGTGCCCGTCTGAAGCTAACATCAGGATATTGAAAATTCACCGGCAGCACCGGCAGTATTCATTGTCCAAACCAGTGCTGTTAACCCGGCTACTACTAGGCATGATGTTTTGACCTGCCCAACCTCAATATTCGTGGGTCACCCTGAAAGTTGAGAAAACCATCGTGGCAGAGCCACCTTGAGGAGGGCAGGTATGAAAAAGCCTAACGCAAGCAGTCAGTAAAAAATCGAGAGTTCACCCGCTGTCAGTTGTGCACAGGGACAAAGTAAGCCTCAGACTGAGACTTGCCACCACTGTGTAGGACTGGATGTGCCCAATGGTGCTGTAATTGGTGGTCAGGCAAGGCGGAGCAACGCTGCCTGACGCATCGAGTGCAGTGCCAGTGGGTGGGTAGCGCGCTCACCCGCAAAGTGAATGCGGCCAAAGACAAAAAGTCCGGTGGTTATGTGACTTTCAACGACAAAATACGCGTTCAACTGCGGAATCTAGGTTAAAGCAGCGACCCGGCGGGTCAGATGATCTGACCGACCAGATGATGCGCGCCTTGCCACAGTGGTTATTGGCGCCGGTGATTGATTCACTGGTCGCTCTGCGCGGGATCGACAAGATCGTCGCTATAGTATTACTGGCGAAGTTGGGCGGTATCACCCGGGTCGACAATGGTCGTGTGCGGCGATCATGCGGGAGCTGGCGGGTTTTATCTGGGATGTGGTCAGACAGGAAATGCCCCGATTACCGGCCAGAGCAGCGTGATGCTCTGTATACCAAAAGTGAACAGGAATTGTTAAAAACTGTTGAACAGGAGGAACAGGTGCGTTGACTCAGGGCATGCCGGGCCAGTGTGGAGAATCCTTGACCTGGCTAGACCGGCAGCAGCCAACGGAATAATCCCCCTGGGAGTTCCCGGTTGCTGATCCCTGTTATTAGACAAAGGCCAGCTCTACGGCGTAGTCAAGTCAAGTGGTAACCAACCCACGTATATCAGCATGATCCACCGTCGTAATCTGCCGCTTATTCATTCGGCTAAAAGCCTGCCGATGAGATAGTCTCCTCCCCTCCCAAACGGCGTCGCGATGCGCCAGGATAAAGATGAAGAATGCTCTATCGAAATGAAACGAGGAAAAACAAAACAGGAGTGTTTTCTCGGGGTTGTGAAGGCAACAGACAATCGATGATGATATAACAGGTCAGACCGGTCAGCAGAGAACCTGATTAACCCGGTGGCCCTTGAGGCCGACATGCCGATAAGGACTGCAGGCGGCGAAACTTCATCAAGCCCAGAGGGCGCAGTGAGTCCCTCATAAACAGGCCGAATATACGCAGCAACCTGTCCTTGACATCGACTGTGAAAGCCTTGCAAACGGGGAGGAGACCATATACGGGTTAATAACCCGGCCACATAGATTGCCAGATTAATACCTGCCTTCTGCAATACTTCAGCTATTTGATGAGCCACAACCGGATGGGGGGTGAATGTCATTGTCACAGCAGAGTTATTCCTATTGGTTATTTAATAAATTAATTTATATTCCTTGTATTCATTTTAAGCCGGTGATACTCGACCAAAGATTTAGAGATTTTTCTGTCAAAGTTGGTATGTTATAGCCCAATAACTAGAGGAATAGCTTATGCAATCTATCGCTATTGTACTTTTTGGGCTGGTCGGTATGTTTTTTGGCTGGTTTGTATACTCAAAGTTCATCGCAGAGAAAATTTTTTGCATGAGCGATAACTTTGTTACACCCGCCCATGAGCTGGAAGATGGTATTGACTATGTGCCCACTAATAAAGTGGTGTTGTGGGGACACCACTTTACCTCTGTTGCTGGTGCGGCGCCGATTGTTGGCCCTGCTATCGCCGTTTACTGGGGCTGGGTGCCTGCGGTGCTGTGGGTGGTTTTTGGCACTATCTTCTTTGCCGGTGTGCATGACATGGGGGCGCTATGGGCCAGTGCCCGCAACAAGGGCAAGTCGATGGGCGCCCTGTCAGAAACAGTAATTGGTGCCCGCACCCGCTCGCTGTTTATGGTGGTGGTTTTTTTGGTACTACTGATGGTCAACGCGGTATTTGGCGTGGTGATTGCCAACTCCTTTGTTGCCCAGCCTCATTCGGTGTTTCCCGCCTGGATGGCAATAGTGGTAGCGCTGGTCATTGGGCAGCTGCTCAAACGTAAGGTGTCCCTGGTACCGCTTTGTCTGATTGGTGTGGGTATTCTCTATTACAGTATCTATGTGGGCAGCAGCATGCCAATATCGTTGCCCGATGAAATGTTTGGTCTGGGTACCAAAGCCAACTGGATCATTATTCTGTTTATCTATGCCGCCATCGCTTCATTGCTGCCGGTGTGGGTATTACTGCAACCACGCGACTTTATTAATGGCATGCAGCTGCTGGTCGGTTTGATACTTCTGTATGGCGCTGTGTTTGTCTCTTTGCCGGATATCACCGCACCTGCCTTTAACACACAAACAGCTGTAGATACCCCCAGTATTATTCCTCTGCTGTTTGTGACCATCGCCTGTGGGGCTGTCTCTGGTTTTCACGGTATTGTATCGTCAGGCACCAGTTCCAAGCAGCTTGATAAAGAAACAGACGCCCGTTTTGTGGGTTATCTGGGGGCGGTAGGAGAGGGTTGTCTGGCCTTGATTACGCTGGTGGCTGTGAGCGGTGTAATGCTGGCCTCGTCACCGGAAGAATGGCACAAAGTTTACAGTCATCTTGGTGCTGGCAGCGTGGCGGCTTTTGTTGGTGGTGGTGCCAGCCTGATAGAAAGTGGCTGGGGCTTGTCCGTTGAGATTTCATCCACTTTACTGGCGACAATGGTTGTACTTTTTGCCGGTACCACAATGGATTCCGGTGTGCGTCTACAGCGCTACATCATCCAGGAGTGGGGCGATATTTATAATCTTGGCCCATTGAAAAATGGCATTGTAGCTACTTTATTAGCTGTCGCCTGTTGTTTATTGTTGGCCTTTGGTGCCGGTGGTTCTGACGGTAGTGGCGGTATGATTATCTGGCCTTTGTTCGGCTCTACCAATCAGATATTGGCCAGTCTGACCTTGCTGGTAATTTCCGTCATGCTGATCAAAGCTGCTCGCCCGGCTGTTTATACACTCATTCCAATGGGTTTTGTGCTGGTAATGGCCTTTTTCGCCGGCGTAATCAAACTGGGTGAATACTATCAACAAGATAACTGGCTGTTGGTGGTACTTGATTTAGTCGTTCTGATCGTTAGCGTACTGGTAATGTTGGAGGCTTGGTCAGTGGTGGTGAGGCATAAAGCGGGTATAAATGCGGGTGATAAATAATTTTTTAGCTTTAAGAACAACAGCTATGCTCAAAAGAAAATAACCTGTGCGGCAGTGAACGAATTTATGCATGAGATAGAGAGTGATCCACATTTCTGAGCTGCCTGTGCGGCAGTGAACGCACGATTGCGTAGCGGGGCGAAGGAATAGGTTTTCTGAGCTGCCTGTGCGGCAGTGAACATTCAAGCCCTACCCATGTTCCGCCTGCACCATTTCTGAGCTGCCTGTGCGGCAGTGAACGAGCGAGCGCGAAAAGCCGGAGAGACCGTGCTTTTCTGAGCTGCCTGTGCGGCAGTGAACTCAAGATTTTGAATGTGATGCTGATGCGTCTTTTTCTGAGCTGCCTGTGCGGCAGTGAACCGCGGCAGCCGCCGCTGGACTGAGGTGGGACTTTTCTGAGCTGCCTGTGCGGCAGTGAACATCCTGTGTAAGCGGTTAACAAACCGCGGGGTTGCCTATCAGGCTTCGTCGAGGATTTTTTTAAGAGACCACGGCAGGAGGTTTTCGATATCCTCCACGGTGTTGGCCTGAGGCAATCGGGTGAACACCTCACGCAGGTACGGATACGGCTCCAACTTATTGGCTTTGGCCGTTTCAATCAGGGAATACAGATTGGCGCTAGCTTTCACGCCCTTCACCGAGTCTGAGAAGAGCCAGTTCTTCCTGCCAATTACGAAGGGCCGGATGGCGTTTTCGGCCAGGTTGTTGTCGATCTCCAGGCGCCCGTCTTCCAGGTAGCGAACGAGCTTTG
>JBKECP010000010.1:0-61613 GCA_047974765.1 Parahaliea sp. | reverse complement strand
TCAATTAGAGTTTGTCTGGGGGCTTTGATTGAGTATAATGCCGCCCTCGTCAATCAGGCATTTTTTTCGGGGCGTAGCGCAGTCTGGTAGCGCACCACACTGGGGGTGTGGTGGTCGTAGGTTCAAATCCTGCCGTCCCGACCAATCACTTTTAAAAAAACAGTTTGTCTTAATGGCAAACTGTTTTTTTATGTCTGAGTTTGTTCGTTAAGACTGTAAATCTTTTTCAGATTCTTTTTTTTGTGATTTTTTTCATATGAAAATGACATAATTATAAAGGTTTGTATTGGCTATATTTTGGTTGTAAGCTTCCTAACCTGATTATTGCAGGATTAAAATCAAGAGAGGGACCAATGAAGGCAAAAGTGGTCGTTGCTGTTTTGGCAATGGGTGTTTCTGCTTTTACCCGTGCGGCATCTGAGGTGTATTACGACAGCCAGGGTTTTGAGAATCTGGCTGCGGCTTTTGTGGAAGGTAGTTTTGCTGATACTTCCAGTCAGTCCTTGTCTGTGCTTCATGCGAGTAATCCGCAACTTTATGCACTGGCTACAGGCAGCACCATTGAAACTTTGTGGTTAAATCGGCCTGATCCAACGAGTCCGGGTGACCCCGGACAGTTTGTAGATAGTACCGGTACAGGTGGTACTTACGCTCTGGGTATGATGGCTTCGCCAATGGGGACACCTGTTTATAACTCAGCCGGTGTACTGCAAACCTATAATCAGGATGCTGTTGCGTTATCATTCAATTCGGCTGTCTGTGCAAATATTGAAGCGCTAACTATCAGCTTTGATTTGTCACTGGCTGCATTGAAGGGGGCTCACGCTGCAGGCAATGCACCAGATTCATCGTATTACTATGGTGAAGTGGAGCCGGTTGTCAGGATAATTATCTTTGATCTTGATGAAGCCAGTCCACCAGGGGCTATGCTACAGGGGGCTGCTGTTACCGGTGTCAGACCAACGGGTTTGAATTCTGTAGATCTTGCCTGGAGTAGTCATTCTGTAACCTTGCCTTTAAGTGCGGCAGATTTAACCCGCAGCGGAGATGCTCTAATTACGATTAGTGGTGGTGGCAGTAATGCGCAAGGTGAAAATACTTACATCGCTATTGATAACCTTGTCGTTACAATGAATACCGCTAATGGCTGTACAAATCGTCTGGTGCAGGCCGTGCCGATAAATAATCACTGGTTTTTGATAATATCTGCCGGTTTATTGCCAATAATGGTAGCTACTTTTTTGGCGAGGCAGCGTACTTTTCATAAAGGCCCGCTGTAAACAGAGCTGTAGCAATTTAAAGTGATTTGCCCTGATGGCAGAAGTTTATTGCGATGGATAAAATTCCATCGCAATAAATAAAATTAATAATTATTGTAAATAGTGCTGTTTCAGTGTGTTGATGTCGACGGCGTCGACGTCGAGTTCTTTTTCCAGATAATTTTGTACAGAACCGTAGTCCGATTCAATTTGTTCAAAAGCATAATAAAGATAAGGGATACCTTGATCGGTAATTAATGGTGCTGCATGAATTGATTGTTTGTCGGCATAACGTAGCATGATCCTGGCAAAGGCATTGGTTTGGGCGGAGGCTTTCAGGTCTATATTGCCTTTTTCGATATTGGGGCGGCGATATTCTGTGGATAATATATAATCCTGCACGATCTGTGGGCGTGGCACACCCAGCGCACTCAACATTAAAGCTGAGGCAATACCGGTTCGATCCTGTCCTGCTGAGCAGTTGACAACTAATGGAGCCGACCCTTCAATTGCCAGTTCAAAATAGTTTTTTAACTGTTTTTTCAGGTTGTAGGGCATTTGTCGATAAAGTGAACTCATATCCATTTTTTGTAATTTTGTAGTGTTTTTTTTCATTATTTCGGTAAAACTGTAATTGAAGCTGACATAATTAATACCAGCATTTTTCGCCCAGTAATTAGGATACAGATCCCGCTCTTCATTACTGCGTAAATCGATAATGGAGTCAAAACCAAAACCCGCCAGATATTGTTCGTCCTGAGGGGTAAGTGCAGTCATTACACCTGAGCGATAAAGCAGGCCCCGACGAACCAATTTGCCATCTTCAGTGGTATAGCCACCCATGTCCCTGAAGTTGGAGCCTCCTTCCAGGGTCAGAACACGTTTGTAAGTGGCAGTGGCTCCACTGTTTTTTTGAAGTGAGGTGGCCTTGTCTATGTTGGCAAAGCAGGGTGATGTAATCATGGTGGCAACCAGAATAGAGGATGTCAGTTTGTTCATGAAAAATCCTTAATATTTGAAAGTAAATATTGATGCCAGAGTGTGGCGAATTTTTGCCTGGTTGAATGATTAATAATTGACTCGCATACCAAACAGATAACGGCGGCCATAACTTTCGACCTGGTTGACGGTACCATTGCTGGCAAAACGTACATCGGTTTCATCAGTGAGATTATTGGCATTGGCATAGAAAGAGACAGAGGCTCCCTGAATATCCCAGGGCAGAGTGTAAACAATGGATAAATCCAGCCTTTGTTGTTCGTCCCAGATTTCTTCAGGGTCTTCTATGGGTGATACCCATTCGTCGCGGTACTGGTAGTTCAGGCGCACTGAGAGATCATATTTCTCATAAAACAATGATATGTTGTAGAGCATATCGGAGGTTCCTGGCATGTCGAGCCTGCGACCGTCGATGGTTTTAAACTCGGAATCCATCAAGGTTATATTGGCGCTGATGCCAAGGCCGTCGAATGGAGTGGGTAGCCATTGATCAGTCAGGGCAACAGCATTGAATTCAAGGCCCTTCATCCTGCCGTCGTCACCGTTTACCGCACCTTCAAATGTCCAGCGTTCGCCGGTTGCCGGTGCGTAGTAGAGACCGCCGTCGATAGTGGAAATGTCACTGTAGATGACGTTATCGACATTTCGGTAAAACGCGCCAACCGATAAAATACTGGCCGGTGCAAAATACCATTCCAGTGAAGTGTCCACACCAATAGCTTCTTCAGCCTCAAGTGTTGGGTTGCCACCGCGAACCTCCTCTTCGGCAATGTCTATGCTGGCGGCGGCCCGCCACTCGTTGTAGGTGGGACGGTTAATTCCGGTAGTACCGGAGATGCGCCATTTCAGATCCTCAGCCAGATCAATATTGAAATGCAGGCTGGGTAATATATGGGTGAAACGATCATCAACTGAAATACGTTCGCCGTTCATGGTGCCCTGGCTGCTGTAGTCAGTTTGTTCAACACGAACACCACCGATAATATTGCCCCAGCCAAGATCGGTTCTCAGCATTATGTAGGCAGCCAGGATGTCTTCTTCAATGGCGATTTTGTCGGATTCTTTTATTTTTCCATTAATAGAGAAACCGTTATTTTGCTGCCAGGCATTGAGCAGGGCGTCATTGTCATAGTAACTGCCACCAATAGTATTGCTGGTATTGGTGTCCCAGAGTTTGCCCGTGTCGTAGCTGCCAATGTCAATATTTTCAGGAAATGGATTGGTAATAATGGGGGTTGCAACAAAACCTTTACTGTCGCGGTTGTCGTATTGGAAGCCTAGTGACAGTGTGGAAAATTCGCCAAACCAATTAACATCCCGACTGGCATCAAACTTGAATTTGCCGGCCTCAATATCCAGGTTTTGAACATAGAGCAGACCCATGGAGTTTGCATATTCAACTTCAGATAGTGGTGTGTCGAGATAGAGTTTTGGGTCTTCAATATCACTCAGATCATAACTGCCTGTAATCAGTCCGTCCGAGCTGGTTGGCATGGGCAAATCCATAGAAAATTCGGTTTCAGTGTAATTGGCGCGAGCCTCTATCTGCCATTGTCCCGCGTTAAAATCAACGCCCAGAGTGCTGGTATTGGTGGAGTTCTCATAGAGACCTTTTTCCAGTCGGCGCCCAACAATAAATGGTACGTGGTCAGCCTTTGCACCGGTTTGTGGTTCTACGGCATCAAAGGTGAACTGGTTGCGTTGCTCGTGATCCTGAAATTCGCTGTAGAGGTTATTCAGGAAGATGCGCTTGATATTCCCTTCACTGCGATATTCGAGTGTGCCACCGTAGGCCTTGTCTTCGCGGGTGATTTTATAACTGCGAAAGTCCAGGCTGTTAACAACCAGTTCACCGTTGGCATTGCGTTCAAGATCGTATTCGCGGTTATCAGTAATCTGTTCGCGGCTGTTTTTTGAGTTGAAGAGCATGATCCCAAAATTGTCATTTGACCACGATAATCGCAGGCCGTATTTGTCAATATCGCCATCACCGAGTTCCTGGGTACCAAAGCCGATGTCCGGTGCAAATGACAGGCCTTCTTTGTCAAAGGGACTGAAAGTATGAATGTTGATCAATCCGGCTACAGATTCGCCGGGCATATTGGGCAGAATTGCCTTATTAGCTTCCAGGCGGCTGGTAATTACCGAAGGAAAGCTGTCAAAACGGGGTATGCGACCATTTTCCGCCCCAGGTACGTCAATACCATCAAAGGCAATTGTAGTGTAGCGAAAGGGAGCTCCGCGCAAATTGATGTAGCGCGCCTGCCCCTGATCACGTTCAACAGCCAGTCCCGGCAGGCGGCCCAGTGAATCAGCCAGATTCTGGTCGGGGAACTGACCGATTGTATCGGCTGAAATAATATCGACAATATTGTCGGCCAGCCGTTTGGCTTCTATAGAGGCGGCCTGACTGTCTTTGATGGGGCTGGCTGTCACTGTGACTTCCTCCAGCATCAGTCCCTGGGCATTGGCATTGATACCAATAGCGGCAGCAACGGTCAGAGTCAGGGGATATCTGATGAAGAGCTTGCTGTTCATGTATTTGCTCCTGCAAATGTAAAGACGGATGTAAATGCAGGGGGGAGTATCGTCAGAAATTATTGGATTTTTGTTACAGCAATCTGAAAATATTAAGACATATTATCGTTGCCTGGTGATGGTTTGTCGCAAAGAAGTGGTTGTGGCCAGCAAGCAAGAACTATCCAGTGGATAAAAATCTGTTGCTCACTTATTGATAAATTGGCGGTTTTCTTAAGTCCGGGAAAACCTGTTTGTTGTTATTAACCCGGCAAGCTTTTAGCTGAATGAAGAAGCGGCACATGGATGTGCCGTCACAGGCTGTAAGCCTGCGCGAGTCCTGCGAAAATCAAGGGATTTCACACCTTCCGCTGATTTTCAGGGGCGACCATCAAATAGTGAGGGATTCATCTGTTTGATTGCCTGGTTAATAGACAGTTTGTTTACTGCATTTCCAGGCTGCGTTGTCCTGTGCCTGTGGGAGTTCCTCGTTGTTCAATACCGGCAGTACCTTGTCCGGGCGAGTTGTGCAGATTTAACACCTTTGGCAGAGATTCCATTAAATCCTGGCCCCAGTTGTGCTGCGACAGCGGTATTGTCAGGTCATCAATATCAATCAGGTCTGCTCCAACCATTGGCTGAATAGCCTGACCTCCACCAATATCCTTGTTCCAGGTGGAATAGGACAGATTGGATAAGTGGTGGTTATGATCAAAACTTACCAGCAAAAACTGGCCGCTAACGCTTGCATCACCCCAGTCAATGGATAGCAGGTCGGCTCCCACTGTGCCGAGGCTGATGCCAACAGATTGTTCGTGAATCTGCCAGTATTCCCAGGCCATTATATAGCCTGACTCTGAAGCGCTGATGCGTAGCGGTGGGCCGAGCTCAGCCAGCACCTCTGCCATCGACATACTGGTTTGCAGGTGAGAAGGTGTCTGCGCATCAATGGCAAGACCCAGTTCATGTTGCCATTGGGTGCATGCTGTAAGGCTACTGAATATCAGCAGCAGTAATACTTTAGTGCTGACTGTGTTCATTGATATGTGATGCATATTCAGTCAATACATTCTGCTCATTAAAAATGAATACAGCACGGTCATAACGGGTGTGATTGCTGAAGCGGTTGTAGAACACCAGAATCAAACCTTCTCCTGTGGTGTGTTCGAAGAGGTAGTACAGTACGGTTTCACCATCGAGAGAAATCAGTTGAGAAGGTGGTCCCAGTCTGTCCATTACCTGTTGGCGCGTGGTTTTTCCAATGCTGAAGCTGTCGACTGTGGTGGTATCCCAGTTTACCTCGACGCCACGTTGACTGTCGAACTGGGCACAGGCGCTCAACAGGTAAGCGAAAACGGGAATGAAAAAAAGTTTGTACATATGCAAACTCCGGTAATTATTAAGGCAGCAAGCTTACCTTTTTCCGTGACACTTGCCACGTTCTGTATGTGATGAACTGTTTTTCAAGGGCAAATCCCTTACTATGCGGTGGTCTGTAAGCATGTGGCCATATAACACAATGGAGTGATCAGGGTGCGATACAACGGCCATCTCTGTCAAAGTCTGATTCGGATTGCCCTGGTATTAATATTCACCCTGGGTGGTGGTTGCGCGTCCTATGAAATTAAAAATCTTGCCAAATCTGATATTGACCTAGTAGCTGATGAAGCTATTAATACCACACGTACTTTGGTGCGTGAGCTGCTTGTCAAGCTCTATCGTCGCAATCCTGCGGAGCTTCGTAAAATTCCTGGTATGACGCTGGAGATGCGTCTTGCTCAATTACGGGTGAATGAACGGGAGCTGGTTTTTGAAGAGCTGAAAGGAAAGCAGGGTATTGAGGCCATGAATCTGGCTTTTGATTCAGCCTATACGGGTGATCGGGTGTTTGCGCTGATCAGTGGCCTGGCTGATATGTTGCGCCAAGCCTATGGTTATAAACCAGAAATGTTTATGTTGCATCAGCTCAATGCCGAAGCACTTTCTACCAGCGCCCGCAATGTGGAAATCCTGGTGTGGAAGCTCAAGCAGATACGCCGCCCGGATGGACGCCCCTATCTGATTACCCATGAGCGCGACGGTGTGATTGATAACCTCAGTTTTGAACGTCTGTTTGGCAAGATGATTGCCTTGCAGGATCTGTTGGCAAAAGTGGCCGCCGATGTTGATGATCGCCTGATCACCACGGCAGTACACACCGCATCAACGGTTTTTATTCCGCTGCCGATCTGAGCCAATAGTGATAAAAGACGATACAGGTGCGACAGTTTTGTCTGCACCTGTGTACGTAGTTATGATGCCGTTTTTCCCCGATAGTCAAAGGCGAAGCCTACCAGTGCCCGTACGCCGATAATCAGTGCACTTTCTTGCACATCGAACAGGGGAGAGTGGTTGGCTGGCCGTTCGCTGCGGGCAATATCTGTGTTGCCAACGCCCAGGTGCAGGAACAGGCCGGGAATTTTTTGCTCAAAATAACCAAAGTCCTCAGCGCCGGTAATGGCCCGCCCCTCATGTACACCATGTTGAGCTGCGGCCCACTCAAGGGATGGCATCATTTGTCTGAGCAGAACAGGATCATTGACTGTCACCGGTGCCGCTGCAGTGATACTGACTTTGACTGTGGCACCGTTGGCTTTGGCAATAGCCGCTACCGTCTGCCGAAGTTTCTGATGCAGTTGTTCGCGCACTGCCCTATCGAAGGTGCGGATGGTGCCCGCCATTTCAACGGTATCTGGAATAATATTGCCTCTGATACCGCCGTTAAATGAGCCGATAGTAATAACCACCGGGCCTTGGGTGATGTCCAGATGGCGTGAAGGGATGCCCTGTAAGGCGATGGCAATCTGAGCTGCGGTATAGATAGGGTCAACCCCCAGCCAGGGTGAAGAGCCGTGAGTTTGACGCCCGTTAACGGTAATTTCCAGAGTATCTGCAGCGGCCATAAAGCCCCCGGCACGATAGATCAGCCGACCAGCGTCATCTGGCCAGACATGCAGTCCAAGAATCGCTTCCGGTGCATCGGCACCAGAGAGTACGCCCTCCTTGATCATCAGTGCTGCACCGCCTTCTTCACCGGAAGGCGGGCCTTCTTCGGCAGGTTGAAAGATGAATTTAAGGGTGCCTGCCAGCTCTGCCCGATTTTCTGCCAGCACTTGAGCAGCGGCCATCAGCATAGCTACATGAGCATCATGACCACAGGCATGCATAACCGATACTTCCTGGCCCCGATATTCACCTTTGGCCTGGGAGGCGAAGGCCAGCCCCGTTTGTTCGGCAACTGGCAGGGCGTCCATATCAGCGCGCAGTGCTATGACCGGGCCTGGCTTGCCACCAATGAGTGTGCCGACTACGCCGGTATGGCCAATACCGGTTTCAACCTTGTCCAGACCAATAGCATGCAGGTGGGCTGCTATCTTCTTTGAAGTTTTAAATTCCCGGTTAGATAGCTCCGGTTGTTGGTGCAGATCGCGCCGCCACTGGATCATTTGAGGTTCGATGGCTTCAATCGCCTTTTCAGCCGCCAGTGGAACAGCGGCCTGGCCGTTAAGACCAGACAGCAGCATGCCGCACAGCAACAGACTGCCTGTAATCAGTTTTTGCATGATATTCCTCTATTTATTAGTGTCGTATGATCTTTATGTGTTTGTTTGAGTATTTGTCAGAAAATACTCGGGCTGTTAAAACAGCCTGCTTACTGTTGTTATCAAAGTACCGTACCCCGATGACAAGCGGGATATCTCTTTATGCACTGCCTCAGCTCCATATTGCTGATGTAATCAATAAAGTCAAAGCGCTTATTGTTTATAGATAACTATTAACCCGACCATCAAATAGATAAATCCTTCACTATTTGATAGTCGCCCCTGAAAATCGGCGGTATTTGTGAAATCCCTTGATTTCAGGGGTTCGCACAGGCTTACAGCCTGCGGCGGCACCTTCATGTGCCGCTTATTCATTCGGCTAAAAACTTGCTGAGTTAATAATAAATGCTCCATGCCCTGATAATTGGCATTATTCACATCGTTGGAAAGAACAACATAAATGAACGCTGTTAAAAAGACTGTGCCTGGCAGATCAACGATGTTTCTGGCTATGAACTATTCAAATAGCTCAAAATGGCCATTAAAACGGCTATTTTATAGTGTATTCAAGATAGGCAGTGCGGTACAAAAGTATTTATGCAATGTTGGGCCGGGGTTGGTGGGCAAAGAATAAAGGGGCTTGGACACTGTATTAGCTGTTACTGATAAAACGGGGGTGATAAAAATATGACAGACAGTGGAATAGATATGTCCGGCCATCCGTTAATGCAGTAAGTGGAGTGAAACCGCTTCGAGTCATGTGATGCCCGCTATTGGGTGCGATGTCTGCCATTGAGAAGCAGACCGCGTTGGCAGGTATTGGCAGACTCGATTTTAACACCTGCCACAGTCGGTTTTTGCATCGTGACTGTGGTTTCGTCAGTAAGCTGAAAGGTATAACTGGCATCAGGACTCAGGCCTGGGGACCGCTAGCCCTCCAGCCTGTACTCCAGAGCTTGTCGTCGACATGGGGCGGCAAGCTCTGCCACTCTCCCATCTTCTCTTTCCTTTTCTTCCTTTTTCGTGTTTATGCTTACAGGTTTGCAGCCTGCTCTATTGGCTGTGGTGTGTTGATACGATGAAGAGACTGGTAAAAGTGCGGATGCATAAAAAAAGGAGCGCGAAGGCTCCTTGTCATTCCTGCACCTGGATTGAAACTTACTGCCACTTGCGAGCGATCACTTCGGCTTCCTGAACTGCACTCAGGGGAATGTCTACAGAATGTGTGTCGATATAATTGCCAATGACATCAACGTCACCAGCGCCAGCAGGTTGATAGTTTGCTGTATTGGCTGGCAGGCTGTTGTCTTTGAGCAGTAATGCGTCCTGCCAGCCATTTTCATTGCGGCAGGCAACGCCTCGCCATTGGCTTGCATCCTGTCTAAGCTGGTATTCACGACACCATTGACCTTCGTTGTTGGCAAAGCTCAAAACAGCGCGCAGCTGACGGTTGTCGGCCAGTGGTGTCCACTCGTCAGCACTGGAGGTAATATTATCCAGCGCTGTAGCAACAGTATTATCCTGACCGGGCTCATCTGAAATGTTAGTGTTTTGGCCGCTAAAACCAATAGTCAGTGCAAGCACCAGCGAAGCGGCCAGTGCCATGCCTGCTGATAATGTTCGGCGGTGGCGAACAGGGAAGGGCAAAATTTTTGCCTGCTGAGAGGCTTTGTACTGAGGATTCTTGAGCAGGGCGCTGACTGCTGCGGGTACATGAGCCGGATCTGGTTTGCCAGCCAGCTCGATAAACTGTCTGTTGACACGTTGCAGTGCACGCAATTGCATCTGCAAACTGCTGTCACTGGCCAGACGTTGTTCAAGCTCAGCATTTTGAACTGCCGTCAGCTCACCATCAATATAGCTTGAGAGCTGTTGTAGGTCTGTATCCGTCATGTTGTCTGTACTCATTCATCATCTGGCGTCTTCAGCGTTTCCACTAACTGACGCCTGGCTCTGGCTATCCGGCTCATAATTGTGCCTACCGGTACCTCAAGGATTTCCGCTGCCTCTGCATAGGTTTTGCCCTCCACTGCAACCAGGGTCAGCGCCAGTCGCTGCTCTGTTGGCAGTTGTTCAAGTGCAACACCTACGGCACCCAGAGCCTGCTCCTGTCCGGCGACAAGCTCGGCAGAAGGGGAGAAATCCGGTTCTTCTGCCTGTTCCGGGTAGCGTTGCCTCACTTCACGGGATCGCAGTTCGTCGATCCAGGTATTCTTGCAGACACGATAAGCCCACTTGATTGGGTGCGCCTCAGCTGGCATCCCCTTATCGAGTACCTTTTCCACGGTGGCTTGTAGCAGATCGTCTGCGTCTGCCTGACTTCCTGTCAGTGAAAAGCAAAACCTTCGCAGGCCACTCAGCTCAGCGAGTAAAGCCTCTCGCTGTGAGCTGCTCAGTGATGGCATAATGTCCCTGTTGTAGTCATGACGTGTTGGCGGGGGATTCTATTCCATTGCCAGGAATATATCCCCCTCTGAGCCGTTATCCTGATGAATCCACCGAATCCGGCGGGTATGGTTATAGTTTGGTAAGGCTATGTTTAATAAAGGTTTTGATAGTACCTCTAACAATATTGTCAGTGCACGGGGCACTATGACTCCTGTATGTTTTTATGGTTCACCGGCGGCTCTGGGAATTATCCGGGGAATATTGGTATTTGCAATATCCCTGACTCTTTTTTGGCCGCATACGGCTGATGTTCAGGCTCAGACACCCTGCTGTATGGACATGGAAGACATTATCGAGGATGAAGTCGAAGAGGATATTGAAAACAGCGCCGAGGATGAGCTTGAAACCGTTGTTGAAGAGAATATTGAAGAAAACATCGAGAACAATATCGAGGCCAATATTGAAGAAGAGGTTCAGGCCAATGTTGAGCAGAATGTAGAGGCCAATATCGAGGGTAGTATTGAAGATAGCGTCGAGGATAACCTGGAGCAGGTGGTTGAGAACACGGTAGAGGACGGTGTTGAAACATCGGTTGAATCCTCAATTGAAGACTCTGTTGAAAATCAGGTGGGGGCGGCGGTTGAGGACAGTGTTGAAGATACAGTTGAAGATCAGGTTGAGGTGGCGGTTAACGATACGGTGGAGTCTCAGGTTGAAGCCAGTGTTGAGACGAATCTGGAGGCCAGTGTTGAAAATGCCGTACAAGCCAGCGTAGAAAACAGCGTTGAGCAGGGTGTTGAAAATTCTGTTGAAAGCCAGGTTGAAGGTGGTATTGAAACAAGTGTGGAGACCAGTGTCGAAAACAGTGTGGAAAATAACATAGAAAATATGGTTGAAATGAATGCCGCCACAGCTGTTGAAGATCGCCTGGAAGCTGAAATCGATGAAATCATCGATGAGATTGAAAATCAGTTTGAGGTGGACGAAACCCGTATCCGAACGGCCCAATGGTTGGTAATGGCTGAACCTGAAGCTTTTGAAAAGCTGGCCAGGGAAGGCTATCTCTTTGAAAACGTAACAGAGTTGCCCGGTATGGGTTTGCGTCTGGCAGAGGTGGCGGCGCCTTCAAGTTTTGAAATTTCGGCAGTGCGTCAGGGGGTTGTTGATGTGGTGGGCTCCGGACGTGCGGATGTTGATCTCAACCATTTTTATACGGCCGGTTCACCTATTACGCATAAGGTTGAAGGTATCGAACCGCGCAAGGCGGTTCCATTTCCGGCTGATATTGACAAAATGGATTTTAAAATTGGCATGATTGATAGTCAGGTTGATACCTCTCACCCTGATCTGTCTGGCTCGCGTATTCATGTAGCCTCCTTCGTTCATGACAGTGCCAGTGCGCCTAATTTCCACGGTACGGCTATAGCGTCGATGATTGCTGCTGACGGTGAGCATTATCGTGGGCTGGCACCACGGGCCCGGCTTTATGCCGCTGGAGTGTTTGAACAGGATGATAACCTCGGGGAGGTGGCCAGCACGGTCAGTCTGGTGCGTGCACTTGACTGGCTGGTGACCTCGGGTGTGGATGTGGTTAATGTGAGTCTGGCAGGACCACCGAATAAACTGCTGGAGACAGCACTCAAGCGGGCCGCAAATCGCGGTGTACTGGTGCTGGCGGCAGCTGGTAATGGTGGGCCTGTAGCTAAGCCGATGTATCCGGCCGCTTACGATACGGTAGTGGCCGTAACGGCTGTCGATACAGGGGGGCGTATTTTCCGTCTGGCCAACCGCGGTGACTATCTTGATATTGCCGCTCCCGGTGTCGGCATGCTGCACGCCAGGCCTGGTGGTGGTTATGCCACGTCATCAGGCACTTCTTTTGCGGTGCCCTTTGCAACTACGGCAGCGGCGCGTCTGCGTCAGCTTGAACCGGCTGCCAATGTTATGGACAGTCTTTTCGCTGATGCCAGGGATCTTGGGCCACCCGGGCGGGATGATATTTATGGCTATGGCTTATTGACGCCTCTACGGCGGTCTACCAGCGGTGGATAAAACGACTGCCGGTTACCAGTTGATCGTAATCAGCCGGCCAGTAGTTGGAATCATAATTGCCATAACTGCTATACAACTGTACGGCTGAGTTCTTCAGAATTGGTATTTCCACGTCCAGCTGCCAGCGCTGGCGCTGGTCACTACGTTTTCTATTGATTGCGGGTGTGTCGTGGCGGTAGTGACGATCTTCATAGCGCCAGGCCAGTTCCAGCTTCAATGTGCGTGAGGGCAGTTCAAAGCGGTGTATATAGCGCAGTTTGATACCGTTTGAACCGTAATCATAATGTTCTGCTTCAGCATTTTCGTCTTTATAACGGTAACCCACATTAATATAGCTGCGTAGTCCCCGGGCAAAGTAATAAAGATCAAGCTCTACTGTGTGGGTTTGTGCATCCCGGTCAGAGTTTTGCTCCAGGGATTTATCCGAATACACCAGAGCGCTTCGTCCAAACCACTTTTTACCTATAAAACCTGACAGGGAAGGTGATATCCGATACAGCGTCAAAAAGCTGTCACCGTCGAGCAAAGAGCTGATATAAAACAGCGACAGTCCTGTATCGATACGTTCAAAGTCCTGCTCGATACTGGTACCCAGAATATGTGTTTGTCGATTGAGTTCACCAAAATCCTGATAGATATTCTGGCTGAAATCATAAGACAGATTAAGTTCAGTGTGTTCGCTAAGGGCTGTTTTCAGGGAAAGGTCGGCATCCAGTGTCAGAGCATTGTCAGATTTGCTGCTGCTGGTATCGAGTTCGTCAATAGCAACATTGCTGTCGTATTCAGCACCTATAGCAACTTCTGCAGAAAAACGGGTTTGCCTTTTATCAGAGTTCTGCGCGGCCTGTACAGTAGCGCATAGTAGTGACAACAGAGCTGTAATAACTCTGGCAGACCTTTGCATTCAGGGTTCCTTGGGATATTTATCAACAACAAGGGGGGAAGCCTACCCAGAACTGGGCGTGGCCACAAGTTTGAACTGATCTCTGTGAGGTATGATGTGCTGAATGGCTTCAGGTGATCAGGTTTGAGAGTAATAGCTCATTTTTAAGGAGGGGGCATGAGCGGTATAGTATTTTGTCGACTCACTACAGGCAGCGGTGATGACATTGCCTGTGAGTGGCTCGATGGTGAGGGACCGGGGATTATCTTCTGTCCCGGCTTTCAGTCAGATATGCAGGGTATGAAGGCACTGGCACTCAGGCAGTGGTGTGTTGAAAAAGGCCGTCAGTACAGTCGCTTTGATTATCGGGGGCACGGTCAGTCCGGGGGGGATATCACCCACTTTACACTCAGTCACTGGCTGGCTGATACCCTGCAAGTGATTGATGAGCTGACGGTAGGGCCCCAGCTATTGGTAGGCTCATCCATGGGTGGGTGGTTGTCTTTGCTGGCGGCATTGGAACGGCCTGAACGCATTGCGGGTTTACTGTTAATTGCCCCTGCACAGAATTTTACTGAGCGCATTGTCAATGAGCGTATGAGTGAAGCCCAACGTGTTTCGCTGGCAAATAAAGGCCGTTGCGAACTGTTTTCTCCTTACGACTCTCGACCTTATATTATTACCCGTGAATTGCTGGCTGATGGTCGCCAGCATCGCCTGGGAGAGATGCCGATAGCGATTGATGCGCCGGTGCGTATTATTCATGGTCAGCAGGATGAAGCTGTGCCCTGGCAGGCATCCATCCGTCTGGTTGAACAGCTAAGCGGCGAAGATGTGGAGCTGCAATTGGTCAAACAGGGTGATCATCGTTTGTCTGGAACGGCTGATTTGCACCGTATGTTAAGTATGCTGGAGCAGTTGGTAATGTTCAGATAAGCCTGTAAACACCTTGTCAGGCCCTGTGGAGGAGGATAAAGCCCTGCATGTCCAGTCGCGTGTCTTCAGTGCGCGTGCTTTTTTGGCATCTTTATTGGAAGAAGGGCTTGCCAAGCCTTCGGGGTTTTCCGTTATAGTAGACCTCCGCTGACCGCACCCCGAAAAGGGGCTGTTTTAAAAGAGCAAAGCAAGGAGAACATCATGGCTATTACACTTCCCGGGCTGCCCTATGCAATGAACGCACTGGAGCCGCATATTTCCCAGGAAACACTGGAATTTCACTACGGCAAGCATCATGCGACCTATGTCGATAAACTGGGTCCATTGATTGCAGATACTGAGCTGGCTGATGCGGATCTGGAAACTATCGTCAGGAAGTCTTCCGGTGGTGTATTTAATAATGCAGCTCAGGTATGGAACCACACGTTCTACTGGAATTGTCTGAGCCCCAATGGCGGCGGTGCGGCTACTGGTGCAGTGGCTGACAAAATCAATGCGGCTTTTGGTTCTTTTGACAAGTTTAAAGAAGCATTCACTGCCAGTGCAATAGGCAACTTTGGTTCAGGCTGGACCTGGTTGGTGCAAAAAGCCGATGGTTCTGTCGCTATTGCCAATACCAGTAATGCTGAAACCCCGCTGACAGGTAGTGATAAGCCTCTGCTGACGGTTGATGTGTGGGAGCACGCTTACTATATTGATTATCGCAATGCCCGTCCCAAATACATAGATGCATTCTGGGCACTAGTCAACTGGGATTTTGTCAATGCCAACCTGGACTGATATTGCCTTGTATTTTAAGGCTTGGATAATAAGCAGCCCTGTTTTTAGGTAAATTTCAAAATGCCCGGCCGATGGATTTCGGTTGGGTATTTTTTCAAATTCCAGTGATCTGATCCAAGGATGTTTACACTTGTCGATATCGTATCCGACAGTGCTTGACGCTATTGTTGTGCACCTGTCACAGGTGGCGCAAGCCAGTAGCTGTAAGAACATAATTGAACGGTTTATTGTGCTGATATTGCTGATAGCGGCACTGTTTCATCCCGCCGCAACTGCTGAGCAGTTATCTGCAACTGTTGCTGCGGACCATAATTCCACACAATTACTTGAGCGTTTCTCGAAGGTTTGCCACGCGATGCGTTCACATACGGCAGAGAGTCTTGCCGCAGCGGCGGCTGATGATGACAGCCTGATTGTGGGAACTACACCTGACGGTGGCGTTCTTCAGGCGGGGGTTGAAATACAGGGGTCGGCAGAGGAAGCCATATTTACCATGCACACTGTCTGGCGGGTCGATAATGTGGTGAGGGTGCGGTGTGCAGTGCGCCTTGTTCATGACTTTCGGAAAGATTATCCGGGTATTGTCAGTGCCGTAGATGCCCTGGCGCATAAACTTTTTGGTGATGATGTGGCTGCTGTCGGTGGATATATGATTAATGCTGTCAATAATGAAATCAATAATACGGAGGAGTTTTTATGGCAAAGCTCTGACCCAGTGGGTCACAATTGGTTATCTGTACATCGAAGTGACCAGTTTCTCGGCATTACAATAGATATGACATATAGCGATTAATGAAATACTGTTCAGAGTGACCTTGAGTATAATTATTAATCCGGCTGCATGGATTGTCGGGCTAATATAGCAGCACACAGAAGTGTCACCACCGTCAACGAAGTTGTTTGCCAGGTTAATAGCGTGGTTGCAATAAATACATTTTCCCCTGCTGATTCATGTTTCCCGCCAGGAATTTAGCCTGTGCACCCTGACCAAAAAATACATCGGCCCGAATTTTTCCCTTGATAGCTGCACCGGTGTCCTGGGCAAATACAAGGCGATTAAATATCCGGGCTTGTGTGCCGTCGTCAGGCAAGGTGGTTTGCAAAAAAACCGGGCTGCCCGGTGGAACATATCTGGGATCAATTGCAATACTGCGCTGTGGTGTCAAGGCGACATTCAAAGAACCTCTGGGGCCGCTTTGTTGTTCGGGGATGTCAATAAGATCGAAGAATATATAGCGCTGGTTCTGTTGCAATATGGTAGTAGCTTGTGCCGGATTGTTGTTGAGCCAGGTCTTTAAGGTTTGTAGTGAAAGCGCCTCTTTTTTTATGGCTCCCTGCTTAATCAATACCTTGCCTATCGATGTGTATTCATGGCCGTTATTGTCGGCATACACCAGTGCTTTACGCTGCCCATTGGCAAGTTCAACCTGTCCACTGCCCTGAACATGAAGAAAAAACAGATCGTAGGGGTTGTCTGTCCATAGAAGGACATCATCCCTGAACTTTTCAGCGTGTGTTTCAATTTGTTTGCGCGACAGCTTCAGCAGTGTTGAATCAGTGGGCTTTTTGTATATGGGATATTTGTATACGCTATTTTTTTGTTGGCTGCCTCGCAAAACCGGCTCGTAATAACCGGTGATAAGGCCTTCGCTGGAACCGTCGGTATTGGTGAGTAACTTTAATGTGAAATAGCGTTCAAAGTAGTGCCTTATGTTGGTTCTGGTCGGGGTGATTTTATCTGCCTGATCACATAAGTTGATCCACTTTGGCTGTTGTTTTTTTCGCAGTGCATGACATGATTTTTGCCAGCTGCTCCAGACTTCGTGCATATCATCAGACTGCCAGCCGGATAACTGTGAAAATTTCAGCTCATCTGCATGGGTCACGTCAAAAGAAATTGTGCTGATAAGGATTGCCAGTAGCAAAGCATATGCGGATTTAAACGTCATGGCTTTAATAAGATTGTGAGCGTGGCGCAAGTTTAGCGAAAGTGCAGAGCGAGAATAAGGGGGCAAACAGGCTTCTGGTGTTATTTGGTGCTTTGTTTGTGATATTAGTCCGGCAACATGGATTGCCAGCTTGATAGCTGAGCAGGTGTTTTTTAGGTGGGCGTATGGCAGTGGCTTCTGATAGGCTTGACGTTTGAACTTTCTGATGCATGGTCTTTGGCAACAAGAGGCACTTCGATGGGTTTTGCACTATCTGATCTGGAACTGACGTCTACCGCCTTCACCACAAATGAGGGTATTCCTGATAAACACACTGTTGAAGGTGAGGATATTTCACCGGCATTATCCTGGCGAAATGCACCGGCAGGTACCCGTTCTTTTGCCATTTTCTGCCATGATCCCGATGCGCCATTGGTGCGTGAATATGGCACCTACGGCTTTACCCACTGGGTGTTGTATAACATTCCGCCAGATGTGAATACGCTGGCTGAGGGTGTGAGTTATTATGCGCAAGGTCGCAATGACTTTGGTAATAGTGGCTATAATGGCCCGACACCGCCGCATGGGCATGGTTTGCATCACTATTATTTTTGGGTGTTGGCATTGAATGTGGAGCCCTCTTTGCCGGATGGACTGGAGCAGGCTGAGCTGCTGGAGCGGATTGAACCCCACATTCTGGGTATGAACCGCCTGATGGGAACTTTCCGCCGGGATTGATAAAGATCAAGAGGACGGCTATTTGATAGGCTAAAGCCATTGGAAATTTGCCACTAAGGAGGGCTATACTTTTGCTCGCAGTGATGAATGATGGATATATTACCCGTGGAGGTTAAGACATCAACACCGGGTGTTGCCAGCGTGTGGTTTGCAATAGTGAGTGCCGTATTGTCCCGGCAGGTATTTATGTTCAGTTTGGCCAAATTGAAATTGATAGTTACCACTCCGGTATGTTCCGGACCTGCTTTGTCACTATCTGCTGTATGACTGTCTTGCATCCGGTTTGGAGTAACAGAGGCGGTTGGTAGACAATCTGCTAACAACCTTCAGTAGCCGTTGCTTTCAATAATATAAAAGTGTCAAGAGAACCAGTTTATGACCAAAGCTGCTACCTACTTTCCTTTTGATGTACTGGGTTGTCCTAATAATGGTTCTTTGCCGCGAGCCTTTGTCTCACCTCATCGCTATATTCAGGGACCAGGTGTGCTCGATGGCCTGGGGCGTTATCTGTCGGTACTGTCCTGCTCACGGGCAGGCATCATGCTTTCACCCAGAGGACGCCAGGCTGAAGGTCAACGCCTGGAGAAAATTTTGCGTGAGGCAAATATTGAGCCTGAGTGGAGTGAATTTCAGGGCGAGAGCTCGCTGGAGGAAATTACTGCACATGCGGATCGTCTGGCTGTGTGCAATGTCGGCTGTCTGGTTGCCTTTGGCGGTGGCAAATGTGTTGATGCCGGCAAGGCTGTAGCATATCGTTTGGGGGTGCCGGTGGTGATTATACCGACGCTGGCCTCCAATGATGCGCCCTGTTCGGCCCTGTCGGTGATTTACACCCCTGAAGGGGTCAGTGTTGATGTCGAGTTCTTTCCTGAACACCCTGTACTGGTATTGGTGGATACTGAAATTATTGCCGCAGCACCTGAGCGCTATCTTGTTGCTGGTATGGGTGATGCAATGGCAACCTGGTACGAAGCTGTTGCCTGCTGGAGTAATCCGTCTGGCATCAACGGAGTTGGTACCCGGCCGACACTGGCCGCACAGGCCATTGCCGAAGCCTGTGCAAAAACATTGTTTCAGGATGGTACGGCGGCGGCGGCAGCCGTTGTCGCCAACCGTGTAGATGCGGCTTTGGAAAATGTAGTTGAAGCCAATACCCTGCTCAGTGGATTGGGCTTTGAAAGTGGTGGTTTGGCGGCAGCACACGGTGTGGCGCAGAGCTTTACTTTGCTGCCGCAGGTGCACGATGACTATTTACATGGCGAAATGGTGGCCTTTGGCACACTGGCACAGTTGATGGTGCAGGAGCAGCGCGTGGAAGCGTTAAAAGTGGCAGAATTTTTTGCTGCTATTGGTCTGCCGGTACATTTGGGCCAGCTGGGGCTTTCGTCAGGTGATCAGACGGTGCTGGATACTTTGGTAGAGGGGACGCTGGCCTTTCCTTTTATCGGTAATTTGTTACAGCCCCTGGACGCTGATGCGGTAAGAGCGGCCATACTGGCGGCCCACCAGCTGGGTGAGACTGTCAGCGCTGATATAGGCGATGCGGCTTATCGGCGTGTGCGTAATATTTAAGGTACGACAGAAGAATATTTGTCGTTATTTGACGGATTTGATGTCATGAATACGAACTTGCCTGCAGCAAAGACCTATCCCTGGCGATGGATGAGCTGGATATATAAAAAAGCTTTTGTCCGGCCACCTCTTCTACAAAAAATGAGGTATCTACTCCCCATTTTCTCCTACACTACAGCTATTAGCTAATACAAAGAGGATATCTGTACGATGCTCAATCATAACAAGAAGCACTTCCTTGGTGCCCTGGTACTCTCTGCCTGTCTTATACCGACTGCACTGGCCGCCCCGGTAACAGAAAAACGGTTGAATGCAGCGGATGATGAGCCCGGCAACTGGATGAGCCATGGCCGTAACTACGGTGAAGAGCGCTTTGTTCCGCTGACCGCTATCAACGATAAAAATGTGGGTGATCTGGGGTTGGCCTGGTCCTATAAATACGAGCTTGACCGAGTGATAGAAGGGACGCCTGTAATGGTTGATGGCGTACTTTACACAACGGGCGCGTATAGCATGGTTTTTGCTCTGGACGCTAAAACCGGTAAAGAGCTGTGGCGTTATGACCCCAAGGTCTGGCGTGGCATTCAGGGGCGTGGCTGCTGCGACGCTGCCAACCGGGGGGTGGCTGTATGGGGTGATAAAGTCTATGTCGGGGTATATGACGGCCGCCTGGAAGCTCTGGATGCCAAAACAGGTGAGCTGGCCTGGTCGGTCAATACCCTGGTTGACCCGGATCGCAATTACACTATTTCAGGTGCTCCGCGTATTGTTAAAGGAAAGGTAATTATTGGTAATGGCGGTGCCGAGTTTGGCGTGCGAGGCTATATCTCAGCCTATGATGTAGACAGCGGTGAACTGCTCTGGCGTTTCTTTACCGTACCGGGTGACCCGGCCAAGGGTGATGAAACAGAAACCATAACCATGATACGCAAGACCTGGTATGGCGATGAGTACTGGAAGCAGGGTGGTGGTGGAACAGTCTGGGACTCCATGGCATATGATCCGGATCTGGATCTATTGTATATCGGTGTGGGCAATGGCTCCTTCTGGAATCCGCAACTGCGCTCTGAGGGTAAGGGTGATAATCTGTTTGTTTCCTCTATCGTCGCCCTGCGGCCCGATACTGGAGAGTATGTCTGGCATTACCAAACGACCCCCGGTGATGCCTGGGATTACACGGCAACACAACACATTATTGTAAGTACCCTGCCTATTGATGGAAAGCCACGGCGGGTTGTTATGCAGGCGCCAAAAAATGGTTTTTTCTATGTACTTGATGCCGCCACGGGTGAATTTTTATCAGCCGAGGCCTATGGCAAAATAACCTGGGCCAAGGGTGTTGACCCAAAAACCGGCCGCCCGATTATAGACCGGGAGGCCGCGGATTATTGGACTTCATCGGAGCCAAAAATTGTTTTTCCTGGATCTCAGGGAGCCCATAACTGGTATCCGATGAGTTATAACCCGAATACCGGCCTGGTTTATATCCCCCAGCAGGTGACGATGGAGCACTTCAGTCCGCTGGAAAAATCAACGCCGACCAAGCCAGGTGTTCCCAATCTGGGTATGGTGATTCCCACTGTTCCAGAAACCATTGAAGACGTGGAAAAGCTGGCCGGCATTTATCGTGGCAACCTGGTTGCCTGGGACCCTGTAAAACAGGAAGCCCGTTGGCAACAGCCTTATGAACATGTTGGTAATGGCGGAACGCTGACTACCGCTGGTAATCTGGTATTTCAGGGGACGGCGGATGGACGTGTGCTGGCCTATGCCGCCGACAGCGGCAAACCGCTGTGGGAGCGTGAAGTATCCAGCGGTGTAGTGGCTGCGCCCATAAGCTACGAGGTTGATGGCGAACAGTATGTTGCTTTCAACGTAGGTTGGGGGGGGGCCTTCCCCATCACCTTTGGTGCTCTTGCCTATCGGACTCATGTGGTTGCCGATTCGCGTCTGTATGTTTTCAAGATCGGTGGTAAGCAAACCATGCCGCCGGTGCGCCGCCGGACGATTGAACCACCTTCGCCACCGCCGCTGGAGGCTGATGCCGAAACACTGGCTAAAGGCAGTGATCTGTTTGGTAAACACTGTGGTCTTTGTCATGGCTTGTCGGCTATGAGTGCAGATATTATCCCGGATCTGCGCTATATGTCTGAGCAGACACAGGCAGACTTTTTACCCATTGTTTATGGCCTGCGTTCCAACAAGGGCATGCCGGTTTTTGGCGGTATTCTTGATACTGATCAGGTGGAAAGTATCCGCCAGTACATTATCGAGCGCAGTCATCACTGGCGTGCAGAGCTGCTGAAGCACGAGCAGAAGGCAGTGAATAAAGAAAGTACAGGGAAGGCAGGTAACATGGAAAAAATAAACTCTGTAAAGAGTGTAGAGAAGGCTTCACAAAGCACTCACTGATTACTGTTTTGCCTGATGATGTTTTCAGGGCAGGCTGGTTTCAGTCTGCCCGGTTTCCCGCCTCAGATGTACAAATATCTTTAAGTTCGCGATAGCGGATCCTGTTTCGCCCCAATTTTTTAAAGTACTGCTCCTGAATAATATGTTCGAGTATGCCTTTTGCCGATGAAGGTGTGCCAACTGATTCTGTCTGCTTGTAAAGCCTTATCAAGAATAATTAATAAAGAGAATGTAGTTAATGATTATGATTATCATTTGTGATATTTAATAAACCAGCTCTGATATGCGTATAGCGTTCCTTATGCGCAAATCAAAAGAAATATATTAATGCTTTTTACTCTGGTTTTCCTGCGCATAAGCGTTTGCCTGCGACAGTTGATTTTTATTCATTATAAAGGTAGGGGATTTTTGAATATGGATGCAAAAAACAAGTTATTAATAGTTTTTTTAAGGAATACTGATTATCGCAGGGCTGCTCAGATCATATTGCCAGTGCTGTTAATAAACCTGACTTTTATTCATGGCAGCAATGCAGAAGAGCGCTCGTCACAGAGTCAGCCGGTGATGGAAAAGATAACAGTTTACGGAAAAAAACTGGAATCGCCTTATGCCACGGGAAATATGGACCTGATCCGCTCAGAAGATGATGTTCAACCTTATATCAGTATTGATCGTTCGTTTATTGAAAACTCCGGCGCATCGACTGTTGAAGACCTTATGAGAACCATGCTGCCAATGAGTACGGGGCCGGCGAGTTCGAGAACAAATGGCTGGACCGGTTCGTCATCCAGTTTTAATTTGCGGGGGCTGGGTGCCGATCAGACACTGGTATTGATCAATGGCCGCAGGGGAGCGGGTATTGGTAAACGGGGGCGTTCAAATGTGGGTGATCAGCAAAATGTTAATAACATTCCCTTGGCGGCGATTGAGCGTATTGAAGTATTGCCCACTTCAGCCTCGGCTATTTATGGCGGCAATGCATTGGGTGGTGTTATTAATGTCATTTTGCGCCGTGATTATGAAGGAGCCGAAGTCAATGTGCGTTATGGCGATAGTTTTGATTCAAACCAGGGGGATATAACGCTGAACTTTACTGGTGGTTTGTCGCTGGAGGAAGGTCGAACCCGCATTATGCTCACTGCACAGCGTCAGGAAAGCAATCGTCTGCTGGCAGGTGACCGTGATTTTCATACCGACTGGCGCGCAGATCAGTTGCGCAATAACCCGGATGCTATCTACGGTATGAATGGTGATCAGGCTGTTGCTCCGCCCTATGGCAATCTGGTCAATGTGCGCAGTCGTAATGGCAGCCCGCTGTTTCCTGATGTCAGTGATGCAAGTTACCTCTACCTGCCCTCAGGTTATGCTGGCTGGGAGCAGGATGGTGTTGAACCTTTATATGCCACACTGGGTCAATATGATCTGAATATGTTTCAAGGCATGCCGGCTTCAGGTTCGCGTTTATCCAGGTTGTACAATCTGGTACCGGAATCTGATAGCGATGACGTTCGGTTAAGTATCACGCGTGATTTCAGTCAAAGTATCAGTGTTTTTCTGGATGCCAATTATTCTGAAAATGAAAACCGTATTTTTCACAGCTATCATAACCTCAGAGATGTGACGATTTCTGCCGATAATCCCCACAATCCTTTTGGCCAGGATGTGCAGGTATCCTTCCCGGTTAATTCAGATTTTGTAACACGTTCCCCCCGTTATAATCGTACACGTAATTCCGGTGCGTCACTGGGTTTTAACTGGCAGCTTACATCCAACTGGCTGCTCAATGGTGATATTACTTACAGCAAGGCGCATGTTTATCGGGATGCCCGTCGTCGCACAAGTGCCGATACCCGGGCTTATAATGAGGCGTTGGCTGCTGGTACGGTCAATGTGCTGCGTGACACCATGACATATAATCCGGATATTCTGCCTTACTGGAGTAGTCCAACTACATTTGCAGATCAGGAATTAAATTCTGTAACTCTTAGAGCTTTCGGTACTTTGGCCACCTGGTATGCGGGTGATATCACCCTGGCAACGGGGCTGGAGTACCGGAAGTACAAAAGTGAGGGGCGGCCTGAACATACTTACCTCAATGACCCATCAGCACCTCTGAATCGCCAGCAGCAGGATATTAACAGCTATTACAGTGAGCTCTCGGTTCCATTGATTTCCTCGGATATGAACGTTTCTTTTATTGAAAAACTTGAAGTCCAGTTGGCGGGTCGCTATGAGAATTACGATGCCACAGGCAATGAGTTGAGATCTGAAGATACCAATGCAACATTTGAAAAATTTTCTCCAACGGTGGGCTTTAGTCTTTCTCCCAATAGTCAGATTATGCTGCGAGCTTCCTATAGTGAGGGTTTCAAAACACCCACCATTACTGAAATTTCTGACCCGGTAGATGCCGATACCTTGTCGACGATTATAGACCCGATTACCGGTTTGCGGGTGGATGTGTCTACTGTCGGAGGGGGTAATCCCGGTCTTGATCCGGAGGAGGCGAAAAGCACTAATGTTGGCCTGGTATTAACACCTGAGGCCATTGCGGGACTAAGGCTATCCATTGATTACTTTAAAATTAAAAAAGAAAACAATATCACTTCACTGTCGGCACAAAATATTGTCAATAATGAGAGTGTATTTGGCAGTCGTGTGCAACGTGACGACAATGACAATATTGTCAGTGTTGATACCACACCATTCAATGCCCTGTGGCTGGAAACCAGTGGTGTGGATATACAGCTTGGCTATAACACTGATCTGAAGCGTATTGGTTTACTCAAGCTGGATCTGGCTTATACCTATACCGACAAATATGATCAGCAAGAGAGTTTGAACGCAGATGCATCGAGCTATCTCAATGACCCGTATAATGAAGGCCCTATACGTCATCGTGCAACATCAACGATAAGCCTGCAACCCAGTGAGCTTTGGAGTATTGGCTGGAGTACCCAGTATTACGGTAAGTACCGGATCACTGCCAATGCAGCTTTGCTGGATCACAATGATAATCGCATTCCCTCACAGATTTATCACGATATGTTTGCACGGGTAAAACTGCCTTTCAATAATATTGTCGGGCAGCCGGAGATCGGTTTTGGCATCAAGAATGTTTTTAATGAAAGCCAGGCGGATTATCAGTTTTCAAATATGTATTACAGTACATTTTCTGATCCGGGACTGCGACAATATTATGCAAATATCAAACTGGTCTTCTGATCTGGATGTTGCCCTGCCTGTATAAGCCATTGTTTGAAATCAATGCCCGTGCTGAGGTATATAAATCAGTGGCAGGGCTGGCCTGAACAGCCCCGGTCGGATAGGCTGTAGCCTTCTGATAACGAGCCAGTACTGGCTGTCGGGGCGTTATTTTGTTGTGTAAATTGTATTCTTTATTGGCAGGGACGCTTGTCCATCTGGTGTGGGTAAGCGGTTTTTTCTGCGTATTGACCCCGCCTGCGCAAGCGCAGGCTCCGGTGCGGGTTGCACCGATTGAGCAGGTTCCTATCTATCATCAGGTGGCATTGACCGGTTCCGTAACAGCCCAGCGCTCAGCCCGGTTATCCACCTCTATCAGTGGCCTGGTGCAGGCGCTGCATATTGATGCCGGATCACAGGTGCAGGCAGGTGAAGTGCTGTTGCAGCTGGATTCGGAGTTAGCTGCACTGCAACTGGCCAGTGCAGAGGCGAAGGCAAAACAGGCGCTCAATACACTTGAAAATGCTCAGCGTCGTTTGCGTGAGGCGCGCGAATTGATTCCTCAGCGCAGTATTGCCGAGACCGTCGTGCGCGATCTGGAATCAGAGGTGGCTATTGATGATGCCGCATTGCAGCAGGCGCGTGCTGAAACAAATTACCAGCGGGGTCTTCTTGAGCGTCATACCCTGAGCGCGCCCTTTGCCGGTGTTGTCAGTGCCAAGCTGACGGAGGTGGGTGAATGGGTGAGCCCCGGGCAGGCGGTGGCGGAGCTGGTAACCAGTAATACGGTGCGAATGGAGTTTCCTGTTGCCGAGGATTACCTGACCTTCATTAACGAAGAGGGCGTATTGCACTACAGCCTTAATGCTCAACCTGACAAAACCTATCTTGCAGAAGTGGATACTATTGTGCCGGTAACTGATCCCGGGGCGCGAACATTTTTGTTGCGGGTACTGCCGATGCCTGACAGTCCGGTTCTGCAACCTGGCATGTCGGTGCGGGCAATACTGCGAATTCCCGCTGGCCATGATGGGCTGGTGGTACCCCGGGATGCAATTTTGCGCTATCCCGATGGTCGCACGGCTGTTTGGCTTGTCAATGTCGTCGATGGCTTGAAACAGGTAACAGAGCACTATGTACAGACTGGCCTGCAATTTGGTGGTTATGTAGAAGTTCATGGAAATTTGGCCGTGGGAGCCAATGTGGTGATTGAAGGTAATGAATCCCTGCAAAACGGTCAGGTGGTGAATGTGCAAACCACGGCTGTTGATGTGTCTTCCTGAAAATCGAGGTTCAGCGTGTTCGAGAAGATTGTCAAACGCGGTACTTTAATGACAGTTCTGGTATTAATTATTTGTATTCTCGGTATCGTTGCCGCACTGCGTATACCCGTACAGATGATCCCGGATCTTGATGTGCGCGCCATTAGTGTTCGTACCAATTGGCCTGGCGCCACACCTCAGGATGTGGAAAAGGAAATTCTGATTGAACAGGAAGAATATTTGCGCAACCTGCCCAATCTGTCACGAATTATTGCCACGGCTCGAAGTGGTCGCGCTGAGGTCGAGCTGGAATTTCCTTTTGGTACCGATATTACAGAGATGCTGATTCGTGTTAATAACGCACTCAGTCAGGTGCCGTCTTATCCCGAGGCGGTGGATGAACCAAGGATTTACGCCAACTCTTTTTCAGCGAATAGTTTTATTTTTTTTTCAGTGCTGCCGCTGCCGGGAAATCCTCACCAGCTTGATATGGACCTGATGCGCGATTACCTGGAAGACTATATTAAACCCCGCTTGTCACGGGTGCCTGGCATCTCTGAAGTCTCGGTCTGGGGCGGTGCAGAACGGCAGATCCAGATTCTGATTGACCCGGCCAGACTGGCCCAGCGCGGGTTGATGTTAAGTGATGTGCGCCAGGCGATACGCGCACGCAACCGTGATCGTTCCGGCGGTGAAATTGAATCCGGAAAACGCCAGTATCTGCTGCGAACTGTGGGACGTTTTGATTCGCTGGATGAACTTAACGAACTGGTGCTGGCACGGCGCGGTGACACGATTATCCGGCTGTCGGATGTGGCTCGTGTGCAGATTGATCATTTCGAGAAGCGCGACGTGACTACCTATAATGGCCAGCTCAGTATTATGGTGGCTTTGCGACGGGAGTCAGGTTCCAATGTCATTGATATCAAAAAGGAGGTAATGGCCGATCTGGAGCCGCTTAATGGTGAGCTGCTCGAACCAATGGGGCTGCAAATGGTGCTCACATCGGATGATGTGCGCTATGTTGAGGCTTCAGTGCGCAATGTCTGGCAAAACCTGATACTTGGTGCCTTGCTGGCTACTGTGGTGATGTATCTTTTCCTGCGCTCTTTTCGTACCACACTGATCGGTGTCGTCGGTATTCCTGTTTGCATTATTGTTGCATTTCTTGGACTGTTGCTGGCGGGGCGGACTATAAATGTTATTTCACTGGCAGGTATTGCCTTTGCCATCGGTATGACACTGGATAACAGTATTGTTGTACTGGAGAGTATCGAGCTGGAGTTGCGCCGTGGGCGCAACCGCTTGCAGGCAGCAGTTGATGGTGTGCGACAGGTCTGGCCGGCTGTTTTTGCATCAACCATGACCACGGTACTGGTTTTTATTCCGGTCATGTTTGTCCATGAAGAAGCTGGTCAGTTGTACTCTGATATTGCGTTGGCAATCTCGGCAGCTATTCTGGCTTCGATGCTGGTTGCTATCACTGTTTTACCGACAGCTGCCGCTCGTATAGATCTTGAGCCACATGATGACAGTGATGGTCGGCAACATATGGGCGGTCGTGTCCGCAGGCTGACTCTGAGCCTTATACACTGGATTCTTTCTACTTCCAGGCGACGCTGGGTATGCGTTGCGCTGACCTTCGGTATCAGTCTGGCTGTGATTGTGTGGCTTACGCCACCGGCTGAATATTTGCCTGAAGGTGAGGAGCCAAAAGCCTTTATTTCGATGAATGCACCACCTGGCTACAATCTGCTCACTATGCAAAAAATTGGTCGTGAGATTGAAACTTACATGCAGCCAATGCTAAAAGCAGACCCGGAGGCTTACCAGCGTGGTGAAATTCCCGCACCGGCTGTAGATTACTTTCTGCTGCGCGTATCGGCGGACAATATGCGCATTATTGTTGTGCCAACCAGGGCGTCAGATATTGAAAATCTGATGAATGTTATTTCTGAAAAATTTGAGTCTTATCCGGGTATGCATGCATTTGCTGCCCGCGGCTCCATTATTACCAGTAACGATGGTGGTACCCGCAGTATTAATCTGGATGTCAGCGGTAATCGTTTGGAGCATATCTATGCCGTGGCGCAAAAGGCCTATCGGCGGGCAGAGGAAATATTCGAAAACCCACGGATTCAGACCCAGCCTGCTTCGCTGGTGTTGGCCCAGCCGATGGTGGAAATCAGGCCAAACTGGGAGCGTATAGCTGAACTTGGACTAACGGCGGAGTCTCTGGGGTTTACGGTATCTGCTCTGACTGATGGCAGTTACGTTGATGAATTCTTTATGGCTGACGACAAGATTGATATCTATCTTTACTCGCAAGTGGGGCAGAATGCAGAACTGGGCACCCTTACCGAGCTGCCGGTGTACACCCCAACGGGTGCCGTATTACCTTTGGGCGCACTGGCGACAGTGACAGAGACAGTTGATACTAATTCTCTGCGGCGGGTGAATGGCCAGCGCACAGTGACATTGAATATTATCCCTCCTAGAAGTGTGCCATTGGAAAGCGGTGTGGAACGTGTCCGAAAGGAATTGCTCCTTTATCTGCGTGATCGTGCTGACATACCGGCCGATGTGAATATCACTATTTCCGGAGCTGCCGATCAGCTTGATGCCACCCGTGAAGCACTGATCAGCAACTATGTGGTGGCGCTGCTGATTATCTATTTGCTGATGGTGGCCATTTTTACTCACTGGGGTTATCCGCTGTTGATTATGACGTCGATCCCTCTGGGGATTGCCGGTGGTATCGTTGGACTCGCTTTGCTTAACAGTGTCGGTGCAATACTGCCGACCTTGGGGCTGGCTGAAATTGTGCAGCCCTTTGACATGATCTCCATGCTGGGTTTTCTGATATTGATGGGTACCGTGGTTAATAATCCGATTCTTATTGTCTACCGGGCAATGACCAATGTTACTGAGCAGGGTATGGTGCCGGTGGCAGCAGTGGAAGAGGCTGTGCAGGCGCGTTTGCGGCCGATTGCCATGTCTACTATCACTACATTGTGTGGGTTGGCACCACTGGTCCTGATTCCTGGTGCAGGCACAGAGCTTTATCGCGGTGTTGGGGCTATTGTCATGTTCGGTATTATTGGTGCGGCCCTGGTTACTCTGACCATGTTGCCGGCGCTGACCAGCTTGGTGATGGAGTGGGCTTCGCGGCGGACTAAACTGACTGGGTGCAACGCTTCAATCCACCAGCCTTGAAATGGTAGAATCGCGCTCCCTTAAAACTATACAACGTAAGGATTTTGGCGATGGCAGCAAGTGAATCAGAGCTTCATCAGCAGTGTATGCAGCGTTTTATTGAGTTGGCTAACGCGATGAAAAACGAGGGTGTAGAGCCCCGGGTGGTATCGGCGGCGCTGATGACAGCATCCGGTGTCTATACCACATACACGGTGGCTGGTAACACCGGAGGCCTGAATGACTCCGGCATTGCCAAAGTAACAGACGCCTATCGCCAGAATCTGGAAAATATCCAGCAGGCCAAGCGCGACGAACAGAAATAATCCTGACAGCTATTTTGATATACCAAGGCCCGCCTCTACAGGGGTGGCTTCATACCCGCTTATGACCAAACATTTATCTGACCTGGATGCTGATTCATTGCTGGACCCGCAGGACTGGGATCTGTTCCGACAGCAGGCACACGACGCGCTTGATGTCGCTCTTGATCACATCTGGCAACGACAGCAGGGCCCTGTCTGGCGTGAATTACCCGAATCACTGAAAAGTACAGATGCGCCCCTGCCCTGTGAAGGTGAAAGTATCCCGGTGCTGGTTAATGAGCTGTCTGAGCATGTGTTGCCCTATACGTTGGGCAATACGCATCCACGCTTCTGGGGTTGGGTTAATGGTAGCGGTAGCCCGGTTAATGTGGTTTCACAGATGCTGCTGGGTGCTATCAACGCCAATATGGGTGGGCGTGATCATGCGCCGATCTATCTTGAGCGTCAGGTGTTGCGCTGGATGCAGGCACTTTTTGGTATGCCCTCTGGTGCCAGTGGAATGATCTGCACGGGCACTTCAACGGCAACGCTATTGGGACTGGCTGCGGCGCGACAACGTGCGATAGGTCCCCAGATACGGGAGAAGGGCAATAGTGCCTCCCCCGGGCTGCGTATTTATGCTTCCCGTGAGGCTCATGTTTCAGTGACCAAGGCAGTGGAATTACTTGGCATGGGTTCACAGGTTTTACGTCAGATACCGGTTGGTGGCAACTTCAGCATGGATACAGCTGCGTTGGAGCAGAATATTATTGAGGATATTCAGTCAGGCCTGCAGCCTTTTGCTGTCGTATCCTCGGTGGGTAGTGTCAATACAGGTGCCATTGATGATTTGCCAATCATTAACCGGCTTTGTCGTGAATATGGCATTTGGCACCACGTTGACGGTGCTTTTGGTGCCCTGTGTATGCTCAGTGACAAACTCAAGCACCGGTTGGCGGGTATTGAACAAGCTGATTCCATCGCTTTTGATTTTCACAAGTGGATGCATGTCAACTATGCTGCGGGTTGCCTGTTGGTGGCCGATGGCGAGCTGCACCGGCAGAGTTTTGAAACCTCCCATGCCTATTTGCAGGGTGAACGACAGGGTATGGCCGGGGGGGCTCCCTGGCCCCATGATTTTGGTGTTGAGCTATCCCGTGGTTTTACTGCACTGGGTGTCTGGTTTCAATTGCGATCAACAGGCGTTCGTCGGCTGGGTGAGGCTATTCACCGCAACTGCTTGCAGGCTGCTGAGCTGGGCCGGGTGATTGAGGTGGCTCCCGAACTTGAGTTGCTGGCACCGGTGTCTCTGAATATTGTCTGTTTTCGCTATCGCTCAGAGCGACCGCTGGCCGAATTGAACCAACTTAACCGGCGTATTGTTATTGAGTTGCAGTGTCGTGGTATCGCTGCACCTTCTTTCACTGAATTTGATGGTTGTGTGGCTATTCGGGTTGCCCTGACCAATCACCGTACCCGCTGGCGTGATTTGCAGGCTCTGATTGAGCAAACCATTGCCCTTGGTCAGGAGTTGGGCTGAGAGCTGGGTCACAGCTTGATCAATAGAATAATAAAAGGCGAGTATATCGTTAACATTTACTCTTATTGCTGGCTTGTCAGCGCTGATATTTGGTTATGATAGCGTCTATTGATCACTGATTAAGTGCTTTGGCTCTTTAGGGCCTGCTATTAAGGTGCTGTGATGACTCCTGATGATCCAGCCTGTCCGTCGGGTGATGTCGGACCTGAATTTTTATCGCCATTCAATACCCCCGTATCTGCGGACGCTTCTTGTACCGGGCTTGGCAGTCTGGCGCAGGAACAGTTTTCCCTGTTAGTACAAAGTGTTGTTGACCACGCCCTGTACCTGATCGACCCCGGTGGCCGGGTTGTCAGTTGGAATCCCGGAGCTGAACGGGTAAAAGGCTGGGCTGAAGCAGAAATCATCGGGCAGCACTACGAAGTATTCTATATCGAGCAGGACAGGGCCGCAGGTCTGCCAAAAACAAATATGTCCACCACCCTTGTTGAAGGGCGCTTGCAAACTGAAGGCTGGCGGGTGCGCAAGGATGGTACACGCTTTTGGGCGCAGGTGGTAATGACACCGGTCACACGCAGTGATGGGATGCACATTGGCTTTGCCAAAATTACCCGGGATATGACTGAACCAATGGCTACAGAGGCCAGACTCAATCATTTGTCACAACACGATCCGGCGACAGGGCTGCCCAATCGGGGTGTATTTATTGGTCGCCTGGAGGCCACTTTATGCGATGCAGCAAGGACCGGTGTCAGTGTCTCGCTGATTGATATCGACCTGGACCGTTTTAAGGAAATTAATGATATTTATGGTCATACGGTGGGTGATGAGGCGCTAAAGACCATTGGTGAGCGACTGGCTTGCTGTGTGAACAACAACGAATTGATTGCCTGTACTGGCAGCGATGAGTTTTTAGCTCTGCAATCAACTGCAACGACGGAGTCTTTGAATGCCTTGCTTGATCGTCTGGAGCGGGTATTTAATGAACCTCTGCAAGTGCAGGGAGTGGATATCAGAGTCGAAGGGAGTATGGGCGTGGCATGTTATCCGCGGGATGCGGGTGACAGCGATAAGCTTCTGGACAATGCCGCACTGGCCCTGCGCCGTGCCAAAGCCCGCTTGCCGGGCAGTATTTGCCACTATGAAAGTGCCATGGATGAATTCCAGCGTGAGCAGCGCAGTATGGCGCGGGCGATTGTTTGGGGTATCGGGGCCGGAGAGTTTTTTCTTCACTATCAGCCGCAATGTGCAGCCGGTACGAATGAAGTTCTTGCCTATGAGGCACTTTCGCGCTGGCAGCACCCACAATGGGGGCTGGTACCATCGGATCGTTTTATTCGCTCTGCCGAAAACAGTGGTGTTATTGTTCAGCTGGGCGAATGGGTACTGCATACGGCCTGCCAGGAAGCTGCCAGCTGGAACAAGCCGTATCGGGTGGCGGTCAATCTGTCGCCCTTGCATCTGGCCAGTGTCGATCTTCCCGAACAGGTGGGCAATATTCTCAAACGCACTGGATTGGCACCTCATCGACTGGAGATCGAAATCACCGAAACAGCGCTTATTGGCGATCGTCAACGGGCTATGAAGACCCTGCATTTACTCAGAGAAGCAGGTATAAAAATTGCGCTGGATGACTTTGGTATCGGTTATTCATCACTGGAGACTTTACGCAGCTTTCCTTTTGACAAAATAAAAATTGACCGCAGTTTCATTGCCTGTCTGGCCAGTAATCGCATCGACAAGGCTTTTGTAAAGGCCATTATCACTCTGGCCAGGAGCTTGTCGATTGCTGTGCTTGCTGAGGGGGTGGAAACAGAGTTGCAACGGGTTTTGCTTGAGCATGAAGGCTGTGATGAAATGCAGGGTTATTTGTTTGGCTATCCGGATACGTCAGAGCAACTTGGGCTATACGGCAAGACGGGACGGTAAAGGCTGAATAAGCTAAAGTACTGATGTTTGCCGTCTGACTTGATCCACTATGGATGTACGGCATAATGAAAATATATATAACACTGAGGTGTCAGGGACCTTATGTTTTACGAAAATTTGAAAAAATTTGCTGGTCTGCCGGTCAAGGATTATCTAAAGACGGGAGATATTACAGATTTCAGCACTATCTGCCCGCGGGTGCGCTGTGAATATCACGGTGGTAAGGACTTGCCGGATTACCTGAATTTGCTATTCAATGAAGCGGGTATAGAAACCACTTTGGCTTTGGTGTTTGGTATGTGGACCAATAACGGAGATACCTACGAAGCCTCGCCCCAGTCTGCGCTGGATATGATGGTTTCCTATAAAGATCACCTGCCTGCACTGAAAGCTTTTTTTGCCGGCGACATTATCTCTGAGGAAAATGAAATTTCATGGATAGGGCAGGGTGACTATTCAGCTGTTTGGTCAGCTTTTCCCCGCCTGGAAGCCTTCACTGTGCGCGGTGGTAACAGCCTGGCACTGGGAGCTATCAGTCATCAGGCATTACGTAAAATAGTTATCCAGACTGGCGGGCTGGATCGAAAAAATTTGCAGGAAGCACTGGCGGCCATTGCACCTATAGAGCATTTTGAAGTCCTGCTGGGTGATGATAATTATGGCGCCAATACATCGCCTGATGATTTTGGTGAGTTGTTGAATGATAAATTATTTCCCCGTCTGCACACACTGGGTTTGTGTAATTCACAGTACAGCGATGATCTGGCTGAGGCGATAGTAAAAAGCCCTCTGCTTGATCGTATCAAAGTACTTGACCTTTCCCTGGGTACCCTGACGGACAGGGGGGCTAAGGCACTGATTGACTCCGGCAGGCTCGGCCATCTGGAAAGGCTGGATATTACACACCACTATGTCTCGTCCGATGTCGTAGCTGAACTTGCCCGCTATACGCCAGAGTTGATAGCCAATGATGCTCAAGAGCCTGATGTCTGGGATGGTGAGACACATTATTACGTTGCTGTTTCTGAGTGATATCTGCGCTAATGCCCACTTCCAGACATGCAGCGGCAGCAGTTGCCATTGTGGGTGGCGGGTCAGGTCATCGTTCACAAAGTCTCACTGCATCCTGCCTTGCCGAAACCGGTTGTGCTCCACGGATGATCAGTTGGCATGATTTTCTAAAAACACCTGCCAGTCTGAATCGTATACTTGAAGGCGCAGCATGGTTGCGTTTCGACAGCCCGGATCAGGATGTGAGCGAGCTGATGGCGCTTTATCAACTGGGGGCAACGCAGCCGGGTTGTCCTGACGGCACTATGGTTTTGCCCGGACAGGAGGCATTGTTGGCTGGTGGTGCGGTCGGCTCGCCAAGTCAGCTTTGTCTCGGGCTGGTGGCCGCTGTTGGTATGGCCTGCCAGATGGCTGAACAACACGGTATTGCCACCTCGACTACGGCTCGTGATCTGGCTTTGTCTTTTGACAAGCAGAGCGCTCAGCGTTGCTTTCACAGTGCCGGTATTGCTGTCCCCGAAATACTTGAAGGCGTCATTGATTTTGACTCACTGCTTGCGGCTATGGATAAAGCCGACAGCCATCGCGTTTTTATCAAATTGCGTCATGGTGCGGCGGCGGCAGGTATGATGGCGCTGGCCCGTCACGGTAAAAACTGGAGTGCATGGACAACAGCACATATGGGTTTGGACGGTATTTTGCGTGCCAGCAGAAAGATGCAGCGGCTTGTGTGTATTAAAGAGATTGCCCGGCTCCTTGATCGGCTGGCGCCACTGGGTCTGCATGTGGAAGTGTGGATTCCCAAGATTGGCATTGCAGGAGAGACGGCTGATGTACGCCTGGTGCAACGTGGGCAGACACTTTGTGCTGCCATTGTACGCAGTAACCGCTATCCAATGACCAACCTGCATCTGGGTGGCAGGCGTCATCCACAGGCAGCGCTTGTTGAGTGTGTTGGTCAGAAGCACTGGCAGGCAATATGCCGTACAGCTTGTGATGTGGCGCGGTTGTTTCCAGATACCGAAAGCCTGGGTATTGATATTGCTGTTACCAGTGATGCAAGGCGGCACTATGTCATGGAAGCCAATGTTTTTGGTGATTTTATCAAGGATAAAGGGCAAGATACGTCTGACCTTCACCGGCTGGCTATGCGGCAATACAGGCAACGCCTCAATGGTTTATCTGCATCAGCGCGTGCTGCTTCTATTTCTATATGAGCAATTTTGATACGGCTGCCTGTGTTGGCACCCACGATATACTCTTCATCACACTTGATACTTTGCGCTATGACGTTGCAGTGCAGGCCTTGGCCTGTGGCCAGACGCCCGCACTGGCGGTTTTTTTGGGAGAGGGTGGCTGGCAGCATCGGCATAGCCCGGCCAGTTTTACCTATGCTGCCCATCAGGCTTTTTTTGCCGGTTTTTTACCCACCCCTGCCGAGCCTGAGAATAATAGAGAACACTACCGACTCTTTGCCACCCGTTTTCCTGGCAGTGAAACTACCGGGCCGAATACTTTTGTGTTTGACACAGCTGATATTATTACTGGTTTTGCCGGGTTGGGTTATCACACGCTGTGTGTTGGCGGGACCGGTTTTTTTAACAGGCAGTCTGCTCTGGGTTCGGTATTGCCTGCCTTGTTTGCTGAGAGTCACTGGTCACCGGCATTGGGTGTTGCCGAGCACGCCTCACCGAAAAATCAGATCGATGAAGCCATTGCGGGTATAGGGCGCTGTCCTGGTACCCGGCGTTTATTTCTGTTTATCAATATTTCCGCTTGTCACCCACCTCATGCCATGTATTTGCCCGGGGCCATACATGATTGTGCGGCCAGTCAGCAGGCGGCACTGGCTGAAGTTGACCGGCATTTGCCACGGCTGTTTACAGCCATGCAGCATCGCGCACCGGTGTTGACCGTGATCTGTTCCGATCATGGTACAACCTTTGGTGAAGATGGCTATCGTGGTCATCGCATCGGTCATCCAGCTGTTTGGAGCGTTCCCTATGGCGAAGGTGTTTTACCTTACAGGCCAGATAGCTGTTTGGAAAAAAGCTGGATATTGCCTGATGACTGTGTTGATTGATACCCGGCAGGAGCTATCGAAACCCTCTGACCTGGGGCCGCTCTACCAGGACTATGCCTATGGCTATCCCCACAAAAGCGCCTATCGTACCTTTGATAACCCCCCACGCCTTGCCGACCTGTGGCAAGAGGAAAATAAAGACCATCTTTTTCTCTATTTGCACCTTCCTTTTTGCGAAATGCGCTGTGGTTTTTGCAATTTGTTCACTGCGGCCAATCCTATTGAAGATATTGTGGCTGCTTACCTGAAGGCGCTGACAACCCAGATGCGTATTGTACGTGAAGAAATCGGCCATTTTCGGCCGGTACAAATGGCGCTGGGTGGGGGTACGCCAACACTGTTGTCGACAGCTGCACTGGCTGATCTTCTGGATAGCGTAGCCCTGTATTGTGAGGCTGATCCGGCCAGTATTTCAGCTGCGATTGAAACTTCGCCACAAACAGTCACCCATCAACGGATGGCGTTGCTGGCTGAGCGTGGTTTTGAACGTATCAGTATCGGGGTGCAGTCTTTTGATGAAGCTGAGACACGGGTGATGGGCAGAACCCAAAAAGTCACCCTCGTTGAACAGGCGCTCGATACTATTCGCAACTATGATTTTGCACGGCTCAATATTGATCTGATTTACGGTGCGCAAAACCAGACGCCACAGAGTTTTGTCACCTCCTTGCGCCGTGCGCTGGCGTGGCAGCCAGAGGAAATATTCCTTTATCCACTCTATATCCGCACGCTGACCGGCCTTGATGGGCGGCGCCAGGTGGTTGATGAGCACCGCCGCCAGCTGTATCGGGCAGGGCGTGATTTTTTGTTGAGTGCCGGTTATTACCAGGTTTCAATGCGTGCCTTTCACCGGATGGCGGTGGCCGATAGGCCCACACAGAATGAGTTTAGCTGTCAGGAAGACGGAGTGGTTGGTCTTGGTACCGGCGCCCGGTCGTATACGGGCGGTGCGCATTACTCTTCACGCTATGCCGTGTCCCGGGGGAAAGTACTCGATATTATCAAAGACTTTACAGTGTGTTCGGAAGAGACGTTTCGTTATGCCGAGCACGGTTTTATGATGGATAAAAATGAAGCCATGCGGCGGTTTATGCTCAAGTCCATCATGCGTAGTGACGGGCTTGATCGACAGCGGTTTTTCAGCCTGTTTGATATCAGTCCCGAAGTGGCCTTTCCTGTACTGACTCAACTGGAAGCCATAGGGTTGTTGTGTTTTGATGAGCGTGTGATACGACCTACGGCTTCTGGTCTTGAGCATGGCGATGCTGTTCCGCCCTTGTTCTATTCACGCAAAGTCCGTCAGTTAATGGATGAAGATATTCTCCTGTGAGCCCGGTGTCGCACACAGTACCGCTCACCGTACTATGGCGAGGCAGGTTGTCTGGTTGCAATTATGATTGTAACTACTGTCCCTTTGCCAAGCGTACTGACAGTCGGCAAACACTCGCCAAAGATCATGCTGCATTGACACGTTTTGTCGACTGGATACTGGCCCGCAGGGTCGAAAGTTCAGTGCTTTTTACCCCCTGGGGAGAAGCGCTGGTGCGGCGCTATTATCGAGAGGCGATCGTGCAGCTTTCTCATGGTGTTCATATTAGAAAAGTGGCCATCCAGACTAACCTGTCAGCTCCATTAAACTGGTTGGTTGAATGTGATTTGTCCCGTGTTGGTATCTGGGCAACCTGGCATCCTGATCAGGTTTCACTTGATCGCTTTTTGAAAAAAATTGTCCGACTGCAAGCACTGGGTGTCGCCTATAGTGTTGGTGTGGTTGCCGTACGTGAACACCTGCCACAGATAGAGCGCTTGCGGGTTCAGTTACCGTCTGATGCTTATATGTGGATCAATGCTGAAGAAAGTATACAGGGTTGTTACACGCCCGCAGAAATAGAGCGGCTCAGCACACTTGACCCCCTGTTTGAATTGAATAACCGGGCCTATGCCAGCCAGGGGCGTGCCTGTGCTACTGGGCATCGGGTCATTTCAGTCAATGATGATGGAACTGCCTGGCGTTGCCATTTTGTAAAAACTCCGCTGGGTAGTATTTATGAACCTGATTTTGAGGCGCGTCTGCATCCTTCACCGTGCCCACAGCAAAATTGCCATTGCCATATTGGTTACAGCCACCTGGATGATCTCGGTCTGGCCGATATTTTTGGCCAGGGTTTCCTGGAGCGCCGTGCCTGTAGGCCTCAGCGAGAGGATGCGCTAAAAGCTATCGAGCGCTTTCGGAGAAAGGCAGACCGAGCCTGATGGATTCGTGTTTATAACGTAGTCTGTTTGTCGGAATACGGATAATGGATGGATAAACAGATTTACCTTGTGGCTGTGTTTTTTGAATATATAAACCAGAGTATGTGATGTTGAAGCCTGTTTCGGGAGTGTAACTTCTATCAATGTACAATTGGTCTGAATCTGTCAATACATATGGCCGCGGTGGTCTTCGTATTGTTGAACAACACAGGTTATTGATAGTTGTCAGCCTGGGTTTTGCTCTTTTGCACATTCTGTTTTTGGCGATAATACATTTAGGTTATGACAGCACTGTTTTTCTTCCGGTTTATAGCAGCGCCACTCTGATTGCTGTGCTGGGATGTCTGTGCTCCTTCTGGCATCGCAGTGCCCTGCTTGCGGGCCAGCTGGTTATTGCTTCGCTGGTGCTGTTGTGTCTGACGTCAATGATCACAGCTGAAGGCATGTCTTCGCCAGCTGCCATTGGGTTGGTGATGGTGCTGCCCTGTGCCATTTTGGTTCTTGGTGTCAACAGCCTTTTTTATTGGGGGCCGATTGTCATGCTTGGAACAGCGTGGGTCGCCTGGGCAGATTTTCACAGTTTAATTCCCGAACCGGATATTCCGATGAAGTATCGGGTGGTCAATCAGTATATTGCTTTTTTTTCAGCGGTTTTCGGTTGTACGCTTATGTCATGGCATTTTGCGCGTACTGCTGAGTCGCTGGTGCTAACCCTGGATGAGGACCGCTTGCGGCATGAGTACGAAGCTACGCATGATCATCTGACAGGTTTGCCTAACCGGGTCCGGTTTGAACGTATAGCCAGGGAGCGGCTTGCAAGAGCCGGAACAGATCGGATGCAGTATTCACTACTGTTCCTGGATATCAATGGTTTTAAGCTGATTAATGATCACTATGGTCATGTTGTGGGTGATGGTTTGTTGGTGGTTCTGGCGGAGCGGGTCAATACCTGGGTAGGTCATGCGGACCTGTTTGCCCGTCTGGCTGGTGATGAATTTGTACTGCTGGTGTCTACGGAGATCGATGCAGATAAGGAAGCTCGACTTGTACAGCAAATCAGGGCTGTGGCTCATCATCCTTTTATTGTTAACGGCCACTCCTTAAGTGTCAGTGTCAGTCTGGGCGTGGCGAGGGCACCTGGGGATACGCTTGATTTTTCAACGCTGATGCATTTGGCGGACAAACGTATGTACCGCAATAAATATCAGGTCTGATGCAAGTTACAAGGTATTGCCATTGTGATTACTGTTGTATCAGTCAGCGATTAAAGGACAGTCCTTCCCGGCCTGGTGCAAAAAATACTGTCGGAAGAACTTCCTCAAATATTTCAGTGATGTTCCAGTGAGTAGTGCAATGATAGAGGTCATTTTGACACAGACAGTGAGCCAGTATACTGCCCTGTCTGTATTGTCCCCGTGTTTTGTCTGGATTTGAGATTTGAGAGGGAATGGTCAACGCATCAAATACGCTTCGACTTCTGGCCATGCCTGCACTGTGGATGGGGGTGGTTCAGGTATTATTTGGTGCTGCTTCGCTTGTGGTTCACGATGACAGTGTGGCTGAACCCTTTCTGTTGCCGGGCGGCATTATTACCTTTGCTGCCGGTGGTTTGCATCTTGCCCTGCGCAACCGGCAGCGACATATTTCCTATCGGGACGCCCTTGTTTTTGCAACATTGACCTGGATACTGGTGGGCATACTGGGTGCGCTGCCTATCATGCTGATTACCCATGTGAGCTTTAGCGATGCCGTATTTGAATCGATCAGCGCGCTGACAACTACGGGGGCGACTGTTTTATCCGGGCTCGATGTTCTGCCTGCATCCTTCCTTATGTATCGTCAGTTTTTACAGTGGATGGGTGGGCTTGGCGTAGTGATTTTCGTAGTGGCGGTGCTGCCTATGTTGAATGTGGGAGGGATGCGGCTGCTGCGTGCAGAGGCCTCCGGTCCACTGAAGGACGATAAACTATCGCCCAGGGTGCGACAGGCAGCGACTAATTTGTGGATGGTTTATATTGTGCTCACACTGGCCTGTGCGCTGGCCTATTATGCCGCAGGTATGGATATCTTTGATGCCTTTGCTCACAGCTTGACAACCGTGTCGACGGGTGGTTTTTCTACACATGATGCCAGCCTGGGTTATTTTGACAGTCATCTTGTTTTTGCCATTGCCAATCTGTTTATGCTGCTTGGCGCCATCAGTTTTGGTTTGCATTTCAGGGTGATAGGCAATCGTCAGTTCTGGCGCTACTGGCACAGTGAAGAAACCCGTATTTTTTTACTGAGTGTAGCTGCCTTATCGTTTTGTCTGGGTTTATATCTTTATGTCACAGGGACTTACAAAAATATTTTTGAAGCATTGAGTTTCAGCACCTTTCAGTTGATTTCCTTTATTACCAGTACTGGTTTTGGTGGTGCCGATTTGAATGCCTGGCCGATGGCCGCAGCGATGTTATTGGTGCTGGCAGGTTACCTGGGGGGATGTGCCGGTTCAACGGCGGGGGGTGGTAAATTCATTCGCAATATCATTGCTTTTAAAATTGTGCGCAGTGACACGATGCGTGCAATACACCCTGCCTCTGTTAAGGAAATTCGTTTTCAAGGGGTTCTGGTCAGCCGTGAAATCCAGTTTGCGGTGATGGCTTTTTGCTCGCTGGTTGCGTTCAGCACACTGGTGTTGACCTTGGCGTTGATGCTAACCGGGCTGGATCTGTTGTCGGCTTTCACGGCAGTGGCTGCCTGTTTGAATGTGCTTGGCCCGGGGTTGGGACAGGTGGCTGGCAGCTTTCAGGTTGTCAGTGACATGGGTATCTGGCTGCTCTCTATAGCCATGATTATTGGTCGCCTTGAATACTTTACCGTTCTGGCACTGCTGTTTCCCGTATTCTGGCGTTATTGAGGCTTGCCTTTGCGTATATAAGCTGGAATGGTGCGGCAGCGCAAACGGTCCCACTCGGTTTTCTTTTCCTGCCGTTGGCGTTTCCAGCGGTTCATCTGGGTATTTGATCCGCCCGCCCTTCGCCGGTTGGTGTAATGTGTTATCGCTTTTTCGAGTTTTTGGCACTGTGTAATACGCGTGCTATCACCTGACTGCGCAAGTGCTGGTGAACCCGCCTGCGCAAGCAAAAATATGAACAATAAAATAGCCAATTTAAATGGGTACATGGATTACCCCGGTTTGCAATGTGTTATAGCAAGCCTAGGCTAAAAAGTCATTGTTAGTGGCTCGTTGAGCTGATCGGATGAAATACACTGCAATTTGTATCGTAAAAAGCAGAATCGGCCTTTTGGGGTGGCCTGGGCAAATGGTACCGGAGGCCGGACTCGAACCGGCACGCTTTTAAGGGCGGGGGATTTTGAATCCCCTGTGTCTACCAATTTCACCACTCCGGCATGAAGAGGCTGGTTAAGGCGCGCGATTATAACAATCACAGGCTATTGTGCAATGGTATGGGCTTAACCTTACTGACAAATCCGGGTAAACTCCGCCACCTTGCACTGCCGGATGAGCCTGTGGTGTATCTGAATCTGAGTATCCAGGGAGAAAAGACATGGCAATGAAGCTGATCAAGAAAGAAGGCGGGTACAGTATTTACCAGCGTGGTGATGAGCGTTATGCGGTAAAAAATGCTGGCAAGAAGCCGGTTAATGGCGATGAAAAAGTTCGCATTTTGCTTGCGGCTGGCCTGATCAGTATGACTGCACCCGCGCCCAAGCAAGCGCCTGTTGCCGGGGAAGGCGCTGCCAGGACCGATGAGGCTGGCGAAGAAGGCGAGGCGGCAGAGTAAGCCTGTGCAACCTGATAAAAACCGGCCCAGTGCCGGTTTTTTTATGCCGTACCCGCTTTTGTGTGAGCTATGAAACGCAGCGATTTTAACTACCACCTGCCACCTGAACTGATTGCCCAGCATCCGCTGGCTGGGCGTAGTGACAGCCGTTTGCTCTGCCTGGATGGCCCTTCTGCTCAGCTGACTCATCGTCATTTCAGGGATTTACCGGCGCTTTTACACCCACGGGATTTGCTGGTATTTAACGATACGCGGGTAGTGCCGGCCCGTTTGTGGGGTTACAAGCAAAGTGGTGGCCGCATTGAAATATTGATTGAACGCCTGACAGGAATTGATACGGCGCTGGCACATATTCGTGCAAGCAAATCACCGAAAGCGGGCAGTCGCCTGCTGCTGGCGGCGGCTGAAGGTGCTGAACCTGGTCCCCTGAGTCTGAGCGTCACCGGGCGGGTGGGTACTTTGTTTGCCCTGCAATCATCTGAGGGGCAGCCTCTGAGTGAGATTATGCAGGCGGTGGGACATATGCCTTTGCCACCTTATATTGAACGGGCTGATGAGGTAGAAGATCAAAGCCGTTATCAGACGGTATTTGCCAGGCGTGATGGCGCTGTAGCCGCACCAACGGCTGGTTTGCACTTTTCTACAGCGTTGTTGGCAGCGATTGCCGAACAGGGTGTGCAGACAGCGCAGGTAACGCTGCACGTTGCCGCTGGAACCTTCCAGCCGGTGCGGGTGGATGATATTAAAGATCACATCATGCACACAGAATATCTGGAGGTGGGTGCCGCTGTCTGTGAAGCTGTCGCCCGGACCCGTGCACGCGGTGGCCGGGTAATTGCGGTGGGTACAACCGCCGTGCGGGCGTTGGAGAGTGCCAGTGCAGCCACTGGTGTGCCCGAGCCTCTGTGTGGTGATACAGATATTTTTATCTACCCTGGTTATCGTTTTCGTGCGGTGGATGCGATGATAACCAATTTTCATTTACCTGAATCCACCTTGCTGATGCTGGTCAGCGCTTTTGCAGGACGGTCGGCTGTTGCCGCGGCCTATCAGGCGGCTATTGAACAGCAATACCGCTTTTTCAGCTATGGAGATGCCATGTTTATCAGTGCCGGTGAATCATCAGGGAGATTTGCGTGAGCAGCGATTGCCATAACCGTCGCCGTTGTCATATGCGCTTTGAGCGTCTGGCCGATGATGGCTCTGCCCGCCGGGGTCGCTTGTATTTTCCGCGAGGTACGGTGGAAACACCGGCTTTTATGCCTGTGGGTACCTACGGAACAGTCAAGGGCATGCTGCCCCGGGATATCCGTGATATTGGTGCCGAGATCATCCTTGGCAATACCTTTCACCTCTGGCTGCGCCCGGGTACGGATATTATTGAGCAGCACGGTGATCTGCATGATTTTATGGGTTGGAGTGGTCCGATACTGACCGATTCCGGTGGTTTTCAGGTCTTTAGTCTGGGTGCGATGCGCAAGATTTCAGAAGAGGGCGTGAGTTTTCGTTCGCCGGTGGATGGCGCCAAAGTATTCCTCGATCCGGAAACCTCGATGGCGATTCAGCACAGTCTCGGCTCCGATATTGTGATGATTTTTGATGAGTGTACACCTTATCCGGCTACTGAGATCCAGGCCAGAGAGTCGATGGAGTTGTCTTTGCGCTGGGCAGCGCGCTCAAAACATGCTCACGGTGATAATCCCAATGCGCTGTTTGGTATCGTTCAGGGGGGAATGTACCCCGAACTGCGTAAGGCTTCATTGTCTGGATTAAGTGAGATCGGTTTTGATGGCTATGCTATTGGCGGGCTGTCTGTTGGTGAACCCAAAGGCGAAATGATGGCGGTACTGGAGGTGATGCAGCCAATACTGCCACCGGACAATCCACGTTATTTGATGGGGGTGGGGACACCGGCTGACTTGCTGGAAGGTGTGCGCCGGGGAATTGATATGTTTGACTGTGTTATGCCGACGCGCAATGCCCGCAATGGTTTTTTATTCACTGCCCGTGGTCAGCTCAAGTTGCGCAATGCCAAACACCGCAATTCCACGCTGCCGCTGGATGAACGCTGTGACTGCTATACCTGTCGCAATTTCAGTCGTGGTTATCTGCACCACCTTGACAAGTGCAGGGAAATACTTGGCTCCCAGCTTAATACCATCCACAACCTGTATTTTTATCAGCAGCATATGGCGGCTATTCGCGCTGCCATTGAAGCGGGCAATCTGGCTGCCTTCAGTGAGGCATTCTACGATGAGCAGGCGAGGGGCGTGTAGCAATGTTCAAATTGGGCTTCTATGTTCCCAAGAGTCATCTGGCATCGGTTAAAGATGCTGTGTTTGAGGCAGGTGCTGGACGTATTGGCAACTATGACCGCTGTTGCTGGCAGGTTCTGGGGCAGGGGCAGTTTCGGCCACTCACGGGTGCCAGCCCTTTTCTCGGCGTAACAGGTGCGCTGGAGCAGCTGGCTGAATACCGGGTGGAGCTGGTGTGTGACCCACCCTGTATCAAAGCGGTATTGGCTGCCCTGAAGGCGGCACATCCTTATGAAGAGCCCGCTTATGATCTTGTGCGTTTACTGGCAGAAACAGATCTGGACAGCTAGATGCTGGCTCTGATAGCCCGGCTCGTTTAGGATGCTAAAATCAACCCAACAATGAAGGAAGCCAGTAATCATGAAATACCGCCTTGCAGACAAGCAGGTCAAACTGGTTGGCCAGGGGCACTTTATTGCTCCCAATGCCGCCGTTATTGGTGATGTTACCCTGCATGATTGCAGCAGTGTCTGGTTTAGTTGTGTGCTGCGTGGTGATGTTGAGCGTATTGAGGTGGGGGCGGGCAGCAATATTCAGGATGGTACGGTGATTCATGCTGATCCCGGTTTTCCGGCGCTGATTGGTGAAAACGTCACCGTTGGCCACAATGCCATGATTCACGGATGCAGTATTGGCGATAACACTCTGGTGGGTATTGGTGCTGTAGTGCTAAATGGTGCCCGCATTGGTAACAACTGCCTGATAGGTGCCAATGCGCTGGTGACTGAAGGCATGGAGATTCCCGATGGCAGCATGGTGCTGGGAGCGCCAGCCAGAATAAAGAAAAGTCTGGATGAAGACACACAGGCCATGTTGAAACTCAATGCGCAGCACTACGTCAATAATGCTGCCAGTTATCGGGAGCTGCTTGTCGAGCAGGACTGAGTTGGTAATGAGTGAGATGGACGTGCCCCGATCACCTTGTATTTCGGTTTGTGTGTTAGATGACGCCGATATTTGTATTGGCTGTTTTCGCAGTGCGGTGGAAATTACTGACTGGTCGATGGTCAGTGTGGCTGAAAAACGGGCTATTCTTGAACGCTGCCATCAGCGACAACAGGCTGCACAATTGCACAGCCTGTCCTGATGGAGGTTCTGACCGATAAATACAGGCTTGCTATCAACCTGGCAATCAAATAGATGAATCCCTCACTATTTGATTGTCGCCCCTGAAAATCAGCAGAATGTGTGAAACCCCTTGATTTTCGCAGGGCTAGCGCAGGCTTACAGCCTGCGGCGGCACATTCATGTGCCGCTTTTATTCATTCGGCTAAAAGCTTGCCGGGTTGGGTTAATAGTGTTTGCCTGGGCCATTGGCGCGCACTGCCTGTACCACATTACCCTGTAGTTCCAGTGTTTCCAGGCGGTAGCCGTCAATAGCCAGGCAGACATTGGCATCCGGGAAGGACTCCAGATACTCCAGCACCAGCCCGTTCAGTGTCTTGGGGCCGTCAGTTGGCAGGTCCCAGTCCAGCGCTTTGTTGATATCGCGGATGGGTGTGCTGCCGGTAATAATGTAACTGCCATCGCGCTGGGGGAAAATGGAGTCCGCGCTGTCGACGAGGCTGGATGTAAATTCACCCACGATCTCTTCGAGAATATCCTCCAGTGTAACCAGGCCGAGTACATCGCCATATTCATCCACCACCATACCCAGACGCAGTTTGTTTTTCTGGAAGTTGAACAGCTGAGTATTCAGTGGCGTGCTTTCGGGAATGAAGTAGGGTTTGTCCATTTCCCGTTCAAGCGCAGCTCTGTCCAGTCCCTGAGCATCAATAATACGACTGGTATTGCGCATGTGCAGTACGCCAACGATGTCGTTGATATCATCGCGGTAAACTGGCAGACGGGTGTGAGAGCTGGTCTGGATGGTGCGTAGAATATCCTCGTCGGAGTCGTCCATGTCGATACCGTAAACATCGTTGCGCGGTACCATAATGTCATCCACTGATACCTCTTCCAGGTCGAGGATATTCAACAGCATACCGCGGTGGCGGGTGGGAATGAGCTGACCTGCCTCGGCGACGATGGTTCTGAGTTCCTCTGCTGATACATGCTCGTCACCGGTCTTGGCCGGGTCAAAACCCATCATGCGCAGCAGGCCATTGGTGATGGAGTTGATAAACCAGACAAAGGGGTACATCACTTTCATCAGCGGCAGCAAAATGACACTGGCCGGAAAAGCAACCTGCTCGGGGTGCAGGGCGGCGATAGTTTTGGGGGTGATTTCCGCAAAAATCAGAATGACAAAGGTCAGGCCAAAAGTCGCAATGGCGATACCGGCATCACCCCACAGACGAATGGCAACGATCGTGGCAATGGAAGATGCCAGGATATTGACCAGATTGTTACCGATAAGGATAAGACCGATCAGACGGTCCGGGCGCTGTAACAGCTTGCTGGCTCTGCGCGCCCCCCGGTGATTGTTCTTTCTGAGGTGTTTCAGCCGGTAGCGGTTGAGAGACATCATGCCGGTTTCAGAGCTGGAAAAGAACGCCGAAAGCAGAATGAGTACTACCAGAACTGAGCATAAAAGACCCAGCGGTGCTTCGTTCAAAGCGGGAAAAAACCCCTGTAAATATCAAAAGGGCTATCTTGAAGAAAAAGCAGCGGCGGGGCAAGCCCGGTGGTCGACCAATTGCGCTCAGTGCAAAATCAGTTCAAGTACCAGTTTGGAGCCAAAGAAGGCCAGCATCAGCGTGACAAAACCACCCAATGTCAGTCGCACCGCTGTCTGACTGCGCCAGCCCAGCTGATAGTGTCCCCATAACAGTACAGAAAAAATAAACCAGGCGATAATAGTCAACACGGTTTTATGCACCAAATGCTGTGCAAAAAGATCGTCTACAAACAAAAAGCCCGCTGCAATGGCCACGCTTAGCAGCAATACACCCGCCCACAACAGTTCAAACAGCATTGATTCCATCAGTTGCAGTGGTGGCAGCAGGCGCACAATGCCGCGGGTGCGATGATGGCGCAACTGAGAGTCCTGAATAGCCACTAAGGCGGCCTGAATGGCCGCCAGTGTCAGTACGGCATAAGCCAGAATGGAGGCGACGACATGCAACAATATGCCGGGATCCATAGCGCCGTGATTGCGGTCAGTTTGAGGGCCAAAGGACGAGACCAGTACAGCGATGGCTGATAGTGGAAAAATAATCAGTAATAAGTTTTGCAGTGGCCTGCGCACCAGGATTGCTGTCAGGCAGATAATATTGATGGCCAGAAAAATGGGTGCAGCACTGCGATAGAAGCCAAAGTGAATGCCGTCGCCATCGCTGGCAATGGCTCCCCAGGCAGCAATTGTGTGGCAGCCCAGCGCCAACAGCGTTGTGATAACCAGCATCCGGCTGGTCTGCTGATTGTGTTGCAGAATCGAAAATGACTGTAGCCCGGCAGCCACAAAGTACAACAGGGCAGCCATCGTTGCTATAAAGGGCAGTGACATGGGTTTGGGAGACTGGCTCGGGTGACGTATACTTTGCCCCCTTTGTACCGAACTGTCCCGGTGGAATCAATAGCGGCATAGGTACAACGCTTAATTTCCGATGCCGAAAGGCTCAACCAGCAGAGTTAATCCCATGTTCCAGAGTTTATCTGATCGCCTGTCCAACAGCCTGCGCAATATTACTGGCAAGGCCAAACTCAATGATGAAAATATTCAGGAGACTCTGCGCGAAGTGCGCATGGCCCTGTTAGAAGCTGATGTGGCTCTGTCGGTGGTGAAGCAGTTTGTTGAGCGGGTCAAGGAGCGTGCCCTCGGTCAGGAAGTGATGAGTAGCTTAAGCCCGGGCCAGGCTTTTCTGAAAATTGTTCAAAATGAGCTGGAAGAGGTGATGGGCAGCGCTAATGAGGGGCTCAACCTGTCGGTGCAGCCGCCTGCCATTATTCTGATGGCCGGTTTGCAAGGTGCAGGCAAGACCACCTCAGTGGCCAAGCTGGCCCGGTTACTCAAAGAGCGCGACAAAAAATCTGTGACGGTGGTCAGTGCTGATATCTATCGACCGGCGGCGATTAAGCAGCTGCAAACACTGGCACAGGAGGTTGGTGTTGACTTTTTTCCCAGCGAGGCCAGCCAGAAGCCTGTCGATATTGCCCTTGCGGCGCTTGATCATGCCAAAGTGCGTTTTTCGGATGTGCTGATCGTCGATACGGCGGGTCGCCTGAGTGTCGATGAAGCAATGATGAAAGAAATTGCTGATTTGAACCGTGTACTGAAACCGGCAGAAACACTGTTTGTCGTTGATGCGATGACGGGGCAGGATGCGGCCAATACGGCCAAAGCCTTTGGTGAAGCACTGCCACTGACCGGTGTAATTCTGACCAAGGTGGATGCCGATTCCCGTGGTGGTGCTGCTCTGTCTGTGCGCACGGTGACTGGCAAGCCGATCAAATTCCTCGGCGTGGGTGAAAAAACGGCGGCCCTTGATCCTTTTCATCCGGACCGGCTGGCTTCGCGCATTCTGGGGATGGGCGATGTGCTTTCGCTGATTGAGGAGGCGGAACAGAAGGTTGATCGTAAAAAGGCGGAGAAACTGGCCCGCAAGGTTAAAAAAGGTCAGCGTTTTGATCTTGAGGACTTCCGCGATCAGCTGCAACAAATGAATAACATGGGTGGCATTACCAGTATGCTCGACAAGCTGCCGGGGATGGGCAATATCTCACAGCTGGCCCAGCAAAATCTTGATATGAAAATGTTTGCACGCATGGAGGCCATGATCAACTCCATGACACCCGTTGAGCGCCGCAAGCCAGAGTTGATTTCCGGCTCCCGCAAGCGCCGTATTACACAGGGTTCCGGCACTCAGGTTCAGGATCTCAATCGCTTGCTCAAGCAACACAAGCAGATGCAGAAAATGATGAAAAAAATGAAAGGCGGCGGCATGCAGAAGATGATGCGTGGTCTCGGCGGTATGCTGCCTCAGGGCGGTGGCGGTTTGCCGCCGCACTAAGCTAAAGCTTAAACCTCCGAAAACACAGCAGAAGTTCACGGTATCCGGGCTTTTCATGTGGCGCTATTTTCCGTATGATACGCCACCTTTCCGGCCACGGTGCCGGTTTTTGTCGTGGAATTGCGATCTGTTTATTGCGGTTTCTCTTTAAATATCAGGAAATTACGGAATATGGTAACAATTCGTTTATCACGTGGCGGTGCAAAGAAGCGTCCTTTTTATCACCTGACAGTGACTGACAGCCGCAAATCGCGCGATGGTCGTTTTATCGAGCGTGTTGGTTTTTTCAATCCTGTTGCCCGCGGTCAGGAAGTGCGTCTGCGCATAGATGCTGAGCGCATTGCCTACTGGCAGGGTCAGGGTGCCCAGTTGTCTGATCGTGTTGCCAAGTTGCTGAAAGAAAACCAGGAAGCCCTTGCTGCCTGAGTGAGCAGTAAGTAATGAGTGAAGGCAAGGTCGGCAGCTGGCTGACAATCGGTAGAATTACCGCTTGTTATGGCATTAGGGGCTGGCTCAAAATTCACTCCTACACTGACCCGCCGGAGAACTTTTTCAGTTACCGGGGGTGGGTGGTCAGGTGCCGGGATGGTGATGAAGCCATTTATTTTGATGAAGGCAGGCGTCATGGCAAAGGTCTGGTGGCGCATATTGCCGGTGTTGATGATCGTACCCGGGCTGAACGTTACCAGAAGCTGGATGTACTGGTTCCGGCAGAGATTCTGCCTGAGCTGGATGAAGGTGATTATTACTGGCGCCAGCTGGAAGGGTTGGCAGTATGGTGCCGGGTTGGTGCCGACGAAATTCTGCTGGGCAAGGTTGATTATCTGATTGAGACCGGTGCCAACGATGTGTTGGTGGTCAAAGCCAGTGAAGGTAGTATTGATGAGCGGGAACGCCTGATCCCCTATCTGCCGGGTGAGGTGATTACTCATGTGGACCTGGCAGCAGGGCGATTGAGTGTAGACTGGTTCCCCGACGAGTAGTTTTTGTCTGGCCTGGGGTGATGCCGGGCAGCACAGACTGGATGGAGACAGAACGCAATGCGTATCGCCGTGGTGAGCCTGTTTCCAGAGATGTTCACAGCGGTAACTGCTTACGGTGTAAGCGGGCGGGCAGTGAAGCAGGGAGTGGTGACTGTGAGTCACACAAACCCCCGGGACTATACCTGTGACCGTCATCGAACAGTAGATGATCGGCCCTACGGCGGTGGCCCCGGCATGTTGATGAAAGTTGAGCCTCTGCGGCAGGCTATCGTCGCTGCACGCAGGCAGGTAACGATTGAAGCGGGTGGTGGTTTTGACGAAAAGGCGGCGGCCCATGTTGTTTATCTTTCGCCCCAGGGGCGCCGTTTTGATCACCGCAGAGCGGTGGAGCTGGCGCAGAAGTCGGCACTGGTGCTGGTGGCGGGGCGTTATGAGGGTGTTGATGAACGCCTGATAGAAGCCGAAGTGGATGAAGAAATTTCCATTGGCGACTATGTGTTGAGTGGTGGTGAGCTGGCCGCGATGGTAGTGGTGGACGCTGTCACCCGGCAATTGCCTGGTGTACTGGGCCACGTGGCATCGGCACAGGAGGATTCCTATGCCAACGGCCTGCTGGATTGTCCTCACTATACCCGGCCCGAGGTGTTTGACGATCGAGCGGTACCGGAAATATTACTGAGTGGCGACCATGAAAAAATTCGCCGCTGGCGCCTGCAGCAGGCACTGGGTCGCACTTATGAACGACGGCCCGATCTGCTTACAGGCCGGACAATGACCTCTGAAGAGGAAGTATTACTGGCTGACTTTCTGCGCAAAAAAGCGGAGAGGCAGTCTAGGCAGTAACTAACATAAATCGCCAGCTGTGAAGCTACGACTTGATACGACAGGAGCAGACCATGAGCACCAACAAGATTATCTCTCAGCTCGACGCTGAACAGATGCAAAAAGAACTGCCTGAGTTCAGCCCCGGTGATACCGTGGTTGTGCAGGTAAAAGTAAAGGAAGGCAACCGCGAGCGTCTGCAGGCCTTTGAGGGCGTTGTTATTGGCAAGCGTAACCGCGGCCTGAACTCGGCCTTTACCGTTCGTAAAATTTCTCATGGCGTAGGTGTGGAGCGTACCTTCCAGAGCTACAGCCCACTGGTTGACAGTATCAAGGTCAAGCGTCGCGGTGACGTGCGTCAGGCCAAGCTGTACTACCTGCGTGAACTCAGCGGCAAGGCGGCTCGCATCAAGGAAAAACTATCCAGCTGATACGGGGGCTGTAATAGTCCCGGTACAAACATCAAAAGCGGCCCCGATGGCCGCTTTTTTGTGGCTTTATGACGAGTGCTGGCCAGGTTTGATTAACTGTAGTGTGAAGTCATTCACAACATTCCTTCTGCAATACCTGATACGGAGTATTCTCTCGATTATCCTTTGGGCATAATCCTGTCACCATCCAGGCAGTATAAATAAGTCACAGAAAGCCGGATGGGGCGCAGCAAGATCCGGTGATCGAGTATCACGACAAGCGCGGCTGCCGCACAGCCGATCCAGCTGCGGCTAAACCAGCAAAAATACAGGGACGCTTTTCGATGTCGGCATTATCTATATTCCCCCGCTTTTCCGCTTTCCCAAAATAGCCGTACTTCGCCGCCTCTTGTTGCTCGTCTGTGTGCTCGCTTCGCCTTCAGCTCTGGCCGCCCCCTGGTATCAGTCACTGCTGGATATAGATGACGACAGCAGCACCGGCTGTCAGCTGAGCACCCGGGACTGGCGGGGCGAAGCGCATACCTTTAATGGCGCCGACGCCACTGTTATCACCGAAATCACCAGTAGTACTGCACACCAGCAAACCTTTACCTGTAGTGGCTCATCCTGGACCCTCACAGATAGCCGGACGTTTACAGTCACTATCGATCCGGTCAATCCGAATATCGAACAGCTGGCCGAGCTGACCATCAGCGGTGCTGTGCGTATCGGTTTTCTGGCCTCGGCGGATGCCAGCTTTGCCTTTTCCGATATTGTTTTTGCCCGGCACGGCTACCAGCCCGGTGGTACCGGCAGCGCTAGCCCGAATGCACAGCCCATTCCTGTACTGCCAGCTATTGCCTATGTTTTGCTGGTTTTTGGCGTAGTGATAATTATCCGCTTTATGCCCCGGCCCGTGGCCAGCAGGCTGGCCCTGTTTGTGTGTGTGGGTATTGCCGGTATGGCCGGTATCGCCTTCAGCAAGGGCAAGATCACCGTTGATGGTCTGCTGGCTGACTGGGTGGGTATTGAAGCCTATGCCAGTGACGGTGCCGGTGATGCCAGCCGCCCGCTGCTGGATATTCTGGAGACCTATGTGGCAGAGGCTGACAACAACCTTGCTCTGCGCATTCGTCTCGCCTCCCAGAGCAGCAGTGTTCCCCAAGGGCCGAATGGTGAAACGCTAAACCCCGATGCCATCGAGGGCTTTCGCATTCTGTCGGCCCATATCACCGAGCCGCTATCAAGCCCCGATACCATCACCGTTAGTGGCAGTACCACCTATATCTACGATGTATCGGCCCAGACCAGCCAGGTGGCGGTCGTCAACACCGCTACGGGCCAGTGGACAGTGGCAGGCCTCGATGCCGGGGGCCGCTACCGTGTTGAGCTGAGCGCCAGTGTGGGTGACCGCCTCGAACTCTTTCCCATCGCCAGTGACAAGCGCTCTGGTGAGGTGATGTCTGTTGTTGTGCAGGGCAGTGTTGAACCGCCAGCCCTGCCGGACCCCAAAAGCATTGCGCCCGCCCTGAGTAAAACCGAATACGCCTCTATCTACGATATGAGCGCCTTTCTTTACCAGAACGGTGGCCCCATTCAAAAAGGGGTGGCCGACGACACCATCGAGCCGGAGTTCGCCTCGGTGCTGGTGGGCAAGGTGTTGGACACCCGTGGCCAGCCCCTCTCTGGTGTAAGCGTAACGGTTGATGGCCACCCGGAATACGGCCATACCTGGTCCCGTGAGGATGGCGACTGGGATCTGGTCGTCAATGGCGGCCAGACTTATACCGTGCTTTACCAAAAGCCGGGTTACTTGCCCCTGCAACGCAAAATCGAAGTCTACTGGCAGGAATTTGGCTACCTGCCCGATGTAGCCATGACGGCTGTTGACGGGCAGGTGAGCTTTATTGACCTCACCAACACCCGGCAGGACTTCCAGGTTCATGTGGGCAGCGTTTTTGAGGACGAAGACGGTCCCCGCCGCACCACGCTCTTCTTCCCCAAAGGCCTGCAGGCGGAACTGGTGATGGCTGACGGCAGCCGCAGCGCGCTCACGCGCATGAATGTGCGCACCACCGAATACACCGTGGGCGAACAGGGCCCCAATGCCATGCCGGGCATGCTGCCCCCCGAGACCGCCTACACCTACGCCTTTGATGTGAGCGTTGACGAAGCCATTGAGGCGAGCGCAGAGGCGGTATCCTTCAGCCAGCCGGTGATTGCCTACGTGGATGATTTTCTGGGTTTTCCGGCGGGCTCCATTGTGCCGGTAGGCTCCTACAGCTTCAGTGAACGCGCCTGGATACCCGAGGACAATGGCCTTGTGATCAAGGTGCTGGCCATCGATGCCGCTGGCCTGGCGGTGCTGGATGTGGATGGCGAAGCGCAGCCGGCGACGGTGCAGGAGCTGATTGAACTGGGGATCACCCAGACTGAGCGAAAAGAAATGGGGCGTCGCTTTACGGCAGGGCAAGTGCTTTGGCGCTATACGATGATTCATGCTTCGCCCTGGGATTTGAATCATTCGTATATATGTGCGGTGCATTTATGCAATTACGAAAGACCGCCGATATCTGTTAAAAAGAAGGAAGAGCCACCAAAATGCGAAGATAAGACTTTAGATGGATGTTTGATTTATCCCCGGTCTCGTGAGATGACGGAGCATATAGAGTTGACGGGTATGGGTTCTGGTCTGACATATTCAAGTGATTACCAGTCAAAGCGTGAGCAGGACCAGTTCGAGTCTCTGATGTCGATAGGGTCAATACCCGACTCTGTTATGGGCGTGCGCGGTGAAATATTCTTCGCTGGTAAAAGAAAAAATATTTATTATTCAGCGGCTCAAATCAACAATGAGCTTTATTTCACAGAAAGCTGGGATGGCGTGAATCGCTTGGGGCAGCGGGTTTATAACTGCGTGCCTGTAACAGGTACAGTTACCTGGTATCACCAGGCCTATTTGTTAGTAGTTCCTAGGGAGATGCGCAATGTTACCTGGAGTAGGGTGTTTTCTACTAACCCTGATATCGAAGCAGGATACCGTGTTCAATTTCGAGAGGGGCGTCCCTATACAATGGTTCAGCGGAGTAGAAAAATTACTTCCTCGATCTGCCCTCCCAGGTCAGCAGCATCGCAGGTATTGCGCAACGTGACGGGTTTGGGAAACTGGACACTTGGTCTTTACCACAGTTATGACCCTTTTTCCCGGACGCTATACAAAGGCAATGGTATGGCAGTTCCCCTGGAAAGTATGAACCTGTCTTCAACCCTTCAGGTTAAATTAAGCGGCAAGCCTGAATACAATAATCTGTTTGGTACCGATTCAGAAGGTAATTTCCTGACACATGACAACTACCATATTTACAGGGTTAACAGGAAAACTGGCCATATAGAAACGCTGGTAACGAGCCAGGAGGTCATTGTACGAGCCAGAGAGGGCTGGCATCGAGGTGAACTGCTTTACGCAACGAAAGAGCGACTTTATAAATATGTTGTTGAATCCGGTAGCCAATGGTTGATTGCCGGTGATCCCACTGCTGAATCTAGCCATGACTACAGAGCGAATGGTCAAGCAGCTCATCGATTTAAATTCGATCAGATAAAGGATTTTGTGTTTGCGGATTTCGAGACGATATATTTAATTGATGGCAGTTCCATCAAGCAGGTGTTGAACGCCTACAGGCTGCTTACGCCCAGAGGCGAAGAACATGCTAAGTACAGAGTTTACTCGATAACCCGTCATGGGGAGGGGTATTCAGGTGACGGTGGCAGGGCTATTTATGCGCGAATGAATAACCCGACCGCTTTGGCGATTGACAAGCAGGGCAGTAGTTTATACGTTGCCGACAGGGGCAATTATCGCCTGCGTAAAATTGAATTGTCCGGCGGCATAATCCGTACGGTAGCAGGCACCGGCGAAGTGCCCAGATCCTTTGACCCGAAGGTGCCTGTTGACCAATTTCCACTGGAGACCCGTATCGAGCCGACCTTTGTCGCAATAGATCCTGCCGGCCAGCTTATTATTGATACCAAAACCTACGGTGGCAGTGCGGTGCGCCTCTTTACTGAAGATGAAAATAGCCGTTTCAGCCGGGTTTCGGGTGGTTACGCAGCCTATTTCGATGAAGCGACAGATCCGGCAGCTGATCGTCACAACAAGTACCTGTCGGATCGGGTCGCCAACATGAATTCGCCCTATCTGCCCATAGGTGGTTTGCGGCGGCATGTGTATTTCAACCCGGACAATCAGAGTATCGCTTTGCTTTATCCCGCACGCCCGCATTACACGGGTGATAAACTGCTGGTGCCGGATGGCAGCGTTTTCCATGAATTTACGGCTAATGGACGGCATTTGAGAACCATTGACCGGCTGTCGGGTGCCACGCTGTACCGCTTTGAGCACAATGAGGACGGCACCTTAAAGGCCATTATCGACCACGATGGCCAGACAAGCCGGATTGAGCCTGCGCGTATCACAGCGCCCTTTGGACAGGTGACCAAACTGGGCTACAGCGATGGCCAGCTCAGTAGTGTGGAGAACCCAGCGGGTGAGCGTCATCAGATGACTTACTACGATCATGGCCTGCTGCAGCGTTTTGAGAAACCCGATGGTGCGGCCAACGAGCTGAGTTGGGATTTTTTGGGGAAATTAACAGCCGATATTTGGGCTAACGGGGGTGGTTGGGATGTGACTCATAGCCTGGTGGAGGAAGCAGGTACTGGAGATGGCATTAAAACCGTCTCCATGCGTTCAGCGGAAGGCCGGCAGACGGACTACGTTACCAGATTCAAGCCGGCTTCCTATTCGGGTACAACACGGGATGGCCTGTCAGTTATCTATCCTGACGGAACCCGCGAGGAGAGTTTGAGGGCGCCTGAACTAGGCTTTGACCACCAAAAAACCGACGTGAGTGGTGTTGTTACCACCATTGCCAAAGCTAAAGACCCTGCCACCGGCACCGATTACAGCGGTGCTGTCGAAGTGCGGCTGCCGGCTGTGGACGATGCGCAAGTGGCCCTTCAAACGGCCAGCCGGGATGTTTCCTACCTGTCGACACCGGGCGAGTACGTTGAATTCCCCCTCAGCCGCTTCAGCGAAAGCCGGGTAATCTCCCAGGGCGGCACAAGCCCCTACCGGGCACAGTCGAATACTGAATACGATTACCACGCCGACCAGTGGCGGCACACCTCTCCCGAGGGACGCCAAAGCGTGATCACCGTGGATAAAATCCATCGCCCGCAACGTATTGAAGTGCCGGGTCTGCCCACCCTGAGCTACGATTACAACAGCCTTGGCCAGCTGGTGCGTGAGCGCCTGCGCAACAACCAAAGCGGTCAAACGCGCAGCAGCCAGTATGGCTACTACGGCAACGGCCCCGCCAATGGTTATCTGCGCACAGTCACTGACAACCTGGGCCGCAGCACCGAATTTGACTACGATCTGGCCGGCCGTGTGACGACCCAGACCCTGCCGGATGGGCGCCAGGTGCACTACAGCTACTACCCCGACGGCCAGATCAAAACCGTACTGCCGCCGGGCCGACCCGCCTACCGCTTTGTGTATGACGGCATGAACGATGTTACCCACGAGCAACTGCCCGATGTGGGAGGTGTGAACGGCGAAACCCTGTTCCACTACAACCTGGACAGAGACCTGACCGAAGTCATCCTGCCCAGTGGCCAGCGCATCGCCAATAGCTACGGCGCCAGCACCGGCCAGCTGCTCACCACTACCGCGCCGGGGCGTAGCGTCAACTACAGCTACAGCGCCAGCACCGGCCAATTGCTTGGCCTGGGCCTGAACGGTAACGAAAGCCTGGAATACCAGTGGAACGGCCCCCTGCTCACCCGGACCACCTTTGGTGGCAGCCTTAATGCCAGCCTTAATCAAAACATCCACCTGGCTTCGGGCGAGCTGCGCGGCCTCACCTTGACCGATGAACACGGCAATGAGTTTGCCAGCGCATTCAGCTACGACCTGGACGGTCTGTTGCTCAGTGCCGACAGTCTCGGCCTGGAGCGCCGCACCGACAACGGCCAGCTGGTGAAAACCACGGCAGGAATGGGTGTCGGCGACATCGTCAGCCAGTACCAGTACAGCGGCTTTGGTGAGCTGTCGCGCCATAGTGTGGGCGAGGGTGTATTCAGCCTTGACAGCGCGGCCAATAGCGAACGGGTCAGCCAGCCCTTACTGGCGGTCAGTGGTGCAGACCTGCCGGCTAATGTGGCCAGTGTGGACTTCTCCGGTTTCCGCTTTGCGGTCAGTGGCGGCGCCTTCAGTGGCAGTGTGGACCTGGAGCAGGTTCAGGATCAGCGGGTGGTGGTGAGCTACCAGCTCGAAGGGGAGGGTATAGACCGACTTGTGGGAGAACACTCTTTCCAGTTTTTTGAAGCAGGTTTAAACCGGCAAATAGCGAAGCTCTACTACTCACGCAACCATGAAACCGTCTATCAGGATGCAAGCAATACCGTGGTGCGTTACAACCACCTGACCCAGGCGGTTGCGTATGCTCAGCCAGTACCCGCAGAGAGTGGCCCGCCCGCCATGGTTGACAGGCAGGGGCGGCAGTACTACTACAATTACAGTGGTCTGCGTATCTACAATACGGCTCATGTATTGGTGGAAGAGTTGGTAGATTTGCAGAACTGGAATAGCCATATCACCGCCAATGGCAATATCTATAGCCGCACTGGCACAGCCATCGTGCAGTACCTGCCCGGCGGTGAAGAACAGGAGTTGCCCCTTTCTGTGACTGATTACGACGGTGTTGTTCTGGGTGACGATGCTGCCGGAGATCTGCTGATTATGGTCTTGACAGAGGGTAATAATGTTCGCTTTTTCAGCTACCAGTCGGGCCAGCTTCAACTGCTCTATGAAGATAACTTTGCGGTGCTGGAAATGGGGACCGGCTATTGGGGGCTTGACTATATCGTGGGTTCGGCAGAGGGTTTGTTGTGCTATCAGTACTATGATCAATTGGAGCAGGAGCATGCAAGCTGTCTCTATCCCGATGGCGTGGGGGGTTATACCCGCAGCGTTGTCGATACCGTCGGCAGAAGATTTTCCCATTCGGATAACCGCATTGTCAGCCATGACTACGGTAACAATTTCAGTATTGTCACCCGCCCGGGTATTGATAATAGCCGGCAGGAATTGCTGGCGGCGCTACCCGCCGATGATATCAGCGGCAGTATCACCCTCAGTGGCAGTCAGAGCGCCGAATCCGGCGGCACCCTGGCCATGGATTATGTTTACGACGAAGTGGGCCAGATCACCCAAATCACCGAACAGCGCCACGCGGCCAATGACCCCTCATCCGAGCCATTGCACAAGCAGTACGCCTACGACAACACAGGCCGCCTGATCGAGGAAAAGCACGAACAAGGCGCAAGCACCCTCACCACCACCTGGCACTACGACAGTAATGGCAACCGCACCCACGAAAACGGCGAGCTGATAGCAGAATACGACGACAGGGAACGCCTGCTGCGCTACCGGGATTCATACTTCAGCTACAACGCCCTCGGCCAGCCCACGCAAATCGCCACCCCGGCGGGCAACTGGCACTTCAGCCACGATGTCTACGGCAGCCTGTTGCAAGTGACGGCACCGAATGGCGATAAAATCGACTACCTCACTGATGCCCTGCACCGAAGAATCGGCCGCAAGCTGAATGGCAGCACCACCCACCTCTGGGTCTACAAGGACCAGATCAATCCCGTAGCCGAGCTTTATCCCAATGGTGCGGTGAAATACCACTTCACCTATGCTGAACAAGGGCATGTGCCGAGCCTGCTGCGACATTACGATCAGGCGGGCAACCTGCTGGCGGAATACCGCTATATCACTGATCATCTGGGTTCTGTCCTGATGTTGATCGATATTGAATCAGAGGTCATCGCCCAGGAAATCAGCTACGATGCCTGGGGTAATGTGCTGAGTGACATAAATCCCGGCTTCCAACCTTTTTACTATGCGGGTGGGATGTATGATCAGCTGACCAAACTGACGAAGTTTGGCTATCGGGATTATATGGCGGAGATTGGGCGGTTTATCCAATCTGATCCGATTGGCTTGGGGGGTGGAATTAATACCTATGTATATGTGGGCAATAATCCGTTGACGTATATTGATCTTTCGGGCTTGGAGATGTGTGTCTACACAAGTGACCGTGATTATCATCATCAATGGGTTCAGTTTGGAGGTGATGCAAATCGAAGTTATGGAGCTTGGCCTGCCACAAGCAATCCATTTTGGACTAGGCAGAGAATAACATCTCCAGATCTAAAATCGGAAGAGGCGGGTGATTCCGAAACCAAAAAGCTTTGCTATAGCACTTCTGAAAAGGAAGATAAGCAATTAGAGGATTGGATAAAAAACAACTACAGCCTGGAAGATCCTAGTTTAAATCCTCGCTATATTTTTGGTGTAAGAGATTGTCGAAATTTTGTTGACGCGGTTGTTGATCAAATGGAAATTGTCCAGTCAAATTAGGAGAATAATTTGTTTTTCAAAATGACTAGGCTATTGAAAGTCATGGTATTTATGATTTTTTTGTTTTTTATATGTGTTTTCTTAATAAAAGAAAAAAGCAAAATTGATTTAAGATTTTCGACTGTAATTGTTGCAGATATATGTGAAAAAATAGTAAGGAACTACGAAAATATTGATTGTGAAAATTTCAATGCACAGTCTAGTAAAGAAGGATATTTAGATGGCTGGGGTAATAATTTATTATGTGAAAAGTCCGAAGAAAAATTCTCTCAAATTATTTCTCTAGGTGAAGATGGTGCTAAATTTGGTTTTGATGGTGATGCCGATGTGCTATGTTACAAGAACACTAGTATAGACACCCAAGGCACACTTTTTCCGTGTTCTTGTCGAATTCGCAGTGGGGCGAGTCCAATTACAGGTTTAAATGAAAGCCAACAAGAAAGGCGCTGAGTTTTCCTTTTAAATCAATCGAGTAAAAATATCTTACATAATTTGATGGATGTTTTTGATGGAAATAGGGCGCTTCTTCTCGGTAGCCAGAACACCGAATCCGGCGGCACCCTGGCCATGGATTATGTTTACGACGAAGTGGGCCAGATCATCCAAATTAATGAACAGCGCCACGCGGCCAATGACCCTTCCTCCGAGCCGCTGCACAAACAGTACGCCTACGACCAAACAGGCCGCACGATCGAGGAAAAACGCGAACAAGGCGCAAGCACCCTCACCACCACCTGGCACTACGACAGCAACGGCAACCGCAGCCACGAAAACGGTGAAGTAATCGCCGACTACGACGACAGGGAACGCCTGCTGCGCTACCGGGATTCATACTTCAGCTACAACGCCCTCGGCCAGCCCACGCAGATCGCCACACCGGCAGGCACTGGCACTTCAGCCACGACGTCTACGGCAGCCTGCTGCAAGTGACGACACCCAATGGCGATAAAATTGACTACATCACCGATGCCCTGCACCGAAGGATCGGCAGAAAGTTAAATGGCAGCACCACCCACCTCTGG
>JBKECP010000009.1:0-292605 GCA_047974765.1 Parahaliea sp. | reverse complement strand
GCGCTACGGGCTGGGTTTGGCCCGCAAACAGCGGAGGCCCCGTGCCCTGGGTCAGGCGATGCATCTGCCGCAGAGGGAGCACGAACGCACCGGCCAGCCGGCACGCCGGTTCGTGGTCACCAACCGGTCCAGGCAACGAGCCGGTGCCAGGCGTGTGTATGAAGCACTCTCCTGCGTGCGCGGGGAGCTGCAAAACCGCATCAAGGAGCAGCAACTGGGGTTATTCGCCGACCGTACCAGCACGGCGACCATACGGACCAATCAACTGCGGTTGTACTTCTCGTCATTTGCCTACGTGCTGATGCATGGCTTGCACCGACTGGGATTGCAGGGCACCCGGCACGCCCGGGCACAATGTACGACCATCCGTTTGAGACTGTTGAAAATCGGCGCCCGAATCAACATCACGGTGCGCAAGGTCTGGCTGTCCTTCTCGGAGGCCTACCCTTACACCAGTGACTTTGCCCGGATCCTTGCCAATGTGCACCGACACCCGGCCTGGGCACTACCTGGATAGATCTCACCGCTCAAAAATCTCGGTCAGATACCCTCTGGCCGGGGATTTCTTTGCTTTGAAGTCGCACAAGACCTCGGGTGGCTCTGAACTACCAATAATCGGGCTGTTGTAGCGCCCGACGCCACACCGACAAGGTAGCCACCGAAAAAAGTGCGGACAGACCGCCGGAAATTACCCGCCGCGCGCGATCAGATCAAAATCGGTGAGCGATGCGGGCTAGCCATCTGGATGACCTGCCTGTCTGCCGTATCCATCATCAATCGCCTGAATCACCAATGGTATCAGCCACCTGCTCATAGGCACCTTCGCTGTTGTGTACTTCGGTACCATGCAGCGGTGGATTGAATACGCAGGCCATTTTCATTTCGCTCATTGCCCGCAGAACATGCCGATCATGTTTATCAAGGATATACAGGGTACCAGGCCGAACGGGATAACATTTTCCATCGTCCAGGGTCTCGACTTCACCTTCACCAGACATGCAATACACCGACTCCAGATGATTCTGGTAATGCATACCAAAATCTGCCCCCGCATAGATAGTGGTGATATGAAAAGAAAACCCCATATTGTCTTGTCTGAGCAACATTCTCACACTATCCCAGTTACCATCGGGCGATACAATTTTGCGACCAGAGCGGGCCGCTGTATCCAGATTGCGAACGATCATTATTGACCAACTCCTTATTGTATTTAAGCCATACCGTTACACCTTGCGGTGGGGCGTCCATGTATCGCCGATTCATTCGGCTAAAAGCTTGCCGGGCTGATAATAGCAATATGTCAGGAGACACGCTGTAGAGCCTGGTGTGCCACAAGCACTCCTACTTCATAGTCATCACTAAAATAATCAATATTCCCGGGAATACTGTCCTGGCTGGCACAAACTTCAGCAATTGCCTGCTCGACAATGTCGATGCCCCGGCTGAGATTTTGTTCGCTAATTATCAGCGGGCAGAGAAATTTCAGCACCTGATTGTCGGCACCGCTGGTTTCAATAAGCAGCCCTTTTTGAAAGGCAGCACGACTGATTTTGCCGGCGATATCACCATTGACACAATTGATACCCCGAAACATACCGCGCCCACGAGGGCTGAAATTACCCTCACCATACCTGGCCACAATGGCATCCAGGCGCCGGGCAATATAATCACCTTTGCGTTTGATGCCGCTGGCAAAGTGTTCATCAGCCCAGTAGTGTCGAATCGCGGCAGTTGCGGTCACAAAGGCCATATTATTACCACGGAAAGTACCGTTGTGTTCACCGGGTTTCCACTGATCCAGTTCCGGCCGGATCATCACCATGGCAAAGGGCAGACCGTAGCCGCTCAGTGATTTTGACAAAGTCACGATATCCGGTTCAATAGCAGCCTCTTCAAAACTGAAAAAGGTGCCGGTGCGCCCGCAACCGGCCTGGATATCATCCAGAATCAGCAGAACATTGTGCTTGCGACAGACACTCTCCAGATTGCGCAACCAGTTGTTACTGGCAACATTGATGCCTCCTTCACCCTGAACAGTTTCCACAATCACCGCTGCCGGTAAATCGACACCACTGCTGGCATCTGACAGTACCTTGTCAAGGTAGGCGGTGGTATCCATGCCATCCCCAAGGTAGCCATCGTAGGGCGCATGGCTGTTGCCCCCCAGGGTCACACCGGCGGCACCGCGGTGGTGAGAGTTGCCGGTGGCGGCCAGCGAACCCAGACTGACGCCGTGAAAGCCATTGGTAAAGGAGATAATGTTTTCCCGACCACTAACACTGCGCGCCAGTTTCAGTGCAGCTTCCACCGCATTGGTGCCAGTTGGGCCAGTAAACTGCAACACATATTCCATCTTGCGCGGTTTCAGGATTAATTCGTTAAAACTCTCCAAAAAAGCGGCTTTTGCACGGGTGTGTAGATCAAGACCGTGGCTAATGCCATCTTCCTGGATATAGGCGAGCAGTTTTTCTTTTAATAGTGGATTGTTGTGACCATAGTTCAAGGTGCCGGCACCTGCCAGAAAATCAATATATTGCCGCCCCTCCTCGTCGTAGAGAAACTCTCCCTGCGCACGGTGAAAAATGCGCGGAAAAGCCCGGGCATAACTCTGCACTTCTGATTCAACTTCCTCAAAAATTTTCATAAATACTCCTGGCATAATTCTGCCTGCATGCATTGCTGAACAATAAGTCAGCGCAATTCAAGGTGCCGTTTGATACCGAGGGAAGGGACCAATTCTGACCAGCTGCTCAGAGGCCTGATGGCCACTAAAATGGCGCTGTCGATCAAACAACAAACGACCGTCAAGCTTTGCCTCCAGACGGTCGGCCAGACGGGTAAACAATGCCCAGGAGGCTTTGTTATCTGCGGTGATAGTAGTTTCCAGGTAGCCGACACCAATACAAACTGATCGGCCGAGAATATGGCCGAGCATGTCACTGGCCAGACCTCGACCACGAACACTCCCGGCCACGGCAACCTGCCAGATAAAAAGTGTGTCTGTTCGCTCAGGCAAGCGATAGGCAGAAATAAAACCGACCACAGCAGCCCCTTGCAAGGCCACAACCGAGGTCGCAGCAAAATGACTGCACTGCAACAAATTGCAATACACGGAATTAATATCCAGCGGCGGACAACGACTGATCAGGGCATGGACAGCACTGCCATCCCGGTCGACCGGAACGCGCAAATGAATATTCGCTTCCATTCAACGCCTCTGTTTAATATGTTAATAAATACTTTGAATTCAAAATTATATTTCAGCTACACACATCAATCAAAGCTAATTATTTACATAAAATAGAGATTTTTATAGAATTTTTGCAGAAATCGGCCAAAAGCATAATTTAAATATACTTTGAATTCAAAATATATTGATACCAGGCACACCACGTTCAGCAATAAACAAATACAGGTCAAGTGATCGCTATCGATCAATCCGCCCGTTATTTGTCTACCAGAAAAGCAACCACTTTCACGTATGCCCCCGGACAAGGCTATAATCGCCCTGCCCGTTTCACCGCACAGGAAAGCACTTTGAATCGCATTGATGAAGTTCTGGTCGCTCTGCGCCGAGTCATCCGCGCCACCGACCTGCACTCCCGCTATCTGGCCAAAACCACCGGTCTGACTGCCCCCCAGATCCTGCTACTGCAAACCATCCGGGATAAAGGGCAGGTCACCATCGGCGAACTCGCCAATGACATCAGCCTCAGTCAGGCAACGGTGACCTCCATTCTCGATCGGCTGGAAAAACGAGAACTGGTTTACCGCGAGCGCTCAACTACCGATAAACGCAAAGTTCATGCTTACCTGACCGATGCCGCCACTGAAGTGCTCAAAAGCGCTCCCACTCCACTACAAGCCCAGTTTGCACGCCAGTTTGCCGACCTTCACGAGTGGGAACAGACCATGATTATCTCCGCCCTGCAGCGTATTGCACAAATGATGGACGCCCAACATATTGATGCCTCACCGGTACTTGATATCGGCACCCTGGATCGCCAGGGCGCAGGCAGCGAAAGCAGCGAGGCTATACATGAAGTCGGCCGGTAACAATTGCCATCACTCACCAAACGCCATTATGGCAATCAGCTCATCACAATCATCCGCAAAGCCAGCAGTGTTATCAGCAGGCGAAAGCAACGACTAAAATCTGTCTGCGGCAGGTATTTGCGCAAGTGCGTACCCAGCCAGGAACCCGCCACTGTAGCCGCAATCATGGCCAACAACAGGGGCCACCATGGTCCCAGACTAAAACCCAGCAGGCCATAGGCTGCCGCCCGCAAAATATGATTAATACTCATATAAGCTGCGGTATTCACTACCAGCCAGTCGCGCTGCTGGCTGTATTGGGCCAACACAGCAGCGCCCAACGGGCCGGTCGCTCCTGCCAGCATGCCGATGCCCGTCTGGTAAAAACCCGGTAAGATGAGCACCAAACTGCCACGCCCTCTGGGCTTCGATAGCGGGCACCAAGTTATCAACAGAATGAATACACCAATTAATAGTGGCAACCAGTCAAGATTAAGAACGGCATAGAGGGTTGAGCCCAGCCAGGCACCAGCGATACCACCCAGCACGATCGGCGGCAGCAGACGTGCATCCATCTCCCGCCAGCCAAAAGCAACCCGGGAAATATTACTGGTCAGTTGGGTCAGTGCATACAAAGGTAAAACAGCAACGGGCGGCAATAAACCAGGCATGACCGCCAATAACAATATACCGCCACCCATACCAATCGTGGCTGTCAGAAAAGCGATAGCTACCAGCCAGAGTTCATTCAAAACTGAATATTTCCTTGCAGCTGTCGTGTGTGGATTTTATCTGAACGCACTCAGTTTATATCCGAACCAGAGATTGTCTGTACAGCTGGAACACCAGCTTGTAGCACTCTACAATGCAACATCACAAAACGATGCTGTAGCAGATTTATGAGCCACTGCCACAAGATACCATCAAAGGATAAACAAGCCGCTATACGCTTATCAGGCATTATCATCTTTATCACACTCTGTTTTTGGCAGACCACTTCAACACAAGCAGCTCAAGCCCAGAACAGGATACCGCCGGATTCCCGCAAAACGTATATTGAAGGCCAGTCACCACGCTGGCTGGGCGCCATTGGCCAGCTTGTTATACCCGGTATCCGCTATCAAAATGGCTACAGCCAACACCATACTGAATACTGTAGTGCCACACTCATCAACCCCAAACCGGCAATGGCCAGCGATATTATTATCACTGCCTGGCACTGCCTGGAATTCTATACTGATTTGAGCCAGACAATTACGTTTCATCTATCCACCAACAAGCCAGCACAGGTATTTGAAGCACGCCGCCTGCAGGATGGTGGTGGCATGGATGCCGACTGGGCTATTTTACGCTTATCCAGGGCCGTCAGTATCAGCGAGGCACCGGCACTGACACCGGATTCAACAACAGCCGAAACCGGTGTTGAATTAGTTATGGCAGGCTATAGCCGCGATGCCGGTCTCGGCCAGGGAGGCCAGCGGCTGACTTATGATAACAACTGCCAGGTTACCGCTATGACCGCTGGCAACAGCGACAGTAATTGTCTGGCTTACAAGGGGGCTTCCGGTGGCGCAGTGGTACGCTATTCAAACTCGGGAGATGCGCTTTTTACCGGCGTTATTTCCGAAGGTAACAGTAGCGGTTTGAGTCGCTTTGTTCCTCTGCCTGTATTTAAACGGCAACTCCAGTATTATTTTCAGGATTTTTAATTCCTACACCGCCGTTCTCACTTCCCTGTCAGGGCTTGTCATCACGCTTACTGCCACCCATACAGGCAGGGGAGTCGGGGTGTTCGCCATTGCGTTCAACCCATTGTGCTGGCGTATACAGATGCAATGCCAGTGCGTGAACCGGATTGCTCATCAGCTCATTCAGTGCCGCATAAATACATTGATGACGGGCCACCTTGCGCAAACCTTCGAAGTGCTCACTCACCGCCACCACCCGAAAATGCGTGGAGGAATTGGGTGGCACACTGTGCATATGGCTCTCATTAACCACTTCAAGCAAGGCCGGCTGCAAGGCGGCACTCAAGCGACTCTCAATCTCCTGCTGTATATTCATTGCCATATCCTTTGCCATGGCTGTTAATGGGCGCGCCATTATACACACAGCCCATATTTAAGCGTCTAACCATAAAATTTGTGACCTGTATCCCATCTGGCAGAGCAGGCCACTGCGGGAGAACTTCTGCCGCCTTATCATGGGTTTATTGCAGGCTTTAATGAATAAAAAGGGGGTAGTATCAGCATGAGCACACGTTACAGCGTGTACTTCGCTGGTGACATTCTGGAAGGACATAACCCAGCCCGGGTCCGGGAGAATCTGTGCGTATTATTCAAGGCCAACGAGGCCACTCTCAACAAACTGTTCAGCGGTTCAACACAGCTGATCAAGCGTAACTGCGACAAAAATACAGCGCTTAAATACAAACTGGCACTGGAAAATGCCGGTGCAAAACCGCTGATTAAACGCCTGGGCAACGTACAGCAAGCCAATACACAACCAACAGCACCTATCCAGACACCTCCACCTGTTACGCCTAAACCCAATATGGCTGAACGGGTAGCGGCACTGGCCGCCCAGACTGAACTCAGTGAACGCTTTACCAATACCAATATACCCACTGTTGAGGAAATCAACGAACAGGAAGAGGAAACAAAGGAAGGCCTCTATCTCTGCCCTACCGGCAGTGATCTACTGCGCCCTGATGAACGCCATCAGAACACCTCAGAAGACGTGGATACATCGGCTCTGTCTGTTATACCCACAGGAGAGCGGCTGGCACAGGAAACAGCACCCCCGCCGCCGCCACCGCTCACTGATCATTTGAGTATGGGCGAGGTTGGTGAAGATATTCCAGGCCTGCCCCGCTACGATGTTGAACTCAAGCCCGATACCAGCAATATCAGCCTGTCACCAGAGGGAACAGACTTTAGCGATTGCACAGGCCCGGAGGCACCTGAGCCCGAGCTTGATTTATCCGCTATTGAGATAGCCCCCACAGGGGTCGACATGCTGGAACAGCAATATCGCAAGCTGGATGAAGCCACTACGCCGGATGTATCCCATCTGTCACTGAACGAACCTGACTATTAACCCGGTCGCATAGATTACGGGTTAATAAAAATACCTGAGCGATCAAATGGCACCAAAGTGGGCACAGTAGTGCTACACTCCTGCCATGTCAGCAAACAGCCAGCCAGCCAGCCCGTCATACGTTGCCCCCACCCTGCCCCGCCGCCTGGTCGCCATGGTCTACGACACCCTGCTGGTGTTGCCCCTGATCATGGTCAGCGTCGCCGTTGCCATGGGTATTCACAGCGCGCTCTATGAACCGCCGTTTCCAGGCACTTACAACGCCATTTCTGTAGCTCAGGTAACAGGCATTCATACCGCTGCCTACAGCACCCAGGCCATAGGTATTTATGCCGTCACCTATGGCGCCCAGACTATGGCCGCTTATAGTGCTATTTATGGTGAACAAACTGCTCTTTTACATCCACAGCTGGTACAACTGCTTGCGCTATTGACACTCATTACCTTCTTCTGCATATTCTGGCGCAAAAATGGTCAAACCCTGGGCATGCAGGCCTGGCGAATTAAACTGGTTGGCAGTGATGGTGGCAAACCGGGGCTGGGCCAGTGTGTCATCCGCTGCCTTGGCGCCTGTTTGTCCGCCCTTTGTCTGGGCCTGGGTTATGCGTGGTGTCTATTCGACAAGCGCAAGCGTTACTGGCATGACTATTTGTCCAGCTCAGAGCTGATTCTTCTTGATAGCTCCAACAAAAAGCAGAAAAAATAAAACGAAAAAAGGCAGGAGAACATTGAGTTTGCTAACGCAAACCTGAACTTAACGGGTACGCCGCAACAACAGCATTGCGAATAAAAAGCAAAGCACCACGGGAATTAGTGCCGCATACAGTGGCGCAAAGCCAAACACCAGGCTGGCTGGCCCCAGTAAATCCTGACTGGTGCGAAAAATGATACCCACAATTACTCCGGCAAAAATACGAAAACCCAGCGTACCATCCCGCAGTGGTCCAAAAATAAAAGAAATAGCAACCAGCACCAGGCCCGTTACTGCCAACGGTTGTAACAGCTTGCGCCACATCGCCAGTTCAAAATCATCGGCATCCAGACCCTGCCGGGCCAGATAACGACTATAACGATACAGGTCAACCAGCGGTAAACGGTCGGGGGAAACCACCTCCATCGCCAACAACTCAGGCGTAATTGCTGTATCCCAGCGCAGCGAAGTATGCTCAGATGATGTGGTTTGCCAACTGCTGAAATCGGTCTTGATTGCTTGCCGCAACAGCCAGTGATCACCAGCAAAATCCGCACTCTGCGCACGCACTGCCGATTGCAGAGCCTGCTTGTCGTCAAAGCGCAACAAAATAATACCGTGTACCGTACCGTCCGGTGCCAAGGCATTAAAATGCAGGTAACTGTTGGCCTCCCGGTTCCACAGGCCGTGGCGACCAGCCACACCCTCACCCGGATTCTGAGCCAGCGCACGTCGACTTTGTGCCAACTGTTCTGCTGCTGGTGCCACATATTCACCCAGTATAAACGCCAACAGTGCAATCAGCAGTGCAGGTTTGAACACAATCCAGACCAGGCGAGCTATGGAGACTCCCGCACCGCGCATTACAACCAGCTCACTGCTTGAAGCCAGTTGCCCGAGCCCCATCAAACAGCCGATCAAGGCGGCAAAAGGCGTAAACTCATAGAGACGGCCGGGGACGGTCAGGACGATATAGACCAAAATCTCCCCGGCGGTGTAGGTTTGTGATACATCATCCATTTCATCAATAAAGGCCGTCACTGCATCCAGGCCGACGATGATTGCCAGCACCAGTGCGACAGATACCACGACAGTGCGACCAATATATAAGTCAAGCCCGTGCACGGCGGCGCCTCCAGTAACGCAGACGCGCCAACAGATTGCTACCATTAAGCAGCATTAAGGCCAATATGAAAAAGGCCAGATGAACCCCCCAAAATCCACCGAGCACAGTGCTCTCACCCTCCTCCATTGCCGAACGGGCATTGGCCAGTAACAGAAGATAAGCCAGGTAGACAACAAAGGCCGGAGCCATTTTCACATAGCGGCCCCGACGGTGATCAGTGCGACTCATACACTGGGCAATTAATGCCACAATCGGCACCATCAACGGCAGTGACAAGCGCCAGTACAACGCAGCCTGATTCTCCGTTGAAGCGGAGTTCATCAGCTGCAGCGTACTGCGTCCGTCTACCGGGTCTGCGGTACGAATGCCACCTTTGGGTTCTGGCATCAGTTCGCCAAAGCGCTCAAAACGAATGACCCGATAATTAAGCTGACCGGGCATACCCTCATAGCGATAACCCTCGCGCAATTCCAGATACCGGGCGCCGGTTTCAGGGTCCATGCGCACCTCACCTTCATTGGCCACCGTTACCACCATTTTGGAATCTGCACCTGTCTTGTCGCTACCCTGAGACAAAAAGACGGATTGCATCAACCCTGTATCGGGGTCAATCGTCTGGGCATAACTGACAATATTGCTGCCGCGACGGGATTGGAAACGCCCGGCTGTGAGAGCATTCAGACCCTGAGATGAAGCCGGATCATGCAACAGTGCCTCCGATCTCGCTGCACCCAAGGGGGTAATCACCAGGCTGAGCAACGCCACAATGGCTGCCGTCATCAATGCCGGTACCATCGTATACCGGGCAAGGCGGCCCGGACTGAGACCGCAGGCAGACAGCACCACCATCTCACTTTCAACATACAACCGACCGTAAGACATTAAAATGCCGATAAACAGGCCCAGGGGAATAATCAACTCAAGAAAACCCGGCAAGCGATAAAGCATAACCGGCAGTAAAATATCAGCCGCCAGATCCCCCACTGCCGCCTCCGCCAGGTATTTGACAAAGCGACCACTGAAGATCACCACCAACAGCACAAAACTGACAGCCACCATATGTGTCAGAATATCGCGTGTCAGATAACGGAGAATTTTCATGCAGATAGTTGTGTAGCCAAGTATTTCGAGAATAATTCCCGACAGGTTTGTGGTTCAGTTTATACGCCCAACATCATACACTACCGCAGCAATTATCGAACAAGGAAATCCCGATGTCTTCACCCTCATTCTCGGCCCGCCAGAATGTAAACCCGGCCAGCGCCAAAACCCAGTGTGCGATCCTGCCTGTCTTTGGCAAAATACTGCCTCCAACAGCGCAGGCTTATGACCAGCTCAGTGGTGGCACTATCAGCAACACGCTGGTTTTGGGTGATTTCAGTGGCAAAACCGGCCAGACCTGCATGCTGCCTGGCACTGGCACCACCCGTCGTATACTGCTGCTGGGTTGCGGTGAACCCGCCAGTTTTGACCTGACCTCAGCCCGCTCGGCATTTTCCGCCCTCTACGGCACACTCAACAAGAGCAGCGCCAAAGATGCCATCTTTTATCTGGATGAACTCAGCGCCGACGGGGTTGAGCCTGCTGATCTGCTGGAACTGCTTGCCCGCAGTCTGGTGAGCGCCAGCTATCGCTATACACAAACACTGACCAAACCCAAAAAACCGCTGACTCTGAATAAAGTCAGTGTGGCTGTTGACAAAACACTGAGTAAAAATCAGGCCGAGGCAGCCCTTGCCAGCGGCAGTCATACCGCCACCGGTATCAACCGCGCAAAAGAGCTGGCCAATCTGCCCGGCAATATCTGCACACCCAGTTATCTCGCCCAGCAGGCTCGCAGCTTTGTTCGCGGCGATAAAAAACTCAAGACCAACATCCTTGATGAAAAAAAGATGCAGGAATTGGGCATGGGTGCTCTGCTGTCAGTCAGTGCAGGCAGTGACCAGCCCGCCCGTCTGATCGTGATCGAATACAAGGGTGCCAAAAGCAGTGACAAACCCTATGTACTGGTCGGCAAAGGTATTACCTTTGATACTGGCGGCATATCTCTCAAGCCCGGCGCAAAGATGGACGAGATGAAATTCGATATGGGTGGTGCCGCTGCTGTGTTTGGCACTATGAAAGCTGTGCATGAGCTGTCGTTGCCACTTAATGTCGTAGCCATTATTGCCGCTGCCGAGAATATGCCTGGCGGTGGTGCCACCAAACCCGGTGATGTTGTCACCAGTATGTCAGGTACAACGATTGAAGTGCTGAACACCGACGCCGAAGGTCGGCTGGTGCTGTGTGATGCACTCAGTTACGCCGAACGCTATAAGCCTCAGTCAGTGATCGATGTCGCCACGCTGACAGGTGCCTGTGTGGTTGCCCTTGGCGCTCACGCTTCAGGTCTCTACGCCAACAATGATGAACTGGCCGGACAATTGCTGAATGCCGGACAACACACACATGATCGCGCCTGGCGTATGCCTCTGTGGGATGATTATCAGAAGCAGCTATCAAGCAACTTTGCCGATCTGGCCAATATAGGCGGCCCCGGTGGCGGCAGCATTACAGCTGCCTGTTTTCTGGCCAACTTTGCCAAAAACTACCCCTGGGCCCACCTGGACATTGCCGGAACAGCCTGGAACAGCAGCCCCAAAGGCGCATCCGGCCGCCCGGTTGCACTGTTAACACGTTATTTACAGGAACGTGCAGCCGAACAATGACACGGGTCGGTTTCTATGTTGTACAGGCCGCTGGCGAACCAGAACGCCTGCGGGTTGCTGCGCGCCTGACAGACAAAGCTTTCAGTCACGGCCATCGTATTTATATCAATGCTGCCAGTGAGCACCAGGCCAGAGAACTTGATACGCTACTGTGGCAGTTTCGCCCGGAAAGCTTTCTGCCACACGGGCTGTGCGGTCAGGCAGGCAGCGATAACATCGCCATTGGCTGGGGACAGGAGCCTGCTGATCACGATGATTTTCTGATCAATCTGCAATTGGATATTCCCGCTTTTTTTGGTCGTTTCCATCGGGTGGCCGAGGTAGTCACCCAGGATGAAACCAGCCTGCAGGCATTGCGTGTTTCCTGGCGCTTTTACCGTGAGCGTGGTTACGCACTGGAAAAGCACGACTTGCCAGCAGGCAGGTAGTGTTTTTCACAGTACTGTAATCACGGGATACTCAAAGCTTCGCCAGGTGGCAATATTCGATAATCCCCTTATCACTGCTCAAAAGCAGGCACAAGCAGCAAGCTGGTCCAGCCTCCTTTGAGCGCGTATAATTCCGCGTTTTTTTAAGGCCGCTCAAGGCATTTACGGATCGACAACGACCATGGATAAAACCTTCCAGCCCGCCGACATCGAAACCCGCTGGTACCAGGAGTGGGAAAGCAAGGGCTACTTTAAGCCCCAGGGTGGTGAAACCGCCTACAGCATTATGATTCCGCCACCCAATGTAACCGGCAGCTTGCACATGGGCCACGGTTTTCAGGAAGCGATCATGGACGCCCTGATCCGCTACCATCGCATGCGCGGTGACAACACGCTGTGGCAGCCGGGCACCGATCACGCCGGTATTGCCACCCAGATGGTGGTAGAACGCCAGCTTGAGGCCGAGAGTATCAGCCGTCACGATCTTGGTCGCAACCAGTTCATAGACAGAGTGTGGCAGTGGAAGGCACAATCCGGTGGCGAGATTACCCGTCAATTACGTCGCCTGGGTGCTTCACCGGACTGGTCCAGGGAACGCTTCACCATGGATGAAGGCCTGAGCAAAGCGGTACAGGAAGTCTTTATCCGTCTGCACAGGGAAGGCCTGATTTATCGTGGCAAACGCCTGGTCAACTGGGATCCGACCCTGCATACCGCCGTATCTGATCTGGAAGTATTGTCAGAAGAAGAACAGGGCCAGCTGTGGCATTTCAATTACCCATTAAGCAGCGGCAAAGGTCACCTGTGCGTAGCCACCACCCGCCCCGAAACCATGCTCGGCGATACCGCCGTGGCCGTACACCCGGATGATGAGCGCTATCGCCATCTGGTTGGCCAGAACATCACCCTACCTCTGAGTGGTCGTGAAATTCCCATCATTGCCGATAGCTATGTGGACCGCGAATTTGGCACCGGCTGCGTCAAGATCACACCGGCCCACGACTTCAACGACTACGACATCGGCCAGCGCCATCACCTGGCGATGATCAATATTTTTGATGATAACGCAGCCCTCAATAACACTGTGCCTGAAGCCTATCGCGGTCTCGATCGCTTTGAGGCTCGCCAGCGGATAGTTGTCGATTTACAAGCGCTGGGACTGGTAGAGAAGATCGAGGCTCACAGCCTGAAAGTGCCCCGGGGCGATCGTTCCGGTGTGGTTATCGAGCCCTATTTGACTGACCAGTGGTATGTGGATGCCAAAAAGCTGGCTGATCCGGCGATTGCGGCGGTTGAGAATGGCGACATCCAGTTTGTACCCAGGCAGTGGGAAAACACCTACTTTGCCTGGATGCGCGATATCCAGGACTGGTGTATCAGCCGCCAGCTATGGTGGGGACACCGCATTCCCGCCTGGTATGATGAGGCTGGCAATATCTATGTCGGTGAGAGCGAAGCTGCCGTGCGCCGCGACAATGCACTGGCCATTGATCTGCCTCTGAAGCAGGACGAAGACGTACTGGACACCTGGTTCAGCTCTGCCCTGTGGACCTTCTCCACCCTTGGCTGGCCAGAAGAAACACCGGAACTGACCATCTTCCACCCCAGTTCGGTACTGGTCACCGGGTTTGACATTATCTTCTTCTGGGTCGCCCGGATGATCATGATGACCTTGCATTTTCGCCAGGAAGTCCCCTTCCACACCGTTTATGTACACGGTCTGGTGCGCGATGCCGAAGGACAGAAGATGTCCAAATCCAAAGGTAATGTGCTCGACCCTATCGACCTGATTGACGGCATTGACCTGGAATCTCTGGTCAGCAAACGCACCTCGGGCATGATGCAGCCTCAGCTGGCAGCAAAGATTGAAAAGGCTACCCGCAAGCAATTCCCGGAAGGCATCGCCGCCTACGGCACTGATGCCCTGCGTTTCACTTACTATTCGCTGGCCTCCACTGGCCGTGATATTCGTTTTGATATCGGTCGAATTGAAGGTTTTCGTAATTTCTGCAACAAAATCTGGAACGCCGCCCGCTATGTATTGGGTAACTGCGAGGGCGAAGACTGTGGCCAGAATAAAGCCACACCGGAAACAGCTATCGAGCTGAGCCTGGCCGATCGCTGGATCATTAGCGAACTGCAAAAAGCCGAGGCCACTATTGTTCGCGCTATCGAATCCTACCGCTTTGATCACGCTTCACAGGCACTCTATGAATTTATCTGGAACCAGTATTGCGACTGGTACCTGGAACTATCCAAACCGGTATTGTGGGACGACAATGCCAGTGCTGCCGCCAAACGCGGCACCCGCCGCACCCTGATCCGGGTACTGGAAGCCGCTCTGCGACTGGCTCACCCCTTTATGCCTTTTATCACCGAGGAAATCTGGCAGCAAGTGGCCCCATTGGCGGGTAAATCCGGGGATACCATCATGCTGCAAGCCTACCCGACCAGTGACATCAGCGGCATAGACAGTAGCGCAAGTGCAGATATAGAATGGTTGAAGGATGTTATTGTAGGTGTGCGCAACATCCGTGGTGAGATGAATATTCCACCCGGCAAGACGCTCACAGTATTACTGCGCAATGGTGACGACAGCGATAAATCCAGACTGGAACAAAGTGTCACCGCGCTGAAAAAACTGGCCAGGCTCGATAGTATTCGCTTTCTGAACCCAGCCGAAGAAACACCGGTCGCCGCCACTGCCCTGGTAGGGCAACTGGAAATTCTGGTGCCGATGGCAGATCTGATAGATCAGGAAGCTGAACTGCAACGCCTGGCCAAAGAAATTGAAAAACTGGGAAAAGATCTCTCGCGTATTGAAGGAAAACTTGACAACCCCTCATTTGTCGGCAAGGCACCAGAGGCCGTTGTCAGCAAGGAACGAGAGAAACTTCAGATTTTACAACAGGCTTTACAGAAGTTACGCGATCAACAGCTGCGTATCGCACAGATGTAAGGTAAGTATAAAAAGATTATAGAAAGGCCCGTTTTCAGAAAGTAATCCGCCGCCTTCTCACAGCGGCGGATAATAATAAAAGTCAGTATAGAACTGAGGTACAGTGGTATGAGTGATCGAGTTAACGGCACGGTAAAGTGGTTTAACAACGCCAAGGGATTTGGCTTTATCACCCGGGAGGAACATGAGGGTGATGTATTTGTTCATTTCCGCTCCATTCAGGGGGATGGCTACCGGACCCTCAATGAAGGCCAGGCAGTGGAATTCAGACTGGTTGACGGCCCCAAAGGACTACAGGCTGAGGATGTTATCAAGGTATAGGGACTGATATTGCATCGGCGGCCGTCAGGCCGCACGATCAGCAAAATCCGCCCAGTACAGGGTGGCCAGGTGAGCACCCTGCTTGAGCAATTCATTGGTTATCAGGCTGTCATCACTCAAGGCCATCTCCACAACACCATAGACAAGCCCAATTGTCAGCCGTGCCTGTGTCAACATGGCTTCGTCGTCAACTGTTGCCGCTTGTTGTCGGATAGCTTGTCGGGTCACCTCAACCAGACGGGAGGCTATCAGCCGCTGGGATTGCAAACGCAAATCCTGCAACGGCTGGACTGCACGTAAAGTCTGTGTGATTTCATAGCCACCCACCTGCTCACGGGTCTTGTCGTAAACCTGTTGAAGCAAATCGTAGGTATTATCCAGCAATACAGATATATTGCCATCAGCCTGGGCATTGCGTTCAAACCAGTCTTCAAATACACCAATCTGCCGATCCATCAAAGATGCACCAAGCGCATATAAAACTGCATATTTATTGGGGAAATAACGATAGAGCGCCGGTACGGTTATACCTGCCCGCTCAGCCACCAGGTTGGTTGAAATACGCTCAACACCAATCTCTACCAGTAGTTCGGCAGCTGCATTAAGAATATTCTCATAGGTGCGCTTTGCGCGTGCCTGACGCGGACGATTTTTTTCAAGCAGCTCAATTTCAGGACGAACTTTATTCATACTAGGGGGCTCCCATGCCTGTCCCAACCATACATACCAACCATATCCCAGGTCGCGGACACATCCTTTTTGCTACACATGCTCCCCCTCGGGCACGGCAGATTTCTTTTACCGGCGCATTATATCGCTGGCATAGACAGACAGCAAAGTGACACAATAGGCAACATTGGCCGTTTCTTCTCGTTTAACTGAAAATATACGGAATTTCCTTTGAACTCCAGCCGAAACTTCATTAAAACCTTCCGTGGTATCCATATCCCCAATAACAGTCATCCGGCCATCCGTCGTGTTAAACGACAGGGCTCGGCTCCGTCTATTCACGGTAACAAACCCTGGAAATCCAGCGCTTTACTGATTGATTATCTACATAAACACCGGCCACAGCACTGCCAGCACGTTATTGATGTCGGTTGCGGTTGGGGCATGGGCGGTATCTGGTGTGCCAAAACACTAAAATCCCGTGTAAGCTCCATCGATGCCGACCCGGATATTTTTCCTTTCCTGAATGTCGTGGCCGAACTCAATCATGTCAAAACTGACAATATCACCCGGCGCTTTGAACAGCTAAGCACTAAACAACTGGCTAAATTCGATATGTTGATCGCCGCCGATATCTGCTTTTGGGATGAGCTGGTAAAACCTGTTGGCAATATGATCAATCGCGCCATTAAAGCCGGAGTTAAACATATTTATGTTGCCGATCCCGAGCGGCCAACTTTTTTGGAGATGGCTGAAAATTGTCTGTCCAGGCATGGCGGTGAATTGCTGGAGTGGAGTAGCCGTGGCAGTATCAAAGCCCGTGGCGCCATTCTTGTGATTGAAAATACCTGAATCAATGGCGCCTTAGCGGCAGCCACTGATAATGCCGCACCAGCTTCTTGACAGCCAGCGGTTCACCGCTGGCATTTAATGCCGGGCGAAAGCGTATACCAGCCAACTCCGAACCCGCCCGCACCGCCGCAGAAGCAAACTCGTCAGCCACATCACCAGTATCAATATGGCTCACCCGCCCCGTTGCTGAAACATTGAATTGTATTTGCAACATGACAGGCCCGTTTCGCTCCAGTGAAGCCGGCAGCAAAAACTCGCCATTGGCCGGTAATTCAACCGGCTCAGCAAACCACTCATTAAGATGTTGCTCATCACCAAGACGCTTCAGATCCGATGCCAACGTAGTGTAAAGACCGGCAGCCTTGCGTAAATGTCCATTCCATTGGTACCAGTCTGCCAGTCTTAAACGGGCCTGCATACAACGCAGGTGACAGTGTTCAACAGCCGCATAAGGCACCAGCAAATTATGGCCATAAGCCACACTGTGCCGCCTCAAATCATCCAGGCGTCGACGTTCAACATCAATAGCATCACCATGAAAACTCGATGAATAGGAATAAGCATGCTTACCGGACAGTGTATCGAGCTTGTCCGGTAAAGGTTTCAGACCCGCCAGTAAAATATGAAGATTTTTCAGCTGACTTTGAATCAGTTGCCAGCGCCAGCGATCACTGTCGACATTATCCGTTGTAAGTAGCGTGTTGAGGATCTCATCATTAAGTTCCAGTAAACCCAGCAGGCGGGAGCGCCAGGCACCGGCATCACCCAGATTGAGCATCAGAGCCTCCCGCTGCCAGTTAATATATTCAGCCATAATCACAAGCTGCTGTTCATCATAAGGCGGCTTGCCACTGCCATAGAGGTAGTAAAGATATTCGTAGCGATTATTGAGTAATTCGGTATTGCCCAACTGCCGCGCCAGTGCAATCAGCTCACGCAATAATGGCAACTGGCGCGGACTGCGCAGCCCGTCATTAATACGCACAACATGCAAAGCCCGACTGTAATTTTCCTGGGCAGCCGCCAGATCATCCTGGGCGCGCTGCCAGCGAGCCAGCCCCTGCAATGGCTCAACAGCAGCGTCACTGTAGGGGCCACCCTCACGCAGGGCTGTATCCAAAGCCTGTTGCCATGCAATCCCATCGGTTGTTGTAGATGCTGCATGCATATCTGTTTGCAATGCAGGTGGTGTTTGCAGCACATCATCTGCACCAACCCGCAGCAGACGTTCACCATAAACACCGCCCACAGCAGCCTGTAGTGGCAGGCTAATCAGTAACAAGCACAAAAAAATCAGGCCTATACGAACAGACAGATTTGATCGCAGTGAATAGAGGCAAAAAACAGCAGCATTACAATCAGACACAGTAGAACTCCAGCCAGCTATTCCTCTCAGATACCCGAGTTGGCGGACAATAGCAACCATCTTGCACGCCAAACCTTGCACACCAACAAGTCTGAGACAAAAAAAACCCGCCAAAAATAGCGGGTTTTAGAAGTAACTCCTGGACCTGGATGGGCCCGTGTTCTGATCGAACTAACGGGGTATTTCCATTGGTGGCCTCAATCAATGAAGCAACACAATATCGAGTTGGACAGAGCATAGGCCGCTTGCTCATATACTTCTAATGTATTAATTTTATGGTTTACATAAATATGATTTATATCTTAGCAGAGGAAAATAAACGGTCATGCATATCCGCCAGCTTCAAAAAATGGACCTTAATCTGTTAGTTTCCCTGCAAATTTTACTTGAAGAAGGCAGCGTATCACGAGCCGCTGAACGCCTGCATATCACTCAACCAGCCATGAGCAAAACCCTGAGCCGTCTGCGGGAATTGTTTGACGATCCTCTGTTTACCCGCCATCAACGCGGCATCCAGCCCACACCACGAGCACTGGAGATCAAGACTGATCTGAGCGGTGTACTCAGCGATATGGCCAGCTTGATCCACGGACCGGCTTTTGACCCATCAACCTATACCGGTGAGATTGTACTTGCCTTATCCGAGTATGTTGGTGTCGCCCTGCTGCCACCACTCATCCAGCATTTACATCAACAGGCACCAGGCCTGTCAGTGCACACAATTACCCGCGTCGAACGCCAGCTTGAACAGCTGGCTGCCGGCAATCTTGATTTTGCCATTCATATCAGCCAACCCCATTACAGCCATGAGTTTATAACCCATTCCCTGGGCACATCACCACCGGCGATCATGGTTCGACAGGGGCACCCTCTGACACGGAAAAATCCAAGCTGGGAATATCTGTCTGCCTATCCCATGATTCGCTTGTATATCTCAGATATTGACCAGTCAGAACTGGCCAGAAGCTCTGACATTATTCAACAGATTTATAATCGCCAACCCGTCTCCTTTGAAACATCTCACTTGATGACCGCACTGGAGGTTTTACGCAAAACTGACTATTTTCTGCCGGGGCCGGCTTACATGATGGAGAATAAAAGTGCTTCCCGGGGTATTGTCATGCTGCCACCGTCCAAAAATACCGTTACATCAATGCAATATATGCTGGTGATGCACCGGCGTTGCGCCAAGTCACAATTGCATCAGTGGCTCTGGCAGCAAATTCAGGCAATGGCTCCGGAATTAAACTGAACAGCTTGCTCTTCCACCAATCGCCCCACTCCCCTATCCTGTTCTATCCTGTAACCACAGCCACTTTATTTGAAAAACACTCACCATGAGCACCCATAAACATCGTGATATCCCACGCTTTAATACGCCCCTGATCGAGACACACTGCCATCTGGACTACCTGGATCAGGAACAGCTACAGCAGACACTGACCCGCAGCCAGGAAGCAGGCATTGAGCGAATCATCACTATCGCCGTCAGCCCAGGCAATCTCGACAAGGTCTGGAAGCTCTCTCACACACACTCAAATGTCTGGGGCAGCCAGGGGATACACCCCCATGAAGCAGAAGCCTGGGATGAAAGTATTGGCGATACAATTCGAGAGTACGCCAGCAGTGAACGTACACTTGCCATTGGCGAGATCGGTCTGGATTATTTCTACGATCACGCTGACCGCAAGATTCAATTGCGGGTATTCGAAGAGCAGCTGGAAATTGCAGCGCAACTTGATTTACCGGTTATCATCCACACACGCGAGGCAGATGAAGATACTCGCGCCATCCTGGCCAACCATACTCACCGGCTTAAAAGACGCGGTGTTATTCACAGCTTCACCTCAGGACTGGCCTTGGCACATTACTGCTTGAGCGAAGATTTCATGCTCGGCTTTAACGGTATCACTACATTCAATCGTGCTGACAATGTGCGCGAAGTAGTTGCTATCACACCACCTGAACAATTATTGCTGGAGACTGACGCCCCCTACCTGACACCAGTACCTTATCGGGGCAAACCCAACGCACCTTATTTCCTGCCTTTTATTGCTGAAAAAATTGCCGACATCAAACAGCTGGAAGTGGAAGCCATGTTACAACAGATTTATCACAACAGCCTGCGTCTTTTTTTCCCCAATGAACAACAGGGATAAACCTGAAAATTTAAATCAGAATAATTCATTGTACTGAACTTCCCGGGAAGTTCAGTGTTAGAATGTGCGCTTTTTCTTCGGGGCTGAATCAAATCCTCCTCCAGCCCTACCCTATATAAGCAGGAAATCATATGGAGTACATCATCGGGCAGCGCTGGGTCAGTCACGCAGATGCCCAATTGGGGCTGGGTGTTGTTGTAGAGGTAGAGCCAAGGAGGGTGACCATCAGTTTTCCGGCCGCTGCCGAAGAGCGTACCTATGCTATTGAAGGCGCACCATTAACACGACTGCGCTTTCAGGAAGGTGACAACATTTCAACCGTCAACGGGCTTGAACTTACCGTCAACCGTATTGATGAACACCAGGGTCTGCTGCTGTATGCCGGCACCGACCATCACGATAATCAGCTAACGGTATCCGAACTTGAACTGGATGCCTACGTACAGCTGACAACACCACAACAACGGCTGCTGAACGGGCACTTTGACCGCAACTCAGACTTTGCTTTGCGTGTCGCAACTTTTGAACACCTTGATACGCAACAGCGCTCATCCGTACGAGGACTGATGGGCTCGCGCACCAACCTCTTGCCTCACCAGGTTTATATTGCCAGGGAAGTTGGCCAGCGTTTTGCTCCACGTGTCCTGCTGGCAGATGAGGTCGGCCTGGGAAAGACCATTGAAGCTGGCATGATTTTACAGCAGCAATTATTAACCGGGCGCGCCCGGCGGGTACTGATTATCGTACCGGAAAGTCTGCTGCATCAATGGCTGGTGGAAATGCTGCGCCGTTTCAATCTGCATTTCTCTCTTTTTGATCACGAACGATTAAGCGAATACGGTGAAGACAACCCGTTTGAGAGTGAACAGCTACTGCTGTGCAGCCTCGATCTGTTTTGCAATAACGAGTGCGCTCAACAACAGTTGATACAAGCCAGTTGGGATATGGTGATTGTCGACGAGGCCCATCATATCCAGTGGTCTGAAGAGGCTCCCAGTGATGAATATCGCCTGCTGGAAGCACTTGCCAAACGCAGTGATGGTCTGCTGTTACTGACAGCCACACCTGAACAGCTTGGCCAGGCCAGCCACTTTGCCCGCCTGCACCTGCTCGATCCTTCCCGTTTTCACTCGCTGACACAATTTGAAGAAGAAGCACAACAATACCAACACTGGAGCGAAGCAACCCGCCAGATCGAAGCGGGCAAAATACCGACAAATCTGCCTGTAGATCTGGACAGTTCAAGCACCCCGGATAAATTAATTGAACAAATTCTTGATCGCCACGGTACCGGTCGGGTTCTGTTTCGCAATACCCGGGCGGCCATCACCGGCTTTCCCCTGCGCCGACTGCACCGCCATCCGTTACCCTACCCTGAAACCTATGCACTGGCCCAGTTTGATATAGAATCCAGTCTCTATCCCGAGCGCCCCTATATCGACGACAGCTGGCTGGCCTTTGACCCACGGGTGCAATGGCTGGAAGGTTTTTTGAAGGATATCCGCCCCGCCAAAGCACTGGTGATCTGTGCCCACGCCGATACTGCCATCGCCCTGGAACACTATCTTCATCTACGGGCAGGTATTCGTTCAGCTGCGTTTTATGAAGGTTTATCCATTATCGAACGGGATCGGGCCGCCGCCTATTTTGCTGATGAGATCAGTGGCGCACAAACACTGGTGTGTTCAGAAATTGGTTCCGAGGGGCGCAATTTTCAGTTTGCTCATCATCTGGTGCTATTTGACTTGCCACTGAATCCCGACTTGTTGGAACAGCGGATCGGTCGCCTGGATCGAATCGGCCAGCAGTACGATGTCAGTATTCATACACCCTATTTTGAAGATAGTGCGCAGGAGCTTTTGCTCAACTGGTATGAGCAGGGGCTGGGTGCTTTCACTGAAAGCTGTTCTGCCGGCGCCATGATTTTCAATCATTTTAGTGAACGCCTGCTTAAGCAGCTTGTTCAGCGCGATGAGGATTTTGACAAACTGCTCGCAGACAGCGCGGCATTTACCCGGCAAACACGCGATGAACTGCGTGAAGGCCGCGATCGGCTGCTGGAACTTAACTCCTGTAAACCCGCTATCGCCCGGCACCTGATTGAACAGATTCATGAGCGTGAAACACCCACCGCATTGCAGGCCTACCTGGAAGCACTGTGTGAAGCCTACGGCGTTGATCACGAATATCACTCTGAACACAGCCTGATTCTGCGCCCTTCAGAACAAATGCTGACAGGCCATTTTCCCTATTTACGTGAAGAAGGTGTAAGTGTCACCTTTGACCGAACCAAGGCATTGGTTCGGGAGGACTTGAGCTTCCTCACCTGGGAGCACCCCATGTTGCTCGAAGCCATGGATATGGTTCATTCCACAGAACTGGGTAACGCTGCTATTGGCACCATCAAGCTCAAGGGTATTGCGCCGGGCACCTTATTGCTGGAATGTCTGTTTACAGTAAACTGCGTAGCCCCAAAAATACTGGATGTGGAGCGTTTTCTACCGCTGTCGCCAATGCGCTTACTGATCGATGCCCGCGGCAGGGATCTGGCACATTTAGTGCCCCACGAACGTCTGAACACACTGGTGGAATCACTCAAAAAACCGGTGGCACTGGCTATTATCAAGCAGGTTCACAGTGAAGTAGACGCCAAGATGGGAATGGCCACCGCACAGGCAGAATCACAACTGGCAGGTATTCTGGCAGAAGCAGAATCAAACATGCGCTCGGAGTTGGGCGCAGAGCGTGAGCGTTTGCAGGCCTTGCGTACACTCAACCCAAGTATTCGCCAGGAAGAAGTGGATCATCTGGATTACCGAATCGAAGAATGTGCCGTTCATATTCATCATGCCAATCTGCAATTGCAGGCACTGCGGCTGATTATCACCAACTAAGAAACATGTACCTGAGAAACCCCCTTATATCCAGCAAACCGGGGCGGCGACTACGGCGCCGCCATCAACCACCAGTATCCAATCACTGACTTTATCAAAATCAGCCTGAACACCTGTTGAACGCAATGCGCCCAGAACGGTACAGCGGGTATCTTTAGCATCAATAGGCCTCCGAGTTGTTGACAGTCATTAGCAATCAACGCCAGCGGCCGACCTTCAAGGCGGATAAAGCCGGTAATAATGCTGCGTCCGAAAACTCGACGCAGCTCTAAAAAACTACCTTCATCACAAAATGCAACGATGACAGATGATCAGTGCACACATCTGTATCTATTTGCCCTGCCACTGCGGCCTGCGTTTTTCAATAAAGGCAGCCACACCCTCGGTAGCATCCACACTGTTAGTGCACAGGTGCTGAAAATCCGCTTCGATAGCGATGACATCTGCCACACCGGCCTCCATTGCGGCATTCACCGCCTGCTTGGCATAGCGCAACGACAAAGGTGCCTTATCCGCCAACTCCATAGCCCAGGCCAAAGCGCTGCTTTGCAACTCATCAGCGGCAACGACATGATTGCACAAACCCAGTTCCAGGCATTTGTCCGCCGTCAGCTTCTCACCGCTGACAATCAACCCATAAGCCCGTTTGCGGCCTATGCTGCGCGCCAGATGCCAGCTCGCACCGCCATCAGGTACCAGGCCAATAGCCGTAAACGCCTGGTAGAGATAGGCATCTTCAGCCATTAACGTCAAGTCACAAACCATGGCAAAAGCACTGCCAATACCGGCAGCTGCGCCGTTGACAGCACTGATCCAGGGTTTGGGTGCCTCAGTAATCGCCATCAGGACAGGCTTATACTCTTCATTGAGCTGGGTGCGCACATCAAAGTCATCAGCCTTAACTTCTGTCAGATCGGCTCCGGCACTAAAAGCACGCCCCATACCACTGAGCACTACGACCCGGATACGCTCATCAGAATTGACCTGATCCACAGCCTGATGCAGATCGTGTCGCAATGCGGCATTAAAGGCATTGAGTGCATCGGGGCGGTTCAGGCTGACCACTGCAACCTGATTATGATAGTCAACACTAACAGTTTCATAAGTCGTCATATTCTTCCCTCACAGCTTAAAAAGCGCTCATTGTAACCCCTTGCAGAGGCTTCAGGTGATAGTGCCAGCTATTTCCAACTGTTCAATTTCCTGTTCTGTAAAGGCCATGGACAACAGCACCTGCCTTGTATCCTGACCAATATCGTGTGCGCCATGGCGCACCTGTGAAGGCGTGCGACTAAAGCGGGGCGCCGGCGCCGGCTGGGTTATACCATCCACTTCAATATAGGTCTGGCGGGCTGTATTTGCCGGATGAGCAGGCGCTTCAGCCAGTGACAATACCGGCGCAAAGCATACATCCGTTCCCTCCATAAGCTCACACCACTGGCTGCGTGTCTTTTGGCGTATAACAACAGCCAGTTTGTCTTTCATTTCAGGCCAGGCAGCACGGTCATACTGAGCAGAAAAATCTTTTTCAGACAAGCGGGCCAACTCCATCAGCTGGGCATAAAAGCGGGGCTCGATCGAACCAAGGGCAATATATTTTCCATCGGCACACTCATAAGCACCATAAAAATGGGCACCACCATCAAGCAGGTTGACACCCCGCGCATTGACATCCCAGTTGCCATTGGCAGCCAGGCTGTGGAACATCCACATCAGCTGGGCAGCACCATCAACCATAGCAGCATCGATTACCTGCCCCTCGCCGGAGCGGGAGGCCTCCAGCAAGGCGGCCAAAATACCATTGGCCAGCAACATGCCACCACCACCCATATCACCCACCAGATTAAGAGGCGGTACCGGTTTCTGTTTGGCAGTACCGATGGCATAAAGAGCTCCGGTCAGGGCGATATAGTTGATATCGTGACCCGCAGCATGAGCCAGCGGTCCCGCCTGTCCCCAGCCTGTCATACGGGCAAAAATCAGACGCGGATTTCGTTGCAGGCAAATCCCGGGGCCAAAACCAAGTTTTTCACAAACGCCCGGACGGTAGGGGTCGATCAGCACATCAGCGTGTTCAACCATTCGCAGCAGACTGTCAACACCGGCAGGTGTTTTGAGATTGAGCACCACGGATTTTTTACCGCGCAGACTGACCCCGGCCGATGCCCTAAATTCATCATGACCTGACGTCGCTGTACGCTCGATAAAAATCACCTCGGCACCCATATCTGCCAGCATCATACCCGCCATCGGCGCTGGTCCAATGCCAGCCAGTTCAAGTACTGTAAATCCCTTTAGTGGTCCCATGGCACCCCCTGATCAGTGAGCAAACTAGCGCGGCTGCATGCGAATGGCGCCATCAAGGCGTATACACTCACCATTGAGATAATCATTCTCGGCAATAAATACCGACAAATGAGCAATTTCTGCCGGTTTGCCCAGGCGCGGCGGGTAACACACACTCTGCGCCAGAGACTGATAGACATTATCCGGCAGGGCATCAAACAGCGGTGTGTGAATCAGGCCCGGCACAATAGTATTGACACGCACGCCATAGCTGGCCAGATCCCGCGCCATCGGCAGGGTCATACCAACGATCCCCCCCTTGGAGGCACTGTAGGCAAGCTGTCCGACCTGTCCCTCCATGGCGGCAATAGAGGCAGTATTGATAATAACGCCCCGTCCGCCATCTTCATTAACAGGTTCATTGTCAGCCATCTGCCTGGCAGCGTAACGGGCTACATTGAAAGTACCCACCAGATTGATATTAATGACCTTCATATATTCATCCATTGGATGGACACCCTGTTTACCCAGGGTTTTGGCAGCACTGCTGATACCGGCAAAGTTATTGCAGATATGCAGCGTACCAAACATTTCAACAACACCGGCGACAGCCTCACAAACAACTTTTTCATCGGCCACATTGACTGGAAAGAAAGCCGCGTTGCCAGCACCGTACTGCCTGGTTATCTGCTGAACAAGCTGTTGCGCCAGTGATGCATTCATATCGAAAATGGCGACTTTAACCCCCCTGGCAACATAGGCTTCTACCGTAGCCCGTCCCAGACCAGAAGCACCGCCGGTAACGATGGCAACCTTTTCTTTGAGATTCATGCTCCACTCCTTCTATTCGTTTGCTAAATACAGGCTCTGAAACCACTGGGCAAGCGGTGATTATCTCAACAGCATATTAAGAGCACTTACCCGCAAGATCCTAACCGGCATCAGACTGCCCGGTTATGAATGCCTCAGAAATGCACCTGTCACGGACACCGTTAACAACAACTGCCATAAGGTTCAATTGCGCCAGAACAGACGGAGACATATACCAGGGCAATAGAGGAAATTGTATCAACCACCAGTACGGGCACACCGTCAGCAAGTTTTAAGTACCGGCTTTGAGAAATACCTCACGATAGACAACACCCGCCTCATGTCAGCCTTCCATATGTGGCACAATTTCAGCAGACAGAAATTTGCAGCAAATATCACAGAATATTTGCCATTCTTCGGCAATATCACGCGTCAGCTTAGGGTATTTTCCCAAATGCGTATTATTATTGCCGACGAGTATGGTTAGGGCATTGGCAGGTAACAATGACCGGCGCGAACAGATAAATTGACTTTAACTGACAAGTTGATACGGGGACAGGGGCATACCAAATGGAGCTGATTTTCACCGAGAATCTGGCATATCTGCACAATAGTTTAATTCTGGTACTAAGTTGTGCCCAGGTACTGATTGTCTACTGTCTCAGCGCCACCCACCGTCCACCCCGGGGGGTAGGTTTGTTTACAGCCTACTTCATGGCCTCTTTAATGGGCTGGATTCTATTGAGTCTGCAATACAATACAGGTATCCCTGCGATACAACACAAGCTGGCCGCTATTATTGCCATTGTATCGGGCTACCTTCTTTTTTTGGCCACAGGCCAACGCACAAGGATTACCCGTGGTCGTTATCTGTTTGGTCTGATCTGTCTGGCGGCCATCTCCTGTACTTTTTTGACAAGCACACAAGGCATGTTTCTGCCCGGTCTGGCCTGTGCAGCGCTGTTTGCACTGGCCGCCGGTATATTCAGTGCGTATCAAGCCTGGCAACAGCGCAATATTGGTGATGCCATTACCGCCTGTGCTGCCGGACTGATGGTTATCGGGCTGGGTATGGCCGCAGGCAAATCCGGTGCCAACGGATCACCACAACACAGTGCAATGATTGTATTGGGCAGTTACAGTATTGCCTCTGCACTGGTCATCGTCGGTTTTCTCGCCAGTATTATCATCGACTACCAACAGCGTTTGACCCGCCAGTCAACTGAAGACCCCCTGACCCGCATACTTAACCGACGCGGCCTTGAGGATGCTATTTTTGTTACACTGACCAGCGCCGCCCGACATAACACGGCCACCTCCGCCATCATGCTTGATATTGAACACTTTCAGCAGATCAATGACAGTTTCGGCCACGATGTAGGTGATCGTGTATTACAACAGCTATCCTGTACCCTGTGCCAGACCTGTCGGGCCAGTGACGTAATCGCCCGTATCGGTGGCAAACTGTTTATGGTGGTAATGCCCGACACTGACAGCAACTCAGCACAGATACTGGCCGAGCGTATCCGCAGTACAGTTGTCGCTCAGGCAATGCGGATTGATGGGCACAATATCAATATCACCGTCAATATCGGGCTGACCACTGCTAATGGTGAAATTTCACTGGATGATCTGCAACGGGCTGCTGAACACGCAGTACACACAGCCCGGCGCAATGGTCGCAATCGTGTAGCCATGGTTGACAGTCGTTCGCGCCACTATGCCAGCCATCGCCCGGCCATGGGCAAGGCTCAGTGAGAAACGTCTCCATACCACTTCACTTTGTTCGCTGCGTACTGCACAACACTGTCAAACAGGGCCTGGATCCCGCCAAACTATTGCGTCATAACCGGATTTCCCCGCATTTATTGCATGAAAACAACGCCCGTATTTCAATCGAGCGCTTTGCCGACCTGCAAACCAGCACAATGCTAGCCATGGAAGATGAATCACTGGGTTATGCCAGCCGCCGTCTGCCCATTGGCATGTGGTCAATGATGTGTCACGCCGTCATCAGCGCTGAAACACTCGGCCAGGCACTCAGTCGCCACTGCCGTTTCTATCAGCTTTTCGATCTCGATATTCATCCGGTACTGGAGGTGGCCAACGGCACCGCCGCCATTCGGTTACAACAGCGCTCGAACAAACGTTGCACACCACCCTGTTTTGCCGAACTGACACTGGCCAATGCCCATCGCTTTGCCAGCTGGCTGATTCAGGAATATTTACCACTGCAACGCGCCCAGTTCAGCTACGCCATGCCAACGCAACCTGCAGATTACCATCATATTTTTCTTGGCAATCCGGTTGAATTTGACCGCGAGGACTGCGCACTGATTTTTTCCGAAGCCTTGCTGGAGCGCGAAATTGCTCAGGATGAACAATCCCTGCGACACTTTTTACGCCACCCTGTACTGCTACTGCTGACCCAACGCTACAACCGGGACAGCTGGACCACTCGTGTGCGCAAGATCGCAGCCCGCGATATGCTGCACATGCCGGAATTGCCTGAGGTGGCCAGCAGCCTGGATCTGCACCCACAAACACTGCGCCGACGCCTGCTGGCAGAAGGTGTCACCTTCAAAGAGATCAAAAGCCAGCTGCGCCGCGACACCGCTCTGTACTACCTGGGCAAGCAGGGTCTGAGTATCGAGGAAATCGCCCATCGGGCAGGTTTCTCGGAATCCAGTGCTTTTATCCGTGCCTTCAAAAACTGGACCGGTGTTACCCCCTACAGCTATCGCAAGGGCCTTTGATATCCCGGCAATTATCGACATACACTGCTGCGAAGATTACACAGTCCGGCTATAGTGTCACCGGAGCCATGCTATCAAGAGGTTGTCAGTGAAAAAGGGTCTTCGCCTATTGGCCGGTTGTTATCTGGCCTACGTTGCCATCAGTGTACTGATTATTACACCGGTACTGAATTTTCTGCCACCCTGGTTTATTGAGCAGCAGTATCAACGCAAATTTTCAACCGAGCTGACCTATTTCAACCCCTTTACCCTTAAGGTGGAAGCCCATGATGCCCGTCTGAGCGAAGTTGACGGCAGCCCTTTTGCGGGTATTGAGCGAACTGCTGTCAATTTATCTGTCGCAGGCCTGTGGCACAGCGGCTGGGTATTTGATGAATTGGCGATTGAAGGTATCGAACTGCACCTGCGCCGCTATGTTGACGGTCATCTGAATATTGACAACCTGCTGGCCAGCAGTGATGAACCAGTGCAGAAAACAGAAGCGGCGGTGACAGAACCAGCTCCAGCCCGTATTCCCGGCGTCACTATTGACCAGATCCGACTATCGGCTCATCGCATTGAAGTCAGTGATGCCGCTCGCAAAACGCCCTATAACACCCACTGGGATGATCTCAAGCTCCACCTGAGTGATATTTCAACCGTGGTCAATACCGGCAGACACCAGCATCTGGAACTGTTGGATGAAGACCGTGGCAAGCTCAGCTGGGAAGGCGAGCTGTCCATTCCCGACAGTCGCAGCAGTGGCCGTATTGAACTGGCACAAATCAGCCTCAAACCCGGCTGGCGTTTTGTTCAGGATGAACTCGACCTGAAAATAGCTGACGGTTCACTGCAGGCGGGCCTGAACTATGAAGTGAGCTGGGCCGACACCTTCAATTTTCGCATTGACCAGGGCGAATTGATGCTCAGCAATATTGATATCGCACCGGCAGCGGGCGTCAATCTGCCTGATACGGGTATCAAGCTGGCCTCTCTCAGGCTTGCCGGTATCGCCGTTGACGGCAGCACCGAACAGGTTGACATCAAGCGCCTTGATATTGACGGTCTGGCCGTGAGTGGCTGGATGGACGAAGAGCGCATCAGCCTGACGGAACTGTTCAATACCCGCTTTCCACCCTCCGACGACAACAACAAAGAACCCTCACCCTGGCATGTTACCCTGCATGAAGCCAACCTGAATGCAGCGGCCTTTCACTGGCGTTCACCCTTTACCGAACCGGCAACACTGGCGGTTACACCAATAAATCTGCGGGCAGATAACATTAACTGGCCGGCACAAAACAGCACTCAACTGGCACTGGATTTGGCTGTCAACGACAGTGCCCAGCTCAATATTTCCGGCGAACTCAATATCGGCAGTGGTGACGGTACACTTCGCTATAAAGTGCAATCACTGCCTCTGGCACTGTTTGCCCCCAATCTGCCAGCGGCGCTCAATGCCCGCGTTGATGACGGCAGAGCCGAAGCCAATGGCCAGCTGGTACTGACCGGCTTTGGTCCAACCCAGGTGAGCTCAGAAGGCGCTATCAGACAGTTTGCCATGCGTTTGTACGAGACAGAGCAATCACTGACCGGCTGGCAGACACTGGAGTGGGAGAAACTGAACATCAATTTGCAGCAACAGCATGTGGAGCTTGGTCAGTTATTGCTGGATGGTTATGTCGGCACCCTGCACATCCGCGAAGACGGCAGCCTGAATATTCAGCATGTCATGCGGGAAGAGGCCACCGCACAGGCACGCACAGAAACTACTACACCGGCAGCAGAATCATCAACCGAAGAGTCAGCAACAGCCCCCTGGACTTACAACCTGCCAAGTTTCATTATCAGTGACAGCGCACTGGACTTTAGCGATGAATCGCTGCCTATCAAATTCCGCACGGTGATCGGTGATCTGGACGGTGAAATTACCGGCTTTAACAGTGACCCGACCAGCATTACCAGCGTGGACCTGAAGGGCTCGGTTGACGCCTATGCGCCGGTCAGGCTGGCGGGTACAGTATCACCGCTGCGCAGCCCGCCAGCACTCGACCTGGGCCTGAGCTTCAAGGGTGTTGACCTGGCCCGGCTGACCCCCTATTCCGGCACTTACGCCGGCCATGCCATCAGTCGGGGCACACTTAACCTGAATGTCAAATACAACCTTCAGGAAAATCGCCTGAAGGGTGATAACAAGGTGGTTATCAAGCAGCTCAAGCTGGGTGAAAAAATTGACAGTGAGAAGGCCGTCAACCTACCACTGGAGCTGGGTATTGCCCTGCTTTCAGACGCCAATGGTGTAATTGATCTGGACGTGCCGGTCAGCGGCGATGTCAGCAGCCCCAGTTTCAGCCTGGGCGGCGTTATCTGGGGTGCTTTTACCAACCTGATTACCAAGGCTGTCACCGCCCCCTTCCGCCTGCTGGCCAGCTTGGCAGGCAGTGAAGATGATCTGCAATATATCAATTTTGGTGCCGGCAGCAGTGAAGCCGACGATGCCACCCGCAACAAACTGCAGGAACTGGCCCAGGCACTTGGCCAGCGCCCCCAACTCAAACTGGTGATCACCGGACGCATTGATCCCGACAGCGACCAGGCCAAACTGCAAAGCCTGACATTGCGCCAGTCTCTGCTGGATGAGGGGCTCAGTGAAAGCGATATCAGCGAGCGCAGTGATCGCTGGAAAGCAGCCGTTGCCGAGCGCTACGCCAGACTGCCCGAACATGAAGCTATTGAAGGTAGCGAGCCTCCATCGGCTGTGCAACAGGCCCGTCGCCTGGCCCGACAGATCCAGATACCGGAGAAAGCACTCAAAGACCTCGCCGAAGAGCGGGCAGCCGCAGCCAAGCGCTACCTGGTCACAGAGGCCGGTATAGAGGCAGACCGTGCCGTGATCGAACAAAGTGATCCAACAGCCAAGGGCAATACTTTCAGTGGTGTGGAGATGTCAATTGATGTGTAAATACCGTCAAAGTAACGCACATGAGCAGGTTTTTGCGCTCACAGCCACAGCAAATCCACATAAGGTTTATTGCCCCGCCTTTCGATAAAACAGCTCACCGCCACAGTAACAGCAGTGGTAACGTCCACGACCACTGAGTATACGTTTATGCCGGGTCATCGATAATTCATGCTCACGACAACCGCAGTGATAGGGATGGGTGCGCTGACGTCGCTGGGGCACACCAGTGAGATCCAGTTTGAATGTCACCGCCGGATCAGCCTTGAAAAGTTGCATCACTGCCAGCCACTCACTGCCGTGGGGCTTGATCCCCCGCCGTCGGCCAAACAGGCTGTGCACCACATAGTGGGCTACTTCATGGGGAACGGTCGAAGCAAAGTTCTGCCGATAGTATTTACCAAAAATCCAGGGGTTATAGCGGATACAACTACCCCGCTTGTCACTGCGAAACATGCCTGCACTACGGCCACCAAGATCAAACAATACGGGTATCTGTGCAAATGAATAGTCCAGCTCGGTACTGGCCAGACAAATATAGCGATCTGTTTCAGCTTTTACTTCAGCCTGTTGCTCCAGACCGATAGCCTCCACTTTTTTTGTTGCAGCTTTTACTTCAGTATCATCTGGAATCTCAAAATCAAACGGCATTGTCTTCCCACTGCTTATCCATAATATTTCCCATGCTACGGGTTTTGACTGCCTACATGCATTGCATCTCCCGGCATCCAGCAGGACCAGTCACTTTTGCACTGTTCAAGCCACCGCCCCATCGCGGCACTGTGAAACTTATTCCGGTGCCAAACCAGGTAAAGCTGTCGTCGAAAATCCCTGGATGGTACTGACAGCGGCACCAGCGCACCCCGCGCAAAGGCTTCTACCAGTGAAATCCGGGACAGGCAGCCCATGCCAAGACCCGCTTCCACCGCCCGTTTGATCGCCTCAGTATGCTGCAACTGTATAGTGACATTCAGCTCGGGAAAAATACCGGCCATAGCCCGCTCAAAGGTCTGTCGGGTACCCGAACCCGATTCACGCAGTATCCACTGGGCCGCCAGTAAATCACTGTCCTGAAGCTGCTGGCGATGAGCCAGTGGATGACTGGGCGCCACAAAAACCTGCAATTCATCATCGCGCCAATACCGACTCAACAGATCAGGGTGATTAAGCTCACCCTCGATCAGCCCCATATCCAACTCAAAACTGACCAGCCGATCAACGATACTGCGGGTATTGGCCACGGTCAGCGCCACATCCGCAGCCGGGAAACGACGTCTGAAATCTGCAATCATCGGCACTGCCAGATAGTTGCCAATGGTTAATGTAGCACCAATGTGCAGGCGCCCCGCCACTTCTCCGCCAGCCAGCACCCGTTCCAGCTCTCGCGCCTGCGCCAGCAGATTCTCAGCCTGAGGTCGCAACTGGCTACCCAATTCAGACAAACGCAAACGTTTGCCAGGACGATCAAAAAGCTTCACCCCAAACTGGCTTTCCAGCTCCTTGAGAGCACCACTGGCTGCGGATTGGGACATATGCAGCTCTACAGCCGCCCGACTGAGGTTGTCGTAGCGGGCCACTGCGAGAAAGACTTCCAGTTGACGCAGGGAATAACGCATAGCTTACCTGTGACAAAATATTTATTTCGGAATTTTCGATATGTTATATCTGTTTTTCCTGATTTACCAATATATAAAAGAAGCCCAAACTGAATCTGATTACCCTCTTTTCCCTGTGTAATAACTGTGAGACAAGCATGGCAACACTGCTCAAGGAACAAGTGACCGAAGTACATCACTGGACGGATCGCCTGTTCAGTTTCAAGACTACCCGCGATCAGGGTTTTCGCTTCAAGAATGGTTATTTCACCATGATTGGCCTGGAGCATGAAGGCAAGCCCCTGCTGCGTGCCTACAGCATGGCCAGTGCCAACTATGAAGACCAGCTGGAGTTCTTCAGTATCAAGGTGCCGGACGGCCCTCTGACCTCAAAGTTACAGAATATTCAGGTGGGCGATGAGTTGCTCGTCAATAGTAAAGCCACCGGCACACTAATTCTCGACAATCTGTTGCCGGGGCGTAATCTCTACCTGTTGGCCACCGGCACCGGCCTGGCGCCCTTTTTAAGCATCATCAAAGACCCGGAAATCTATGAAGCCTTCGACCGGGTGATTCTGACCCACGGTTGCCGCCACGTCGGCGACCTGGCCTACCAGAATGCCATCACCGAGCACCTGCCACAGAACGAATACCTGGGTGAAATCATTCGTGAAAAACTAATTTATTACCCGACGGTCACCCGCGAAGCATTTCGCAATACCGGTCGTATAACTGCTTTGCTCGACACAGGTAAATTACCGGCAGATGTGGGCTTAAATACCATTGATCCGCAAACTGATCGATTCATGCTCTGTGGCAGCCCAAGTATGCTCAAAGATGTCACCACCTTACTCAATGAACGTGGCTTCAGTGAATCACGCCACGGTAAACAGGGTCACTATGTTATTGAGCGTGCTTTTGTCGAAAGCTGATAAAAGCTGCTCAACAACAAAACATGCAGGTCGCCCAATTGGTTTTCAACCTGCTTTGTCCAGTGACAGTGTTTCCTTCAGTTCACGCTTGAGGAACTTGCCATTGGCATTGCGTGGCAGCGGGTCATCAAGTATCCACACATAGCGAGGCACCTTGTAAGGTGCCAGTATCTTCCGACAGTGCGCTTTTAGTGCCTCAGCACTCACAAACACGCCTTCACGAAAGTAAACAGCGGCACCCACCTCTTCTCCCAGGCGATCATCGGGCACTGCAAAAGCCACGCATTCAGCCACACCCTCATGGGAAAAAAGCGCATTTTCAACCTCCGCACAGTAAACGTTTTCACCACCGCGCAACACCATATCCCTGGCCCTGTCGACCAGATAGATGAAGCCATCCCCATCAATGCGACCTATATCACCAGTATGCAGCCAGCGATCAGTAATATCCTCAGCCGTTGCCTCGGGACGATTAAGATAACCCTTGATCACCGGTGCTCCACGCACCCAGAGTTCACCAACTTCATTCGTGGCCACTGTATGACCTTCGGCATCAACACATTTAACGTCAAAAGTGGGCATGGCCCGCCCGACACTGTCCGGCCGATCAACAAAATACTTCGAGCCCAGTGAGGTGATAATGCCGCAGGTTTCTGTCATACCGTAGCCTGTGTTCGGACGAAAATTATCTCCGGCAGCATCAATTCTGGCGACCAGATCAGGCTGCAAAGCTGCGCCGCCGCCACCAACAGTCTGCAAACTGGATGTATCGTAATTGCCAAACTCCGGGTGAGCGAGCACCTCACGACTCATCATCGGAACACCATTAAAAACTGAAATTTTTTCCCGCTCAATCAGCTTCAGTGCACTCAATACATCCCACTTGTACATATGAACAATACCGCCGCCAGCGACGGTCGCCACCTGAGCCACACAGTTATTACCGGTGACATGAAACAGTGGTGTACACAACAGCGCAACCGGTGGGGGCTGGGGGGCGTCACCGGGATCTGGCACGTAACCTGCCGCTACCAGTGCCTGCTGTTGCACTGTAACGGAAAAAATCACATTGAAAATATTATTGACGCAACCGCGATGTGTCAGCTGAGCTCCTTTGGGTTTACCAGTAGTGCCCGAAGTATAAAAAATACAGGCCACCTGCTCAGGGTCAATCACACACGCTGGCAATACCGGTGGCGCAGTCAGTACCTCAGCCCAATCCACTGCCCACAAAGGCCGCTCATCAGTCATCCGCAGGGCTACCACAGTCGTATCCGGAAACTGTCCACGCACTTCATCCAGACGCTGCAAGCGTTCCCGATCAGCAATAATGACACGGGGGCTGGCATCTTCCAGAGCATAGGCCAGTTCAGGTGCGCTCCACCAGGCATTAATGCCCACCACTACCGCACCTATTGCGGTAATCGCCCAATAGCCAAGCATCCACTCTGGATAATTGCGCATGGCAATAGCCACCCGATCACCAGGCTTTACACCCTGTTGTTGCAACCAGTTAGCTATCGATGCAACCATGCCCGCTGCCTGTCTATAGCTATAGCGCTCATCGTCGAAGATCAAATAGTCAGCATCACCGTGAGCCGTACTGGCCAGCCAGATTTCACGCAGTGAGGGTGGTACATTTTTGTAGCAGCGCATTGGCGCGCCAAAAATATCCAGCGTATGGATTTCAAAAGTCTGCCCGGGCGCAGTCAGCGCAGCCCAGGTCGCATTGAGTTCACTGTACATGGCTCACCCGCTGTAGTGTTATCGATTATGACTCGGGAAGTCTCAGAATACCCGCTGGTTTACAGGTGCTCAAGCAACCTGGATGCCAATGTAATACAGCATCAATTTTTATGTCACCTGCTATCATTGTTTACAGGCGGGCATTACACACAGACTAACCTGCTGTATATTTTTCTCCAGCAGCCATAAAACAAGCCCGTTCAATCATTATTCAAGCCACTATAAATTCAAGTCATTATGAAAAATTCAGGTCCCTATGAATTCACCAGTTGATACCATACGCCTGGCAGACTACCTGAGTCGGCATATCCCGGATTTTCACGGTGATCTGCAGGTGGAAAAATTCGCCGGTGGCCAGTCCAACCCCACCTTCAAACTGACCTCATCTGGCAGACAGTATGTGCTGCGACGCAAACCACCGGGCAAGCTGCTGCCTTCGGCACATGCTGTCGACAGGGAATACCGTGTAATCAGCGCTCTGCAACACACAGAGGTGCCCGTACCCAAAGCCTATATTCTATGTGACGACGACAGTGTGATCGGCTCCATGTTCTATGTCATGGAGTTCATGGATGGCCGTGTTCTATGGGACCCCCTGCTCCCCGAAGCCAACAGCAATGAAGCGCGCACTGCCTTTTACGATTCGATGAACAAAACACTGGCCGCACTGCACAATATCAATGTTGAAGCTATTGGCCTGGGCGATTACGGAAAACCCGGCAACTATTTTGAACGGCAGATCAGTCGCTGGACCCGGCAATACCGCGGTGCAGAAACCGAATACCTTGACGATATGGAACAGCTGATCAAATGGCTGCCCGCCAGGATGCCGCCCGATGACGGCGCTATCAGCCTAGTTCACGGAGACTACCGTCTTGACAATATGATGTTCCACCCCGACAGGTCTGAGGTTATTGCCGTACTGGACTGGGAGCTGTCCACTGTGGGCCACCCTCTGGCTGATCTGGCTTATCAGTGCATGGGCTGGAAGCTGCCCCGAAGCAGTGGCATGAAAGGGCTGGCGGGTGTGGATAGGGCTGCACTGGGCATTCCCAGTGACGAGCAATATATTGCCAAATACTGCGAGCGCACTAGTCGTGACGGTATCGACAACTGGAATTTTTATCTGGTTTTTTCGCTGTTCCGCCTGGCCTCCATCGTGCAAGGCATTCGCAAACGGGTCCAGCTGGGCAATGCCTCCAGCGATGAAGCCGCCAGCCGTGGTGAGCTGATCCACCCACTGCTGGCCATGGCCGTTGAACTGATTGACTGAAAACCTGCACATCACCCCATAAAAACGGGGCTTAAAGCCCTGTTCTTATGCTATGAATTTTATTTGACCGAATTTCAGGCAGCCTGATGACCCTTGTCTGTTTTGGTTTTGGTTTTGGCTTTGGCCTTTACTTTTTTTGCACCTGCGGCACTGTGTTTTTTTCCGGGTGTAGAAGCCGATTTTGCAGCTGTTGCAGTAACAGCATCGTGGGATTGTCTCGCAACCAGCTGTCTACGCAGGGATTCACGGTCTGAACGGGTCGCTGGTGGCCGCCGACGGGAGCTGCGCGGTTTGAGTGCAACAGCCTCTTCCTGATGCAGATCACCGTACTCGAAACGGTGCAGAATCTCCTCCATGGTACGCCCGATTTTGGTACAAATGCGGATCGCCTCAACCTGGGGGAAAGTACTGTGCTGGCCAGCCTCCATCAGATAAATCAATTCCTTTTCTGTGGGATGAGACAGAACTTTGGCCGGATTATACCAACGGAAGCTGGGTACAATATTGATATCGCCGCTGTATTCCTGATCCATCAGGCTGTGCATGCTATTGAGCATCAAATTGACCCGGGGCCAGCTATCACCTTTTTTCTGGGCAATACCGCGGTAAAAATTCAACAACTCACGACCAATACCCACGCCCAGGGAACCCAGCGCCGTACGCAGCTTGCCATGTTCGCCATCACGGCTGAGAAAAGGCGTGGCAATGGGATTAACCATACTGACAATATAGTGGTTGGTACTGTACAGACGCGACAAGCGCTTGGCTGGCAGATCATCCGCTATTGAACCATCCACCCACTTGCGAGTAGGCAGATAAGGCTGCTCTTCGCCGTGAACATTTTTTGCCATCAGCATCACTGGTGGAAAAACGCCAGGTACAGAGCATGAAGCTTTCACAGCCGAACGCACATAAACATTGGGGGAGGTTATGGCATTGAGCAGACGCGAGCGCTGGTGATGCTCCGCCGGTGCGATGGTAATGCTGATCTGCCTGCCGGTTTTTTCATAAGCCTCCTGGAAGGTTAAATCTCCCACCAGGCGCTCAACAATATTTTCAAGATCGGTAACGTCCAGCTGGGAATTGCCACCCAGCATAATACGCGATAGCGTGCTGGCCTCCCGCTCAGCTTCAAAAATCAGATTTGCCGGATCAAAAAAATGTTTCAACTCCTCATTGGTACGTGTACCCAACAATCCAGCCATCAATGAACCAGCACTGGAGCCTGAAATAACCCGCGGCAAAAGATGTTGCTGCAATAATACTCGTACCACACCCAGGTGATAAAAACCCAATACCCCGCCGCCACTGAGCATCAAACCGGAACGACCGTAGCAAATATTGGCGCGATAGAAAAAGTCGAGTTTTTCCTGATGACTGATCTGGTTTATATCCAGTTCCGCCAGGCAGCGCAAAGAATCATCAATCTCATCAATATACTGCTCGATCAGCAATTTAGTACCAGACCTGGCCCGCTGATAGAGTGAGCTGCGGCCCATCCCCCCCATATTGCCGTGGATCCCTTCATTAAGGGCAAACAACAGGCCTTCATAGTCATGACGGGCTCTGAGCGAGCGCAACCGATCCAGACGCATCCGGATTTCACCGTGATCATATTGCGTGGACTGATCCCGCTCCCGCCAGCGTCTCATGCCGGATATTTCATCGTGCTTCAGGGCAAGCTCATACCACTGCTCATAACTGTTGCACTGATCCATCTCTCGTTCGAGTTTGTGAAGTTTGCGGGTTTTGGTCATAAAGCGGACCTTTGTTGGTAAACCAGTAACTGAAAGTACTCAGGATAAAACAATTTGACTCTGGAGCACAGATTGCCAAAACCGGCTTTGTGAGGTATTCGTGCTATTGACTTGACAATTATCTATTATTTGAGCTGTAGCACAAAAGTTAGCACTTAATCAGATGACGGATAGATAACGGATACAATTGTGGCCTGATCGAATACCCCTTACTGTATCAGTCTGTCTTATATTTACGGCTGTTCATGTTGCTTCACCCGCCGTGGTCGACTCCTGTTCAACAGGTAATTAACCGCGCTCTTTGATCGTCCGACAGCCATCCGGAACCAACAGTATTTGCCATGTCAATGCCAGCGTGAAGGCTTCGTCGAGCAGTAAAATCAAATTGCTGAAAAATGGCTCTGGCTGTTGAAAACAGTCTGTTTTGGATTCATTGTTTTCGTAAAAAGATAAGCCAGTCATCAAGGTTATTCTTTTATTTATAAGACGACTCATATCAACACCCGTTTTTTATAGGATTTGCAGAACCGGCGAGAAATGACGCTGCCGACCAAATCAGGTTAGAGCACTTGCCAGCTCTGGTTAAGTCACTTGTGATTCGAGTAGAATAACCAACGCAAAGTCACGGTGAATTACAGGGGGAGCGCCGATGTGTCAATGCTAAAGTCGCTCACACCAGCACAGCTCAGACAGATCATTCGAAAAGGCGATTATCGGGGCAATACCTCAGGTATGGCCGCCGGTTATGTACAGTGTAATCTCGCCATTTTACCCGCCGCCTGGGCCAATGACTTTTTGCGTTTCTGCCAGCTTAATCCCAGGCCTTGCCCTCTGATCGGAATGTCCGGCACACCGGGCACCCCTTTTTTGCCGGATCTTGGGGATATCGACATTCGTAGCGATGTACCCGGTTACCGTATTTTTCGCAATGGCAAACTGACTGATGAAATCGACGATATCAGTGCCCTATGGCAGGAGGATCTGGTCACTTTCGCTCTGGGCTGCTCCTTCTCTTTTGAAGAGGCCCTGCTTGCGGACGGCCTGGAGATCCGCAATATCACTGAGGGCGTGAATGTGCCGATGTATCGCAGTCATATCGCCTGCCGTGAGGCTGGCCCCTTCAACGGCAATATGGTAGTCAGTATGCGGCCCATGCGGGCAGCCGACGCTATCCGTGCCGTTCAGATTTGCACCCGTTTTCCTTCAGTACACGGCGCACCAGTGCATATTGGTGACCCAGCCCTGATTGGCATCAGTGATCTGTCAACACCGGATTATGGTGACGCGGTCTCCATTGCCACTGATGAGCTGCCGGTTTTCTGGGCCTGCGGAGTAACACCACAGGTGGTTCTGGAACAGGCCAGAGCCCCGCTGGCCATCACCCACAGCCCCGGCTGCATGCTGGTCACTGACTTGCGCAACAGTCAGTTGGCTGTGCTTTGAATGATGCTCGCCCGGAACAGGAGACTCACATCATGTTGCTGAACTGCGATCTTGGTGAAAGCTATGGCAACTGGAGAATGGGCATGGACAACGATGTCATGCCGCACATCCATCTGGCCAATATCGCCTGTGGCTTCCACGGTGGCGACCCACTGACAATACGCAATACATTGGCTCTGGCTGCTCACCACGGCGTACGTTCAGGCGCTCACCCGGCCTACCCCGATCTGGTCGGCTTTGGTCGTCGCTCGATGAATCTCAGTGAAGATGAGTTGATCGCCAGTCTGCTCTATCAGATCGGCGCGCTTGACGGTATGGCCATCAGTGAAAAAGTACAACTGGACTATGTAAAACCTCACGGCGCCCTCTACAATGACATGATGGCCAACAACGTTATTCGCAACAGCGTAATGAGCGCCCTCGCTTACTATCACCGCCCCCTGAAACTGATGCTGTTGGCCACGCCTGAGGCGGACATCCACCGCCGTGAAGCAGAAACAGCCGGTCTGCCAGGACTACTGTTTGAAGCCTTTGCCGACCGCTGTTACGACGATAACGGCTCACTGCTGTCACGAGACAAAAGCGGCGCTGTCCACACCCGGGAAAAAATGCTGGCACAGGTCCGCCAGCTACAGGAGCAAGGTACGGTCACTACCGTCAGCGGCCAGATTTTGCCGTTACAGGCCGACACCCTCTGTGTACATGGTGACAATCCCGAAGGTGTGCAGGCCATTCAGACAATCCGGGCTATTGTTGATAGAAAGCCATGATGAAAGATAGTCCCACACAGGCGGCTTTCATGCGATTGACACAGGCTGGTGAGGGTGCGCTGATCCTCTATCTTGGCAATGAGACCAACCCCATCATCTCCAATAAAGTTCAGTTGGCATGCAATATTATTGAAACCGTACTCGGCAACAACCTGATTGACCTGATCCCCTCCTACGCATCGCTCCTGATCATTTATGATCCTCTGCGCTGCGATCACTTCCATGTGCGTACACGCATACTGCAAGCCCTGCAAAACATGCCCGCTGTCAGCGAAAACAACAGTCGCAAAGTATGCCTGCCTGTCTATTATGCGCCAGAGGCCGGTGCCGACCTGGAAGCGCTGGCTAAACACGCTGGTTTATCCGTTGATGAAGTGATTGCCATTCACAGTGAAACGGAATACCGGGTTTATGCCATCGGTTTTGCCCCCGGTTTTGCCTATCTGGGTCAGGTCGATGAACGTATTGCCGCCCCCCGGCTGGCTACTCCACGACAGCGGGTACCACGCGGTGCAGTCGCCATCGCCGATCGGCAAACAGCCGTCTATCCGGCAGCCTCACCCGGCGGCTGGAACCTGATCGGTCTTTGCCCCACACGACTGTTCAATGCACAAGCACAGCCCACAATGCCAATTGCTGTTGGCGACCGGGTATACTTTGAGCCCGTCTGCCGACAACGCTACCTCGAACTGGGTGGCGAAGAACCGAAAAATGAGCAGCTACCATGACTATGGAAGTCTTGCAGCCGGGTCTGCTGAGTCTGTTACAGGATAGCGGCCGCTACGGCCAGCAACGTATCGGCCTGACGACTGGCGGCCCTCTCGATCTACAAGCCTACCTGCTCTGCCAGCGTCTGCTGGGCAATGAACGCAATGCCACAGCCATTGAAATCAGTTTTGGCGGGCTGGTATTACAGGCTGCTACCAACACCCATATCTGCGTCACCGGTGCCAGTCTGGCACTGACTATCAATGATCAGAAAAAGTCTCTGTGGCAGGTTCATCCCGTTCAGACAGGTGACCGGATCAGCCTCGGCTATACCGATGCTGAAGGCAGAGCTGGCTGCCGCAGCTATCTGGGCGTAGCTGGTGGCTTTGCTATTGAAGCCCAATTCGGCAGCAGTGCCACCGTTGTGCGCGAAAGCATCGGTGGTATCGGCGGGCGCGCACTCACAACGGGCGACAAATTACCCTGTAAGGCCAACAGCGACACAATCCTGCGCCAACTGCCGCAAAAATACTGGCCCAACTACAGTGGTGATCTGATACTGCGACTTATTCCCGGCTATCAGCAGGCGGCCTTTAGTAAACGCGAACAGCAGCGTTTTTTCAGCGCGAGCTATCGCGTCAGTGAACGCTGCGATCGCATGGGCTATTGTCTGGAAGGCCCCGCCATAAGTTGTAATATCAACGGCATTTTATCTGAGGGGATTTGTTTTGGTGCGGTACAGATTCCCGCTGACGGTCAGCCCATTGTGCTGCTTAACGACCGCCAAACTATTGGAGGCTATCCCAAAATAGGCGCGGTACTGTCACTGGATGTGGCGCGACTGGCCCAGAGCAGGCCCGGCACTGAGGTGTGCTTCTGCCCCATCAGTATTGAAGAAGCCCACAATGCCCTGCACCTGGCCGCCTATCGCAACGAACATCTGCCCCTGCCAGAGCTGGCACCATCAGAGGGAGCGTCTGAATCGTGAATGAAGCACACTTGAGTGAGGCGGTCGAAGCATTACTGGTGGCTCGCAACCCCCGCCAGATGCAAATGGCCCGGCAGGCGCTGACCAGTGGCTACTACCGGCGTGCCGCCACCTTGCTCTATCAGGCATTACAGCAGCAGAGTAAGGCTTCGATCATTATTGGTACCGGTTTTCCGGTAGCCGGTACATTTGAAACCGATGGCCCGGTTGGTGCCATTGCGCTCTATCAGGCGCTGACCGCACTGGACGGTAAACCCGTACTGGCCTGTGCAGAACCCCTGTACAGTGCCTTGTGCGAGGATTACCGCTGTCTTGCACTAACGGCCCGTGACATTGATAGTGCCCGACAGCAAGCCAGTGAAATACTGGCTGAATTGCAGCCGGGAGCAATCATTGCCATCGAGCATCCGGGCCTGTGTGATGATGGCCGCTACTACAATATGCGCGGCGAGGACATCAGCCCTTACTGTGGTATTTTCGATCCCTTTGTCGAACAGACCACCGGGAGAGCCAGCTGCCCAACGATCGGTATTGGTGATGGCGGCAATGAAATCGGCATGGGGCGCATTGCCGATACTATCGCCACTTTGAATATTCGCGCCTCTGTCACCACCTGTGACGAGCTGCTGGTCGCAGATGTCTCCAATTGGGCGGCCTATGGCCTGATACTTTTTCTTGCGTACTGGTCAAAACAGGACCTGCTGGCAGATACCGATCCCTTGTCCGTTCTTGGCTATCTCTCTGCAAAGGGTAGCGTCGATGGTATCAGCCGTAAAAATACCCTGACCGAAGACGGTCTTGATGTCAGTGAAGGCTGTGCCATCATTGCCCAGCTGCGCCAACTCGGCGGCTTTGGCCATTAAGCGACTTCATCAGGCAGAAATTACCAATAGCCGTTCGACTGGCATGTACGGCAAACAGTTCGATAAACAGACAGGATCAACCAATATGAGCATTGTTTTTCTGAACGGCAATTACCTGCCTATGAGTGAAGCACAGATTTCACCGATGGACCGCGGCTTTCTCTTTGGTGATGGCATCTATGAAGTGATACCCACCTATAACGGCCGCACTGTCGGTTTTCGCCCCCATATGGAACGGATGCAGCACGGTCTGGATGCCCTGGAAATTGCCTTTAATATCGACCAGGATGAATGGCTCACCATCACTGAGCAGCTGATCGAACGCAATGGTGGTGGCAATCTGGGTATTTACTTCCATATCAGCCGCGGTGCCGATACCAGCCGCAATCACGCCTATCCGACCGCTATTGCCCCCACCCTGTTTGGCTTTGCCTTTGATATTCCATCCGCACCGACAGCTGACAAACACAACTGCCGCCACTTCCGTGTATCCACCACTGAAGATTTACGCTGGAAGCGCTGTCATATCAAATCTACCGCCCTGCTGGGCAATGTCATGCACTATCAGTTCGGTCATGCTCAGGGCAATGATGAAACCATTCTTTACAATGGTAATCGTGAACTGACCGAAGCGGCTGCCTGCAATGTATTTGTCATCAAAAACGGCATCATCGCCACCCCCGAACTGGACCACCAGAAATTGCCGGGCATCACCCGTTCAATGCTGTTGACTATCCTTCGCAGGGACGGCAGCCTGCCGGTACAGGAGCGCGTAGTGACACTGGATGAGCTGCGCACCGCCGATGAAGTCTGGCTGACTTCCTCCAGCAAGGAAGTGGCGCCAGTGATTGAAATTGACGGCCTGCCGGTAGGCAATGGCGAAGTCGGTGATATCTGGCTTGCTGCCCAGAGTCTGTTTGAACAACACCGTTTTGATAACTGATATACGACAGGTACACAACAGAGCGACAACTATGCGCCCCGCCAAAGCCCTGCTGGATCTCGATGCCGCCCGCCATAATCTGGCACGGGTACGAGAGCTGGCACCCAATAGCCGGGTTATGGCAGTCGTCAAGGCCAACGCCTATGGTCACGGCGCCTCGCTCATGGCACACGCCCTTGAAAGTAGTGTCGATGCACTGGCCGTTGCCTGTATTGAAGAAGCACTGGCGTTGCGCGAAGCCGGTATCAGGGCACCCATTTTGCTATTGCAGGGCGTATTTTCCCCCGACGAAATCAATATTGCAGCTGATACCGGTTTCTGGCTCACCATCCATAGCGAACGCCAGCTGTGCTGGCTGGAAGGTGCCAGGCTATCAGCGCCTGTGCCGTGCTGGTTAAAGGTTGATACCGGCATGCATCGCCTTGGCGTGACACCGCAGGCTGCCGCTATTTTTTATCAACGTCTGCTGGCCTGCCCCAACAGCCTTGGACAACCCGTGCTGAGTACACATTTTGCCTGTGCCGATGCCACCAACCCCGACAACACCCTGGCGCAAATTACCTGTTTTAACACTATTGCCGCCCCCCTGAACGCTCCGTGCAGCGCAGCCAATTCCGCCGCTATACTGGCTTTTCCTCAAGCCCACTACGATTGGGTGCGCCCCGGTTACATGTTGTGGGGAAACTCACCCTTTGGCATAAATAATCCGGCTCATCACCAGAATCTGCGCCCGGTAATGACCCTGCAATCAGCAGTTACCGCTGTGCGTGACATCGCCCCTGGTGAAGCCGTTGGTTATGGCAACACCTGGATTGCGACCAAAGCTGCCCGTATTGCCACTGTGACTATCGGCTACGGCGATGGTTATCCGCGCAATGCTTTAAATGGGACACCTGTACTGATAAACGGCCAGCGCTGCCCGCTGGCAGGTCGCGTATCAATGGACATGATCACCGTTGATGTCAGTGATATCGGACCGGTTCGGCCTGGCGATACTGCTGTCTTGTGGGGCGAGAGTCTACCCCTGGCAGAAGTGGCCGCTAACAGTGACAGCATCGGCTATGAACTGCTGACACGGATGCCACTACGCACACCCCGGATTGTGGCCAGCGACCATCCATCATCAGGGCAGCTAATCCGATAGCATCGACAATACCTGTCATCTTTTTTCACCTTATATTCAGTGTGCGCCAACGAGAGCAATCCGCTACTATGTGTAGCATTATCTTCACGCAGGAAGTATCCGCTATCGTGTCCCGGAACATCGAAGCAGACTCTCAGGAAGCACTCGCCGACGGCAGCCTGCTGGCAGCCATTGATCTTGGCAGTAATTCATTTCATCTCATTGTTGTTCGTGTCGAACACGGCGAAATGCGTCCGGTGGAAAAACTGGCGGAAAAGGTCCAGCTGGGAGCCGGTCTGGAAAATGGCTGTCTCAGTGAGGAAGCCATTAATCGGGGCTTGGAGTGTCTGGCCCGCTTTGGCCAATTACTGGGTGCGGTGGAACCGGAGCGGTTGCGAATTGTGGCCACCCATACTCTGCGGGTTGCCAAAAACCGGCGGGACTTTACCCGCCCTGCCCGCGAGCTGCTGGGCAGGGCGGTGGATATTATTTACGGTCGTGAAGAAGCCCGCCTGGTCTATCTCGGCGTGGCGCATACGCTGGCGGATGACGCCCAGGCCCGCCTGGTCATCGACATTGGCGGCGGCAGCACCGAGTTGATTGTGGGCGAACGTTTTGAGCCCCGCTCACTGGAAAGTCTGCAAATGGGCTGTGTCTCCTATTCCCGCGAGTTCTTCGCACAAGGCAATATCAGTGCCGAAAACTTCCGTTCAGCCTATAAAAAAGCAAAACTCGAAATTTCCTATGTGCGCCATGATTTTCGCAGTGATTTGTGGGTGGACTGTGTCGGCTCATCAGGCACCCTGCATGCCATTGAGGGTATTGTCACCGAATACGGCTGGTGCAGTAGCGGCATCGATGCTTCATCCCTCCTCAAGCTCGAACAGAAAGTGTTGAAATACAAACATTTCGACACTCTCAAATTACGTGGTCTGTCGCCCCAGCGGCGCAATGTCATTGTGGCGGGTATCGCCATTACCCGAGCGCTCTTTGACACCCTTGGTATTCAGACAATGCGCACCTCCAGGGGTGCACTGCGTGAAGGGGTGATTTACGATTTGATGGGACGCCTGTCTCACGAGGATGTGCGCGAACGTACGATCAACGCACTGATGCAGCGTTATTCAGTCGACTGTCCAGTGGCTGCCATTGTTGAACGACGGGTACAAATACTCTACGAGGCATCCCGTCAAAGCTGGGGGCTAACGTCATCAGATCGGCGCCTGCTGCGGCGGGCCGCGGCAACACTGGATATCGGCAAAGCTATTTCACACAAACACTACTACCGCCATTCAGCCTATCTACTGCGCAATGCTGACCTGCCCGGTTTTTCCCAGGAAGAGCAGGAACAGCTGGCGCTGCTGGCACAGACTCACCGCGGCAAGCTGGACGCTGCCACCTGGGCTGAATTTCCTGAAACCGAATGGCCGCGATTGCTGCGGCTGATAACCCTGTTGCGTCTGGCTTTTTTATTCAAACATGTTGAGCGACTGGAACAACTTCCTGAATCCGAACTTAAATTTACACCTGATTCACTGACACTGGTATTACCTGATGGCTGGCTACAGGAACACCCTCTCACCGCCTGGGAACTCGAACAGGAAAAAAACATACTGGCCAGGCATGGTATGGAAGTGATTATTCAGCCAACGTAAACCCCTGCCACCCGGACCGACGATAAATACCTGTTGCACTAATGATAAAAACAGATTTTCAACACGGCGCGGCCATATCACAGATTGACCCAGCTGTTCAGCGCCCTCAGACGAAACTGTTCACCTTGAAAACGCAATACAACTGCATCTGGCAGAATTTCATCCACCCGAACCCCTTTGCCAATATTTTCACCCGCACGGACTGTTTTACCGTTAATCAGCACTGTTGAAGCACCTCCCTGCCCGCGATAGTTATGTGCGCTGTAAAGCAGGGTTGGAATGGCATCCTTGCGCTGCTGGGACAGTTCACTGATAAAGGGCGCCACATGTATCTGCACCTGTGCTTCTTTTTGCGCAAGCTCACTTTGAGCCATCGCCAGCATGCTGGCTACATCCAGTGCTTCCTCACGATGATCATCGACCTCTGCCCTATTGCCTGTCTTTTTCACATTGACCGTTTTTTCTGTATCAACAGTTACAGATGTCACATATTGTTCCCTGGTATCGGGTTCAGCAGCCACATCCGAATACCCGGCATACAGCGCAGCAACTTTGGCAGAGGATCTGGCGGAAGGTTTGGCAGAAGCCGCAGCACCTTCAACAGAAGGTGCAACCCTACCGGATGCTACATATGCACTGGCAGTAACCGCTGTTGCCTGTTCAGGCGAAGAAGCAGCAGCGTTTACAGGGGCAGACTCCATATGCCGGGCTGTTTTGGCCGTTTCCGGCGGTGAACTTACAACAGGCGCCACCACTGTACTGTTCGCTATCCGGGCATTTTCGATGACAGGCTCTACCGAAGCACGCCGCTCCTGCACAGCAGGCTTAAGCAATAACCAGCCAATGACAATCAGGGCAACGATCAATGCCGCAATCAGTATCATATGTATCCGGTGATGGCGACTAATAGTAGTGGTCTCTTGATAGTGACGGTTTTCCAGCCCGGGCACATCACTGTTTACAGCCTGCTCGCGCTGGGAGCGATTAATTGCATCCAGTATCAGCGACACAAAAAACACCTGCCGCAGACATTATGTACAGGTATCATTTGCGATCCTCCGCGATATTCAGGCCCAGAGCCTGCAAGGTATCAATGTGTAATAACTGGTTGAGGCGCAACAGTGTCATTACACCAACAACCCCATCGGGCTGTAACTGCTGTTCCTGCTGAAACAATCGCACCCGCTGTTCCAGAGCGCGGTTAAAAACCGTAGTGGCCAATACCCTGCTCTGACCATCAAGCTGTGCAAACAGACGCGCCACCTCGGCCACTGCCACCCCCTGATCGCCAGGAGCCAGTGAGCCATCAAAGCCCTCCGGTGGCCGCCAAAGCAGGTAAAAGCCTCCATTCCACAAGGACGCCAGTCTGGACAAAGGCACCAGCTGCATGCCGTTGTCGCTCATCACCCGGGCCTGCCGGGCCTCAACACTGATTAAAACAGCCCCTGCCGGATAGCCCGCCTCATTGCGCAAATCCAGAAATACCGGTCGCTTATACGCAGCCAGTACATCCCAGCTACGAGTTTGCCCCCGGTAGCAAACAAGGCTTTCCTCGACGTTTTGGGGACAAGCATCAACCGGCGGCAGAGCCACTCCATACAATGACCAAAGATAACGTGCAGCGACATCTGGCGGCATCAGCCAACGGGTATCAGTGAGGGCACTTATCTCACGCGACACCGTATCTTCTACCGCTTCCGTGGCAGCAGGTTGCGATTTATCCGGCCTTTGTATCAAAGGCGCAACAACTTCAGTTGTCGGTGCGGCTTTATCGGTCATACCCGCAACAGCTGTGGGTCGGGCGTACAGCTCAGCTTGTGCTTCAGCCGTACCAAAATCAGTGCGCTGCCATCGGTACAAGCCAACAGCCAACAGCATGACTGTTAGCAAAACAGCAAATATCAACCAGGGCGAGCGAGTAGTACGCACCTGCGCCCCCATAACTTCACGAGCGGCACTGCGAATCATGGCAGCATCAACCTGGTTACAATCCCTGCCGTAAGCTCCCAGCAAAGCGCGGTCACAAACCAGATTAATCAAGCGGGGAATACCACCGCTGTAACGATGCACAGCCCGCAGCGCCCCTGCTGAAAACAGTGTCTGACCAGCACTCAGCCCAGCCACCTGCAAGCGATGGCGAACATAGGCCGCACTTTCTGAAGCGTTCAAAGCAGCCAGTTCGTAACGTGCACTGATACGCTGATTGAGCTGGCGCAGTTGTGGCCGTTGTAACATAGCCGCCAGTTCAGGCTGACCTACCAGCACTATCTGCAACAATTTTTGCGAGTGGGTTTCAAGATTGGTCAGCAAACGGATTTGTTCCAGCACATCAAAGCTCAAATGCTGGGCCTCATCAATTAACAATACCGTCTTGCGTCCACGCTGATAGTTCTCAAGCAGAAACTGATGCAAAGCATCAGTCAATAATTTGAGACTCATAGTATCTACTGCGGTATCAATACCCAGCTCATCACAAACACTGGCCAACAACTCAAGCGCATCCAGAGCCGGGTTCAGAATAATGGCAACATCGGTATCATCAGGCAATTGCTCCAGCAGGCAGCGGTTAATAGTGGTTTTGCCGGTCCCCACCTCACCGCTGAGTAAAATAAAACCACCGGAACCTATACCGTAAAGCAGGTGCGCCAGTGCATCGCGGTGGCGAGGACTCATAAACAGATAGCGGGGATTGACCGCAATCGAAAATGGCGCTTCCTTCAGGCCAAAATACTGGTGGTACATGTTCTTTGTGCCAGGCAAAGTGAGAACCGCATTATGCCCAAGGGCTTGTCCACAGGCTATGCGTCTTCAGCAGATTCAATACGTGCCATCATTTCCAGTGCCTGATCACACCAGGCCAGAAAATGCTCACCCTGGGCAATACCTGCAATCAGGGCAAGATAAACCCCCTTGCGCCGCACTGGCAGTGTTTCAGGGTCCGCATAGTGACGACGACGAATTTTTTCATAAAGATAAAGCCGGTTCATCATTTCGTCTCTACGACCACTGATTTCTTCGGCAAGGCGGGAAACATTGTTTGAATTCAGGTTATAAAGCTTGACCCATAAATCATCCTTTGCTCCCTGCACCCGACTTTCCTGCCAGATCCATTCGGCCAATGCCTCACGGCCAACATCAGTCAGGCGATGGATAATTTTATCCGGCTTGCCCTGCTGGGCAACAGTTTCCCGATCAAGATAGGCCTTGCCAACCAGCTTGCGCAGCTCCTGGTAGATCTGCTGGTGACTGGCCCGCCAGAATAATCCGAGTGAAACATCAAAAGCCTTGGCCAGCTCGTAACCTGACATATCATCTTCGAGCAGGGCCGTCATAATCGCATGCGACAGGGCCATAAAATCATCCGTCTGCAACAGGTGTGTTCAGCATAGCCCGCTCTGACTTGATATACAAAAATTTGCATATTTTTATATTATGCAATAAATTGCATAGCAGTATACTTTGACATATGCCCAACAAATAGAGGAACTCTGGCTATGGCACTTCCCGAATCCCTATCAAGCCGCTTGCAACTACCCGTTGTTGGCTCTCCACTGTTTATTATCTCCAACCCCGAGCTGGTCATCGCCCAGTGCAAGGCTGGCATCGTCGGCTCCTTTCCTTCTCTGAATGCGCGGCCAGCCGAAGCATTTGAGCACTGGTTACAACAGATTACCGAAGAGCTCGACGCCTACAACCAGGCTAATCCAGATCAACCGGCAGCCCCCTTTGCCGTCAACCAGATTGTGCATAACTCCAATAATCGCCTGGAGCACGATTTAGAAATGTGCGTGAAATACAAGGTACCGATCGTGATTACCTCGCTGGGTGCCAAGGAATTTGTCAATGAAGCCGTACACACCTACGGCGGTCTGGTCTTTCATGACATCATCAACAATTACTTTGCCAAAAAAGCTATTGAAAAAGGTGCCGATGGCCTGATTGCCGTGGCAACCGGCGCCGGTGGTCACGCCGGTACACTTTCACCTTTTGCCCTGATTCAGGAAATCCGCCAGTGGTTTGATGGGCCATTATTATTATCCGGCGCTATCGCCAGTGGCGATGCCATTCTCGGTGCCCAGGCCATGGGTGCCGATCTGGGTTATATCGGTTCGGCGTTTATCGCTACCGAGGAGGCCAATGCCGAAGGCAGTTACAAACAGGCCATTGTAGATTGCAATGCCGATGATATTGTTTACACCAACTTATTTACTGGCGTACACGGCAACTATCTGCGCCCTTCCATCGAAGCGGCGGGACTGGACCCCAAAAATCTGCCCGAGAGTGACCCTTCAGCCATGAATTTCGGCTCCGGGGGCAATACGGGAGCCAAAGCCTGGAAGGATATCTGGGGCTGTGGCCAGGGTATCGGCGCAATTACAGAAGTCACTCCGACCGCCGTTGTCATCGAACGCCTGAAAAAAGAATACGCAGCTGCGCGTGCGCGACTGTCACTGCCTTACTCTTGATCCGACAGACATTCAGCCGGATTAATTTGCGGTGCATGGATGCACCGCCGCTGGCTAAAGCCAGTGCGAACCGTTAAAAACAAGGGACTTTACAAATTTCCCGGTTTTTCGAGCACAAGCAAATCAAGCAAATCAAGCAAATAGTGAAGAATTCATCTGTTTGACTGCCGGATTGATAATATCCGCAGGCTGTCGAACTGCTTATACTGGCGATCAGCTCAGCCCGCGCAGCAGCATGCGGCCACCTACACTCAGTAAAAAGACAGCAAAAACTACCGACAGCGTACGCTGCGACAAACGGTGAGCAAGTTTGACGCCCAGCGGTGCCGCCAGCACTGTCGTTGGAGCAATACAAACCAGACCAACCAGACTGACATAACCGATATTGCCATCGGGCATACGTGGGTCCTGCCAGCCTGATACAACATAGGCCAGCGCCCCCGGCAGACTGATCAACAGCCCAAACAATGCCGAAGTGCCAACTGCGCGGCGCATATCCACACCAAGCAGTGTTAGCGAAGGCACCGAAAAACTGCCACCACCAATACCGATCATGCTCGACAGGCCACCAATCAGCAGCGGCACAATACGCAGGGGACCACTGTGCCAGCTGATACCCTGAACATGATAACCATCCATCGGCAAAGCCAGTTTTACAGCCACCAGTATGGCCACACAGCCAAACATCAGTGTCAGTACGCCACTGTCCATGCGACTGGCCAGCCAGGTACCCATTACCGAGCCCACCAGGATAAACAAACCCCAGGCGCGCACGATCGTTATATCGATACTGCCGCGGGCATGGTGGGCGCGGGCAGAAGACAGGGAGGTAGGTACGATAATGGCCAGCGAGGTGGCTACAGCAATATGCATGCGCACAGCGGGATCAACACCCATCATGGCCAGTGCGCTCTCCAGTACAGGTACAATAACAATACCACCACCAACGCCGAGCAGTCCGGCCATCACCCCCGCCACAATCCCGCTGCCGACCAGAATAGCTAGCATTGGCAGCCATTGCATCAGAACTTCCATCAGTGCTCAGCCTCCCGGCTGGACATGCGTTCCAGCAAGTACTTATTAACCTGGTCTTCCAGTACAGCAATCGGCAACGAGCCGTTGCGCAGCAGTACATCGTGAAAATCACGCAAATCAAAATCTCCAGCCAGTGTCTGTTCGGCCCTTTGTCGCAGCTCACGGATTTTAATCTCACCAACCTTATAACCCAGCGCCTGCCCCGGCAAGGTAATATAACGATCAATCTCCGCCGTAGCTTCATGCACACTCAATGCCGTATTGTCTGCCAGATAATCAATTGCCTGCTGGCGGCTCCAGCCATAGGCGTGAATACCCGTGTCCACTACCAGGCGACAAGCCCGCCACATCTCATAGGCCAGACGACCAAAATTACTGTAAGGATCGCTGTAAAAACCAACCTCCAGCCCCAAACGCTCACTGTACAAACCCCAGCCTTCAGTAAAAGCACTGTGATTGAGATAACGGCGAAAAGCCGGGATATCGGCTTCCTGGGCAATGGCATTTTGCAAATGGTGGCCCGGCACCGCCTCATGAAAACTTAATGCTTCCATTGCATAAAGTGGACGGCTGTCGAGCCGGGATGTGTTAATAAAATAAGTTCCGGGCGTGCGATCATCCCCCGATGCCGGCACATAATAAGCACTGGTTGTCCGCTCAGCGATCAGTGTCGGCACAGCTTTTATGTCATAAGTATTGCGCGGTAGTGTTGCAAACAGACGCGGCAGCTGACCATCCATGCGCTTGGCGATACGTGAAACTTTTTCCATCAAGTCCTCTGGCGTATCGGTATAAAAACGTGGATCGCTGCGCAAAAAAGTCAGAAAGTCAGCAAAACTGCCGTTAAAGCCCACTCCGGCGATAACAGCCTCCATCTCTGCCCTGATACGCTCCACCTCCGCCAGTCCAAGCTTGTGAACCTGCCCGGGACTTAAATCTGTCGTGGTATAAAAACCAACCAGATAACGGTAGTAATCTGCACCTCCTTCCACACTGTCTATACCCGGTGCCTGACGGCAGTGTTCGCTATATTCTTCAAGATAGAACTCAAGAAACTCCCGAAAAGCCGGTAATACGGCTTCACTGATAATCTGCTGCCCCCGTTCACGCAGATGCTTGCGATCATCCCCGGCAATGGATTCAGGCATATTTTGAAACGGCTGATAGAGTGCCGAGCGGGTCACATCACTGACGATACTGTCGCTGATACTGTTTTCAAAACCCTGCATCGAACCACAATAGTGCGTCAGGCCACGATCCACCGCCTCCTCCATGCGTGCTATATTTTCAGCGTTGTAACGAGGATAGTCGGCAAGGCTCAACAGATAACGGTCGTAATCTTTCTTGTTTAAAAACGACATATTTTCCGGTGCATTAACAAAATAGCTCTGCCAGCTGGTACGGTTGGTCAATGGAAAATAGTGATTTAGCTGGGCAAAAGCCGCGCGTTCAGCCTGTCGTTCATAGCTGAATACGGCATAACTCACCTGTTCTGACGGTGTCAGCACCGCCGGTTCGATCTTTGCCAGCGTACTCAATACCTGTTCGTTATAGTGGTGTCTGCGCAAACGGGCTTCAGGGCCAAGGGACGGCAACCTGCCATCCATACGAAAGGAATCCGGGTCGCGTCGAAACCAGACCTGTTCCTGTAGCGAATGTTGCCAGTGTTCATCGAGCAACTGGTAAAAGTTATCACTGTCACTGGCTGCACCAGCAAGTGATGGCAGTGAATAAAACCACATATAAATTACTGTCAAAAATGCTTTTGTTATAACGCTGCGCATAAGGTGTTCTTTTTTCATAAAACAGTCGACCGTATTGCTCGTACAAAACTCTGGTAAAAAACCAGATCTTGCCCTTATTCAGACTTGATGCGGGTGAATATGTACATCGCGCTGAGGAAAAGGCACCCTGATACTCTCCCGATCAAAACGCAGCTTTACTTCCCGGACGATATACCAATATACCTTCCAGAAATCCTCCATATTTGCCCCGGGTCGTACAATAAAATCAACCGAGGAATCACCAGGTTTATGCAGATGAATCTGCGGCGCATTCTTGTACTGTCTCAGGCGGCAGCAAATGCCTGCCGGATTAATGGCGCCGTGCGCGCACCGCTGTCGCCAGTTCAGTCAGCAGCCTGTCGGTATCTTCCCAGCCAATACAGGCATCAGTAATACTCTGGCCATAAGTGGCAGCTTGACCCGAAACCACATCCTGGCGTCCCGCCACCAGGTTGCTTTCAATCATCACACCAAAAATACTGCGACTGCCCCGACTTACCTGCGTGGCAATATCACGCACCACATCAATTTGACGAGCCGGTATTTTACGGCTGTTGGCGTGGCTGGCATCAATCATGATACGCGCAGGCAAACCGGCTTTACCCAACATGACACCGGTATCATCGACCGAGAACATATCGTAGTTGGGGTGTTTGCCACCGCGCAAAATTACATGACAATCCTCATTGCCTGCTGTCTGGAAAATGGCCGAGTGCCCCTGCTTGGTAACTGACAGAAAATGATGCGGCTGGGAGGCAGATTTGATAGCGTCGATAGCCACCTGAATATCACCGTCAGTCGCATTTTTAAAACCAACAGGACATGACAGGCCCGAAGCCAGCTCACGGTGAGTTTGGCTCTCAGTCGTACGGGCACCGATAGCGCCCCAGCTGACCAGATCAGCAATATACTGGGGACTGATTAGATCCAGGTATTCAGTACCTGTGGGCAGCCCCAGGTTGGCCAGGTCAAGCAACAATTGGCGCGCCAGTCGCAGCCCCTTATTAATCTGGAAGGTGTTGTTCAGGTCCGGATCATTAATCAGTCCCTTCCAGCCAACGATGGTGCGCGGCTTTTCAAAATAAACCCGCATTACCACAAAAACATCATCCATCACGTTGTCTGCCGCCGCCCGCAGGCGACTGGCATAATCCCTGGCGGCGGCGGGGTCGTGAATAGAACAGGGGCCAACAATAGCCAATAAACGATCATCCTCACCCGTGAGAATATTGTGAATGCTGCGTCGCGCCTGCTGCACTGTATCAGCCGCCGCATCAGAAACAGCAATATCATGGATAATACTTTCCGGGGACATCAGCTCATTCGTTTTGCGAATGCGTAAATCATCTGTACTACTTGTCATGCGTTAACCCTTGAATTCTGGCAGCCATACAGTTTCTTTGGTGCACAATATACCACTGGCACAGCCGTTCTGGCATCAGCTCTATCACAGTGCCACGATTCACCGTCATAATTTCACAATCACGATTTTACAAAAAAGCCCCGTGGCACAACAAAAGTCCGTACTATTAACCCGGCAATTAAATAGGTCTCGTTGATCTATTTAATTGCCGCCCTTTCCTGGCTGTGAAAAAGTGTGACTTTCCTCGCCAGTCAAGGGCTTACATTGGCTACGCCAATGGGCGACACTACCTGTGCCGCCCTATTAACCTGACAATAATTATTGTCGGGTTAATAGTATCGCCAGCGGCCATTAATAAATCTGTGGAGACCGCCGTGAACAGCCGTTTTTCTCTTTTTTCTTTGTGCTTGCTGTTTTATCTGACTGGCACGGCGGTACCAGGTTCGGCAGCGCCTTATTCAACAGCAGAAAAGCCTACGCTGGAGCTGATCATGTCCGATGCGGACTGGATCGGCAATGCCCCCGCCTCACCCTATTGGGCTGATGATGGCCAGAGCGTCTATTACCGACAAAAACGCCAGGGGGAAGATTTCAGCGATCTCTATCGCCAGCCTCTTGTCGGCGGTGATGCTGAGCGTATCGATCCGACAGAACCACCTCACGATGGAGGCTCCAATACAGTCTACTCGCACACAGGCCACTGGCAGGCATGGCTCTGGGAGGGAGACATCTATCTGAAGCAATCCGCCAGTGGTGAGGTGCAACGACTCACCCGTAGCACTGCCAAAGAAAGCCAGTTGCTTTTTTCAAGTGATGGCAGCCGCTTGTTATTTGAACGTGAAGCACAGTTCCATGCCTATTCACTAACCACAAAAACCCTACAACAAATCACTGATTTGCGTTTGCAGGACGACCCTGAAACCGAACCGGGTTTCGACTCTCTGCGCGCGCACCAACTACGCAAATACACCACTGTTGTTGAAACCAGACGCCGCAATAAAATCAGCGCACAACAGCAAGCCAGGCGCGCCCGACAAGCCAGTACTATTTATCTGGGCACAACCTACAAAGTACTGCAACGGGCAATCGCGCCCGGCGCTGACTATCTGGCGCTGGTGGTGAGCAATGCCGATACTGATACCAGTGAAGGTCGCAAAGCCAGTATGCCCAACTATGTCACCGCCGATGGTTATATCGCTGTGCGCGAGGTTCGCACCCGGGTTGGCCGCGATATCCAAGCGCCACAAAAACTGCTGCTGGTTAATTTGAACAACAGTGAAATTCATACAGTGGATTTGACTTCGCTACCGGCTATCGACAAAGACCCTCTGACTGCACTGCGCAAGTCTGCTCTTGAATGGCATGTTGATCATGGTGCTGACCGCGAGCAGGTGGAGGCAGCGCTCAAAGCGCCAGATATACGCAGTCTCAGTATCCATCAGCTGATCTGGAGTGCAGACGGCAAAAATCTTGCCATTCAGTTTATTGCCAATGATTTCAAGGATCGCTGGCTGGCCACACTCACCCCCGCAGACAGCCACACACAACTCCGGCTTCAGCACCACCTGACAGACAGTGCCTGGATCAACTGGGAATACAATGATTTTGGCTGGCTGCCAGATAGCAAAACACTCTGGTATCTATCTGAAGAAAGCGGCTATGCCCATTTTTATCTGAAACAGATTGACGAGCGCAAAGCCAGACAGCTCAGTCGTGGCAATTTTGTTGTGCGCGAACCCAAAATTGATCGCAATGGTCGTTATGCCTATGTTGTTGCCAACCGCACTCATCCTGGCAATTATCAAATCTACCGCATTGCACTATCATCTGACGGCCTGGCATCTGACGGCCTGGTATCTGACGGTTCAGCGTACAGCAAACTGGAGCAGATCAGTCACCTCGATGGTGTCAGCAGTTTCGTACTCTCACCCGAAGGTGACAGGCTGCTGATCCTGCGTTCTTATATTGACCGTCACGCCGATCTCTATATTGGCAGCAGCAATGGCAGCGGCCCGGTACGCCAGCTCACTCATACCGTATCCAAACGCTACGCCGATATTGACTGGACAGTACCGGACATTATCGAGGTACCGTCCTCTCACACTGACCGCCCTATTTATTCCAAACTCTATCTGCCCAAAAATTATGATGCGACCAAATCCTGGCCAGCAGTCATGTTTGTCCACGGTGCAGGCTATACCCAGAACGCCCACCTGGGCTGGCCTTATTATTTTCGTGAGTTCATGTTTCACACTCTACTCACCGAAGCCGGTTATATCGTACTGGATATGGATTATCGCGCTTCCAAAGGCTATGGCCGCAACTGGCGCACAGCCATTTATCGCAATATGGGGCACCCGGAACTCGAAGATTACCTGGACGGCATTGATTATCTGGTCAAAAACTATCAGGTCGATGCCAAACGAGTCGGTATTTATGGTGGCTCCTACGGAGGCTTTATGACCTTTATGGCACTGTTTCGGACACCAGATGCCTTTGCCGCCGGTGCGGCCCTGCGCCCGGTCGCCGACTGGATGCACTATGAAAATGACTACACCCGCCGCATTCTCAATACGCCATTGATTGATCCCCAGGCCTACGAACGCAGCTCACCGATTAACCATGTTGCCGGTTTAAAAAATCCGCTGCTGATTGCCTCTGGCATGCAGGATGACAACGTTTTTTTCCAGGATTCGGTATTAATGGTGCAACGCCTGCTGGAGCTGAAAAAACCGGATTTTGAAATGGCTATCTACCCACTGGATGGTCACGGCTTTAGCAACCCCGAATCCTGGCTGGATGAATACCGGCGTATTTTCCGGCTAATGGAGGCAAACCTGAAGCCTGAATAGCGGGCTGCTCAGATTATTAAGCCGACAAGCTTTTAGCCAAATGAATAAGCGGCACATGAATGTGCCGCCGCAGGCGGTAAGTCTGCGTGAGTCCATAAAAACCAAGGAATTTCACAAATTCCGCTGATTTTCAGGGGCAACCATCAAATAGTGAGGGATTCATCTATTTGATGGCCAGGTTGATATATAGCCCGTTAACCATACGGGCTCAAACGAGCCATCAAGGCAATACCAGCGTATCTGATCGCCCGCCCTCAACAACATCAGATAAAATCTTTCAAATCCTGTGGCTCTGAATATCATCAAGGTAAAGTAGTGTAAATCCGGTACCTATCCACACAGTTCTCACCTACAGTAACGCGCTGACTATATCAATATGCTACCCTGACTATGACTGAACTCTCCACGTCTTTCAGATACCGCAAACCTTTGCTGATTATTGTCGCTATCGCCGCTGCGGTTGGCGGTGGCTGGCATCTGATCAGTTCCAGCCCACAGGCGAAAGCGCCTGAGGACTGGCGCAGAGCCTTCCGGCAACCCGCCGTGGTCAGCGCCCAGCCCGCCAGCCTCGGCAACCTGAACCTGCAGATAAAATCCATCGGCACTGTCACGCCCCTGAATACAGTTACTGTGCGCAGCCGCGTTAATGGCGTACTGGAAGAACTGGCTTTTGAAGAAGGTGCCGAGATAAAAAAGGGCACCTTGCTGGCACTGATCGACCCCCTGCCCTACCAGGCTCAACTGGAACAGGCCGAGGGCCAACTACAACAAAACCAGGCCAAGCTCGACAACGCCCGTACTGATCTGGCTTTGTATGAAACCCTGTGGCAACAGGATTCCATTGCCCGCCAGCAATTAAGTGATCAGCGTGCACTGGTCAATGAGCTGCAAGGTACCTTGCGGGCCAACCAGGCCCAGGTTGAAGATGCCCGTCTGCAATTATCCTGGACCCGTATCGAGGCACCCATTTCCGGCAAACTTGGTCTGCGCAAGGTTGACCAGGGCAATCTGCTGACCAGTGGCGACAGCGAAGGTATTGTCACTATTACCCAATTACAGCCCATTGCCGTTAACTTTACCGTACCGGAAGTGGATGTACCGGCACTGCGCCGTGCCTTTGGCGGTGACAAAAAACTGACTGTGGAGGTTTTTGATCGCAGTGAACAACAGATACTGGCCAGCGGCGTATTGACAACACTGGACAACCAGATTGATTTGAGCACCGGCACTTTGCGGGTGCGCGCACATTTTGACAATACCGACAACGCTCTCTTCCCCAACCAGTTTGTCAATGTGCAACTGCGCCTGAGTACGCTCAAATCCGTTGTTACCGTACCCTCTGACGCAGTTCAGTACGGCACAGATAGAAGCTATGTTTATGTTATTGAAGACAATAAATCCTACCTGCGCGAAGTGACACTGGGCGCATCCTCAGACAATCAGGTAGCTATTAACAGCGGTCTGGAAGCCGGTGAGATGATCGTACTGGAAGGACTTGACCGTTTGCGTGACGGCAGGGATGTTACGGTTAATCCCGCCACAGGTGACACGGCAGCTTCTGTCAGGGAGACCATCAAACAAAATACAGCAGATCAGCCACCCCGGGGCCGCCCGGAGGGTGAGCGCCGCGGACCACCGCCCGGCGAAGATCGCCGGGCACCACGCGGCGCCTCTTGACCAGATCACCATGAGCAATATCTCCCGACTTTTTATTCTCAGACCGGTGGCCACATCACTGTTGATGCTGGCCTTTCTGGCAGCGGGCCTGATTGCCTGGCGGATACTACCGGTAGCGGCACTGCCACAGGTGGATTATCCCATTATCCAGGTTTTCACCTTTCAAAGCGGCGCCAGCCCCGATGTCATTGCCCGCACCATTACCGCACCACTGGAACGTCACCTGGGCCAGATTCCCGGACTCAGGCAGATGTCATCCACCAGTTCCGGTGGAGCCTCGGTCATTACCTTGCAATTTGGCCTGAATGTGGATCTGGGTGTGGCCGAGCAAGAGGTACAGGCGGCCATGAATACAGCCCAGAATCTGTTGCCCAACGATTTGCCCACACCGCCGATCTACCGCAAAGTCAATCCGGCTGACGCCCCCATTCTGACACTGGCCATCAGCTCTGACAGCCTGCCATTGCCAGAAGTACACGATATGGTCGACACCCGTATGGCCCAGAAGCTCGCCCAGTTGTCCGGTGTGGGTATGGTCAGCCTGGCTGGCGGTCAGCGGCCCGCCTTGCGGGTGCTGGTCAACCCGATGGCATTGGCCTCCTATGGCCTCAGCCTGGACAACGTACGTCAGACAATTGCCGCCACCAATGTCAACCAACCCAAGGGCAGTTTTGACGGACCAACCCGCAGCACCATGCTCGACGCCAATGACCAGATCCGCTCGGTAAAGGATTACCGGGAACTGATTGTCAACTATCAGGACGGTGCTCCCTTGCGCCTGGGTGATGTGGCAACCATTGTCGATGGTGCTGAAGATCGTTTTCTGGCAGCCTGGGCCAACGAACAGCCTGCGGTGCTACTGAATGTACAGCGCCAGCCAGGTGCCAATGTAATCGAGGTAACTGACCGGGTGCGACAACTGCTGCCACAGCTGACAGCCACCCTGCCGGATTCAGTTGACGTCACTTTATTGACGGACCGCACTCACAGTATCCGCGCATCGGTACACGACACCCAGAACGAGTTGCTGTTTGCCATTTTTTTAGTGGTGATGGTGACTTTTGTTTTCCTGCGCAGTGCAGCCGCCACAATTATCCCCAGCATTGCTGTGCCACTGTCTTTAGTGGGCACCTTTGCCTTTATGTACCTGATGAATTTTTCCATCAACAACCTTACGCTGATGGCATTGACTATCGCTACAGGCTTTGTCGTCGATGACGCCATCGTAATGCTGGAAAATGTGGCCCGCCACCGGGAACTGGGTGAGTCACCGATGAACGCCGCATTAAAAGGTTCCGCTGAAATTGGCTTTACCCTCACCTCACTGACTTTTTCACTCATTGCCGTGCTGATTCCCCTGCTGTTCATGCCCGACGTGGTTGGCCGCCTCTTTCATGAATTCGCCATCACACTGGCCGTGGCGATTGCCATTTCACTGGTGGTATCACTGACACTGACCCCCATGATGTGCGCGCGCATGCTGCACACAACACCGAATGATGATAAAGAGGATTTTTTAAGCCGCCTCATCAGTCGCTACGGCCATAGTCTCAACTGGGTGCTGGACCATCAGGGCCCGGCCCTGATGGTCATGCTGGCGACAATTGCGCTAACAGGTGGACTCTACCTGGCTGTGGACAAGGATTTTTTCCCCACACAGGATGCCAGTGTCATTCAGGTAGTCACCGAAGCACCCCAGGATATTTCCTTCAGTGCCATGGCCCAGCGCCAGCAACAACTGGCGGTGGCACTACTGGAAGATCCAGGTATCGACAGCCTGTCCTCCTTTATTGGTGTAGACGGAACTAACGTAACCATTAACAGCGGCCGTCTTTTTATCAATCTGCCACCTCACGATGAACGCTCAGAGAGTATTTTCAGCGTTATCGAACGCCTGCGTGCGCAAGCAGCTGAGATTAAGGGTATCAATGCCTGGTTCCAGCCCGTGCAGGAGCTGACCATTGAGGACAGAGTCAGCCGCACCCAATACCAATTCACCCTGACGACCCTCGACAGCGATCTGCTGCGCGAATGGGTGCCGCAACTGGTTGACGCCCTCAATGCGCGATCGGAACTGAGCGATGTAGCTGCAGACTTGCAGCAACAGGGCGTGGAGGCCTATGTCGATATCGACAGGGATGCCGCTGCACGACTGGGACTGGATGTTACCGATATTGCAGATACCCTTTACAACGCTTTCGGTCAACGCCAGATTGCAACCCTGTTTACCCAGTCCAACCAGTATCGCGTCATTATGGAAGTGGATCCGCGCCTGTTTGGCAGCCCCGACAGTTTGCGACAAATTTTTGTTACCGCCAGCAACGGCACACCTACGCCCTTATCCAGCGTAGCCACTATCCGTGAGCGTAGAGCACCCTTGCTGATCAACCACCAGGGCCAGTTTCCGGCCACAACCCTGTCATTTAATCCTGGCCCAGGTGTCTCGTTGGGTGATGCCGTTAAAGCCATCGAAGATGTTCAACAGGCGCTACAGATGCCTGCGACTATTGAGTCTTCCTTTCAGGGGGCGGCAGCGGCATTTCGCAATTCACTGTCCAATACGCTATGGCTGATTCTGGCGGCGGTACTGACGATGTACATCGTGCTCGGTGTCCTTTACGAAAGCACCATTCACCCGATCACAATTTTATCCACTTTGCCGTCGGCTACGGTCGGCGCCCTGCTGGCTCTGCTACTGAGCGGACGGGCGTTGGACATGATCTCGGTTGTGGGCATTGTGCTGCTGATTGGTCTGGTCAAAAAAAATGGCATCATGATGGTGGACTTTGCCCTTGAGGCCCAGCGTAAACAGGGCCTGTCACCCAGAGCGGCTATTCATCGCGCAGCCATACTGCGTTTCAGACCCATCCTGATGACCACTCTGGCCGCTTTATTTGGCGCTCTGCCGCTGATGCTGGCCAGTGGTTCCGGTGCCGAACTGCGCCAGCCTCTGGGCATTGTCATGGTGGGTGGACTGTTGGTCAGCCAGGTGCTGACCCTGTTCACCACACCGGTGGTTTATCTCTTTTTTGACCGTCTTGGCCACCGACACACAGCGGAGAAAGTGGAGCCAACGCAATGAGTACGGCCCGAACGCTGGTATCCAGGCCGGTAGGCGTATCCCTGCTGGCGCTGGCGCTGGTATTTTGCGGTTTACTGTGCTGGCGGCTGATGCCGGTGGCACCCCTGCCCCAACTGGATGTACCGATGATCATCGTCAGTGCGAGCCTGCCCGGTGCCAGTCCACAAAGTATGGCGGCCACCGTTGCCACACCACTGGAACGCAAACTGGGCGCCATTTCCGGCGTCAACGCCATATCTTCATCGAGTCGCCAGGGTTCGGCCGAGGTTGGACTGACCTTTGCCATGGACCGCAATATCAATGATGCCGCCCGTGAAGTGCAGGCCGCCATCAACGCCGTGCGCAACGATCTGCCCTCCGGTATGCCCGGCAATCCCCAGTATCGCAAAATGGACCCTTCACAGGCACCGGTAATGGCACTTGCCTTAAGCTCAGCCAGCCATTCACCGAGCGAACTCTACGATGCCGGTTCTACCATTATTGCCCAGAAACTGGCACAGATTGCCGGTGTCGGCCAGGTTTCTGTCGCGGGTGCATCACTGCCTGCGGTGCGGGTGCAGCTTGAGCCAGGCGCCCTGATGCACTATGGTATTTCACTGGATGAAGTGCGCAGCGCCATAGCCCGCAGCAATGCTCTGCGACCTATGGGTATGGTTGAAGGCGATCACCATCGCTGGCAGGTACAAACCAGTGACCCCTTGCGCACAGCCAGCAGCTACCGCGCACTGATCATACGCTTTGAGGATGGCGCAGCTGTGCGCCTTGGCGATATCGCCACAGTGACCGACTCAGTGGAGAATCGCTACAGCAGCGGCTTTCACAATGACCATTCAGCCGTTATTCTCAGCATCAGTCGCCAACCCGGCGCCAATATTGTCGAGACGATCGACGACATCAATACACGCCTGCCACAACTGCGCGAGCTGCTACCCAAAGACATTGCGCTCACTGTCGTCATGGATCGTTCACCGGTTATTCGCAGCACCCTGCGCGAGGCCCAGATCACCCTGCTGATTGCCTCAGCGCTGGTCGTACTGGTGGTATGGGCCTTTCTGGGTAGATTGCGCACCGCGATGATCCCCTCAGCGGCCATTCCTGTTTCGCTGATCGGCAGTTTTGTGGTGATGTATTTCTGGGGATTTTCCCTCAATAATCTGTCGCTGATGGCCTTGATCGTTGCCGCCGGACTGGTAGTTGACGATGCGATTGTCATGCTGGAAAACGTTGAACGGCACATAGAGAATGGCCTGTCACCCTTTGACGCCGCTGTTAAAAGTGTGACGGAACTTGGTTTCACTTTGATAGCGATGACACTGGCACTGGCAGTGGTCTTTATTTCCATCCTGTTGCTGGGCGGCATGACCAAACAGCTGTTTCAGGAATTTTCTATCACCCTGGTAGCTGCCATGCTTATTTCCCTGCTGGTATCGCTGACCTTGACACCCTGCCTCTGCGCCGCCTGGATGAAACAACGACCTTCGTCTGTTACTGCCACCGGCACTCACAGCAGCAATAATGTTTTCACGTCTATTCGCAACGGCTATGACCACTCTTTACGCTGGATACTGAATCATCGTGCAATAGCATTGCTGACGTTGCTGTTGGCCATTGCAGCCAGTATCTATCTGGCAGGCACATTGCCGGAGGAGTCTCTGCCACAGCAGGACACAGGTCAGATTCGCGGATTTGTCCGCGGTGATGATGGTTTTTCCTTCCAGGTGATGCAGCCCAAAATAGAAATTTTCCGGGAACATATTTTACGCGACCCGGCAGTAGAGCATCTGACAGGCACCAGTGGTGGCGGCGGAGGCCTGACCAATGCCCACCTGACCATCAAACTCAAGCCACTGGCTGAGCGCAAGGTATCGGCTCAGTCCGTGGTTGACCGCTTGCGGGAAAATGCCCCGCTGGTGCCTGGCGCCATGATGATGCTGTCTGTCGATCAGGATCTGAATGCCGGTCGCCGCCGCCCCTTTGGCAACAGCAACTATGAAGTTGTTTTACGTTCGGACGATCTTAATAACCTGAAGCACTGGGCCCGCATTGTTGCCCATGCCATGGAGGACCATCCGATGCTCACTGACGTGGATTCCGTTGACAGCGACGAAGCACGCCAGATGGTGCTGACCATTGACCGCGAAGCTGCCCGCCGTCTCGGTGTCGATATGCAGGGCATTGCATCAGTGCTGAATAATTCTTTTTCCCAGCGACAGGTAACAACCCTCTACGATGAACTCAACCAGTACCGGGTGGTGATGGAATTGAGTCCGCGCTATACCGCTCAACCGGCGGCACTGTCACAACTGGAAGTATTAACCAGTGATGGCCAGCGCATCCCCTTTTCTACCTTTGCCACCTGGGATTACGGCATGTCGGAGGACAGGGTACGCCACGAGGGCCAGTTCGCCTCCATGGGTATTGGCTATGCCCTGGCACCCGGAGTGACAGATATCGAGGCTGAGGCAGCTGTCGCACAGATTCTCAACGAAGTGATGCTGCCCAACGAGGTACACCAGGCACCGCCTTCAGACGATGATTTCTCAAATTCCCTGAACAACCCCTGGGTATTTGCTGTTGTTCTGCTGGCCGTATATCTGGTGCTGGGTGTACTTTATGAAAGCACCCTGCATCCGCTAACCATTTTGTCTACCTTGCCACCAGCGGGGCTCGGCGCTTTGCTGGCACTGCATATGGGTGGGCAGAACCTAAGCCTGATCGCACTGCTGGGCCTGTTTTTATTGATTGGCATCGTGATGAAAAACGCCATAATGATGATCGACGTGGCTCTGGCGCTACAACGTCAGGAAAATTCAAGCCCGATCGACGGCATTCACCAGGCTGCATTATTGCGACTGCGCCCGATTTTAATGACAAATATGGCAGGCATGTTGGGCGCTGTCCCGCTGATTCTCGGTTTCGGTGACGGGGCAGAAATGCGCCGTCCTCTCGGTATTACCATTTTTGGTGGCCTGGCACTGAGTCAGCTACTCACTTTGTACACCACACCCGCCATTTATCTGTACCTGGAAAATTTGCGTCAGCGCGTACTCAATCGCGGCGGGAAAAACGATGGACAACACCGTCAGGAAAACGACCCTGTACTTCAGAGTTCAGCATAATGTCAACGACCACCATCAAACACCTCACCTTCACCTGCACAACTATCTTTGCACTGAGTCTGCTCAGCGCCTGCACTGTCGGGCCTGACTATCAGCCGCCCACCACCGTCAACACTGATTCACTCAAGCACCACCAGGGCTGGCAACCATTGCCTGAGCAGAGTTGGGCAAACAGTGGCCAGTGGTGGCAGGCCTTTGAAGATGACACATTAAACACACTGATTGAGCAGGCTAACAACAGCAACCAGACCCTGGCCCAGGCAGCGGCCCGCTACCGGGCGGCACTGGCTCAGCGCAGCAGTAGCCGCAGCGCTTACAGCCCGATGCTGGGGGCAACACTGAATCAGTCGCGTTCCGATGGTAGCGGCGGCACTGTGGTCAGTGAACGCGCCAATGCCACCCTTAATATTAGCTGGGAGCCGGATCTGTGGGGACGGGTGCGACGGCAGGTAGAAGCTGATACGGCCTCAGTCGATAGCAGCGCTGCCGATCTGGCTGCCGCCCACCTGTCAATACAACTGGCCGTCATCAACAGCTATATCAATCTGCGTGCCCTGGACCAGCAAAAACAGATTCTTGATAAAACCCTTGCCTCCTCGGAACGCTCTGCCGAACTGACCCGCAACCAGTACGATGCCGGGATTGTGTCGCGGGCTGATGTCATTCAGGCCGAAACCCAGCTGCAATTACAGCGCAGTGATATTTACGATCTGCAAAACCAGCGTGCCATCGAAGAAAACACCATCGCAGTCCTGCTTGGCATAGCTCCTGTCAATTTTTCGCTGCTACCGGCAGCATTCATGCCCAGCGTACCGGCTATACCGGAACAGATTCCCGGACAACTGATTGCACGGCGCCCGGATGTGGTCGCCGCCGAACGCTCAGTGGCCGCCGCCAATGCCGGTATTGGTGTGGCTATTGCCGCCTGGTTACCTGAATTCACGATCAGCGCAAACCGTGGTGTCAGCGGGGATTCTATCAGTGACCTGTGGAACGCCCCTATCCATTTCTGGTCAGTTGGCCCCGGTTTAAGTCAGCTTATCTTTGACGGTGGCAAACGGCAGGCAGCAAAGGATGCGGCAATTGCCCGCTACGACGAACAGGTTGCGGCCTACCGCCAAACTGTACTTGAGGGTTTGCGGGATATTGAAAATGCACTGGCCACTACGACTATTTTGCGGGAAAAAGTTGTACAACAGGACAAACTGGTTAAACTTGCCGAAGAGAACGAACGTGTTATCAGCAACCGCTACAAATCCGGACTGGTTTCCTTTCTGGAAGTCGCCATTGCCCAGAACACCACTCTCAATGCCCGCCGCGGGCAAATCAGTGTCACCACTGAACAGCTCTCAGCCGCCGCCGAACTGGCGGCAAGTATCGGCGGCAGCTGGCAGACAGAAGGTTGAAATAAGGACTATACGGATGAAAAAATCATCGGCGCTTAATGATCGGCCATCTATACTTCGGCCATATACCAGCCTGTTAATTTTGGCTTTACTGATGGCCTTGGCGTCCGCCAGCCAGGCATCGAGGTCTGACCTGTCCTGTGCCGCCAAAATCGGCAAGCAGGATGCCAGTGCAGTAGACAGGCAATCTGAAGACGCTGTAGCTCTCGCCTTCATGCAGGCGCTGGCCCACAAAGATACCGACTTTGCCAACCAATTCGTGGAGACCCGACTGGAAGAAGAGCACGCCCAATGGATAAACAAATTCATTCAGCTGTTTGAAAACATTGGGGGAATTCACTCCATCACACCTGAAAAGAAAACGCTGACTACCTAGGTGTATATGCCCCATGTGGTTGGCCTCAAAATGCCGGTTGCAAGCACCACTATGCGACTGACTTTTTGTGTCAGGGATACATCGACAAAAGGCTATCAAATCAAACCGGCTAAAGTTCCCATGCAAATAACACTGGTCTCCATTGAGGGAATCTGGTCAGTTATAAACATGAAACCCCTGCTGGACGAACCTTATGATATACCTGAAAATAAAACCGGATCAGCTTAAATATCCCTGCCGACAGGTACAGGTGGCTGATATGGCCACGCTAATCTGCAATTATAGATAGCGTCTCATTCCGACCACACATAACAGCAAAATGATCCAGCTACAGCGATATGACCAGTAAAGCATAAAGTACCAAATTTAACTTATATTATTTTCTGCGTACACTGCACAGTGTAGTTTATACGAATCAGATAAACATACCCATCTCCTCCATTGTGTAAACCCTCAGGTCCAGGCTGATAAAGGAAAGGCTTAATGAAACTGTCCATACTTGACCAGTCACCACTAACCAGCAACGGTGACTACCAGCAGGCTTTGCAGCATACGCTATCACTGGCAAAAGCCGCTGATCAACTCGGTTTCCATCGCTTTTGGGTATCAGAACACCATGCCTCCAGCCTGCTCGCTGGCAGCGCGCCGGAAGTATTACTGGGCGCACTGGGCGCGATTACTGAACACATCCGGCTCGGCTCCGGTGGCATCATGTTGCCGCACTACAGCAGCTACAAGGTGGCAGAAGTTTTCTCCCTGCTGGCTAACCTCTATCCGAACAGGATTGACCTCGGCGTGGGCCGTGCACCCGGTACCGATATGGCTACTGCCCGCGCACTGGCCAATGGCAGGCAACCTGATTTTTATCAGTTTCCACAACAACTTAAAGAATTGTGCCAACGCCTGCACGATAAAAATCTGCTGCCTTTGCTGAGCCCGCAAACCCATACGCCACCCCCTGTATGGGTGTTGGGCACCAGCCCCGACAGCGCACATCTGGCTGCCCGGCTGGGACTGCCCTATAACATCGCACGCTTTATCAATGGCGATAGCGGCCAGACCTTGATTGATATTTATCGCAGGGAATTTCAGGCTTCTTCTGTACTGACGCAGCCACAGGTTGTTATCACTATGGATGTCATTGTGGCACCGACAGAAGATGAAGCACTGGTCCGCTCTCTCAGCTGGCAGGTTGTCTGGGCACAAATAATGCGCGGCGTTCACGATATCTGTCTGCCCTCGATCGGTGAGGCTGCCAAATTTGCATTCAGCACTCAGGAAAGAGCCGCCCTGGATCACAAAATAGCCTTGTCAGCCATAGGCAGCCCCGACCAGGTATGGCAGCAATTATCTGCGCTATCTGAAAACCTGGGTATTGATGAAATTATGACCGTCAGCATCATGCAGAGCTTTGATCAGCGGCTGGAATCCTGTCATCTGCTGGCACAGGCGGCAGGCCTGCAAGAGCTGACGGTTTGATCGCACGGGCAATATTTTCTGAAAAACTATCGCGAAAGTTTCTCTGGCCGTTATGATACAGCACACAATCATAGCCGATTTTTATGAGGTTTATTTCCAATGACAAACAAACTTAACACCTTGTTTGGCACAATTATTTTAATGCTCCTATGTGCGCTCACTCACCTCACCTATGCCAGTAATCTACCCGAACCACTGTTAAAAGCGCCCATTGTGTTATTGTCAGGGGACATCACCCGACTGGCAGACTACGAAGGCAAACAGCCTGTTTACTTCAAATTCTGGGCCACCTGGTGCAAACCCTGCCGCGAACAAATGCCTCATTTTGAACATGTACAACAACAATATGGCGAGCGCATCAAGGTGATTGGAATCAACCTTGGGCTGGAGGATGATCTGGCAGATGTACAGGCTTTTATGCGGAAATACAAACTGACAATGCCAACAGCCATTGACCAGGATGGTGATCTGGCACAAAAATTCCGCCTGATCGGCACACCCTATCACCTGCTGTTTGATCAGAATATGAACCTTGTCCATCGGGGGCACGAAGCCGACGAATCACTCGATAACAAACTGGCTCTGCTCGCCAGTGCCGGGGGCGTACCCAGTCTGGGAGCAAATGTGCTGGCAGAGAGTGAAGACGACGTTGTCATTGATCTCAATGATGGCAGAACCCATGCGCTGTTTTTTACTGCAACCTGGTGCGACTGGTATCTCGCCGATACACGCCCGGAAGTGTCAAAAGCCTGTATAAATGCCCAAAATACAGTGAATACACTCTATCGAACCCATCAGGTTCAAGCCGAATCCAAATCAACCTGGCAGGGTCTGGTATCACGCCTGTGGACAGCCGATCAGGATCTGGCTGACTACCGCAAGAAATACAAGATCGAACACCCCGTCGCCATTGATAAAAGTAACCGTCTTTTTCATCGGTATGGCATTAGCGAGCTGCCACAGCTGCTTGTTATCAAAAATGGTGAAGTAATCGGTCGCACGGGTGATTTTGAAAATACGCAGGCCATTGAAGCACTGCTGGCACAGTAGTTTCAGCCACGCTACGTCAACGGTGGCCAGGTAGTGACAAGTAACCCGAAACGCCAGCGATGATTCAAACAGGCCTTTCTTTTGTTGCCCGGATTGAACCCGTACGAGCAACAGGTGGGCCTGCCTCCAGGAATATCTGATTCAACGTTCTGTACCCAGGGTACTTTCCAGTGCCGCCATTTCATAGCGATACCATCCAAAAGACAGATAATTATTGCAAATGATTCTTATTTTCAATAAAATGAAGCATATAAAATCCTCTCCGCCTGATCTGGTAAATCTCATGAAATCTGGTCGGTAGAAATAAGAATTTTCTGGTTTTCGCAATCTCCAAAAACTTCCCGGTTGTCATCTGCAAAGTGCATCACATAAGCACTTTAATTTATAAATCACTACAGGGAAGCCACTTATTTTATGAACATTCCACATTCAAAAAAAACAGTCTTCAGTTTATTTCCTTTTATATCCCACTCATTATTGCCCGGTGCATTTTTCCTGATAGTGAGCAGCCAGCAAACGCTCGCTCAAATAGATGATTCAAAAACCGATGAAGCAATTAGCAAACGTACTCTTGAAGAGGTGCTGGTTACCGGGCAGCATGATAAACAACCCTTTAAATCGGGCAATATGGATCTGATAAGAACAGAAAATGACATTCAGCCCTATATCAGCATCGATCGCAGCAAAATTGAAGCATCGGGCGCATCAACCGTTGAGGAATTAATGCGTCAAAGCCTATCCATGAGCACAGGCATTGATAATGCCTCCAGCAGTAGCTGGACCGGTACCAGTAGCCAATTTAATCTGCGGGGACTGGGTGCCGACCAGACACTGGTACTGATCAATGGTCGTCGTGGCGCAGGTATCGGTACACGGGGACGCCCGGAGTCTGGTGATCAACAGGATGTCAACAGTATTCCATTGGCTGCCATCGAACGCATTGAGGTACTGCCCACCTCGGCTTCGGCTATTTATGGCAGTAATGCACTGGGTGGCGTTATTAACATTATTCTTCGTCGGGACTATCAGGGGCTTGAAGTGGGTGTTCGTCACAGTAATACCTTCGATAGCGACCAGGGGCAAACGACAATGAATTTTACAGGTGGTTTTAATATTGAGGACGGCAAAACCAAAATACTAATCAGCGCTCAACGACAAGAACAAAATGGCCTGCTGATACGCGACAGAGATTTCTTTCAGAGTGCACGTGCCACTACTTTGCGCAATAACCCGGATACCATTTACGGCATGAATGATCAGGTGGCTGTTAATCCACCCTATGGCGCACTGGTTAACGTACGCAGTCTTGATGGCAGCCCGTTATTCCCGAATATCAGCGAAGCCAGCTATCTCTACCTACCCAGGGGGTATACCGGCTGGCAAACAGAGGGTATCGAACCTCTGCTACAAAATCTGGGGCAATATAATCTTGAGTTATCAGAAGGGCTTGGCAGTTTCAGAAATGGATTTTCAGGTATTAATTTTTTGGTTCCAGAATCAAGAAAGGATGCTATTTTGATAAATATGGATAGAAATTTCAGCGATAGCTTTAATATTTTTCTTGATATGAATTACACGCAATCACAATCCAGCACTTCTGACTTTTATCACGCACTGGGTGTGGTCACGATTACAGCAGACAACCCAACCAATCCTTTTGGAAAAGATGTATTGGTTGCAGCACCAATCCGGCCTGCCGATGGTCTTGGTTATGCCCGCCGCACTGAAACGGAAGAAAAAAACGCCTCCCTTGGCTTTAACTGGCAAATAAACCCCGACTGGCTGATTAATGCTGACATCACCTGGGGTAATTCATTAGTGGAGTCATCCTACCTACGTCGCACTAACGCCCAGACCCGAATGTATAACGCAGCCATTGCCAGTGGCGAGCTGGATCTGTTGCGTGATACAAGTAGCTACACTACAGATATTTCACCCTACTGGACCATTGCTCCAAACTTCTCTGACCAGACCCTGCGTTCTGTCACACTACGCAGCTTTGCTACTGTCGCCACCTGGTATGCGGGGGATATCACTATGGCTACCGGCCTGGAAAGACGCGAGTTCAAAAGCAAAGGACGCTTTGAAGTCAGGTATATTAATGATCCGAACACCCCCATTAACAGGCAAGACCAGACGACCGACAGTTATTACAGCGAATTTAAAATTCCACTGATCTCTTCAGAAATGGACATCCCCTGGCTTTATCAATTTGAACTTCAGTTGGCAGGGCGCTATGAAAAATACGATATAAAAACAACAGGCGCGCAATACAGCAAATTTTCACCCACCTACGGTTTCAGCCTTTCGCCCAACAATCAACTAATGCTGCGAGCTTCCTATGGTGAAGGTTTTAAAACACCAACTATTGCTCAATTATCACAACCCACATTAAGTACCAGCGAAAGCATTGTTTTGGACCCGGTAACAGGTAATACCGTCAGTTTGTATACCGTTGGTGGCGGTAACCCGAATCTCAAACCGGAAGAGGCCGAAAGTATCAATGTTGGCTTGGTAATCACACCCGCAACAATACCCGAGTTACGCATATCGGCAGACTATTTCAGAATTAAAAAAGAAAATAATATTACCAGTCTGTCAGCGCAGAATGTGCTAAACAATGAAAACTTTCTGCCAGGCAGGGTTGAGCGGGACACCCAGGGCAACGTGACTGGCATCGATACTACCTATTTTAACGCCCTGTGGATGAAGACATCCGGTATAGATGTGCGAGTGAGCTACGCTGACAATCTATTTAATTGGGGTCACTTTGGCTTAAGCCTGTCTTACACGTATACAGATGAATACAAGCAACAGGAAACACTCATGGGCGATGCTGTCAGCTATCTGGGCAGCGTTTATGATCAGGGGCCTATACGGCATCGTATAAGTTCCAGTCTATCCTTTAAACCTAATAAAAACTGGACCATTGGCTGGAATACACAGTATTACGGAGACTATCGTCAAACCTCACTAACCGCAGCTCTGAATCAGGGTACCAGCACAATTCCATCACAGACCTACCACGATCTGTATATACAGGCAGTATTACCAGACACCATTATACTGGGCAGACCCGAGTTAACTTTCGGCATCAGAAATATCTTTGATGAAAGTCAGGTTGATCTTGCCTTTAGTAACACATTAAGCAGCTATTCTGATCCGCGGCTACGACAGGGTTACATGAATATAAAATTTGTACTGTGACGGCAGCTCTAAATCTCCAATATCTTTAAAGCAATCTGCACCCATTTCAGATCATCAGACCTGTTGTTTTGTCAGTTTGCTTTAATTTCAAACCTAACCCGGAACACTTACCAAAAATTGAAACAGGCCTTCCTTTTGTTGCCCGAATTCAACCCGTACGTGCAACAGGCGGGCCTGCCTACAGGAATATCTGATTCAACGTTCTGTACCCAGGGTACTTTCCGGGGCCATTTATTGAGTTTCTCCATAATGAATTGCACAGCCATCTGTCCGAAATCGCTGAGCTATGCGGACTACCGCCGCTGCACATCAATGCGCCTGGCTGCACAGAATTCCCTGAATGCATCAACTTTTGTTTGAGGTATCTGCAACTGTAAATCCACCCCGTCGTTATAACTGATCCCGCACGGCTGACCTTCGTTTTCAGCCAGCCAGTGACGCAGAACCTGCTCACAGGCGAAATCGCCGCTGGCAACAAACTGCTCAAGCACTTGCAGAGGCTTGCCAACAGCAATATCCAAGACCTGCTGCGCGGCTGTTCCGTAAGCCCGAATCAGTCCTCCCGCACCCAGTTTGATGCCGCCAAAATAGCGAATGACAATCACCAGCACATCACCCAAATGGCCGTGCTGCAATACATTAAGAATCGGTTTGCCGGCAGTACCTGCTGGCTCACCGGCATCATTCATACCGGCACTGCGCGCATCTGCCGGTTCACCCAGGAGATAGGCCCAGCAGTGATGACGGGCATCAGGGTAATCCCGCTGTGCCTGCGCAAGTGCTTCGTTGACCTCATCCCGACTCTGTACCGGCAGTAAACGGGCAATAAAACGGCTTTTTTTGACGATGTACTCAGTTTCACAAGGTGCAGTCGGAATCAACACTATTTAATCCCGCCCCACTTGTCAGTTAGTCACCAGAATCAGCGGATCAAGCGGCCTTTCGGAGCAGACCAGTGAAACAATGGTGTATTTGTAGTCTACGCCTGTCGGCGCCTTACGGTTCAGCGCCGGTGAACGCAAAGTGCCTTCCACAGACAGCATGGCCTCACTCTTACCCGCAAAGGGATTGAAAAATACCGCAAAATCGACCGGCTTACCGGCACCGGTTGCCGCCTGCCAGATAATCCCCTGATCCTTGCTGCGACTGAGCTCTATTTTTGCCGGATTAACGGCAACCGGACAGCCCTTTTCATCCATTCTGATTTTGACCATCAGCGGATCTTTGGGCATGGGCGTAACAGTATTCTGGGGATCGGTGGCACAGGCATTTTGCAATATGGCCGCCAATATCACAGTAAATACGCAAAGTGTTCTTTTCATCAGGTATTTATTCATTGCTGCTTTCCTTTGTGTGTAACGCCGCAGGTACAGTGCCGATGATCGCATCATCAGATGCGGTCAATGCAGCAAAACGCGACCACTGTTGAAGGGTGGCAAAATTTGCATCTCTGTAAAGCAAGGTCCGGGGGTAACCCAGCCTCACAACAGCTTCCAGTGCAGACAGAGCTGCCTGGCGCTCACCCATTGCGGCAAAACTAACTGCACGGTAATAATGCTCCTGCAAACCGCGCTCATCCGTCTCGCGTTTGTCATTCAGTATATCCCGAGCCTGATTATAGTCCCCCAAAAAAACCAGGTAACTGGCAACCTTGGCTCGTACATACCCTTTGTCAGAGTTAATTTCCAGTTGCTCCCGACCCAATTCAAGTGCCTTTTGAAATACCTCCTGTGTCCGCGCCTGCTGATCCGGCAAGAGACGCAGTGCCTCACCCAGGTGGCCGGTAATTTCAAAATCATCAGGGGTTAAACGCAATGCCAGTTCATAGTTGTCCGCAGCACCGATGTAGTCTCCACTATAAAATAACGCTGTTCCCAGGTTAGACAGCGTATCAGCTGTCGGCGCCAGCACAACCGACTGTCGCCAGCTCTCGATAGCCAATGCCATATCGCCGAGCATAAACAGGGCTGAGGCCAGATTGTTCAGAGCTGTTTCACTGTTCGGATTCAAAACAACAACACTGCGCCACAGCTGAACCGAAGCCTCATAGTCAGCATTTCTGTAATAGTAAGCCGCCAGATCATTCTGCACGGCCCAAAACGTTGGCGCCAGCTGAATAGCCTTGCGTAAATCACTTTCCATATTCTTATACTGCTGCATATCCGCATAGGTTTTGCCACGGCCCCGATAGGCATCCACCGCTGCGCTGTTTATCGCCAGAGCCTGATTAAAAGCCGTCAGCGCCTCAGCGTAACGACCCGAGACACGATGGAGATTACCCTGTGCAATATGTGTCGCAAATCCGGCAGCATCCAGATTCAATGCCTGTTTACAGGCCAGTTCAGCGTTATTAAAGTGCTCAGTGTCACGCCCTATCTCGAACCGGTTCAACTCCGCTTCACAGATACCGGCCCAGGCATCGGGAAAACGACGGCTGATTTCAATTGCCTGATAAAACAGTTCCAGTGCTGTATTCAGGTTAGCCTCATCAACCTGTTTACGCAGATAGTTGCGCCCCTTGAGATAGTAGTCATAGGCCAGCGGATCAATATCAAAACCGCGCGACAACAGTTTGCGGGACTGCTCCGACAGCACCACCTGCAAGGCCTCCACCACATTGCGTGCAATATCTTCCTGCAACCCCAGCAGGCTACCCAGATCGCGGTCATAGCTCTGGGACCAGATTTGCAAGCCGCGCCGGGCCTCGAGCAGTGTGACAGTGACTCGTACATGCTGCCCTTCTCTGCGAAGACTCCCCTCCAGCAGGTTATCGACATTGAGCTGGCCGAACAGGCTACGGGTATCGAGCCCCTGATCGCGGTAGGCAAAGGAGGCCCTGCGGGCAGTCACATCCAGCTCACTGAATTTCGACAGCAGGTTGAGAATTTCCTCGGCCAGACCATCGCCGAGATGATCCAGTTCCTGACTGTTGCTCATATTGGTAAAAGGCATCACGGCAATGGAGGGATTGACAATCTGTTTTGCCAGCAGTGGCAAGGCTTCTTCGTCTTCTGTCAGACGATCCACATAGAGGTAGCCCACCGAAACAATCAATAAAAGGATCAAACCCAACTCGATAAACTGGGGTTTTGAGCTGCGCTCGCGGGACGTGTTAACAGTTGTATCGGTGGCGGCAACAATGCCATCAGGCGTCAGGTCATACCACCAGGACAGCAACAGCGCTGGCACCAGACCAACCGCAGCCGCTATCAGCACCATGGTCACTGATTCATCCGGCAAACCCAGCATGGGAGAAAACAGATCGGCAACCTGCAACAGCGCCCAGGCAGCTGCACAGTAATAGGCTGCTGTCCGATAGACTCCCCTCGTTTTAAGCTCAGCGATAAACTGCCGGGCTCCCATAACAGGTGACATTTATTTCGCGCCTCGTTCACACGGGCAGAACGCGGCCTTCCCTACCTGCTGTGACAATCCCTTTCCCCCCCTCGGGGTTCGCCTGCCTGTTTTTATCTTATTTGATCTGTACTGACACTCTGCACTGATACTAGGAACACAGTTAGTGTAAGGCAATTATTCTCACTGGCAAGGGCGGATAGTACCCTCATTATCCGCAGCCCTATGCACCACAAGCTCCCTGTCCAGCAGGGTGCCTACCGTATTGGCAACAACCAGATGAGCCGCATACCAGGTGTGCAGACAACGAATACGGCCAAAATCCTCGATGCCACCTATACCGCGACGCTCAAACACCGGCTCAAAACCCAGTGTTTTAATACGCGTGCGCAATTGCTTTGTAAAATAGCTGGCTCGCAGGGCGATATGAAGCCGATGGTCTTTTTCCATGGCAGTACGCAGGGCAGGATCAGCATCAATTTCCTTTTGCAGGCGTGCAATCAAACCACCGGCTTCGAGCTGATCAATACGATAAGACAAATCCGGATCCACCAGCCAAAACAGGGTCGGAAAAGGCTTGTCGTCCACCAGTGAGGCAACACGAATTACCTGTGGCCTACCATTTTCAGCCGTGACAGCCACGGCTTCCAGGCCGCGTGGCTCACGGCCCAGCAGACGACTAATCTCTGCATGCTGTTCAGGGTCCGGCTTCACGAGGCAGCATCACTTTTGCTATGGTGGCCGCCAATTTTATGCCAGCGACTGAATAAACACCATGTCAGACAGGGCTCAAAACAACACCACACATCACACGGGTAACGCCAGACAGGAGTGGCAGGCACTCGTCGGCACCATCAGCTTTTTAAGCCGCCTGCCCTGCCCCGGCTTACAGCACGAACAGCCGCAACTGGCACGGGGCTTACTGTATTTTCCCGTGGTGGGCACCATTATCGGTGCGCTGGCAGCCCTGTGTTTTATTGTCGCCAATATGTTGTGGCCGTCATCAATTGCTGTGTTATTAACTCTGTGCACTCTCATACTGATAAGCGGTGGTTTTCACGAGGATGGTCTGGCTGATAGTGCCGATGGTCTCGGTGGTGGCTGGCAGCGTGAAGACAAGCTGCGCATTATGAAAGACAGCCGCCTGGGCAGCTACGGTGCGCTGGCAATGATAATGAGCCTGTTGTTGCGCTTTGCTACACTGACCAGTCTACCTGTCAGTATGGTTCCCCTTGCATTGATCTGTGCTCATACTCTTGCCCGCTGGAGTGCGCTGCCCCTTCTTCGATCAACTCCCTATGCCGGTATCAGCGACAGCAAAATGGAAACTGCCGCACACTCACTGTCAGCGGGCGGGCGAGGCTACCGTTTCTGGCTGGCTGGTGCTTACAGTCTGGGATTGATGCTGATATTACTGCCGGTAACAACCAGCCTGGTGAGTATTGCGGCGATTGGTCTGCTACTGATTTTTTGGCGTTTACATTGCCTGCGTCAACTGGACGGCATTACCGGCGATACGCTGGGTGCTGCCAATCAGCTGGTTGAAATCACTATTTATCTGGTACTGCTGGCACACCCCCAATAAAACCCTGTAATGGATATCATACCCACTAACTGCATATTGCTGCGCCACGCCAGCTGCCAGGTACCAACCGGTTACTGTCTTGGCCAGTGGGATGTGGCACTTGACACCCGTGGCGAACAGGCAGCGCGCGAACTCGGCCAGCGCTGGCACGGCTCTCTGCCAGGAAAGATTTTTTGCAGTGATCTTCGCCGGGCACAGCAAAGTGCCAAATTACTCATTGGCAGCCAAAGGATTAGCTTGCACTGTGATTCCCGACTGCGGGAAATCAGTCTGGGTGACTGGGAAGGAAACTCCTGGAACAGTCTGTACAGGAATCAGAACGAAACCCTGCAACACTGGGGACAATACTGGTTACAAGTGGCACCTCCCGGTGGTGAATCTGCTCTTGAGCTGTATCACCGTGTCGGTCACTGGCTCAAAGATAATAGATCGGCACTGAATGAAGACAGCCTGGTCATAGCACATGCCGGTTCGCTACAGGCATTGATCTGCCATCTTGGCAAACTACAGCCGCAGGCCATGCCCGGCTTTCACCTTGCTCATTGTGCACCCTTTCAGCTCACCCGCTCTATCGACAAATAGCAGCCGATCCAGTTGCCAATGGCTACAGAGATACTACCGCCAGGCGACAGCGGCAATTGACAAGATCACACGCTAAGACTAGAGTGCCCGACCGTACCAGGTGCCTGCCGCTTGATATTTTTAACATCCAGTATCACTCAAACAGGTTAAATGGGAAGTGTGGTAGGGCTGTGAAAACAGAAACAGACCCAATCCCACCGCTGCCCCCGCAACGGTAAACAGCATTGCTGCAAGCCCGATACCTGCCTGTTACACACAACGACATACAGTGATGGAGCGGAGGGCTTCATATGTGTTTGCCTGGCACCCAAGCCTGCACAATCTGGCGCCGGCTTCCTTAAACACCCTCACCCCGCGCTCCACCGGCAGCCATCAACCGGGAGGCCCATGGCCATGAGCGACAGCGATCAGATCCTTTCACGCCGCGACAGCAAACACAAAGCGGCAATGCAAAAACAGAAAACCAAAGTGGATTCACGCATCGAGGAAGCGGATATCGAACGCGGTGTAGCCGTACTGGTGACCGGCAACGGCAAGGGCAAATCCAGCTCCGCCTTCGGCATGGTGCTGCGCGCACTCGGTTATGACATGAAAGTGGGCGTAGTGCAGTTTATCAAGGGCCAGCAGCTCAGTGGAGAGGAAATCTTCCTGCGCAAACATCTGCCACAGGTAAGCTTTTACCAGATGGGCACCGGCTTTACCTGGAATACCCAGGATCGCAGCAGCGATATCGCCGCCGCCCGCAAGACCTGGGAACAGGCTCGGCCGATGTTGCAGGATGCAAGCTATGATCTGGTCGTGCTCGACGAGTTGACCTATATGATCGCCTACGACTACCTGCCGGAACAGGACATCGTCGAAACCATCCGCAACCGTCCTGAACATCAAAGCGTGGTTGTCACCGGTCGCGGTGGCGGCTCGGCACTGCAGGAAGCGATGGACACAGTATCTGAGGTAAAGGATGTCAAGCACGCCTTTCGCGCCGGTATCAAGGCCCGTCGCGGCATCGATTACTGAGGCCCGTACAGACTTGCAAAAAACTGAATTACACAAGACAGCAAAAGCCATGCTGATGGTGCAGGGCACCACCTCCGATGCCGGCAAGAGTGTACTGGTCAGCGGTCTGTGCCGCTTGCTGGCGCGACGCGGTGTGCAGGTAGCCCCCTTCAAGCCGCAGAACATGTCGCTCAATAGTGCCGTCACCACCGACGGCGCTGAAATTGGCCGTGCTCAGGCTTTACAGGCCCAGGCCGCCGGCATTGCACCCCACGCCGATATGAACCCGGTGCTACTCAAGCCCAACTCCGATACCGGTGCCCAGATTATTATTCAGGGCAAAGCGCACACTACACTGGATGCCATCGCCTACCACGCATACAAGCAAACGGCGATGAGTGCCGTACTCGACTCCTGGCAGCGCCTGCAACAACAGTATGAAACTATTGTGGTGGAAGGTGCGGGCAGTCCTGCCGAAATTAATCTGCGCGACCGCGATATTGCCAATATGGGTTTTGCCGAAGCTGTCGACTGCCCGGTGATCCTGATTGCCGACATCGACCGCGGCGGGGTTTTCGCCCACCTGGTTGGCACACTGGCACTGCTTTCACCGACAGAGCGCGAGCGCATCAAGGGTTTTGTCATCAACCGCTTTCGCGGCGATATCAACCTGCTGCAACCAGGTCTGGACTGGCTGCAACAACATACGAACAAGCCCGTACTGGCGGTGCTGCCCTACCTGCACAACCTGCAACTGGATGCCGAGGATGCCATCGACACACAGCAGGATAACAAAGACCCGGAAGCATTGAAGGTGCTGGTACCGGTACTGCCGCGCATTTCCAATCACACCGACTTTGACGCCCTGCGCCGACATCCGCAGGTACAGCTGCATTACCTGCCACCTGGCCAGCCACCGCCACCGGCAGACCTCATTATTCTGCCCGGCAGCAAGAATGTACGCAGCGACCTGCACTTTTTGCAGCAACAGGGCTGGCACAATTACCTGCTGCGACATCTGCGTTACGGCGGTCGCGTGCTCGGTATTTGCGGTGGTTTCCAGATGCTGGGCCAGGCTATCGCCGATCCGGAGGGTATCGAAGGTCCGGCGGGTAGCGCCCCGGGCTTTGGCCTGCTGCCAATACAAACGGTATTGCAGGCAGAAAAAACACTGGTAAAGGTACACGGCACACTGCCTGGGGGCGAGGCCATCAGAGGCTATGAAATTCACTGCGGGCACAGCACTGTCTTGAGCGGATCAGCTGACCTGCCCACCTTTGCCCAGCTCAGTGACGGCCGTTGCGATGGTCTTCGCAGTGCAGACAACTGTATCGCTGGCACCTACCTGCACGGTCTGTTCGACGAAGCCGACGCCTGCCGCGCCCTGCTGCACTGGGCCGGACTGAACGATGCTCAGGCAGTGGATCACAACGCCCTGCGCGAACAGCAAATTGACCGCTTTGCCGACTGCCTCGAACAGGCTATTGATCTGCGAGTACTGTTTCCCACCCTGGATATATTGCAATGAAGATCGCTGATACAGGCACTTCAACTTCACACCATCGGCTGCTCTGGCTGCTGGCACTGCTGCTGCCATTGAGCATTCTGCTGGCGTTGATCTCGGGCGCGGTCACCCTGTCACCGGCAGAAATGATCAAGGGCAGCAGTGACTGGCTGCAGGGACAGTACAATCAGGCGGGCGTAATCGCCATACAGATACGCCTGCCCCGGGTGCTGCTGGCAGGCTTTATCGGCGCCATTCTGGCCTGCTCCGGTGCCGCCATGCAGGGGCTGTTTCGCAATCCGCTGGCCGACCCATCACTGATTGGCGTTACCGCCGGTGCCTCCCTCGGCGGTAGTCTGAGCATTGTACTGATTGGCACCAGCGCGCAGGGTCTGAGCGCACTCACCCTGATTTCCCTGGGGGCCTTTGCCGGTGGACTGAGCGCAGTGCTGATAGTTTACCGGCTGGCGGCATCGGCCACCGGCGGCACCTCGGTAGCCACCATGTTGCTGGCCGGTATCGCCATCACCTCGCTGGCTTCGGCCATTATTCACCTGCTGGAGTTTCAGGCCAACAGTGAGGTGCTGCGGCGCATCAGCCTGTGGCAGATGGGCGGGCTCGATGGCGCTGATCTGTCCCGTCTGCTCGCCGCCGCCGCAGTAGCCACACTGGTTCTGCTCAGCCTGCCCCGCTTTGCCAATTCACTTAACGCTCTGCTGCTGGGTGAATCCGAGGCGCGTTATCTCGGTATTAACGTGGAGCGCACCAAAACCATACTAATCATACTGGTAGCTATCGGCGTCGGTATATCAGTGGCACTGGCGGGTACCATTGCCTTTGTCGGTCTGGTGGTGCCCCATATCGTACGCATGCTGACCGGCCCCGATCATCACCGCCTGCTGCCCGCCTCGGCTATGGCTGGCGCCATCTTGCTGATTGTGGCCGACACCCTGGCCCGGGTACTGATTGCACCTACCGAGTTGCCAGTTGGTATCGTTACCGCCCTTGTTGGCGTACCTTTTTTTATCTACCTGCTGCGCCAGCGAAGTAGTCAGGGAATGAACTGATGGCTGAACAAACACTACTCAACACCAGCCAACTTTGCGCCGCACCCTGGGGTAAAACGCTGCTGTCACAGATCACTTTCTCACTGATGCCCGGCAAAATACTCGCTATTATCGGTCCCAATGGCGCGGGCAAATCAACCTTGCTGCACTGTCTGGCGGGCGGTATCAGCCCCAGCAGTGGCAAACTGCAACTGGGTACACAGGCGCTGGCCAACTGGCCCCGGCCCGAACGGGCCCGATCACTGGCCTTGCTGCCCCAGCAATCGACTCTGGACTTTCCCTTTGCCGTAACCGAAGTTATCCAGCTCGGCCGCAGTCCCCACGCCAGTGGCGCCATCGAAGACCGCCGCATTGTGCAGCAGGTCATGGCCGCCACCGACACCCTGAGCCTGGCCAAACGCCTCTATACTCATCTGTCTGGTGGCGAGCGCCAACGGGTACAGCTGGCCCGGGTGATGGCCCAGATCTGGCGTGCCACCGACAGCCCCCTGCGTCTGTTACTACTGGACGAACCCACCACCGGTCTCGATCTGGAACACCAGCAATTGGTGGCCGATTCAGTACGCACTCTGGCCACCGATGGCGTCGGTATTATTCTGGCCGTACACGATTTCAATTTTGCCGCCCGCCTGGCCGATGAGGTTCTGGTACTGGCTGCCGGTCAGCAACAGGCTCTGGGTCCATCCCGGGAGGTTTTCAACAAAACCCTATTTGCCGATATATTCAGGGTGCGCGTTCATATTGGCAGCCATCCCGATGGCGGGCAGCCTCTGGTCATTCAGTCATAAAGGGGTATCAGCCATGAAGCATCTGGTTATCGGTGGTGCCCGCAGCGGCAAGAGCCGCTACGGCGAACAGTGGGCCGAACAACAGGCCCGTTCAACCGGCAAGCAACTGTTTTATATCGCCACTGCACAAGCTCTAGACAGGGAAATGCGAGCCCGCATCGAACGCCATCAATACGATCGCGGCCCACACTGGCAACTGCATGAAGAAGCCCTGCTGCTGCACGAAGCCATCGCTGAACTGGACGCACCACAGCACTGTCTACTGATTGACTGTCTGACGCTGTGGCTTAGTAACTGCATCACCAGCGAACGCTGGCATGAGCTGCGCACCGCCTTTATTGAAATGCTGCTAGCAGCGCGCTGCGATATTGTTATGGTTGGCAATGAGGTTGGTCAGGGCATTGTCCCTCTGGGTGAGCTTAACCGGTGCTTTGTTGACGAAAGCGGCTGGCTGCACCAGGAACTGGCCCGCCACTGTGAGCAAGTCACCCTCGTCAGCGCGGGCCTGCCACTGACACTCAAACCCTCCATCATCCATCAGACCATAAAACCATCATACAAACCCTAACAACAGGGAGCTCAAAACATGAAGTGGTACCAACAACCCTGCCCCACACCAGATCAATACAGCCGACAACTGGCCCGGGAACACCAGGCCAATCTGACAAAACCCGCAGGCTCACTTGGACTACTGGAAGATGTTGCTGTTAACTTTGCGGGTTGGCAGAGTCACCCCGTTCCCCGATTATCCAAAATTGCTGTGCGTGTTTTTGCAGCTGATCACGGCATCAGTCGTCGTGGTGTATCGCTGTTTCCACCGGAAGTTACCGTGCAGATGATCCGCAATTTCATTGAAGGTGGCGCGGCCATCAACATCCTTTGCAAAGCAATAAACGCTGATTTTTCAGTAGTCAACGCGGGTACTTTTGAGCAGGTCCCGGATGTTCGCGGCCTGACCAATCTTCAACTGGCCTATGGCTCGGCAGACTTCAGTCAAACCTGTGCCCTCAGCACCGAGCTGGTGGAGCGCTGCCTGCAAGCTGGCAGGGATGAAGTTGATCACCTTGACTGCGAACTCTTCATCGCCGGAGAGATGGGCATTGGCAATACGACATCGGCCGCCGCTATTTATGCTGCCATGCTCAATCTTTCAGCCAGGGAAGCCTGTGGACGCGGCACGGGTATTGACGATGCCACCCTGACCCACAAATGTGAGATGGTTGATCATGCACTTAAACTGCACGCAGCCGAATTGAATGATCCACTGTCGATTCTACGCTGTATTGGCGGGCTTGAAATCGCAGCCATCTGCGGCGCCTATCTGCGCTGTGGCCAGCGCGGCATTCCCGTTCTCATCGATGGTTTTATCACTACCGCAGCAGCACTGCTGGCTGTTGCCATTGCGCCGAGTCTGCATCCCTGGCTGATGGCCGGACACTGTTCAGCTGAACAGGCTCACCAATACGCACTTCAGAAACTTGAATTACAACCTCTGCTCGATCTGCAAATGCGCCTCGGCGAAGGCAGCGGGGCAACACTTGCCGTCCAGCTGTTGCAAGCAGCTTTGAGCTTGCACGAACAAATGGCCACCTTTACGCAGGCAACCGTCAGTAAAGGAGGCGCCTCCTGATGCTCATTTCAGTGCGACGACAGATCCTGCTTGGCAGCCTTTTATTCAGCCTGTCCGGTATATCATTTTGCACAGCCGCAGCTATCGAAGTTATCGATTTTGCAGGCCGCAACATCATACTGGAGAAACCGGCCAGACGCATTGTGGCTCTATCACCTCACACGGCAGAAAATACTTTCAGCGCAGGCGCCGGTGACTATCTGGTGGGCGTTGTCGATCACAGTGACTTTCCCGAGGCCGCCAAAACTATTCCCAGAGTTGGCAACTACAAAGCCTGGAGTCTGGAGAGTATTATCGCCAGTCAGCCGGACCTGGTGCTGATGTGGGGTTCCGGTAATGGCCTGGCTACCCTGCCCGCGCTGGAACGACTCGGTATTCCCGTCTATGTGAGTGAACCACAACATCTGGATCAAATCCCCCAGACCCTGCGCGCCATTGGCAAACTGGCCGGTACCAGCGAAGTCGCAGAAGTGGCCGCCGACAATTTTGAGAATGGACTGCGTTCCTTGCGCAACCGTCACCAGCGCAGTACAAGTATCAGCGTTTTTTATCAGGTCTGGAACCAACCCCTGCAAACCCTCAGTGGTGAGCACTATATCAGCGAACTGATCGCCCTCTGCGGTGGCTACAATATTTTTGCCGATGCCAGGGTACTGGCCCCAAAAATCAGTATCGAAAGCGTACTCAAACACAACCCGGATGTTATTTTAGCCAGTGGCACAGGCTCTCTTCGACCAGCGTGGCTCGATGAATGGCTCGCCTACCCACACCTTGAGGCCGCGCGTAAAAAACAGTTGTTTTTTGTCGCTCCCGATCTATTACAGCGGCCCACTACCCGTTTGTTGCAGGGTGCCAGAGAACTCTGTCGACAACTTGATAGCGTAAAATAAGCACACATTACAAACCTTGGCAAAGTGCATGAGGCAGTTTAGTGTCGTGTGTTGTTTTTAGCGGAGATTATCCATGCAAAAGCTAGTCGCTCTGTTTTTTACCCTGACGATAATGGCCTGCAACAGCTTTGCCGATAATACCCGTAATGGCGACCACTACAGCATTCACTACGGTATTGACATCGAACCTGCTGACAGCAAGGCCTTGATCACTATTACACTGACAGGCAAAGTTCTGCCCAGCCGGGTTGATATCCACTTTAACAGTGAGCGCCACAGCGATATCAAGTTAGTGGATAAAACCTCAACGCTAAAGCTGGAAGACGGTATTGCACACTGGCAGCCAGAGGGGGACAAGGCCTCGCTCAGCTATCGCTTCCAGATCAATCACCAGCGTGATCCCGGTAAATACGACTCAATTATTACCAAAGACTGGGCCATTATGCGCAGCGACAAAGTGATTCCACCCATTAAAATTCGCGCCCGCAAGGGTTTGCAATCACAGGCCCGGCTTGAGCTGAAACTGCCTTCAGGCTGGTCTTCGGCAATGCCTTATGAAGCCATCGGGGAGACAGGTAACCATTACCGCTTAAATGATACGGGCCGCCGTTTTATTCGCCCCAAGGGCTGGCTGATCATCGGCGATATTGCCAGCCGCTCCGATATGATTGCCGGTGTCGAAGTGCGTATTGCCACTCCCGGTGGCCAGGGCAGACGGTTGCAGGACTCGCTGGCGTTTATCAACTGGACACTGCCCTGTCTGCGTAAGATTTTTAATGATTTCCCCCCGCGCATTTTGATCGTCAGTGCAGATGATCCGATGTGGCGCGGTGGCTTGTCTGCTCCCAACTCTCTGTTCATGCATGCCGACCGGCCTCTAATCAGTGGCAACCGCACCAGCAGCCTGATTCACGAACTGATTCACGTTGGCACATCCATTCACGGTACCAGTAACAGTGACTGGATCGTGGAAGGTATTGCCGAATACTATGCGGCTGAAATCCTGCACCGCTCCGGCGGTATCAGCGAACAACGCTATACTCAGACCATTACCAGGCTAAAACGCTGGGGTGAAGAGTCAGGCACGCTCTTTACCGGCGACTCCTCCGGTCCAACTACTGCCCGCGCAGTGGGCATTATGTACGCCGTCGATCAGCAAATCAGGCAACAAAGTGGCGGCAAAGCCAGCCTGGATAATGTCGCTTCAGCACTGGCGGAAAAAGGTGGGCGCATCACTGTACGCGATTTTGTCGAGCTGGCTGAAAAATACGCCGGTGGCGAACTAAAAGCATTGGCACAAATACGCAAACAAATGCCGTGAAAACCGGCACACAATCCTGAAAGGGAAATAATCGGCATCATCTGGCAGCATGATCAACAGCATAGGTATAGATCACATCGGTGCTGGAATTGAGTGCGGTTTCTGCTGAATCCTGAATAACACTGATAATAAAGCCGACAGCAACCACTTGCATGGCCACATCGACTGAAATACCAAATAGCGAACAAGCCAGAGGAATCAGTAACAAACTGCCAGAAGGTACACCGCTGGCACCACAGGCCGACAGGGCTGAAATTACACACAGCAAGAGTGCCGTAGCAAAAGAGACATCAATACCCAGCGTATTGGCTGCGGCCAGTGTCAACACGGTGATAGTGATTGCAGCGCCGGACATATTCACAGTAGCTCCCACTGGAATCGTCACTGAGTAAAGCTCTTCACTGATACCAAGCTTGTCTGCCAGACTGAGGTTAACAGGAATATTGGCTGCCGAACTGCGGGTAAAAAAAGCGGTAATACCTGATTCGCGCAGACACCTGAAAACCAGCGGATAGGGGTTGCGGCGAATCAGCAGATAGACAATCAGGGGATTGACCAGCAAGGCAACGATCAACATACAGCTGACCAGCAGAGCAGCCAGACTGGCGTAATCAGCCAGTACGCCCAGGCCGGTCGTGGCAACGGTATAACTGACCAGACCGAGGATCCCGACCGGGGCCAGCCGGATTACATAGCGAACAATATCACTGACGCCATCAGCCAGCGTTTCAAGATGTGACTTGAACTGTTCGCTGGCTTTGCGAAAGCTGATACCCAACAAAATTGCCCAGCTCAAACAGCCCAGAAAATTACCACTTAGCAGCGCGTTGATCGGATTGTCGATCAGTTTGAACAAGACTTCTGCCAATACCGCAGTGACTGCTAACGGCGGACTACCCTGAGCGGGACTGTCCAGTACAACTTCCTGGGGAAAGAGCTGGCTCATTACCAGCGCAACAAAGGCGGCACAAACTGTGCCTGCAAGATAAAGCAACAGTGTTAATAAAGACTTTCGACCATCCGCACCACCTTCGTGACGGTTGGCAATAGCCGACATTACCAGCAACATAACCAGAAGTGGTGCCACTGCCTTCAACATACCGACAAAAAGGCTGCCTGCCAGACCAAGGGGCTCGGCTATCGATGGCAGCAGCACCCCCAGCAGGGCACCAATCACAACAGCGATTAGAATCTGTGGCACCAGGCCAGATTTTATTGGATTCATTGACGCCCCCGGCGTTGTTATTGTTCGGGGGCGATTGTAACAACCCGAAAGAGCTTTTGACGAACCAGTCGCCGTTACAAATATTTCACAGACAACAAGTCAGAGCGCACCGACAGATACCGAATGGCGAATAATATCCGGTATAGGCGGCTCCTTTCCCGCCTGGACTTGCAGGTTGTCGGCAATGGATTCCAGTGCCGGTCCCACCAGTGTATTAACACCTTCCGGACGCAGAGGCTCACCGCACTCACCACAGGTCAGTACCGGGTTGGTTTTATGACCACAGCCGCGGTGTACATACTCCAGTGGCACACCTTCTTCATCGGTCATCCACTCATCACCCCAGCGAGCCAGGCTCATCAGCACCGGATATAAACCCAGGCCTTTTCGGGTCAGTCGGTATTCGTGGCGCAGCGGTTTCTCCTGATAGGGCACCTTCACCAGGACACCCTGCTTAACCAGCTTGCTCAGACGCTCGGATAAGCGGTGCCGTGTCACACCCAAATTATGCTGAAACTGCTCGAAGCGCCGGGTGCCAAGAAAAGCATCCCTTAAAATCAGCAAAGTCCAGCGTTCACCTACTACCGAAAGTGCCCGGGCAACCGAGCATACCTGTTGATCAATATCCGTCCAGCGCATGAAAACTCCTGCATAGATATCCAGATCGTCAATTATTGCCCCTGATGAGGTAAAATCTCCGTCCGAATTCCATTATTTAATCCTCAGGAGATTTTATGACAGCGCGTATTGGAGGCCTTGATACAGCGCAGGCTTTGGCCAATCTGTCAGATATGAGCGGTGATCTGTCACCGATCAGTGACAGTGAATTCCACCATCGGCTTAAGCAGGCGCAGGCACTGATTCTCCAGACCGGCCTGGATGCCATTTACCTCAATGCAGGCACTAACCTTTACTATTTTAGCGGCATCCCCTTTGGCGCCAGTGAACGACTCGTTGGCGCCTTGATTCCCGCCAAAGGCAGCATTCACTATATTGCACCCACCTTTGAACGCGGCACGCTGGAAGGCTTTATTCACATACCGGGCGAAGTTCACTGCTGGCAGGAACATGAATCACCCTATCAGCTGATTGCTCGTATTCTCAACGACCTCGGTTGCGAAACAGGTCACGTGGGTATTGATGAATCCAGCCCTTTCTTTATCTTTGACGGCCTGCAACAGGCCGCACCCAAGGTTAGTTTTTGCAGCGCAACCACGGTTACCGCGGGTTGTCGCATGCACAAGTCACCTGCCGAGCTGGCCCTGATGCAAAGAGCCAAAACGATGACAATGGCTGTTCACAAGGCAGCGGCAAGCATCCTGCGTGAAGGCATCAGTACCACCGAAGTCACTGAATTTATCCACCAGGCGCACCAGGTTGTTGGAGCCGCCAAAGGTTCCTATTTCTGTATTGTGCTGTTTGGCCCTGACTCTGCTTTCCCCCATGGCGTCGCCAGGCCAAAAACCCTTGAACAGGGCGACATGGTATTGATTGATACCGGCTGCGAACTGGAGAACTACAAGTCAGACATTACCCGCAGCTATGTTTTTGGAACAGCCAGCGCACGCCAGCGGGACATATGGAATATCGAAAAAGCCGCTCAGGCTGCCGCCTTTAATGCCGCCCGGCCTGGCGTAGCCTGTGGCCGTGTTGATGATGCCGCCCGCCAGGTATTGGTCGCTCACGGTCTTGGCCCTGATTACGAATTACCCGGCACCCCTCACCGTACCGGTCACGGTATTGGCCTGGATATTCACGAGTGGCCCTATCTGGTGCGCAATAACACAATGCCGCTGGCTCCCGGCATGTGTTTTTCCAATGAGCCGATGATCTGTGTACCGGGAGAATTTGGCGTTCGTCTGGAAGATCACTTTTATATAACCGACAGCGGACCAAAGTGGTTTACCCGGCCCTCAGTCGCTATTGACGATCCCTTTGGCGACAACTGAAAAGTACAGGCGCAGAATAGGCCACGCCAGACCAGGTGATGCCATAGTACCCACACAATAAATACGCAATAAAAAAGGCACTGTTACAAGGCCAGTGCCTTTTTATTATGCCGTAGCAGCCACTGGATTCAGCTCTGTTGTATGCGCATGAGGTTGCCTTCAATGGCATCCAGAAAACCGTACATATCAACAATCTGTTCATTATCCGGCGTAAGGGTTTTACCCTTTAAATCACCAGTAATAATACCCTGATCAACCGTTTCAATCAGCGCATCCTTGAGCTGCCGCGCATAGCCCTGCAAAGCCCTGTTGTCTTCGCGCCTGGCCAGCGCCTCAAGGGCATTGGCCACAGCGTAAATCAGCGCTGAAGAATTGAAGTTGGCCTCATCACCATTGGTTTCAACATAACGCAGATAAAGATCGTGAGCAGTACCGTGGGGCGCCTCAAACAGCATGGTGCCGTCTTTACTTTCGATAATGGAACTGGCCGTGGCCAGGCTACCACCCAGAGCAGCAGAAATATCAGAGAAAATATCGCCATCGAGGTTTTGGGCAGGATAAATAGCATTGCGTGGCGGATCACAAATCATTTTTTTGAGCTGGCTGGAGGGCCGCATGATCATGAAGGACGGAGGCTGGGTACCCGAGTGCGCCAACTCATAACGCACTTCCAGCAGCACCTTGCTGAACACCTCATCGTATTCCATATACTCGCGCTTGAGGCCAAAATAGACTTCCTTGTGGTTTTCAGCCGCATCCCTGAAAACCTGCAATACCCAGTCTTTGATCGCCTGACGATCATTGGACATAAACAGCAATGGGTCTCCACCCTGAACATCGCGGGCGTGCATTTCCTGACCATCGATCATCACTTTGAGAATGCCATCCTCCGGCAGTGCCATATTGAAACTACCGTACTGATCACCACCACCGGCACTCATCCGCGACAGAGAAACGTGAGACTTGCGCTCGGGAATACCGTAGCGCTTGAGTTCGTTGACCAGTTTGAACAGCTTGCGACCAGAGGTATTGTCCGGCACCCCCCAAAGCGCCCGTTCAGGCGGATTGGAAACTATGCGCGCTGCCTGCGCATCAATCAGTTCATAGTGATAGGACAGACCAGCCTCAGCCAGTTTGTCGCGGTAATCGCGGCGATAAACATCTTCGATTGCCTCGCGCATCACCCCGTCATAACCAGCAATAACCGTATCTTTCAGGCCGAGATAAACATCGCGCTTTTCATTCAGGGCACGTTGAAAGAAAGCGTGCGCCCACTGCCGGACATCTTCAATAGAGACCGTTGCCAACAACCAGGGATCACCCATACGCAGGGTGCGACGATGCAGTTCAACCGGCTCACCACTGCTGCCAATAAAAATAACCTTGGCCACACCGGTGGTATGGGTCAGTGCATTGGCACTGTCCTTGATGCCGCCAATCTCCATGGTGGATACTTCGATATCACGCCCAATCCAGTCGGGATGGCGAACCTGCAAATTACGAAAGGGAATATCTTCACGGGTAATATTGCCACCAATGCCCTTCCTGATAGCACCATTGGGAGACTTGGTGGCCAGCTTGTCGAGTTCATGCTCCTCAAACTCGGTGTAGCTTTCAAGCAACTTGTCCAGTTGCCCCCGATTAACCGTCATACCGGCATTTTTAATACCTACACCGTGGATTTTGAGTGCTTCAATAGCATCGCGCACCGCCTGACCATTGGTTGCCAGCCGGTTTTCAGCTGTCAGATCCACCTCGACCAGGACAATATCAAGCCGATTGGTAACGAACTGTTCCAGAATACGCTCAAAGGCAATCTGGGCCATCTCGTCCCCATGTAAAACCACCAGTGGTTTTTCGACCTTGATTTTCGCTCCCACGCACATACTCCCGGCATGATTAAAAACACATAGAATACCCTGTCAGGGCCATCCTTCCCAGTCGACCTAGGTCCAACAGGGTATTAATCTGCTGACCTGAAACAAAAAACGGGGAGATGGCTACAGCCACCTCCCCGCTGGAGTCACTTTAAAAGCGGACAAATCAGCCGAACTGGTTCATGGTGTTATCTTTACCACCGGCCTTGAGTGCGCCCTCGCCGGAGAAGTACTCCTTGTGATCATCACCCATGTTGGAGCCTGCCATATCCTGGTGTTTGACACAGGCAATACTCCCACGGATTTCCTTGCGCTGAACACCTGCCACATAGGCCAGCATGCCTTCGGCACCAAAGTAACCCTTGGCCAGGTTGTCGGTAGACAGGGCTGCCGTGTGGTAAGTCGGCAGTGTAATCAGGTGATGGAAGATACCGGCTTCGCGGGCAGCATCAGCCTGGAAGGACTGGATCTTCTTGTCAGCTTCAATAGCCAGCTCGGTCGCATCGTATTCAGCACTCATCAGCGCATCGCGGTCGTAGGCAGAAACATCTTTGCCCGCTTCGCTCCAGGAATCAAACACCTGTTGACGGAAGTTCAGCGTCCAGTTGAAAGAGGGTGAGTTGTTGTAGACCAGCTTGGCGTTGGGCACGCTCTTGCGAATCTCATTAACCATGGCACCGATCTGGCCAACATGGGGTTTTTCAGTTTCGATCCACAGCAGGTCAGCACCGTTTTCCAGACTGGTCACACAATCCAGCACAACACGGGCTTCACCGGTACCGGGTTTGAAACGGTACAGGCCATTGGGCAGGCGTACCGGGCGAACCAGTTTGCCATCCTGCTTGATAATGACATCACCTTCGCCCACATCAGAGGCATCTTTAACTTCTTCTGTTTCCAGGAAGGCATTGTATTTGTGTGCCAAATCACCGGCATCACGGGAAACCGGAATTTTTTGGGTCAGACCGGCACCCAAAGAATCAGTACGGGCAACGATCACGCCGTCATCAACACCCAGTTCAAGGAAGGCATAGCGAACGGCATTGATTTTGGCCAGAAAGTCCTCGTGAGGCACTGTGACCTTACCATCCTGGTGGCCACACTGTTTGGCATCAGAGACCTGGTTCTCGATCTGAATAGCGGCCGCACCAGCTTCAATCATCTTTTTGGCCAGCAAATAAGTGGCTTCTTCGTTACCGAAACCGGCATCGATATCAGCAATAATCGGCACGACATGGGTCTCAAAGTTGTCAACGGCATTCAGAGCCGCTTTCTCCGCCACCTGATCACCCGCTTCACGGGCTGCATCAAGATCGCGGTAAAGGTGATTCAGTTCACGGGCATCGGCCTGACGCAGGAAGGTATACAGCTCTTCGATCAACTCTGGCACAGTGGTTTTTTCGTGCATGCTCTGGTCAGGCAACGGACCGAACTTGCTGCGCAGGGCGGCAATCATCCAGCCAGACAGATAAAGGTAGCGCTTGTTGGTTGTGCCGTGGTGTTTTTTAATGGCAATCAGCTTCTGCTGGCCGACAAAACCGTGCCAGCAACCCAGAGATTGGGTATAGGATGCACTGTCGGCGTCGTATTCAGCCATGTCCTTGCGCATGATGGCAGCAGTATAGCGCGCTATATCCAGCCCCGTCCGGAAGCGGTTCTGCAAAGCCATACGGGCTGCATACTCAGGGTTGATATTAGCCCAGGTGCTGCCTTGCTCTTTACAAAGCTTGGCAAATTGCTCAACAGTCTGCTGATAAGTGGCCATGGTCGATTCCTCGTTAGGCATTGAAGTTCAAGGGCCGCCAAAGCAACCCTATGGAAGGATTTCGGCTATCTTAGTCAGCGGACCTGCATAAATGAAATAAATAGATAGGATTTTTACTATTCATCACGCAAATAGCATATTCCGTTGAAAAGCAGGCAAATCAATACCCAGACAGAAACACACCTATATCACAGCCTGCACTATCATCTGCGGCCTCCCCTGTGAACAACGCTCAATATTTGCACGCACACCATAGACATCAGCCAGATTTCTGGTGTTGATAACAGCCTCTGGCGCCCCCTCGGCCACCAGACGACCATTATTTAACAACAGCACATGCCCGGCATGACGTAATGCGAGGTTAATGTCGTGTACCACCATAAGGGTAACGGTATTACGCACTCTGGTTTCGCGTTCAATCAAATTCATGACATGGAACTGGTAATTCAAATCCAGTGCTGACAGCGGCTCATCAAGCAAAAGGAGCGAGGGCTGACGAACCAGTGACTGCGCCAAGCCGACCAACTGTCTTTGCCCTCCTGAGAGCTGATCAAGGAAGTGCAAGGCCAAGTGCGAAATTTCAAGCTGTTCCAGAATAGTTATAGCCTGCGCTTTGCTCTGTTGTGCGCAGGTATTGATCGATGCACACTGCGCCACAATCACCGCTTCCAATACCCGCAGACGAATACCCCGAGGCAGCACCTGAGGTAAAAGCACCACCTTTTCAGCACGCCGGGCAAAAGACAGTGCATGAAGTCTGTCGCCGTTGAGCCATACTTCTCCACGTGCGCTGACCAGGCCCGCCAACGCATTAAGCAAAGTGGATTTACCACTGCCATTGGGACCCAATAACATCGTGACCCTGCCACGCGGCAAGGCCCGGATTGACAGCTCACAAAGAACATGCTGGCGACCATAGTCAACACCCAGCCGATCTATACTCAAGCCTTCCATTAAAGGCTCGCCCGGTGACGCATGACAATGCTTAAAAAAAAGGGGATTCCAACCAGTGAAGTTACAATGCCAACCGGAATAATAATACCTGGCATAATATTTTTTGATGCAATGGACGCCAGTGACAGCACCAGCCCTCCCACCAGCACACTGCCAGGTAGATAAAAGCGGTGATCCTCACCAAACACCAGACGGGCAATATGTGGGGCAACCAGACCGATAAATCCGATCGGTCCGACAAATGCCACCGATAAGGCCGCCAGCAAGCTGATACGCAGCAGCGTTGTCAGACGTAAACGACGCACGTCAATACCAAAGCTGGCTGCACGATCCTCCCCAAGACGCAGGGCCGTCAATCGCCAGACATTGCGCATTGACAGTGGCAACACCATCAATAAAGCCAGCAACAATACCAAAATGGTATGCCAGGAGGCACGAGCCAAACTACCCATCGTCCAGAACACCAGCCCCTGCAGGGTATCTTCCGTGGCAATAAACTGCATGATGGATACCAGCGCATTGAAAGTGAACACCATGGCGATACCAAACAGGACAACACCGGACGTACCGGTTTTCATCCAGCGGGTCACACCATCGAGTATCAATACAGATACCAGTGCACACAGAAAAGCATTGGCAGCAATAAACCACTGTGCAGAGATGCCAGCAATACCAATATCAAGCACAATAGCCAGGGCTGCACCAAAAGCTGCCGCCGAAGAAACACCCAGCGTAAACGGGCTGGCCAGCGGATTATTAAGGATGGTCTGCATTTCCGCACCGGCAAGCCCCAGCGCCATACCCACCAGCAAAGCCATCAGTGCGTACGGTAGACGAATATCCCAGACAATAACCCGGGTAGCGATGTTGGCATTGTCAGCATCCAGCAGGGTGTGCCATAACTCGCCAGGACTAATAGCCGACGGACCCAGAATAAAATCCATAACTAGCGAGGCGATAATTATCAGCGTAATAACGGCAATAATCAGAAGACGACGCTGGAGCAAGCGACGATAGGTGCTGGCAATACTCATCTCATCCATCATCTGCGATGGTCCACTGACAGAGGCTTTTTGCGAAGGCGTCATCTATGAAGGACCAAGGATATCGCTGACTTGTGTATCACTCAGGGTAATACCGAAGAAGGTTTGGTAGAAATACCGTGTTTCTGCTCGCATATCTATGTCGGCAAAACGGTCCGGATACAGGGTTTTTGCCAGCCACAGAAATTGCAATGCCTCTTCACTGCTCTCCCGACACCACCAGAACATTCCCTGTGGATTGGCATATACGCGGCGATGAATAACTGCATCTACCGATGCCCATTGCGGCGAGGACAATATATTCTGTACATCCCGGGGGTTCATCAGCACGATAACCTGTGGATTGGCCGCCACTACCTGCTCAATGGCGATTTCCCCACTGCCACTCTTCTTTTGCCCAAACCAGCTCTCGGCAATATTGACAGCACCCCCCAGATCCATCCAGTCCTGATTGAGTGAGGGTCTGCCACTACTCATTAGTGGATTACTCATACCGTGATAAACCCTGATGCGCTCATTATCCGGCAAATCGTGCAAGCGTTCCTGTACGCGTGCAACATTGTGATCAAAGTAATCCCGCCATGCCTGCGCTTTTTCACTCGCGTCCGGTCCCAGAATGGCTCCGGTTTTAGCAACCCGCTCTACCAGCGCCTGCATGGAATTGGCTTCCAAAGCAATCACACGAACACCGGCTCGAGCCAGCACATTTGGCTGTCCAACGCTCATATTTCCCTGAGGGATAAATAGCAGATCTGTTCCAAGGGAGATAATCTGCTCAGCATTCAATTCATAAGCGCTGTTCACACTCACAACAGGAACCTTTTCTATACCCGTCACACTTTGGCGAAACAGGGGAATGCGTTTGGCAATCAATGAGGTACCGACAATTTGGTGACCATAACCAAGCATGGCAATAATCGTATTCTGGGCGGGCCACGGTGATGCCACACGAATATCATGGTTATGTAAGGACTCAACCTGCTCTGCAAGCACCTGCATATTGGCAGCCACTAAAACAAACAGGCCACAAATCAAGGCTTGTAATACTTGCTGCGGCATTATTGCGCACTACCTTAAAGATCAAAGCTGAGTGCTGCACGCACTTCACGGCCACTCCCCAAAAATGCTCTTGGTGAGCTACCATCACCATCCGTGCTGGTTGGAAAGATAGAGGCCCAGTAATGCTCATCCGTCACGTTATTGACTTCAAAGCGGAAGGTTGTTGTAACATCGTTGATCCTGGTGCTGTAACGCAACCCCAGATCCAGCGTTGTAAAGCTGTCTGCCGTGGCAGTGTTCGTGTCATTGGCAGCGCGCTTTCCTGTGTAATGCAAGTTGGCGCTGTAAACCCATTGCGGCATGGATAACAAACTGTATTCAAACAGCACATTAGCCCTGACCTTGGGCACAGCAATCACACGCTTATCACTGGTGCTTTCTTTGATCGTATCTCTCAGTCTTGGATCAAGGAACGTGGCGCCGCTGTAGATATTCAGCCCCTGCCATATCCGGCCACTGGCTAATAATTCCAGACCGTTATTAAGCTGATTGCCCTGCTCCTTATAAACCATGTCATCAGCATCAACATAAGCAAAAGGACGTTCAAGACGAAAAACGGTCGCACTGACGTTGATAGCATCCAGCTCTGCCTTGAGTCCGAGTTCATACTGTTGGCTGCGATAGGGATCGAGGGTTTCTCCTTCATTTATTACACCCACATCAATAGGCGCGGTACCGCCTTCTTCGAGCGAGTCAGCATAACTGCCATAAGCCATCAGCGCAGGTGTCAGCTTGTACATCAAAGCCACCGATGAACTGAGTCCATTCTGGCTTTCCTTGCCGGTCTTATGCCCCTGGCGATTAAAACTTTCCGCTCGCAGCCAGCTTTGGCTCAGATAGAACATTGCTGACCACTGCTCATTAAACGTGGCAATATCACCAACCGTAATACTCTGTTGGGTACTTTCGCCCGACTTGTAACGCGAACCATTGACCTTAATGCCGCCATCAGCCGGTTCTGTCATCGCTTCGGGGTGATACATATTGGTCATACCCAGGTCATAACGCTCACTTGCACCACTGGCGTTGTAACGTGTCCAGAGATAACCCGTTGTTGACAAAGACAGGTCGTGGCCAATAGTACCTGTATCGATATGCCCGTTGAGTATCAGGCTATTGCTCTGTACACGGAAGCGCCCGGCGGCGCTGGAACTGCTCATGGAACGGCTGATATCACCACTATTATTAACAATGGTATTACTGGCCAAGCGCATGGCACGATCAGCCTGCTGCCAACCCAGACCTGCCGTTAGCAGCCAATTATCATTTAAATGATGAATCAGGCGTGCGCTGACCGTCTCGGTCATCAAATCAGAACCGGCTGTATGCAAAGACAGGTTTTTATCCTGTGGATCAGGAGCGGAAGGCAGATCAATATCTGGCGAATAGCTGAAGCCACCCGGATAGCCTTTTTGCACAAATTCAAAGCGGCTGGCATCCACTTGTAGTTGGGTGCCCGGCTGAATATTCCAGTCAAATGCCCCCGAAAACAGCCGGTGGCGCAAGGTGCTGTCATCAACAACACCCTCACCTTCTTCGCTGAGTACATTAACCCGGTAACCAAAGTGTTTCTGGCTGTCAAAATATCCGCCCAGATCAACATGGCCGGTATAGGCATTACGGCCTTGATAAGACAATGAAAACCGGCGCAGATTTTCTTCACTTGGCCGCTTTGACACAAAGTTGAATTGCCCTGCCGGACTGGCCGGTCCGTAAAGCGCACCCGTCAGACTGTTCAATACATCCAGACGTTCCAGCATTTCCACACGAAAAGCCGTTGTCGATACAATATTCAATCCATTTAGACGGCTATTGGCAACGACACTACCTTGCATACCCCGACTTTGCGGGCGCCCCAGATTCATACCACCTCTGGCCTGCATCTGTGTACTGGACGAATATTTGAGCAGTTCACTGACACCTTTTGCCTGTTGATTGGCAATCATCTGTCGGCTAACTGTGGTCGAAGAGTACGGCGTATCGATCCAGGCTCTGTTGCCCAACGGCCCAACATCAATGTTCGAGGTTTTAAAGCCTGCACCTGCTGTTATATCCGCTGATGATTTTTGCCCGGTAACAACAACCTCTTCCCTGATCTGGGTAACAGCATCACTAACATCACCTTCGGAGGCGGCCAGGGTGCTGCTTGAATGCACGACAATCACCGCGTTCAGAATAAGCCACAAAGGTAACAGAGACGTTAATTCAGAAATATTTTTCATAAAACCATCACTTTATTTTCATACAACACTTATACGCTATATATTTTGCTATATTACGATGCTTGTATTGTGGCAGCAATTAAAAATGAGGTTTAATCCCGCAAAGAAATGATTTTTAATTTTAATTAAAACTAATTATTTATGGCTTATTGAACAAGCTCAAGGGTTCTTTATTTAGCCGACAACATAGATTGCCGGGTTAATAGCGCCTATAGCTCCCAGCGATGCCGACGCAACCACACAGCCAAAATGACAAATACCACACTTAACAGCAGGCCCAAAAGCAGCGATAGCAGTTCACCCACGAAGATTTCCTGGCCCAGCGGTGCCAATCGGGCAACACTGGGATTAAGCTGTAACTGAATATGTTCATCGAGATAAACCCCGATTGTTGAATTATTAAAAAACAAGGCATCCACCAGTAACAACAGCAAAACAGGACACACTGCCAGCATAAAGGGAGAACGGCGGGCTGCGGCAGAGGCCAGCAATAACCAGCCATAAATAGGCGCCACCCATAGCGCACCGTTAAACAATGCAGCCAGCTGTCGCCACAGCAGCACGCCCGGCTCGACCTGAGCCAGCACTTGCGCAGCCGATTCCTGCCCTTCCCATCCGGTGTAGATCAGCGCCAGTAACAAATAAATCAACTGGCCAACAAATACGGCTACCAGATAAATAACGGGCAGTACAAACAGTGCTATCACCACCTTGCAAAGCACATTTTCCCACTCAGACACCGGCATTGATTTCCAGAATAAAATGGAGCGATCACGACGGTCGCTGAACAGGCTTTCAAGTAAGTAATTTACCGTCACTAAAAATAATAAAGCGCCCATTATTATGGCAAGAAAATCAATGACGCCACTGTGCACACTACTATTACTTTGCTCTTTATCTGGCTTATCTCCCTCAGCCAATGCGGGCTGGAACGTCCACTGCCTTGAAAAATCCCAGCTGTCATCATCAGCATTGTCATCAAGTTTAACAACCCGATAATCGGCGGTCTGCTCGGCATCGTTGTCCAAACGAATACTGATATTAACCAGATGTCCATTACCACCACCTATTATCAGGTCAAATACACTATTACCGCTTTCTACCAGACGATCGGCCATGAGCATACCGCCCCCCAACAACAAGGGCACAATCAGGCTTACAATGAACGGCAGCCAAAACGAACTATTTCTGTGCTCCTGTAATTCCCGGTAAATCAGCGTGCGCCAACGCCTGCTTTGCCGATCAGCCATTGCCGCGCTCCCCTTCAATACAGGCCACAAAAACGTCAGCTACTGATGGTGTGCGCAACTCACCCAAACCTGTCAGCAAGGTGCGATCCACATCCTCATAGATCAAGGCTTTGCCGCCAAGAATGCTGCGCTGACCAAGATGCGGTATTTCTTGCGCCTTAGCCTGCATACCCGCAGCCACATGCACTTCTGTAAAACTCTGCTCAAAGGCATCCATAGACTTGCGCAAGACCAGGCGTCCGCAATCCATAAATAATACCTCGCTAAGAATATGTTCGATTTCTTCCACCTGATGCGTCGACACGATAATGGTGCGTTCACCATCAAAATAATCATTAAGCAGCTGTTCATAAAAACGCTTGCGAAACAACAGGTCGAGCCCAAGTGTTGGCTCATCGAGAATCAACAATCTGGCATCAACGGCCATCACCAATGCCAGATGCAATTGCACGACCATACCTTTGGACAATTCGGCAACGTTACGCTCAGCACCCACTTCAGTATCAGCCAGCAGTTTTTGCGCCAGTGAAAAATCAAAACGGGAATGGATACCCGCCGTATAATCCAGTAGCTGGCCAACTGTCATCCACCGTGGCAGCACGGCAGTATCGGCAATAAAACAAACCTCTTCCATCAATTGTGAACGCTTGCGGCGCGGATCGAGGCCCAACACAGACAACTTACCTTCACAGTCTGTCAAACCCAGCAGCGCTCTTAGCAATGTGGTTTTACCTGCACCATTAGGCCCAATTAAACCGACAATACCACCGGCTTGCACTGTCAGATCAATACCATCGATCGCAGTAATCTGAGCAAAGCGACGGCTGAGTTTTCTGGCTTCAATTACGGCTGTCATTTCTCTCTCCCGTGGGCAAGCAGGCGGGTAATAATTTTGTCAATATCCAGCCCCAATACTGATATGCGCTCAGCAAAAGCCGGCAATTCCTCTTTCAAAAAATATTTCTGCTGCTCGGACAACAGCACCTTGCGAGCACCGGCGCTAACAAACATACCCAAACCGCGGCGCTTTTCCAGTAGGCCGGTATCAACCAGTTCCTGGTAGGCTTTGGCAACCGTCAGGTGATTGATCTGATAATCAGCAGCCACCTGTCGCACGGAAGGCACAGCCTCACCTTCAGCAAAACTGCCATCCATTATGCGCTCTACGACCTGCTCTCTGAGTTGGCGATATATAGGCTGCTTGTCATTCCAATCGACAGACACTCTGCATTCCCCTGCTCTAGTGCTTGCGTTTAATCAGAGCACCCGAGCCGATAATAACCTGCTCAATACGTGCAGAACCGGTATAGCTGATATCACCACTGCCAAAGATACTGGCATCAAGCATTTCTGCCTGACCAATACTGACATTACCGGAACCGATAATAGTGATTTGTATATCCTGCACACTGAGTTTGCTGAAGTTGGCGTCGCCTGAACCGGCAACATCAACTAATGCCCATTGCGCAGAACTGCCTTCCTGCAAGCTGACATCACCAGAACCCACTATATTCAGGTCAAGGCTTTGTACATCCAGGTGGCCAAAATGAATATCACCGGAACCAGTAATCGCCAACGCAAAATCCTCGGCGCTTAATAGCGGCGCTTCAATATTGCCACTGCCGGCAGCTGTAATATCAAGTTGTCCGGTACGGATATCAAACAGGCGAAGTGTGCCACTACCCATATGGTTTAACACCAGCTCACTGGTTTCTATCGGCCTGACATAAACCATTCCCGGCCCCAGCAGGATAATGGCATCCAGTGTCGGTGCCTGCACACGGTATTTCAACCCTCTGAATGTACGATCCGGATATTCCCGACTGTAGCCCAACACCAGTCCATCACCGGTCATTTCAAAAGGTTCTATAGCCAGATCATCGGCATTGCCGCGAATCGTCAGCTCATAGCTTTCGCCCTGAATGATTTCAACCTCCACATTGCCAAGCACCTGCACTTTGTCAAAGTTCAAACCATCCACACGAACAACGTCTGCCAACACCGGACAGGCGAACAGGGCCAGAAGCAGCAGGCCGACTTTGCCCATCATTGGAACCTCCTTTTCTATCTGTCTTTGGCACACGCAATTTGATACAAAAACAGACTATTTAAATAATGCTATGGTGATATATTGAACCATAGCACTCAAGAGCTAAAGCACCAAGTTTTATTTACTTAAATCAGTGATGGTGTTCCTGGTCTCTGAGCGAACGAAAGAAGGCATCAGATTCCTGATCGCCAAGATCAGCGTAATCAATCAACTTATAGCCTGCTCGCTGTGCAAGCTCACTGGTCAATGTCTCAAGCGTCCCCGAAGCAGCCTGCAAGTGCCAGTGCAATTGTTGACCGTGGCGGCGAATAGTCATGGCACTGGGTAATTGATAGGCGGGCAGCCATTCGATACGGTAGTGCGCACCCTCTGCCAGGTATTCATAAATCTCCCGATGTGCACACCCTGATATATCAGCGACAGCCACCGGCTCACCCGCCAACATCGTTGCTGGCACCAATTGCCAGACATGCGCCCACTCAAGTGTCGTGCTGCGATCCATCGGTGCCTGCTGATAAAATTCAACAGCACGCTGAGCCTGATCGTAATAGCGGGTAAAATGTATTTCACCCCGGCTGTTAAGCTCCCATAGTTCAGCGCTGCCAGCTTGCGAACGAATGTGCATCACCTGCTCATTTGTACGCAGTAATTGCAGTGTTTCAGCAGTGCCCCCTTCTTCTTGTATATCGTAATTGGCAACATGGATTGTTTCTGGTAACCGGCAAAGCACCGCATCATTATTTTTATTTACCAATGAAACATCATCAGCACTGACAGCTATACCCGGAAGAAGGATCATCAGCAATACAATTAAAGCGTTTTTATTCAGCATTTTCTTTCCAACAATATCCGGGGGCTTAACCCCCGGAAAAACAGTATTCGGATAAAAAGTCAAAGAGCACTTTCAGCCCTGTTAATCAGGTCTGTGGCGTATTCCATCACATGAAAAATAATACTTTGCTCATTGGTGCCTGATACAAGATGACCACCGGGGCCGAGGGCATAAATACCAACATCTTCCCCTGCATGGGTTTCGCTGCCCATCGGCACCAGTGCCTCCTGATGAAAACCCGGCGCCTGCGTATCCACACTGCCAAGATCAACCCGACCGCTGTGATAGGCATGACCATAAACAGCATCAGAATCTGTTTCACCACCCAAATTCTGATAGCCCAGACCATTGGCGTAGGACAGCGTGGTATAGGGCATGCCATCTGCGGCCAACATGGGTTCACTGGCACCCACCGCCACAACCTTGCCAAGAATCGGGTTGCCCCGTTTGGGATAGCCCCCAATCGTCATGACATGACTGTGATCGGCGGTGACAATGATCAATGTGTCTTCGACATTGGTTTTATCTACAGCTACAGCAACCGCTCTGGATAATTCAACGGCATCCTCCAACGCACCAAAGGCATTGCCCGCATGATGACCATGATCAATACGGCCAGCCTCCACCATTAAAAAATAGCCTTCTTCGTATTTATCAAGAACATCAATGGCTGTTGCTGTCATCTCACTCAGGGACGGCTCTCCGGCAATATCATTATTGCGATCAGCCGCGTACTGCATATGGGATTCATTGAATAGCCCCAGAACCCGCTCCACTGAATCACTGTCGATAGCCGCAAAGCCATGACTGTCATAAGCGTAAACCCCGTTGGGATAACGACTCTGCCATTCTGTTATCAAATTGCGGCCATCCGTACGATCCCCCTCTATTGCACTCATCGCATCAGGACTATTGGCCGCGGCATCATTTGGTAAAAAGTGACGTCGACCGCCACCCATCATCACTTCAATACCATCGACATCAATACCGCTGACGCGCTGCTCAAGATTGCTTTCAAAATTTATCAGCTGGCTGGCGATATCTTCGCAACCACCATCAACGGCTTCCCGTGGCATATCAGAAATATCTTCCCAGTTACGATCTGCCGATTTGGCATAAGTCGCGGCCGGCGTTGCGTGAGTAATACGCGCTGTACTGACGATACCTGTAGCCATACCCGCAATTTCAGCCAGATCAAGAAAACTCAATACTTCATTACCGGCCACACTACTGCAGTTACCGCGCTCAACATCCTCATCCACACCAAAAACACCCGCATCGGTTTTCAGACCTGTCACCATCGCCGACATGGTACCGGCAGAATCCGGCGTTTGAGCATCCACGTTATAGGTTTTGGACAAACCTGTAAAAGGAAATTGCCCAAAGCTCAGCGAATATTCTTCACCGCTTTGACCGGCCTTTTGGCCTGCATAGATACGCGCCGCAGTTACGGTGGAAATTCCCATTCCATCGCCCACAAACAGAATCACATTGCGGGCACCGCCTCTGGCAGTACGAATTGCCTGTGGATCCCAGGCATTAACCCGGGATTGCCCCTCAATAAACCAGGTGTTTTCAGTATTGCTCGCCAGATCACTGGCTGAAAGTCTGGTAATCGGGTCTGATGTTGCTGGCGGCGTTTCTGTATCACCTCCTTTATTGTCGTTGTCATCATCAGAGCAAGCTCCCAACACCAGTATCAGTGCCGACAAACCCAAGGCCTGTACCATCCTGTTCATTATCCACCCCTTAATCCGCAATCAGGCTGCGCGCCCGGTTCATAATATGGAAAATCATACTCTGCTCAACGACACCAAAAGCATAAACCGCACCCGGCCCGGAGGCGTGTAGAGCAATATCCTCCGCCGCATGGGTTTCACTGCCCAGCGGCACCAGTGCTTCCTGGTGAAAACCGGAACGCTCAGTATCGATGGCACTCAAATCAACACGCCCGCTGATGGGTGATTGGGAATAGACCGCATCGGAATCTGTTTCATCACCCAGATCGTGAAACCCCATACCATTGGCATAAGAAATAGTTGTATAAGGCAAACCATCACCAGCCAATACAGGCTCAGTTCCACCGGTCGCAATGACTTTGCCAAGAATCGGATTGCCACGCCGGGCATAACCGCTGATAGTCATTACGTGGCTGTGATCGGCCGTCACCAGAATCAGGGTATCCTCCGGGTTAGTGGCCGCACGGGCGGCGGCCACCGCCGAGCTCAGCTCAATCGCCTCGCTCAATGCGCCATAAGCATTACCCGCATGATGGCCGTGGTCAATACGACCGGATTCCACCATCAAAAAATAACCTTCGTCGTTATTATCAAGAATATCAATAGCGGTAGCTGTCATTTGCGTGAGTGAAGGCTCGCCGGCAATATCGTTACTGCGGTCGGCCTCGTATTGCATATGGGATTCATTGAACAAGCCCAATACTTTTCGCGTTGAAGCTGTATTAATCGCGGCAAAACCAGCGCTGTCATAAATATAAAGACCATCCTCATACTGCGCCTGCCACTCATCTATCAGATTGCGCTCATCACTGCGATCCCCCTCTACGGTACTGACAGCATCAGGGCTGTTAGCCGCTGCATCTTTAGGCAAAAAATGACGGCGGCCACCCCCCATGACAACATCAATACCATCGACATCCACGCCTTCATAGCGTATCTCCAGATTACTCTCCAGGTTCACCAGCTGGCTGGCAATATCTTCGCAACCGGCATCCACAGCCGCCTGCGGCATATCGGAAATATCCTCCCAGTCACGATCAGCCGACTTGGCATAAGTGGCTGCCGGGGTGGCATGCGTGACACGGGCAGTCGTCACAATACCCGTTGACATGCCTGCAATCTCGGCCAGCTCCAGATAACTTGCCACTTCATTGCCACTAACCGTCGCACAATTGCCACGCTCAATATCCTCATCCACACCAAGAACACCAACATCTGTTTTCAGACCGCTCATCATCGCTGTCATGGTACCGGCAGAATCCGGCGTTTGGGCGTCCACGTTATAGGTTTTAACCAGCGCCGAATGCGGGAATCCTTCAAAACTTAGCAGATTTTCTTCACCGCTCATCCCCTTTAGTTGGCCTTCACGAATACGGGCAGCTGTCAGCGTGGAAATACCCATACCATCGCCAACAAAAAGAATAATATTTTTGGCGTTCGCGCCGATTGTTGTATCTGCATCCTTATCGTTAATAACCGCCTGCCCCTGGCTGAACCAGACACTGGCCGTTTGATTTACCGGTAAAATGTCAGCACCGGCAACTGTGACGCCACAAACAAGTGCCATCACCAGCAGGCATGTGGATGTGAGTTTCATAAGCCCTCTCGTAGGTAATAAACAGTATTTTGTACACACAAAAGCAGAGAGACAGCCCACTGCCCAACTGCATAGCGCAGCAGGATGGGCTTTAAAAATGACAGGTCGGTAACGGCTATTTGAAGAAATAAAGAAAGAAATATGACAACGGGCTTATGCTATCAAACCAGGGCAGCGCTATTTCACCCACATCCCGCTCACACCACTATCCGGCAACGCCCTCAATTTTATGGGTAGCATCAACTCTGATATCAGGTTCGACTGAATTAATAATCAGCCACCGGGAAATTAACGTTTTTTCTTGCTGTTTTTCTTGACGTGGGCCATTAAGCGTCGCTTGCGCTGCACTTGTCGCTGAGTCAATTGATTGCGCTTACCGGCATAGGGATTGTCGCTGGTTCGAAATTCAACACGCACCGCTGTGCCGTGCAAATCGAGTTTGTGTCGGAAAATTTTCTCCAGATAACGCTGGTAACTGGCGGGCACCTTGCCGGTCTGGTTACCGTGAATCACAATCAGCGGTGGATTCTGGCCACCCGCGTGGGCGTAGCGCAGCTTGATGCGACGGCCGTTGATCATCGGTGGCGGATGATCAAAAACGGCACCCTCCAGAATCCGGGTCAGTGTGTTGGTATTGAGTTTTTTCATCGCACTGCCATAGGCGGCGTCGATGCTTTTGTAGAGATGCCCCACACCGGTGCCGTGCAGGGCAGAGATGAAATGTGTATCGGCGTAATCGGCAAATTGCAAACGCCGGTTCAAAGCCTGTTTGATCCAGTCCCGCTGATCAGGCTCCAGCCCATCCCACTTATTGACCGCCAGCACCAGTCCCCGCCCCGCCTCGATACAGTGGCCCAGCAAGTGCATATCCTGCTCCACCAGACCTTCACGGGCATCCATTACCAACACGACCACATGGGCGTCATCAATGGCTTTAAGCGTTTTAACAATAGAGAACTTCTCTACCGTCAGGCGCACATTTTTACGCCGACGCACACCGGCCGTATCGATCAGGGTATAACGCTGATCATTGCGCTCATAGTCGATATAAATACTGTCACGGGTCGTACCCGGTTCATCGTAAACCACCACCCGCTCTTCGCCCAACAGACGATTGATCAATGTTGACTTGCCCACATTGGGCCGCCCGACCAGTGCCACCCGGATACTGTCAAAGCGATCACGGGATACTATTGCATCCTCCGGCTCAAAGACTGACAACACTGACTCAATCATGCTGTTGACACCGCGCCCGTGGCTGGCGGCGATGGCAAACATGTTATCAATGCCCAGCGTGTAGAAATCACTGACGGCAACATCGGGATCGACACCGTCGATCTTGTTCACAACCAGATAAAAAGACTTGTTGCGCTGACGCAGATGGCGGGCGAGTGCCTCATCGGTAGCATTTAAACCTTCCCTGGCATCCACCAGAAAAAGAACCGCATCGGCCTCTTCAATCGCCTGCAATGACTGCCCGGCCATGGCTGAATCAATACCCTGTTCATCACCACTGATACCACCGGTATCAATCACAATATAAGGCATTGAGCCGAGACGGGCCTCACCGTATTTACGATCGCGGGTCAGGCCGGCAAAATCTGCTACCAGCGCATCCCGCGAACGCGTGAGCTGATTAAACAACGTTGATTTGCCAACATTGGGGCGCCCGACCAGGGCTATCACCGGAATCATATAAATGCTACAGCTTTGCGTCAGTCTTCATCATCAAGTGGCGTAATTTCATAGGCAGCCAGATCACCACTGTTACTGTAAACGTAGAGAATGCTGCCATCACTGACCATGTCGGCCCGCACGCCATCGCTGTCTACACGGATGCGGCCAACAAAGCTACCGTCAACCTGCGACAACAGATGAACGATACCTTCAAAATCTGCTACTGCAACATAACTGCTAACGGGCGTTGGCCGCGACAGATCACGATAGGCAAGATCAGACTGCACCCAGCGCGCACCCTGACCATCGCGCTGATAAGCTGTCAGGGTACCGTCTTCATCGGCTACATAGACATTGCCAAAACCACTGGACACACCGGAATAGGACGATACATTCTGCTGCCAGAGTTTGCGCCCACTGGCGGCATCAATGGCCATAATACGGCCATTATAAGAAGCGACATAGAGATTGGAGGCTGCCAGATCCATCGTGCCATCAATATCCACAATGCGCTCAATCTCCGAGCGCCCCTGACTGATAGCCACCCGCACCTCCCAAACCGTGGCACCGGTATCTGTGCGTATCGCAAGTACCCGCCCATTGGCAAAACCAGCAAAGGCCAAACCACTGTGAACAATTGGTGTGCTGGTGCCCCGCACCGTCAGCACCGGCATATTACTGTCATAGGTCCACAGCTTGTCTCCGGAACTGTAATCCAGACCAACCAGCTTGCCATCATAAGTTTGTGTGACCACGACCCGGCCATCACTTTGGGGCGGGGCCAGAATTTCACCGGATAACTCGCTGCGCCAGATCTCAGTACCATCCTGGGCATTCAGGCGCAGTACCGAGCCATCACTGGTGCCAACAAAAAGGCTGTCTTCATAAGCACCAACACCTGCCGACAGACCGCTGTCAAATTCTGCCTCCCAGTGTTTTTTTCCGCTCATGCGATCCAGAGATACAACCTCACCATCAGCAGAGGCAATGTAAATCACATCTCCTGCAAGCACCGGCCGAATGTGATAAAAGCCCTCGCCCTGGCCATCACCGATACCTTTGGACCAGAGGCGTTCAATATCAACACTTTCATCAATATCCTGTAGCTCGGCAGGCCGGGTCAGATCGTCTTCATCATCAATCTGAAACCAGCCTTTAATAGTGCTACAACCCGCCAGACTGAGCAGTAACAATACACAGACGACACTACGCAGCCCTGTTTTCATCACTGTCCCTCATCCGCCGCATCATCTGTGGCCACTATATCTGCATCCAGGCTTTCACCCAGGCTGGCCAGTTTCTGTTCCAGCAAAGCCAGGTTCACCTGACCCGGATTTTCCGATTCCAGCTGCCGGGCCAATGTATAGGCTGAACGGGCTTCATCATTGCGCCCTGACGTCATCAGAATATCGCCACGGGCCAAAGCATAGGAGGCCTGGTAGGGATTGCCACTTTTGGCTTCAAGCAGGGCTAAAGCCTCATCGACCTTGCCTGCCCAGGCCAGCACGCGAGCCAGACGCTGCTGTGCAATTCGGGCCATATCGCTGCCGCTGTCAGCTTTGGATAATACCCAACGCAATTCGCTCTCTGCCTTTTCCGGCTCGCCGCTTTCCACTGCCAGACGCGCCAATTGTAAGGCGGAAAACTGTGCGTAGCTGGTGCCGGCATAGTTGGTTTTAAGCTCCAGTGCCAGACGTTCGGCCTCACCCTGCTCTTCAGCCGATTCAGGAGCCGTGGCCGCCGCCTGTAACAAACGCTGATAAATATTGGACGCACCGTCACGCATCGCTACGCTGTAGTTCTTCCAGCCTTGCCAGCCAAAAGCCAGCGCCAGCGCCAGACCGATACCGATCAGGGTTGAACGACCATTTTCATCCCACCACTGCCGGAGCGCTTCAACCTGTTCGTCTTCGCTTTGATATGAACTCACGTTGTTTCCTTAAGTACTTTTACATGCTACTTGATATTTATTGGTGTCTGCGATGTGTCAAATCAGTACATCGCGCAGATACCCCGACAGAGCCTCCAGGGCGACATTTTCCTGACACCCACCCTCACGCAGGTTTTTGACCGCACAGGTGCCAGACTCAACTTCATTTTCACCCCAGATCAGAGCCAGTTGCGCACCGCTGCGATCGGCTTTTTTCATCTGGCTTTTAAAGCTGCCACCACCGAGGTGCTGGACAATGCAACGGTCGGGAAAATTATCACGCAAAGACCCTGCCTGGGCCGTGGCCATCAAGGCAGCAGCATCACCAACGGCTACAATATAGATATCCGCCACAGGCCCGGGGCTCTGTTTCTGTGTTGTTTCAGACAACTCAGACAATAACAGCACCAAACGTTCCATACCCATGGCAAAACCAATTGCGGGCGTACTCTTGCCACCGAGCTGTTCAACCAGACCATCATAACGCCCACCGGCGCAGAGGGTACCCTGGGCACCAAGGCGATCGGTCACCCACTCAAATACAGTTTTATTATAGTAATCAAGCCCACGTACCAACCGCGGATTAATGCGATAGGCAAGTCCAGCAGTATCCAGCAGCGCTTGCAAGCGGGCAAAATCTGCCGCTGAGGCTTCATCAAGAAAGTCTGTCAGTGAGGGAGCATGATCAAGCAGAGCCTGAGTATCCGGGTTTTTACTGTCAAGAATACGCAAGGGGTTGCTGTCAAGACGGCGCTGACTGTCTTCATCCAGTGCCTCAACATGTTCCTGTAAATAGCTAACCAGCGCATCCCGGTAACAACTGCGAGCCGCCAAAGAGCCGATCGAATTCAGCTCCAGAGTAAGCTCATCAGCAATACCCAGCCTGCGCCAGAGGCGGGCACTAAGCAGTATCAACTCAGCATCGATATCCGGTGTGGCCACGCCAAAGGCCTCCACACCCACCTGATGAAACTGTCGCTGACGTCCTTTCTGGGGGCGTTCATAACGAAACATCGGACCTGCATACCACAACCGCTGAGGCGTACCCAACAGACCCTGCTGAATAACAGCTCGCACACAACCTGCTGTACCTTCCGGACGCAGGCTCAGACTTTCACCGTTGCGATCTTCAAAGCTGTACATTTCCTTCTCAACAATATCGGTAACTTCACCGATAGAGCGCCGAAACAGCTCGGTATGTTCGACAATGGGCAGGCGAATTTCGCCATAACCATAGCTTTGCAGCAGTACTCGCACACTCGCTTCCACTGCCTGCCAGTAAGGTGTCTGTTGGGGAAGAATGTCACTCATTCCCCGAATGGCCCGCAAATTACTCACCTGCACTCCTGTTTTACTGGCACCTCAGGCACCGGATTTCAGAATAATCGAGGCTTCGCGCTGCGCACGCTGTTCCTCAATAGCTTCTGCCCGCTGGCGTATCACCGTTTCCAGATGATCGATAAAAGTGTCATTGCTGATTTTATGATCGGGTTCACCACCGACATAAATCAGATTATTAGGACTTGCTCCAGTCATACCGACATCGGCTTCTCTGGCCTCACCCGGACCGTTGACAATACAACCTATCACCGCCACATCCATTGGCGTGCGGATATCCTCCAGCCGCTGTTCGAGAGCATTCATCGTACCAATTACGTCAAAATTCTGGCGTGAACAGGAGGGACAGGCAATAAAGTTAATGCCGTTGGCTCGCAGTTTGAGACTTTTCAGAATTTCAAAGCCTACCTTGACCTCTTCCACCGGGTCAGCCGCCAGCGAAATACGGATGGTATCGCCAATACCGTCCATCAACAGCATACCCAGGCCAACAGCAGATTTAACCGTGCCACCGCGCAGACCACCGGCTTCGGTAATACCCAGGTGCAGTGGCTGATCAATTTTTCTGGCTAGCAGACGGTAGGCCTCAACAGCCATAAAAACTTCAGAAGCCTTTACGCTGACTTTAAAATCCGGATAGTCAAACTTGTCGAGAATATCGACATGGTGCATGGCAGACTCCACCAGCGCTTCAGCTGTCGGCTCACCATACTTACGCTGCAACTCCTTGCCCAACGAACCGGCATTAACACCGATACGTATCGGAATGCCCTTGTCACGGGCACAATCAATAACCTCCCGCACCTTGTCATCACGACCGATATTACCGGGGTTGATACGCAGGCAGTCAACACCGTACTCAGCTACTTTCAGGGCAATACGATGGTCAAAATGAATATCTGCCACCAACGGCACCTCGACCCGTTCCCGGATGGCGCGAAAAGCCTCAGCTGCATCCATGCTGGGCACAGAAATACGCACAATATCAGCACCGGCATCAGCAATGGCCTGCACCTGCGCTACGGTGGCGTCTACATCGCAGGTTTCGGTATTGGTCATACTTTGCACCGAGATGGGTGCATCGCCACCAACGGCGACTTTGCCGACATGAATCTGACGACTGAGACGACGCCTGATCGGGGATTCACTTTTCATCGTTCACCTGGACATCTACCTGGGAATGTATCTGGGCAGGCGGCTGCTCAGGTGCGGCAAATTCATCAGCAGGTGTATCATGCCAGTACCACAAAGCCGCCAGCAGGAGTGAGAATACAAACAGACAAAACACAATAGCCAGCGTTGGCACCCGGCCAACAGCCTCAGGCAACGGACATTTTCGTATATTGGTGTAATCAATACCCGCTGCACAGGCACGTTCATCAAAAGCAGCCAGCAAACGCTCTTCATCAAGGCCAAGATAGCGGCCATAGGAGCGAACGTAGCCACGGGCCAAACCAGGGCTGCGCAGGGCACTGTAGTTGTCCTGTTCGATAATGGCAACATAGTTGCGCATCCATTTCAGGGCATCGGCAAGCTCCACCTCGGACTTACCGGCCTTTTCACGGGCATCTCGCAACATGGCGCCGGGAGAAACAGTCGCAGACGAAACAGCCTGTGCCACGTCACTCGAAGAGGCAACATTTTCCGGTGTATTATCTGACGGGCTGAGTATCAGCGCCGAAACAGTGGTTATCGCTTCACTGGTCGCCATGGCGACTCCGGTATTCAAGATATTCCGCTGACTGGGGATAGAGGTTGCGCAGGGCCATACCGTAGCTGCCTTCGGCATCACGATTACCGGCCTGTTGCGCCAGCTGCACGCCCAACCAGAGACCGCGCGCAGACTGCTGCCGTACTGCTGTGCGGTAAATACCATAGTATTTTTCCGAGGTTTCATAGTCGGCCGCTTCAAAACGCAAAATGGCTGTTTCAAGCAGGGCAACAGCATTGACCCGCTCCATTGCCAACGCACGGGTAAAGGCTTCCTCGGCACCGGTTTTGTCATCCAGTTGCAGGCGACTCAGACCAAGATTAATAAATGCCTGGGCGCGCTGGGTATACAGCAGATCACTGACAACATACTCCAGCTGCTCCGCAGCTTCTTTATAACGCTTGCGGGAATAGAGAAAGACAGCATAGTTGTTGCGTGCACGGGAGAAGTTGCGGTTGCCACGGATGGCTTTTTTGAAATACTCCTCAGCCAGCTCATACTCTCCTGTGCGTTGATAGACCAGCGCAAAGGCTTCGTTAAGCTCGGCATTGTGAGGATCCATCCGCTCTGCCTGCTTGAGGTTGCGCTTGGCATCATTCCAGTTGCCCTCTCCAATATACTGCCGGGCCAGATCAACCCGTTGTTGCAGGGCTTTTTCTGGCGAGGGTGGCTCAGTAAAAACCCGGTCAGTCTGGGTAACACAACCGCTCAGAGCCAGCAACAGCAGCGCTGTGGCAATTTTTATAAAGGCCGGTTCCAAAGACCCGGACAGACCGGAATTATATTGATGGCATGAAAGCAAAACACTTACCCCACTGTTATTGGCTGCTGGGCGCTGCGATAACGTTCACTGCGCCGGGTACGATCAACCACCTGGCCAACCAGCTGGCCACAGGCAGCGTCGATATCATCACCGCGTGTTGTTCTGACGGTGACAATATAGCCCGCATCCACCAGCACTTGCCAGAAGCGTGACACCTGATTGCCACTTGGTCGACGGTATTGCGACTGAGGGAAGGGATTAAAGGGGATAAGGTTGATTTTGCAGGGAAAATCCCGCAGCAATTCTGCCAGCTCACGAGCCTGTTCCAGCTGATCATTAATACCGGCAATCAGGGTATATTCCACCGTCACCACCCGCTTGCTGTCACTTTGAGCGTCAATATAGTTGCGGGCAGAAGCCAGCAGGCTGGCAATGGGATATTTTCGGTTGATCGGCACCAGCTGGTTGCGCAACTCATCGTTGGGTGCGTGCAGGGAAATCGCCAGTGAGGCCTCGCTGAGTTTGGCCAGCCGGTCCAGCGCCGGTACAACCCCGGAAGTGCTGAGAGTGACCCGCCGCTTGGAAATACCGTAAGCGAGATCATCCATCATCAAATCCATTGACGACACCACATTGTCAAAATTCAACAAAGGCTCACCCATGCCCATCATAACCACATTGGTCACAACCCGGCTTTTGCCGGGTTCAAAGGCATCATAAGATTTAATCGCCAACCAGAGCTGGCCGATAATCTCAGCGGCGCTGAGATCGCGCATGAAGCCCTGCTTACCTGTAGAACAGAAGCTGCAATCCAGGCTGCAACCGACTTGCGAAGAGACACACAAGGTCGCCCGCTCCCGATCAGGAATCAGCACTGTCTCTATCAAACCACCGCCATCGACGCGAATGGCCCACTTGCGGGTACCGTCACTGGAATCATGCTGACTGACAATTTCAGGGGGGCGCACCTGTGCTATCACCTGCAATTTTTCACGCAGCGCCTTGCCGAGGTTGGTCATCTGGTCAATATCACTGACACCGCTGTGGTGAATCCACTTCATCACCTGCTGCGCACGAAAGCGCTTCTCTCCTATTTCAAGAAAGAAGGCTTCCATCCGGGCCTGAGTCAGGCCCAGCAGGTTGATTTTTTGTGACGCTGTCGAACGCGCAATAAGGGCAGATGCCATAGTTTTATCGTTTGATCTGTGTTGTTTCAGCGATCACAGATTTCACTGGCGGCAAAGAAATAGGCAATTTCACGCGCCGCCGAAGCTGCAGAATCTGAACCATGCACTGCATTGGCATCAATGGACTGGGCAAAATCAGCACGAATAGTACCGGCATCAGCTTCCTGTGGATTAGTGGCGCCCATCAGCTCACGATTGCGGACAATCGCATTTTCACCTTCCAGCACTTGTACAACTACCGGGCCGGACGTCATAAATTCAATCAAAGGACCAAAAAAAGGACGCTCGCGGTGTTCGGCGTAGAAACCACCGGCAACATCCTCGCTCAGGCGCAGCATCCTGGCAGCAACTATTTTCAAGCCAGCTTCCTCGAAGCGGCTATAAATCTGACCGATCACATTCTTGCCAACAGCATCAGGTTTAACAATGGACAAAGTGCGTTCTACAGCCATGGGGTTCTCCAGTCAGGCATTTCATTGATTCAAATAAGTGCACCCGAGCTTATCCACCTGTTCACAAAAAAGTGTAGAAATCACTGCGGGCACCATTAAAAGCGCGCGCAATTATACGGACTTTGACATATACTTTCACCTTGAAAAACACAGAACACAATCTGTGTTTTATTTAAAAATCAGTGACTTAGATTATTAACTCAAGAAATGCGCAGTTTTTACGCCACCCCGGGCATCTTCGCAGCAGACTAAAAAGCATAAATTACCTGAAAACGTATCAGCCTCTGCCAGTGCTTTCCTGTCGGGCGGCAAGCCCCCAGCGGATCACGGCTTCCGGCTCAGGCTCCAATAGCTCAGCCAGGTCGGCAGCGAAATCCAGAAACCGGGGCAAATTCAAACCATTGACACCCACCAGTACCGGTAAATTGCGCGATAGTGCTTCGGCAATAACCGGCACCAAACCCCGGCCTGAGGCTTCCTGAATGCCAAACTTATTCACAATCAGCAATTGAGCACCGTCAAGGTTTTGCGACAGCCACAGAACACTGTCCTCCAGTACCCCAGCATCAAGCCTGCATCCGCGCGCTTCTGGCCCGCGATCAACACTGATACGAACAACCGGCCCATTGGGCAAAAGCTGAAGATCCATATCACACAATCGGCGATCATCGCGCTCGATATTGGTCTGTACCGTACCTGCCAATACCACTCCCGCTGCCTGTAGACCTTCAGCAGCCTGTGCCAGCAGCTGGTCAATCCGGCCTCGCCCTTGCACAGTGACATAGGCCAGTTTCACAAGGCTCCCCCCTTGAGTCTGATTAGCGTATCAGTAACTTCTGCCACCGCCTGATCAATATCTGCCTCGCTGGTAAAACGACCAAAGCTGAAACGTAAAGAGGCATGAGCCAGTTCATCATCAAGGCCTATAGCCTGTAATACATGCGACGGCGCCAGACTGGCAGAGGTACAGGCACTGCCACTGGATATCGCCAGCCCCTGCAGGGCCATCAGTAAAGTCTCACCATCAATACCGCCAAAGGCAATATTCAGGGCACCCGGCACCCGCTGCATGGGCGACCCATTGAGCCGCACATCCGGCAGCATGCTGACACCCTGCCAGAAACGCTGGCGCAGAGCGAGCAGGCGGGCAGCCTCCTCGACCATGGTCTCTCTGGCAATACGGGCAGCCTCACCCATACCAACAATCTGATGCGTGGGCAAGGTACCCGAGCGCATACCCCGCTCGTGACCGCCACCGTGAATTTGAGCCTGCAAAGACACTGGCGGATTACGGCGTACATAAAGTGCACCAATACCCTTGGGGCCATAAAATTTGTGCGCACTCAAAGACAGTAGATCCACCGGCCAGGCACGCATATCAACGGCCACCTTGCCCACACTCTGAGCCGCATCCACATGCAGCAAAACGCCCGCCGCACGGGTGTGTTCAGCAATGGCGGCAATATCATTGATCGTGCCCAGCTCATTATTGACGTGCATGATACTGACCAGAACCGTATCCTGACGCAGGGAAGCGGCCACCTTTTCCGCTTGAATAATACCGTCGGCATCCGGTGCCAGATAAGTGATCTCAAAACCTTCCTGCTCCAGATGAGTGCAGGTATCAAGCACCGCCTTATGCTCGATAGCGGAGGTGATAATATGCCGTTTTTTTTGTGCCTGCCCCGGCACTTGGTGAAAGTGAGCCACCCCTTTGATTGCCAGATTGTCAGATTCAGTCGCACCCGATGTCCACACAATTTCACGGGGGTCAGCAGCAATCAGGTCAGCCACCTCACGTCGCGCCTCTTCAACTGCCGCTTCGGCCTGCCAGCCCACTATATGGGAGCGGGAGGCCGGGTTGCCAAAGTTACCATCCATGGTCAGACACTGGCCCATCTTTTGTGCCACCTGCGTATCAACCGGTGTGGTAGCCAGATAATCGAGATAGATTGGCCTGCTCATAGCGAGATCTCCGCGTAGTTATCAGGTACTTCAGTCACTACCAGCGCTGCTTTCAAGCGGCTTGTTTTCAGGGGCTCGCCGCTCAGAGACCGAAGTCGCAAACTTCTGGGTTTCAGTCAGTATGCCGCGCAGAATATTCAGTTCCATCTCATCCAGTCGCACCCGGCCGTAAAGGCGACGCAATCGCGTCATTAACTGGCGCGGCGCCGCCGGATCAAGAAAATCAATCTGAACCAGGGTCTGCTCCAGATGCCCGTAGAAGCGCTCCATATTTTCGCGAGTGCTAAAGGGGGCATCCCACTCCTCATCCTCATTCACCGGCAGATGTTCGGCCACCAATAACATACGCAGTTCATAGCAGACAATCTGTACCGCCATCGCCAGATTGAGCGAGCTGTAAGCCTCATCGGTGGGAATATTCAAGTGCAGGTTGCACAGCTGTAATTCTTCATTGGTCAGCCCCCGGTCTTCACGCCCAAACAGCACTGCCACCTGTTCACTGGTCGAAACACTGGCGATACGTTCCGCACACTGGCGCGCATCCAGTAACGGCCAGGGAATACGCCGACCCCTGGCACTGGTACCCACCACAAACTGACAGTCGGCAATGGCCTCCTCAAGACTGTCACTCATCCGTGCTGTTGCCAGCACATCGCTGGCAGATGCGGCCCGTCGTCCGGCTCGCTCATCGGGAAACTGGCGCGGTGCTACCAGTACCAAACGGGACAGGCCCATATTTTTCATCGCCCGGGCTACACCGCCGATATTGCCCGGATGGGTGGTATTAACCAGCACGATACGAATGTTGTCGAGGTTCATGCCTGCTCTGGCTGCCGTCTGTTTTGACCATAGATTCCCTGACCGGCAGGATTCTGCGACAGGGATCTATGGTAAAAGTGCGACAGTGTAGCAGATCCTGCCCGTTTAAGCGGCCACATCAACAGGTGAATAAAGTGCGTCTTTATGCAGGCTTTGGCTGTACTTTTACACGATGATGCCATCTCTACTATCTGGCGCAACGCGCTGCTATAATCGCGCGCCCACCCACTTCTGATCAGGATCAAAACTATGGAACCGATGGTCAACATCGCGCTGCGTGCCGCGCGCAAGGCGGGCGAGAATATCGTTCGCGCCTCTGACGATCTGGACCGCATCGAAGTCTCTGTCAAAGGGCGCAATGACTTTGTGTCAGAAGTGGATATGGCGGCGGAACGGGAAATTCGCTACCACTTGAAAAAAGCCTACCCGGAACACGCCATCCTGGGTGAGGAAGGCGGGTTGGAAGGTGACGAAAACGCTGATTATCGCTGGGTTATTGACCCACTGGATGGCACCACCAACTTCCTGCGGGGCATTCCACACTACGCCGTGTCCATCGCCTGTCTGTACAAGGGCAAAGTCGAACACGCTGTGGTAGTGGACCCGGTACGCCGGGAAGAATTCACCGCCTCCCGCGGCCGCGGTGCCGCTCTCAATGGACGGCGCATCCGGGTCAGCAAACGCACCTCTTTGGATGGCGCCCTCCTCGGTACCGGCATTCCCTTTCGCAATCACTGCGATCACGTTCTTGAGCCCTATGCCAAATCCATCGAAATACTGGCCGGTCAGTGTGCAGGTATTCGCCGTGCCGGTGCCGCCTCGCTGGATCTGGCCTACGTTGCCGCCGGCCGCTTTGACGCTTTCTGGGAAAAAGGTCTGGCTATCTGGGATATCGCTGCCGGCACCCTGCTGGTGCGTGAAGCGGGCGGTCTGGTGTCGGATTTCAACGGTGCCGATGATCATCTGAACAGCGGTGATATTGTTTGTGGCAATCCAAAATGTTTCAAAGCCGTATTGCAGGTGACCAAACCCTTGCTGGCATAAGAGCCCGTCTCACGTTACTTGTGAAAAGGGCTCTGCCTGTACCCCTTAAATTAAAATCAGGGCATCAGGGCATCCTGATCCTCGCCTTCTCTGACCGGCAGCATCAGATCTTCCTTGGTCACGCCCTGAACAATCAGCAGGCTGGCCGACACATAGATGGATGAATAAGTACCGATACCAATACCGACAATCAGTGCAATGGCAAAGGCGTTGATCATCTCACCACCAAAGAGAGCCAGCGCCACCAGCACCAACAGGGTGGTCAGTGAAGTGACCAACGTCCGGCTGAGAGTTTCAGTGAGGGAGATATTGATAATCTCGACCGGATCCGAGCGGCGCAACTTGCGAAAATTTTCACGAATCCGGTCGGCAACCACAATGGTGTCATTGAGGGAATAACCGATCACCGCCAGCAGGGCCGCCAAAACGGTCAGGTCAAACTCCATACCGGTAATCGAGAAAAAACCGAGCGTAATGATGACATCGTGAATCAGGGCACCTACTGCACCAACAGCAAACTTGAACTGAAAGCGAAAGGCGATGTAAAGCATCACCAGACCCAGTGCCAGCAGCATGGCCAGGCCACCCTGTTCACGCAGTTCATCACCCACCTGTGGGCCGACAAACTCTATCCGGCGCAGCTCAACCAGGCCTTCAAAGTTATCCGACAACAGGTTCGCCATCTTGTTGCCCTCCGCATCGGAATAACCCTGCGGCAAACGCACCAGCACATCCCTGTCGGTACCAAAACTGACCACCACCGCGCCGGCAAAACCATTACCATCGAGAATGGTACGAATTTCACTGAGATTGGCCGTATCGCTGTAGTGCAGCTCAACCAGGGTACCGCCAGTAAAATCCAGCCCCCAGTTCAAGTGGCGGGTTGCCAGTGAACCAATGGAAATCAGCAACAGTACGATGGAGAAGGCCATCGCCAGTTTGCGCTGGCCCATGAAATTGATAATTTTCATGCGTTTTTCACTCCTCCAATAGACAGACTGCTGACTTTGCGGCCACCATAGACCCAGTTAACTAGTGCGCGGGTACCCACAATGGCAGTAAACATGGAGGTGATAATGCCCAGCGACAGGGTAACAGCAAAACCTTTCACCGGCCCGGTACCAACGGCGTAAAGAATGACCGCCACAATCAAGGTCGTGATATTGGCATCCAGAATGGTCGACAGAGCGGCATCATAGCCACCGTGAATCGCCATTTGTGGTGATCGTCCGTCATTTAATTCCTCTCGTATACGGGAGAAAATAAGCACATTGGCATCCACTGCCATCCCCACCGTCAGCACGATACCGGCGATACCCGGCAGTGTCAGGGTAGCGCCCATCAACGACATACAAGCCACCAGCAACACCAGGTTGACCGATAACGCAATCACGGCAAACAAACCAAACAGGCGATAGTAAAACAGCATGAACAATACAACGGCTGCCAGACCGTATTGCACTGACTTCACACCCAGACGGATGTTTTCAGCACCGAGCGATGGGCCTACTGTGCGCTCTTCAACAAAACTGATCGGTGCCGCCAGAGCACCGGCGCGCAGCATCAGGGCCAGCTCAGAGGCTTCCAGTGGATTATCCAGGCCGGTAATCTGGAATTGAGCGCCAAGAGCAGACTGAATAACCGGAGCCGTCAGCAGTTTTTTCTCGTCATAGGGCACTTTTATTGCCACTTCGCTGCCATCGGCCCCGGTTTCATAACGGGTGCGATTTTTACGCTCAATAAAAAGTACGCCCATGCGGCGTTTGATGTTGTCACGGGTGGCCCGATTCATCATAAAGCCGCCTTCACTGTCCAGACTGATACTGACATTGGGCTGACCGTTCTGGTCAAAACCAGCCTGGGCGTTGGAAACATTCTCACCGCTAATGATCATGTCCCGCTCCAGCCACTCACTCATGCCTGCGCGGTCTTCACTGCGATACTGGAACTGCTGCTTATCGGCAGCGGGGGTATCGACTTTGGCTACCAGCCTGAACTCCAGGTTGGCCACCTTGCCGAGGATTCGCTTGGCTTCGGCTGTATCCTGAATACCCGGCAGCTCAACCACAATGCGGGACTTACCCTGACGCTGCACCAACGGCTCGGATACACCCAGTTCATTAACCCGGTTGCGCAGAGTCGTCAGGTTCTGACTGACCGCATAATTGGCAATTTCAGTGCGCATTACTTCGGTCACAACGGCGATAAGACCAAAAGAATTGCCCTCCTCTACCCTGTCCAGCTGCAATTCTTGATAATTCCTGGCAATGATATCGCGGGCCTGCTCACGCAACGCTTCGCTGGCAAACTTACCCACCACCTGGCCATCACTGTCAATATTAACCAGACCGCGTACCCGCTCTTCACGCAGGGAACGCTTGATGGCGTTGTAATAGTATTCCTGGCGGCGCTCAATGGCAGCGTCCACATCCACTTCCAGTTTGAAGTGCACCCCGCCACTGAGATCCAGGCCCAGTTTCATTGGCTGAGCGGCAATGGCGCTCAGCCAGCCGGGCGTAGTCGGCGCCAAATTGAGCGCCACAATAAATCCATCGCCTAGAGCGCGGTGAACGCGAGCCTGGGCAACCAGCTGCTGTTCGGTGTTGCGCAGGCGGATCAGGGCATTGCGGCTACCTTCGGCAATGGTTTCGCCAAAGTGCTCAATACCGGCCTCCTCCAGTGCCGCCGTTGCTCTGGCGAGAATGGTTTCATCAATCAACTGGGCGCTGTTCTCGCCGGTAATTTGCAGAGCCGGGTCGGGGGCATAGAGGTTCGGCGCCGCGTACAGCAGCCCGAAAGCCACCACCGCCAGCACAAGCAGGTATTTCCACAGTGGATACTTATTCAGCATAGTGTTGCTCTAGCAGGAGATAAAATGTCGACAGCCCACAAGCTGTCGCATACAGGGAAGGCGCCCATTATAAGGAAACAGTGCCCAGCGACAACCGCCGTTCATTCCAGCCAGGCTCGCGCATTGCGAAACAGCCTGAGCCAACCGCCATCTTCCTGCCAGTCATCAGGTGCCCAGGAGCACTGTACCGTGCGAAAAACCCGCTCCGGGTGAGGCATCATAACAGTGGTACGCCCGTCGAGACTGCACAGACCGGTAATACCTGCTGGCGAGCCATTAGGATTAGCCGGATAGCGCTCAGCCACTGACAGATCATTTTCCAGATAACGCAGGCCGATGGTACCGCTATCCTCACAGGTGCCCAGTGCCTGGGCATGATCAAATTCAGCCCGCCCTTCACCGTGGGCAACGGCAATCGGCAGGTGGGAACCGGCCATACCGGCGAGCACAATGGACGGACTGTCCTCAACCCGTACCAACGCATAGCGGGCTTCAAACTGCTCTGAGCGATTGCGCACAAACCGCGGCCAGTGGCTGGCACCGGGAATCAGCGCCTTCAGGGTCGACACCATCTGGCAGCCATTACATACTCCCAGAGTGAAACTGTCCGGGCGCTCAAAGAAATTACTGAATTGTTCGCGCAGCTGTTCATTGAACAGGATCGTCTTGGCCCAGCCCTCACCTGCACCGAGTACATCACCATAGGAAAAGCCACCGCAGGCCACCAGCCCCTTGAAGGCAGCCAGATCGTACCGACCATTGAGCAGATCACTCATATGCACATCCACTGCTGCAAAACCCGCCCGGTGAAAAGCCGCCGCCATCTCAACATGGCCATTGACTCCCTGCTCACGCAGCACCGCCACCCGTGGGCGGGCGCCGTTATTAATAGAAGCGCTGACAGAGGGGGCTATATGAGACGCGACAATATCCTCAGCCACATCGAAACTCAGTTTCACCGACAGGCCAGGGTCAGCCGCACCGATACGTTCAAATTCTTCACGGGCACACTCGGGATTATCACGCAGAGCCTGTATTTCATAGCTGGTACGGCTCCACAGACATTGCAGACGACTGCGCTGATCCTGCAATAAAATGCTGTCACCATCGCGCACTGCAATAGTCTCGCCAGGCAGAGCACGGCCAATCCGTCGCAGACAATCGGCCAGACCGAGACTGGCAGCCTGTCTGCACACATGGTCAAGGTCGCTGTCGGCAACCTGCATCACAACGCCAACTTCCTCGGCAAAAAGCCTGCCAAGGACATCACCCGTCAACCCGTCAAGATTGATATCCAGGCCGCAATGCCCGGCAAAAGCCATCTCCAGCAGGCTTACAATCAAACCGCCATCCGAGCGATCATGCAGAGCCAGCAGACGGCCTGCGGCCAGTTGTGACTGAACCAACTCAAACAGAGCCTTCAGATCAGCGGCACTATCCAGATCAGCCACGGTATCGCCGAGCTGACTATACACCTGGGCCAGTGCCGATGCTCCGAGGCGGTTGCGGCCCCGTCCAAGGTCAATCAGCAACAGTGAGGCATCTTCCCGCGGCTGTAGTTGTGGAGTTACTGCCTGGCGCACATCCACCACCGGTGCAAAGGCAGTCACAATCAGTGACATGGGAGCAGTTACAGCTTTCTCTCCCGCCTCATCGCGCCAGGTGGTTTGCATGGACATGGAATCCTTGCCCACCGGAATCGTAATACCCAGCTCAGGGCACAGGGCCATACCAACGGCGTGCACGGTATCAAACAGCACCTCGTCCTCACGACCCTGACCTGCAGCGCACATCCAGTTAGCCGATAGTTTGATATCGCTGAGAGAGGCAATCGGCGCCGACAGAATATTGGTGATGGCTTCAGCCACAGCCATACGTCCCGAGGCAGGGCCATCAATCAGGGCCAACGGCGTGCGCTCACCCATCGCCATCGCCTCACCGGCACAGCTGTCGTAGGCCACGGTGGTGATAGCACAGTTGGCCACCGGCACCTGCCAGGGACCCACCATCTGATCACGGGCAACCATACCGGTTACCGTGCGATCGCCAATGGTAATCAAAAACTGTTTGGACCCCACTGCGGGCAACTGCAACACCCGCTCCAGCGCTTCAGCAACAGTGGTATCAATAACCAGTGGTGGCTGACTGACCTTCTGCCGTTGAATGTCCCGGTGCATACGCGGCGGCTTGCCAAACAGCACCGACATCGGCAAATCAACCGGCTTGTTGTCGAAGTGAGTATCTGCCAGACTCAGTACCAACGCCTCCGTCGCCTCACCCACCACAGCATAGGGACAACGTTCGCGGTTACAGATGGCCTCAAAACGTGCCAATTGCTCAGGCTCCACGGCCAGTACATAGCGTTCCTGAGACTCATTACACCAAATTGCCAGCGGCGACATACCCGGTTCATCATTGGGCACTGCGCGCAGCTCAAAACAACCACCGCGACCACCATCTTTGACCAGCTCCGGCAAGGCATTGGACAAGCCGCCGGCACCAACATCGTGAATAAAGGCAATGGGATTATCATTACCCAGCTGCCAGCAGCGATCGATCACCTCCTGACAGCGACGCTCCATTTCCGGGTTTTGCCGCTGCACTGAGGCAAAGTCCAGATCCTCTGCACTGGCGCCACTGGCCATCGAGGAGGCAGCGCCACCACCGAGGCCAATCAGCATAGCCGGACCACCGAGCACAATCAGTTTGGCGCCAGCGGCAAACGCGCCTTTATCAACATGTTCCTGGCGAATATTGCCGTAACCACCCGCGATCATAATGGGCTTGTGGTAACCCCGCACCTCCTCCCCATCAACACCATTGACACGGCATTCATAGCTGCGAAAGTAGCCACAGAGATTAGGTCGGCCAAATTCATTGTTAAACGCAGCACCGCCAACGGGGCCTTCTATCATGATATCCAGCGCCGAGACAATACGGTCCGGCTTGCCGTAGGGCTGCTCCCAGGGCTGACCATAGCCGGGAATATTGAGATTGGATACTGAAAAGCCCGTTAACCCGGCCTTGGGTTTGGAGCCGCGACCAACCGCACCTTCATCACGGATTTCACCACCGGAGCCGGTGCCTGCACCGGGAAAAGGCGCGATGGCTGTCGGGTGGTTGTGGGTTTCCACCTTCATCAACAAGTGGATATCTTCCTGGTTGAAACCGTAGTGGCAGCTGTCCGGATCCGGGTAAAAGCGCCCCGCCCGGTGACCGACTACCACTGCTGCGTTATCCGAGTAGGCAGACAGTACATTGTCACCGCCACACTGATAAGTATTGCGAATCATACCAAACAGCGAGTGCTCCTGCCCGACACCGTCAATACTCCAGCTGGCATTGAATATCTTGTGCCGACAATGCTCAGAATTAGCCTGAGCGAACATCATCAGCTCGACATCCGTCGGATTGCGCTCCAAATGCTGAAAGCTGTCCAGCAGATAGTCGATTTCATCGCCGGCCAGAGCCAGGCCGAGGTTTTTGTCTGCCGCCTCCAACGCCTCCCTGCCACCCGTCAAAATATCCACCACTGCCAGTGGGGCGGGTTCAGCTTCACTAAACAGAATACTGGCCGCAGTCAGCTCATACAGCACTACCTCAGTCATACGATCGTGCAGCAGCGCCAGTACTGCCTGTCGCTGGCTGCCCGACAGCGCTGTTGGTACACGCAGATAATGTGCCACCCCACGCTCTACCCGCTGCACTCCAGCCAGTGCGCAGTTGTGAATTATATCCGTTGCCTTGCTCGACCAGGGCGAGATGGTGCCCGGACGGGGCACACTCAAAAACAAGGTGGTATCGCTCTCTTCAGGCTTTTTGTCAGAATCAGCGGTGGACCCATAGTGAAGCAACTGCGCCAGAATCTGCTGTTGCTGTGAATTCAGCGGCCAACTCAGCTGGGCAAAGTGGATGTAGTGGCTGGCCAAATGTTGCAGGCCGGGATGAATGGCGGACAATCTGGCCGCCAGCTTGTCGCGCCGAAAGGCAGACAGGGCCGGGGCACCGGGCAGTATCAGCATGCTGGGGACAACTCCAGAAGAGGTATCGGAAAAGCGCGCCATTGTACTGTATCAGTCTGCCCGCGTTAACCGGTACAAAGATATCAGAGGGCGGAAAATTGCAACAGTTGGCAAATGAATCAGGGCAGCTAGAATAGGCGCAATGATACACCTGACAAATATTTCTGCTCATATCACCCTCATTACGGCCCTGTTGTTGTGCCTGCTGGCAGGCTGTTCTGACGATAATCGTCTGGAGGACATTCGCAAACGGGGTGAACTGCTGGTAGTGACCCGCAGCGGACCCGCCAGTTACTACCTCAACAAAAATGGTGCCGCCGGTTTTGAATACGATCTGGCACGTTTATTTGCACAGGAGCTTGAGGTTGAGCTGAACATGCAACCTGCCGTCGATATGGACGGTATTTTCCGACGCCTGCAACGCGGCGAGGCAGATATTGCAGCTGCCAGTCTCAGCCTGACCCCACAGTGGGAATCCCGATACCTCCACTCTCATGCCTACGGCAGGCAGACAGCACTGGTGATCTACAAGACAGGCAGCAAGCGTCCGCGCAAGGCTGCCGATCTCGGGGAGCGTGAATTGCTCATTGTCAAAGGCAGCAGCCACCTTGAAACCCTGCGCCAATTGTCAGAGGACTATCCAGCCTTGCACTGGCGAGAAATTGAAGAAGCCGACTCGATGGAGCTGCTGGAGATGGTCGAAAACGACGAAACGTTACTGGCCGTTATTAACTCCAACGAATTTTCCCTGCAACAGAGCTTTTATCCCCGTCTGGCCCGGGCTTTTGATCTTAATGATCCCCGCGATATGACATGGTACTTTCCCAAGGGTGAGGCCAGCGAAGAATTACGCCAGACAGTGAACTCTTTTTTTGACAAGCTTCGCAAAAATGGCCAGCTGGAACAGCTGCGTGAGCAGCACTTTGGTCACGCCAGTGTGATGTCCCGCATTGATGCCCACACCTTCACTCTCAATATGAAAAAGGTGTTGCCCGACTATGAAGACATGATTCGTCAGGTGGCCGGCGAATATCAGCTGGATTGGCATTTACTGGCTGCGGTGGCTTACCAGGAATCTCACTGGAACCCCAAGGCAATTTCACCAACCGGCGTACGCGGCATGATGATGCTGACCATTCCCACCGCTCGTGAACTGGGGATAAAAAATCGCCTCGATCCACTGCAAAGCCTGCGTGGCGGAGCCCGCTACCTGAAAGATAGTCTACGCCGCCTGACTGCCCGCATCTCTGAACCGGATCGGACCTGGATGGCGCTGGCCGCCTACAACATTGGTTTGGGACACCTGGAGGATGCAAGAATACTGACACAAAAACAGGGGGCCGACCCAAACCAGTGGACTCATGTACTTGAGCGCCTGCCCCTGTTACAAAAACGGCAGTTCTACCGCGATACGCGTTATGGCTATGCCCGCGGGCAGGAGGCAGCCACCTACGTGCAGAATATTCGTCACTACTATAGCGTACTGCAATGGCAGGCAAGCCCGGTGGACCAGTGGTCTCCCCCCATTAATCCGTCAGACTATTTACCTGATGTTTTACGCGGCATGTCTTTTCGGGCACTGTAAACAAAGTACCCGAAAACAGAATACTTAGCGACGAGCCTGGAAAAAAGTTTTCAGGCGATCGGCACTCTCCCTGGCCAGCACATCGCCCTGCCACCGTACCCGGTGGTTATACCAGGGTTCATCCAGTTGCTGATGGCGACTACAGATAACACCGGCACGAGGCTCACGCGCAGCAAACACCAAATGTGCAATACGCGCATGTACAATAGCACCGGCACACATAGTACAAGGCTCCAGAGTGACATAGAGCGTACTACCACTCAGACGGTAGTTAGCCGCCATTTGAGCTGCCGTGCGCAAAGCAACAATTTCAGCGTGTGCGGTTGGATCAGCAGCGGAAATAACCTGGTTGAAACCCTCCCCCAGCAACTGCCCTTCACGAACCACCACGGCACCCACCGGCACTTCACCAGCTGTCGCCGCCTGATCTGCCAGCGCCAGTGCGCGCCGCATCCACTGTTCATGTTCGTGCAAAATAAATACTCATCCTTTTAGCAACTATCCGGGCTTATAAAACTTGAATTGCTCAAAGTAAAACTGATCCGGTGTTTTCTGGTCAAGGCTGCTGTGAGGACGACTGCCGTTTTTGGATGTCATTATTCTTTCCCAGTCTGGTGAAAGTCCGGCTATTTATCTGGTAAACAAATAACCCTGGAATCCGCAGTTGCCCGCTTATTTTGTCGTTGAAAGTCGCATAAGCACTGGACTTTTTGTCTTTGGTCACATTCACCTTGCGGGTGAGCGCGCTACGCACCCACTGGCACTGCTCTCTGTGCGTCAGGCGGTGTTGCTCCGCCTTGCCTGACACACCAATTACAGCACCATTGGGCACGTCCAACTGCGGATTTTAGGATAATAGAAAAAGAGCACACGCTTTATAAACGGGCTCCCGATACAGCCCAAAAAATAATTTATAGCTATCACAAACTATTTTATTGACTCCAAACAGTGAAAAGAATAGACAATTCAGCAAATACCCTGCATTTTTTATGACGGCCCTCACAAGATGTACTAGTGTTGGTTGACAGGCTTATAAATAGCCACACACCACATCATAAATTTATAAATGACTGGAGGAATCGTCATGGCTTTTCTTATGAAAAGAATGGCAGTCACATTCAGTCTCACGGCTCTGGCAGCAGGACTTGCGTCCGCAGCTGTCACAGCCGGGGACAACCTTGATCAGCGCATTGCCGTCCGCGGTGACAGCAACACCAATTCAACTCAACTGAAAGATTTACGCCTGGCTACCCCGCTGTCTGCAAAATCCGACAGCACTGATATCCTCAACCCTGCAAGCCAGACCGCCAATAATGGCGTGGCAGTTATTGTGCGCCTGAAGGACGACCCCGTATCGATCCGCAAAAGTGCCCGCTCCACACCCGAAGCGGCCAAGCAGGCCATTGAGCGCGATCAGCAGCAGTTTATTGAACGCACCCAGGCCATTGCGCCTGATGCCAATGTTGTTGGCAGCACCCAGGTAGTTATCAACTCGGTCATGCTTGAAGGGGTTGACTCATCAGAAATTGATGCGCTGGCTTCTGATCCGGCGGTACTCAGCGTTACCCGCGTAATCGAATATGAAAAGCATCTGTCAGAGACCGCACCCTATATCGGCGCCTGGACAATGCGTAACTTTGGTTATACCGGCAGAGGTGTCAGTGTTGGCGTCATTGACAGCGGTATTGATTACACCCACGTTGCCATGGGCGGCTCCGGTGATATCAGTGAATTTACCAATAATGATCCAGGCGTCATTGAAGCCGGTACATTCCCCACCGCCAGAGTGGTTGGTGGCTATGACTTTGTCGGTAGCAACTGGGGCAGCTCCAGTGATCCGGTTGAACCAGATCCCGATCCCCTTGATGATGGCCCCGGAGGTGGTCACGGTACTCATGTCGCTGACATTATCGGTGGTGCTACAGGTGTGGCCCCCGGCGTTGATCTCTATGCGCTAAAGGCCTGCTCTTCCGTTTCCACTTCCTGCTCCGGTATCGCACTGCTACAGGCCGTTGAATGGGCGGCCGACCCCAATGGTGACGGCGATACTTCGGATCATCTGGATATCGTCAATATGTCACTGGGCTCCAATTACGGCCAGCCGTTTGATGACGATCTGGTTTTTGCTGTTAATAACGCATCCGCCGCCGGTGTGCTCTTTGTTGCCTCAGCTGGCAACGGCAGCAACAAACCCTATATTACTGGCTCCCCTTCATCCGCAGCCTCGGCTTTGTCTGTCGCCCAGACTCAAGTACCTTCTGCTGAACAGCCCCTGCTGGAATTTGGCGGTTTTGAATACCCTTCTGTATTCCAGCCCTGGTCACAAACACCTGCCGGTGTGGTAGCGGCACCTATACAGTACGGTGATGGTGCCGGTGGCAATCTCGATGGCTGTACCGCTTTTACTGCCGGCAGCCTGAATGGTCTGGCCGTGCTGGTCGATCGCGGTGCATGTAACTTCACCCTGAAAATCAGGAATATTGAAGATGCCGGTGGCGTTATCGGTGTTATCGGCCTGGTGGCCCCTGGCGACCCCTTCTCCGGTGGCAGCGGTAGTCACGGTCCCTTTGTGATTCCCGCTTATATGATCAGTCAATCCACTTCTGTTGCAATGAAAGCGGCAGCAGGTACTGACCTGACCATAGATCCATCCAACGGCCTGTCACTGGTTGGCCAGATGGTAGGCAGCTCCTCCCGTGGCCCCCAGCACGATGCAACGCATCTGCTAAAACCGGAAATCGGTGCACCGGGTGCCTCTATCTCGGCGCTGACCGGCACAGGTGATGGCACCAGCCCCTTCGGTGGCACTTCTGGTGCAGCACCCATGGTTTCCGGTGCAGCGGCCTTGTTGCTGCAATTCAAACCCGACATGGCACCTGCTGAAGCCAAAGCTCAGTTAATCAACACGGCTGACCCTGATATTGCCACTGACCCCTACACCGGCCTTGCACCGATTACCCGCATCGGTGGCGGTGAAGTCAGGGCTTATGCTGCCGTATCCTCACCCGCAGTCATTATGGAGCAAGGTACAGGCCAGGGCGCTCTCAGTTTCGGTTTCCATGATATAGCTACACCAAGCCTTACACTGAGCAAGGATGTAGTGATTACCAGCAAGGCCCGTGCCACCCAAACTTTCGATATCAGCTCCAGCTTCCGCTATACAGATGACGAAAGCTCCGGCGCGATTGATCTGGAAATATCACCTGCCAGTGTCAATCTGCAAGCGGGCCAGTCAGCAACGGTTCGTATAACCATGACCATTAATGGTGAGAAGCTGCCAGACAACATCATGTCTTCAGGCCCCAACGGCGCCAACCCCGGCTCACTAACAGCCATGGAGTTTGACGGCTATATTGAGTTCAATAATGGCAGTAAAACCCTGCGTATGCCCTGGCATGTTCTGCCACGCAAATCAGCCAGCATCAGCGGGCGTACAGCACTGGCTTCCGGTGGGGACAGCATCACATTGACCAATGACGGTATGGGTAGCGCACAAATTGAGACCTATGCACTGATTGCTCTCAGTGACAACATCCCCGAAGGTGGTCAGGGCGAGCAATCACCAACACCGGATATCCGCGCTATTGGTGTTAATACCAGGCTGGTTGAGCCAGGCACATGTTCAGATGACAATTCCTTTATCTGGGAGTTTGCCATCAGCACCTGGGAGCGTCAGCAACATTTACTGCCGGTATCACACCTGATTTATCTCGACACTAATCAGGATGGCATTGATGACTACGCCGTACTCAATCGTGACGCTTCGGGCATATCAAGCATCACTGATGGTCGCCAGCTGGTCTGGTCTATGAATTTGAGTACGGGCGATCTGAATGCCTACTACTTTGCCGAACACTCAACCAATACGGCCAATACGGTTCTGAGAGTCTGTGCCGAACAGTTGGGCATGAGTATTGCTGATGTAGAACTGGCAACCAATGTCGATATAACTGTACGGACCCAGGACTTCTACTATGGCGGCCCCGGCGATGCAGTAAGCAATCTGACCATCACTCCTTACGGTGAACGTTTTACTACCGATATCAGTGATATTGCAGCAGGTGATTCAGGTGTTATGGAGGTGACAGACTGGTCGTTGTGGCCGGGCAACAGCCCTGAGTATGGTCTGTTGATGTTCAGTAACTCAAGCCGGGGCACCGATCTAAGCGGCAGCGCTACCGAAGCTACTGAGGCGCTTATTTTCGAGGTTCAATAGACTGCCCAGACAAGCACGACCGTTTCGGCAATAGTCTGTTTATATATTGGATATTGGATAGTCGTTGCCGAAAATACAGTATGAATGTTATGGCCGGATTTATTCCGGCCTTTTTTAGCGTTTAATATCTTGTTCAGACGACTTTACCTGTATACTGCCCGCCTTGTAGTTCACCGGTCAAAACAGAGCCATGAACAGCACCTTTTATCCTGTCGGCACACCCGGCCAACCCTGGACACAAGAAGACCGTAACCTGTGGCGTTCACGGCAAGTCCGCCAGCGCAGCTATATCGACGATGTACTCGCACCACTTGCGCCCCCTATTAATGGCCTTAAAAAGCAGGTTTATAGCGAGCTTAACTATATTGAACAAGGCCGTATGGAGCAGGGCCGCATTGCATCAAATTGTGCTGAACTGAACTACCCTCTGATCGCTTTTTGCAGCACTGACATTCAATCCGATAAGCCCTGCGCACTGATTACCGGTGGCGTACACGGCTACGAAACCAGTGGTGTGAAGGGTGCCATAAGGTTTCTACAGACAATGGCCAGCCACTATGCACAACATATCAACCTGCTGGTGGCTCCCTGTATCAGTCCCTGGGCTTACGAAACCATCAACCGCTGGAACCCGATGGCCATCGACCCAAACCGCTCTTTTTACAGGGACAGTCCAGCTCCGGAATCAGCCGCTCTGATGCAGCTGTTGTCTCTAGTGGATATGGACTTTAACTTGCACATTGACCTGCATGAAACCACAGATACTGATGCCAGTGAATTCCGGCCCGCACTGGCAGCCCGTGATGGACAAAACATCGATTTATGGGAGTCTATCCCGGACGGTTTTTATCTGGTAGGCGACACTGAAAAACCTGCCGACGATTTTCAGCAGGCTATTATCCAGGCTGTCAAAACCGTAACCCATATTGCGCCAGCTGATGAGCAGGGGCAGGTCATCGGTGAAACATTGACACAGTACGGCGTTATCAATTACCCCAACCGCAAACTTGGCTTATGCGCGGGTATCACAGATGCGGCCTACGTCACTACCACCGAGGTCTACCCTGACAGCCCCCGTGTCGATGAACAAAATTGCATTTTGGCCCAGGTAACAGCGATACAGGCAGCGCTAGATTACCTTCTTTGCCAACAACAAATACCGACCGTGGTAAGATTTGAAACATGAACGAAGTATCCGCAGCAAACAAAAGCCACCCACAAAATCCCGTATTCAATCCAGGTTGGGGGCCGCTATCATCACTGCCAGGCAATCCCATGATGTGGGTACTCATTATCAGTGAGCTGGTTGCCTTCAGTGGTTTTTTTATTTTATTTGCCTGGGAACGCACCCGTCAGCCGGAATTATTTAACCTGTCACAGAGTCAACTTGATCCGGTAACCGGTGGTATTAATACACTCATCCTGCTGACCAGTGGCCTGTGTGCAGCACTGGCCCTGCAAACACTGGCTCAAAGTCGGCGCCGCGCCCGGCAGTGGCTTGCACTCACCATCGTTCTGGGTATTGTTTTCTGTAGCGTCAAATTTATGGAATATACCGCCAAATTTGAAGCGGGAATCTACCCTGAAACCAACACTTTTTTTGGTTTTTACTACGGCCTGACGGCCTTTCATTTTGCCCATGTATTATTTGGCCTGGTCTTGCTAATCCTGGTATTTTGGCAGTTATCAGAGGAGAATCTTGAGACAGTTACCGCATTCTGGCATCTGGTGGATTTAATCTGGGTGCTACTCTACCCCCTGGTGTATCTATTGCGATGAGTACCAAACATCTGCCTGGCCACCGCCGCCTGCTAATAACCTGGGCAACACTGATGGTGCTTACCTTGATATCCATGGCATCAGCATTGTTCAATTCGCTGGCGGGCTGGCAGGCATTGTCAAGCACGTCTATTGTGCTGATTTTTCTGGCAACAGGTTTTAAAGCCTACCAGGTCGTGGCTGTGTATCTGAACCTCAGAGTATCAACCCGGGGCTGGATGAGCGGTATTATGACCCTGATTATATTGACACTGCTGCTGGAAGCCAGTGCCTACTTTTTTTAGGAGATTGAGTACCGGCCCCCGCTGACCATGGATTCTGGCGGGACAGGGAAAATGACCGGCATGAGTAAAAAACAGGAAAAATTATGGGCATACAGGCTATTCTTTCCCGCTGCAGCACTGTACGCTGCGGTCGCCATCCCGTTATCTGTAATTGCTTGGGGTACAGGTAAAGGCTATCCACTGGCCTACGCGGGCTTTGGTCACGGTTTTGAGTTACTATTTGGTTTTTCGCTGGCAGTAGTTGCCGGTTTTACTCTCGGGCCAACCAAACGCAATATTCTTGTCGCCCTGTTCACTCTCTGGTTATGTGCCCGAATAGCACAAATTCTGGCACCATTTAGCTTACCATCCATGTTGATCAATCTCGGCTTCGGGCTGGGCCTGGCATCACAGGTGGTACCGCGTTTTTTTGCTGCAAAAAAACTGCGCAACCGCATGCTTATTCCATTATTACTGATGATCGCCCTGATGCCAGGTGCTTTTTTGATAGGCCACCTTTTACACTCTGGCGATTTACTCAGACTTATTTTGCACGAAGCTATTATTACTCTCTCATTGTTGATGGCTTTTATGGGTGGACGCATTCTGGCACCGGCTATTGCCGGTGAATTTGAACAACGGGCAATGGAGCTAAACGCACGGGTTCAACCCAGACTGGAAGGTACTTTTACGGTTTTATTGTTCTGTGCAATCCCATTATTTGCCATTGCCGACAGCCACGTTCTGGCGGGTATAGCAATATCTCTGGCCGGGCTAATATTACTCATTCGTATGGTTCGCTGGCGACTATGGCGTATTGCCAGCCGGATTGATCTCATCGCTCTGTCCGTTGGTTATGGCTGGCTCGCATTGGGTCTGATCTGGTTTGGCATCTGCACCAGCTACAATATGCCAATTATTGCAGCACTACATGCGATAACCGTTGGCGCTATTGGCACGCTCACCAGCGGAGTCATGATTCGCACTCACTATTTGCGCCAACATCGACAGCCACCACCTGCGGTGCTGGCATTTTTATTGATGATATTCATCGCCTTGTCTGCAACTTTAAGGGTGGTGGCACAATTTTTTGAATTTATTGTACGGCAGGATTTGTTGTGGTTCTCATCTCTGTCCTGGGCTCTATGCTTTATTATTTTGACACTGTCGCTGGTACTGCCTAAAGCATCCGGCGACCAGCATCCAAAAATAAAGTAATGAACAGCAATCACTGCCAATCACACAACAACGATTTTCATCTTGTCAGCCATTATGGCTCTCATATCAAGTTGTAAGGAAAACCCATGTTTGAGGGATATCTGATTTCACTGGCACTGCTCGCACTCGCCTGCATAATGCTTGAAGAAGTGATACACATTAACAAGGCAAAAACCACACTGTTTCTTGGCTGTCTGGCATGGATCAGTCTGTTCATCCACGCCGGTTCAAAAGAGGGGCAGCACACTGTTTTTGAAAGCCTCAATGAAAACATGCTGGAAATTGCCACTTTGTGGCTATTTCTCATGTCAACCATGACCTTTGTCGCCTACCTCAATTCCAGAGGCATTATTCAGAATTTTGTCCGCAGTATTTTCCCCAGACGAATCTCGATGCGCAATCTGCTGTTACTGGTGGCTATTTTTGCACTGCTGCTGTCATCCATCTGCGACAACGTAACAGCCACACTGGTTTGTCTGGGGTTGGTACAAGCCTTTGACTTGAACAGTTCAGCCCGCCTGAAAATGGCCACACTGGTAGTATTTGCCGTTAATTCCGGGGGCGTGGCACTAATTACCGGTGATGTCACTACACTGATGATCTATCTTGAAGGCCATGTCTCCATCAGTCAGCTGTTAATGCTGATTATTCCTTCCAGTATTGGCGTGCTGACACTAACGGCCATGTTTGCCTTTCGCATGCAGGGCGAATTAATCCTTGAGCCTGTAAAAGCACAATACAATCGTATGGACATTGGTATCGCCATAATTTTCTTTGGTACGATTTTTTCAACCATGGTTCTGAATATTCTGTTTGGAATTCCACCGGTACTTACATTTCTGACGGGTTTATCCATCATGTTCCTGCTGGGAAGAATCGTAAAAAGCGAGCAGGAACAAACTGAAATACTGGAGTACATTCGTCAGGTGGAATTTGAAACCCTGCTCTTCTTCCTTGGTATTCTTTTATTGGTGGGTATGCTCAAGGAAATTGGCACTCTTGATCAGCTGGCACAGATTTACAGTCAGTTTGCTCCAGAGATATCCAACTATTTTACCGGCATGGTATCGGCTTTGCTTGATAACGTGCCTCTGACTGCCGCCCTACTGAAAGCTGACCCGAATCTGGATACTGCGCAGTGGTTGTCATTGACCTACGCTGTTGGCGTGGGTGGCTCTTTGTTGGCTATTGGCTCCTCTGCGGGCATTCTCGCCATGAGTAAAATTGACGAACTTACCTTTGGCAGTTACTTACGTTATACGCCAGCATTATTGCTGGCTTATGCAGTAGGTTATGGCCTGACACTGGTACTGGCCAGGCTTTAGGAGCAGTAACAAAAAACTGATAAAAGCAGGATGAGGGTTATGATCCGTTTGTTTAGTAACGTAATTGCTACCACCCTATTAGCACTACACTGTATATTCGCAAGTGCCACCGACAGTGACAGACCAGCCTGGCGCATTGTTATTCACGGTGGCGCCGGTGTTATTTTGCCACAAGATCTGTCACCTGAATATGAAGCCCTTTATCATGCTGCCCTCAAAAAATCCCTGACTGCCGGAGCCGACATTCTGCATAATAAGGGCAGCGCTGTTGATGCAGTGCAGGCAGCCGTGCTGGCTATGGAGGATGAGCCATTGTTCAATGCCGGTAAAGGAGCAGTATTTACCGCAGCTGCTGAACACGAACTTGATGCATCTATTATGGATGGCCGCAACCGCAATGCCGGTGCCGTTGCCGGTGTAAAACGGGTGCGCAATCCAATTATGGCGGCGCGGGCGGTGATGGATCAGTCTGAGCATATCCTGTTTGCCGGTGAAGGTGCCGACTATTTTGCTGAATCTCACCAGTTAACCATGGTGGATAACAGCTACTTTGATACCGGGAAAAGGCGCAAATCCCTTGAGCGGGTACTAAAAGAGCAAAGCCGCACAGACGCAGACCGCCACGGTACAGTAGGTGCCATTGCCATTGATCAACAAGGCAATGTGGCGGCAGCAACCAGTACCGGTGGCATGACAGCCAAAACACCCGGACGCATCGGTGACTCACCTATCATTGGTGCTGCCACCTATGCCCAAAATGGTATCTGTGCTGTATCGGCAACCGGCCACGGTGAGTACTTTATCCGTGTCGGTGTTGCTCGCACTCTCTGTCTGCATGCACAATTCAGTGGTTCTGATATTGCCAGCAGCGCCCGTTACGCACTTGCTCAGGTCGATGCATTAGGTGGTGACGGCGGAGTGATCGTGATGGATGGTCAGGGCAATTATGCTTATGTCTTCAATGCCAAAGGTATGTACCGGGGTATGATGGATGCCAGCGGCCAGCTGGAAACTGCTATCTATGGCCCTGAATACACCGACTAAGCGGACCACCAATAAAAGAACAAATACATCGGGGGAAAAGCCAGATCGTTATTGGAATAATTATCTGGCACTGAACAAATAAACTCTGATATTTGCGATATTAGCTGCAATACCAGGCAAAACACCACACAGCCTGTTTTGATACGAGCACTTGAGAGTGACAACCCTTGTTATCTACCATGAGACTACCCAGGCTCCACGCAAATCACCTGCCTTAAAGCCTGTTGCCTGATCCTCTGGGTAGTATTGTTCAAGCGCGTTGCTGACCTCCTTTGTCAGAGTTTGCCCATGACAGGCCAGGCACATCGGCTGGGTAACAATAGCCCGCATATACAAGCCACCACCATTTTCATTTTGCAAATAAACCTCTGGCTGTGAATCAGCAGAACTGCGCAGTTTTTCCTCAAAAATGCGCATTTGCATACGCTCATTATCACTGGGCATATTGTCCGGGTTACGCCAGCGAAGTGCGGTCCTGCTGATTTTCATATTGGCTTTTTCAGAGGCATCAGCGGCAATCAGCGGCGCCTGTACATGGCAGGTTTTGATAGCGCTCACCGCCCCGCCTGAACGCATTGCCTGCATGAGAGTGCTACCAAGACGCTTCTGGGTGTTATCAGCCAGAGCACGGGCTGTTGTCAGTGATTCATCCGCACCGCTCAGAGCGGCCTGCAATAGCGCCAAGACAGCGATTAAATACTTCATAAAGTCCTCCCAACCCACTACCATGTTTGAATCTTTGTACTTAATCACACTTTCGGCATCATGCTCTTCACGTCCATAAAGCACCAGTGAAAGATATGACCTGTATCATTTAAAGTGGTATTTGCTGTTGCCAACATCAACTGTTCAGCACGACCAGCCAGAACAGGCAAATTACAATAATTGGGGGGACGATGAAACTATTTCAACAAAAATTATCGACAACATTAGTACAGAATAAAGCTCTGTTCATTTCCATCATACTGGGGGCGCTGTTAAGTGCCTGTGGCGGTGGTGGCAACAACAGCACAAGTCCAGACACCAATAATGCACCGAACGCACTTGTACAAGCGCCTGAATCAGCCGTATCTGGCAGCAGCATTGAACTTGATGGTAGTACCAGCAGTGACAGTGATGGTGTGATTTCACGCTGGTCCTGGGAGCAGGTTGCTGGACCAACAGTAGAGCTGAGCAGCAGTAATACAGAAAAAACCCGTTTTATTGCCCCCACTGTTGGCACAACTACAGAACTGGTTTTTACCTTGACCGTTTATGACAATGCAGGCGCCAGTGGTACTACTCGCGCCAGTATTCAGGTCAGCCCGGCGCCCGGCACGGCCACTTACACTATCAGTGGCACAATCAGTGCCGCAGCTTTTCAAACAGTCGATAGTGATAACAACGACGTCAACAACAGCCCCGTCAGTAACAGTACGCTGGCTGATGCACAGGAGTTGATCAGTCCGGTCACTGTTGGCGGCTATGTTAATCAGGCAGGTAGTGGCGAGTCTGGCAACACCTATATTTCAGGCGATATTGATGATTACTTTGCAATCGATCTGCTGGCAGGTCAGTTGGTCACTTTGCTGGTTTCAGACAGTCAGAGTGCCGATGCCGACCTTTACTTAATGGACAGCGATGGCACGATTATCGATTACTCCATCGAAACCGGCAATCTTGAACAACTGCTCATCAGTGAAACCGGGCGTTACATCGTCAATGTATTTGCCTTTTCCGGTGGCACCAACTACACCCTGACCATCGGCAGCCAGTCAACAATAGAAGGTCTTCAGCTTCGCGCTAAAAGCAAAGCTGAAATTATACCTGGAGAAGCCATTGTCGAATACGACAACACACACCCAAACAGTACGCTTGTTGAATTGCCACCAGATGATCTGGCCTGGCGTATGGGGATGCGTCAACGGGCAGGCGGCTCTCACCGTGCACGCTTGTTGGCACGACTCGATAAATCCAGCAACCAGGCCAGTTTTGGTACCGCCACCAGTAAACTGCCGTATATCAATGACCCCCAGTTACGCGAACGCTGGCAGACTCTGATTCCAATCAAGCGCCTGCGTCACAGTCCCGGCGTGCGGGCAGCCAGTGCTAATTACCTGCTTAAACCACTGTATGTACCCAGTGATCCGGCTATAGCCAACCAGTGGCATTATCCCTTAATCAACCTGCCTTCAGCCTGGGATATTACAACAGGCAACCAGGATGTTGTTGTTGCCGTTGTCGATTCAGGTGTACTGACACAACACCCGGATTTACAGGGGCAATTTGTGGATGGCTATGATTTCATCAGTAATGCCAGCCTGTCTGGCGACGGTGACGGTCTGGATGCTGATCCGAGCGACCCGGGTGAAGGCAGTAATGGCGCTGGGGCAAGCTATCACGGCAGTCATGTTATTGGCACCATCGCAGCACTCGGCAATAACGGTATTGGCGGCAGCGGTATTGCTTACGGTGTAAAAATTATGCCATTGCGCACCATGAATAATGATCGTGGCACCTCCTATGACATTATGCAGGCAATACGCTATGCCGCCGGCTTGACCAACGATTCAGGTAAACTGCCATCAAAACCGGCAGATGTTATTAATTTAAGTCTGGGCGGTGAAAATTATAGCAACGTGGCCCAATTACTATTTCATGAAATTCACCAGGCGGGCATTACTGTTGTTGCCGCTGCCGGCAATGAGGCCACGGCAGCCCCCTCCTATCCCGCCGCCTATGAGGGTGTTATCTCGGTCAGTGCTGTTGGCCCTCAGGGCGAACCTGCACCTTACAGTAACTATGGCACATCTGTGGATATAGCCGCGCCCGGCGGCGACCTCAACCAGGATATAACAGGTGACGGCTATCCCGATGGCATTCTCAGCACCGCAGGTAAAGGCAGTGGACGCAGTTTCGAATACGCATTCACCTTTGCACAAGGCACTTCTATGGCCGCACCTCATGTCAGCGCTGTCATTGCACTGATGAAATCGGTTAATCCAGCTATTACAGCTACACAGATTGACCAACTACTGAGTGCAGGTAAACTGACCAGTGATATGGGTGCAGCTGGCCGTGACAGCTACTATGGCTATGGTCTGATTGACGCCTATGCTGCCGTTAATGCAGCACTGGCTGCCAGTGGTGAAAACGTAAACCTGCCCGCACAATTATCTGCCTCTGCCACCTCCTTCAATTTTGGCAGTCATCTGCAGGAACATGAGCTACTTATCAGCAGCAGCGGTTCATCACCGGCCCGGGTAGAACAAATCAGTAGTTCACAGGACTGGTTATCACTGACGGCAATTACCACGGATGAACAGGGGCTTGGGCGTTACCGCTTGAATGTGGACCGCACCAATCTGGCCGACGGCATCTACAGTGCACGTATCAGTATTATCTCATCAGAAAACACCGTTCATATTCAGGTGCTGATGGCCGTCGCGCTGTCCAACCGTTCTGACCTGGGCACACTCTATGTGCTGCTCTATGATGCAGAAACGGATGAGCCACTTGCACAGTCAGCCAGCCAGGCCGTCGACGGCAGCTATAACTATAGTTTTAGTCAGGTTTCAGCAGGCAATTACTATATCCATGCCGGCACCGACCTTGATAATGACATGTTAATCTGTGATACCGGAGAGGCTTGCGGCGCCTGGCTCATTGAAGAGGACCCCAGCTTACTGGTATTGGACAGTGATCGCAGTAATCTGGATTTTTCAGCCAGTTATCAGGTCACTATTCCAACCGTACAGGCCAGCCAAAACGCACACACAAAACAGGGGCGCAAGCGCCAGCCATCAGGACTGTAATAAAATCGGACACTCTGGAAGCCACAGGTATCTGCTTTCAGAGTGCCCGGACAAGACAAACTCAGTGGCTGGTTCCTGCTGAGTAGGAAATTTTATTCCAGACGTTATATTTGCCAACCGGTTTTTTCATCGGAATACGCTTCACTTCCTCAAAGCTGGTTGCATCATAGATTACCAATGCCCCCTCATCCTCCCAGACCGACACCAGTGCATATTTTCCATCGCGGGTAAATTCAACATGGGCATTGGTTTTTCCCGGTTCAGGATTGAGGGTTTTAACAATCTCCAGCGTACGTTTGTCGATGATATGTAATAAATCGCGGTTGGGACCAAAAAATACATCGGTCCAGGCATAGGGCGTATTTTCATGGGAGCGCATAAAGAAGCCCGGTCCCTGCGTCTGAATTACTTTGAGGGTTTGCCAGTTACTCATATCAATGACACTGATTTTGCCTTCTTTGAGATGAGGTGTTGCCATCACTGAACGTCCCTGATAATTCCAGGTGATACCCGACCCCAGATGCGGCATACCGGCCAGATCGAGATTGGCTATCTTGCGACCAGTATCCAACTGATAAACCACACCATGTACACCATCGCGGGACGCACCAAATACCTGCGTATAATCCTGATCAAAGAAAAAGTCATCCAGGTAATCATCCAGCGAAATACGGCCAATAGCTGAAAAATCAGCAGATGCTGCAGCAGATTCACTGCCATAAGAGATTTCCCAGACTTCGGGAATATCTTTAAGGGCAACAATAAAACTCTTTCGGGGTGGAGCTGCATAGACGGCACTCACCCGCGAGGACTGGCCCTGATCATCGCGCACATCAATATATTGCAACGGAGCCAGGGTCACCGCATCCAGAATCACCAGCGAATGCGGCAAGTAATTACCGGCAGCTACCCACTTGCCATCACCAGACACAGCGATATTGCGCATATTGATGCCAACACGAATTTCCGCTACCAACTGCAAACTGTATAGATCATATTTGGACACCCAGCCTTCACGGGAACCAAGATAAACAAAACGACCATCGGGAGAATATTTGGCGCCTCCGTGCAGGGCAAAGCGTGACTTGAAGCGCCACAGTGATTGAAAGCTGTCTCCGTCGAGAATAGTGACAGAATGGTCACCCGCTTCAACCACAGTGAACAGGTTTAAAGGATCTGCCTTGTAACCTGGCGTCGATGGCAGACTGGCCTGATCCACATAGTGTTGATGCGTTGCCTTCATCTGATCAATATCCCAGCTGGGCACTGTGGGCAGCGGCGTATAGATCAAATCACTGACGGCCTGGATCTGCTGCATACTCAGCTGATCACCAAAACCCGGCATTTGTGTGGCAGCACGCCCTTCCCCAATAACAGTGACAGCCTGCTGAGGCCGTAGGCGTTTGAGATTTTCAGGCAGCAGTGCAGGTCCGGTTGAACCCAGTCGATCAGCCCCATGACAGCTTGCACAATATTGCTGGTAAATAGCCTCACCGTTAACTGGTTCCTGGACTCGTTTCTGCAAATCAGTAGCACAGCTTATATTTGCACTCACTGAGCAAATCCAAACAGCGGCCAATAATGACAAGCCTCTCGTTTTCATCCTATCACCCTTCTATAAAAATATTACATTGCAACGATACAGTCAGGCTCACGAATACCGAGCTCTTTATCCAGCAAATAACAGCCGGGATCTTCAGCCCAAAAATCCTTACTCAAACGATGTGCACGACAGCGGGTATTACCATTGCAGATATTGAGATAATCACACTGGGCACAACGTCCCTTTACCGGACGCGGGCGCTGCTTGAGCCCAGCCATTAGCGGATCACTGGTATCCTGCCAGATATCACCGAATGCCCGCTCCTTTACGTTGCCCAGTTTGTAATGCCACCACATGGTATCGGGATGTACATTGCCCCGGTTATCAATATTGGCCACATTCTGGCCAGAGGCATTACCACCCCACTGCATCAGCTTACGCTGGAAGTGATCGGCCCGGTCGGGGAAGTGCCGACGTACCCAGTGCAGCATATAAACACCATCAGCATCGTTATTGCCGGTAGTCACCTCCAGCTCACGACCTTTGTTCAGATTGTCCCAACACAATTCAAACAGCTTATCCATGACTTTGCGGGTATGCTGAAAATAGGCATCGTCACCACGATTGTTATTACCACGGCCAGCATAATTCAAGTGAGACAGGTAGAATTTGTCGATACATTCCTCATCGAGCAATTTCATAATATGGGGAAACTGCTCCGCATTGTCTTCAGTCAGAGTAAAGCGCAAACCAATTTTCAAATTTCGCTCACGACATAGCCGCAAACCATTGAGGGCAGCTTCATAGGCACCTTCTTTCATGCGAAAGGCATCATTGACAGCGCCGATACCATCGATGCTGACACCAACATAATCGTAATTAACCGCAGCAATCTGATCGATATTATCGTCCGTTATTAAAGTGCCATTGCTGGATAAAGCCGTATAGAAACCCATTGTCTTGGCACGATGGGAAATATCAAAAATATCCGGCCGCAGCAGTGGTTCACCACCAGACAATATCAGAACAGGTACCCGCGCCTGTTTCAGGTCTTCCATCACGGCATATACTTCTTCAGTGGATAATTCGCCGCTGAAGACTTTATCAACCGAGGAGGCATAGCAGTGCTTGCATCCGAGGTTACACTGACGTACCAGATTCCAGATCACCACCGGCCCCGGCGGGTTTCTGTATTCTTTCACCTCGCTTGGTGCAACAAGCTCCTTCATCATGGCGGAAATACGAAACATGATTCACCTGTAAAAACTGTACACAGTATCTGGCTAGGCAATACGCAAGCCGGTTTTTTTCAAAATAGCGGAGCTGAACAGTACATCGTGACTCCGATAATCATCGCCCAATAATTCAATCATGGCTTCAACTCGAATCAGACAACCGGCTTTGTCTTTGGCGTGCACCATCGCAAACAGATTGTAATTCCATAATGGCTGATGGCGGGGGCGCTCATAACAGTGGCTTACATAATCGAGTGCCCCGATGCGCTGACCTGCTTCCGCTATTTTGTCGTCCGCAATATCCCAGGTCGACATGGCGTTGGCGGTATAACCCAGGGCATAGTGATTGGGTACAGCACCAATACGACGGATAGCGCCCACTGTTAGCATCCGCTGCATCCGCTGACGAACCTGTTCACCAGGCAGTCCGATCATTTCACCCACCGCATTATAAGGTTCCGCCACCAGCGGCAGGCCCGCCTGGGTAGCCTTGATAATAGCCCGATCCACCTTATCCATTTGCCATAACTCCTTAGACAAGCGCCCCGCTCTCTACACCTCAAACATCAGGCCGATAAAAAATTCACGCTTTTTAGGCATGTTATAAACCTTCAGTCCGGTTGCCTGCTCTATCTCATCGCAGCAGCTATCAATACGTTCCGGCATTTCCGTGGCCAGCACAAACCACATATTCAAGCGGTGCTCACGCCGGTAGTTGTGAGCGACCTCGGGCATGGCATTGACGATAGTGCTAATACGCTCAAAATCTTCCTCCGGTACTGACAGCGCCGCCAGTGTCAGCCCGCCTCCGAGCTGTTCGGCGTTGTACATGGGACCAAAACGAGTCAATACGCCACTTTCACGCAAGTATCCAAGCCTGGATAGTACGGTATCCTCATCTGTAGACAGCAACCTGGCAACATCAGCAAAGGGTCGTTCAGTCAGAGGAAAACCCTTTTGCAGGGTATTAATCAGCTGTCGGTCAAGCGCATCCAGATTTACAACCTGATCTTGCAGGCAGCCTTTCACGACCCGATCTCGTCACGCTGCACTGACAACACAGGTGTAATAACGCATTTTGGTGCAACAGCAGACAATGGATAGCGCGCACCGCGTTGTTTAAAACGACGCATGCTAAACAAAATATCTCGACGCACTTGCAACAGATTATTTTCTCGTGCCAATCGGCTTGCATTAGCAATGACTACAGCACGATCCCTGCCGTGAATCATACAAAACAGGTTATAGGGCCAATCCGGAAGATGGCGGTTACGCTGGTAGCACAAGCTAACGAAATTATAGTGACCAAAAGCCAGTCCCACTTCATCAACCCGTTCATCCGGCACATCCCAGACACACATACCGTTATGGCAATAACCCAGCTCATGATGGCGAACGATAATACCAAATCGTTTAATGCTGCCCTCATACTGCAACTGTGCCAGCCGTTCAACTATCTGCGCTTCACTCAGAGACAGGCATTGGGCAAGATCCCGATAGGGCCGTGGCGATAATGGCAGACCATCCTGCAATGCCTGTAACAATTCAATGTCAGTCGACGATAACTTCATCATTGCAGATCAAAACCCAGGTCGAGGTGGTAATCCTTGAGCATTCGCAACATCAGCACAGGCAGGTTTGCATAGCACTCAATCTCATCCACGGCCAGCTCCAAGGCCTGCTCGCTGGTACAGTTCATAACAAACCACATATTGTAGTGATGCTCACGCAGATAGTTGTGATTCACATCTTCACGTGCATTGATATAAGCGGCAATTTCGTCGATGCGCGATAGAGGCACCTGCATCGCCGCCAAGGTGCTGACACCCATGCTTCCAGGCTGAACAACAGCGCCTATGCGTGAAATATGGCCGCTATCACACAGGCGACCAAGACGCTCTATGACTTCTTCCTCACTGATACCCAGCGTATCGCCCAGTGTCAGATAGGGTCGTTCACACAGAGGAAAGCCGCGCTGGAATTCATTGAGAATACGCAGGTCAATTCTCTCTATAGCCAATGACGCCATCATTACAACCCTGTCTTGTGGGCACGATCACTGAAAAAAATACCACTTGGCTTATTGGCTTCAATCGAAGCCACCCTTTCAAAACTGCGGGTATTGTAGATATCGACACGATTTTCATCACGCAGTGATAACCAGACTTTTTCACCCCGAGGCGTAAACTCCATATGTAATACACCCTTACCTGGCGTCAGCGTTTTGATAATAGTCAGTGCCTGACTATCAATTACCTGAACAGTATCGTTATTGGGCACCGAGAAATTTACCCAGATATAGCGACCACCAGGCTGTGCCATAGTGAAAATTGGTTGTCCGTGCACCGGGATGCGCCCCACCTCCTGCCAACTGCGCTTATCCAGTACCAATACCTCATGTCGACCTACCGCAGGCAGAAAAATCAAATCGCCTGCTACAGCCCAGCCCTCCAGGTGAGGCATTTTGTAGACTGGCAATTTTTGCCTGCCTTTGCCGTAATTATCGAGGATGCGTTTAACACCCTGTTCTTCATTCCACAAATCGAGTTTGGCCAAACCATCTTCACCGTAGAGACCAGCGATATAATAACGACCATCGGGGCTAATCAGGGCGTCGTAGGGATTAAGGCCCACCTGCTCAAAGCGGGTGACAGCAGGTTCATTACCACCAGAAAAATCCAGCTTCCAGATTTCACCCGTATCCCAGAGACTGACCATAAACAGGTTTCCCGGCGCATCGGTCAAACCAACTGTTTTAGAGCCGTGGGTAGAGGGAATATCCGCCACCATAGCCAGGTCATCAGACTTGAACACGCGCACACCACCCGGCTCGTAATTGGATACAGCCACCAGCCTGCCATCCTGGGAAATAGCACCTCCAATGGCGTTGCCTCCCTGAACAATACGCTGCACCAACATACCCTTGAGCAGGTCCACCTTGCTCAGACCACCATCGCGGCCAAAGATATAGACATAACGCGCATCCCGTGAAAACACAGCAGAGGCGTGGGAGAGATCACCGAGTCCTTCTACCCGGTCAAGAATAATATCGTGGGTGTTATCCACCACCAGTACAGAACCAGTGGCACGTTCGACAACAATGCCAAGGTCACCTGTACCACGTAGCGCAGACAACAGCTGCTGCTGCTGAGAGATACAGGCACTGAGCAGCGCAACACTCACAAGTATCAGCACACTGAAAAAATAACGGACGCTTCTATTAATAATCATTTTTTAATCAGTCCTTTACGCAATTGCTGCACAAGAAAAGCAGCTTCCTCTTCAGAAAGAAGTGCCTTCCAGGGCGGCATCGCCGTGCCAGGTATACCTTCAAGAATAATCTGTACCAGAGTGGCGTCATCAACAGCCCTAAGTGATTCCGGTAATAGCGGGCTACCCAAACCACCGCGACGCTGTAATCCATGACAGGAACCACAATCCTGTTCCAGAAAGCTCTCCAGTTCCACCTGGCGCACAGCGGTAATATCTGCCTCTACAAAGGCAGATAAAAGCAGCAAAACAAATAGTAGATTAAGCCGTACCAAAAGCATTTTTGAGCTTTTGCAAATCCAAAGATTCTTCACCGTAGTACTGTTTTTTCCAGTTCAGTGTTTGCGCCAGTGATACGACCTTGCCAACAATAAACAAGGTAGGTGGCCTGAAATCAGCTGCCGTAACCTTGGTATATATATCTTCCAATGAACCGATAATCTGTCGCTGATCCTTTGAGGAACCTTTTTCAATAGCAGCAACAGGTGTCGTTGACGACAGACCATGTGCTACCAGCTGACGGGCAATGAAACCAATACTGGACACTCCCATATATATCACCAGTGTAGTCTGTTCACAGGCCAGGCTTGCCCAATTGAGATCAAGTTTGCCGTTATGACTGCGGTGCCCCGTTACATAACGCACACCTGTTGCATAACCGCGATGTGTCAAGGGAATGCCGTTAAGACCACTGCAACCCTGAGCCGCAGTAATGCCGGGCACCATCTCAAAAGGTATGTCGTGAGCCAGCAGATGCTGTGCTTCCTCACTACCGCGTCCGAAAATATAGGGGTCTCCTCCTTTCAGACGAACCACCTTTACTTTTTGCCTGCCCAGGCGAACCAGGATGTCATTGATTTCATTCTGAGATCGAGAGTGTCTGCCAGGTTGTTTCCCCACATAAATGCGGGTAGCAGTTGTCGAAATAAGTTCAGCCACTTTATCGGAAACAAGACGATCAATAACGACAACATCGGCACTTGATATCAATTTATGGGCCTTAACCGTCAACAGATCGGGATCACCGGGACCCGCACCAACAAGAAAAACATGAACATTCTGATATACAGCAACCACTACTTCACCCCTTGCTTGAAGTAAGTGCACAACACACAAAAACACACTGCCGCATATCAGCAGCACGCATGATAACCGGGCTGCATTTCTATCATGCTGTAGTTGATTTCAATTTGACAAAAATCAAGGAAGACAGAGGCTGGATGCCCTGTTACCTACTTTAAACAGAGCGCTAATGCAAAATAGGTAGCTCTAAAAGGGTTTATTATCAATAAGCGATCAAAAACAAGGAAATAAAAAATATATATTCAGAACAACAGGCTCATTTCCACTCTTATGAGTGAATATTAGGCCGCAAAATAGAATATTGAGTCCTTATCCGGAAGGGATGACTGCCTGATTTTCAAACGGCCCCATGTCCATTGCGACAGCCTCTATTTTTTCAGCGGTTTCTGCTGGAATCTGCTTTAGAAATCCAGAGAAAACATCAGCCGTTCGGCCTGTTTCCACGCCAATTAAATGCCCTTTCTCCATGTCGTAAATAACAGTCATATAATCGTGGCCTTTTGCCCTGGCCACCTCATCAACACCGAGGGACTTCAGACCCGTCAGCTGTGTCGGGTCGAGTGCCGGAAGGGTTTCGGCCAGGTACGCATTGTCGATATTCTTCACCGTTTCCCAACGCACCCCCAGATGCCTGGAAACCGCCTGAATACTCATGTGGCGGCACAGGCCGCTGATCACCCGGCAGAAACGGCGGGTGAAACGCCACCCCTTGTCCACGAACTCACAGTGTTCCATGCGCCGCTCGCTCTTGCTGATAAACACCTGGTCGACATATACCAACAGATTACGTGGGGATCGGTATCCTTTTTCACTCATAGGACCGGAGAAGAGCCGAACAACAATCAGGATAACTATATTGATCACAGGCTTATGACATTTTCACTGATTAGATAGCGATATCTCTATTACCCTGACATTGTGCACCGAAATTATTCACTACTTGCACCAAATTAGGTAAACAAACTTGTCAGCTATAAGTCACATATTTCAAAAATATGTCCTAAGGCACTGAATTAAAATAAAAATAAAAATTATGGCACAGCGTTTGTAATATTCCTCGTGGATAGGCCTCACACCCTCACACAATGGAGGCCCGATTTGCAGGATAGGAGCGAACGTACATGGCAAACAGAAATATTGTCGTTGTTGGTAACGGTATGGTCGGCCATCATTTTGTTGAGTCTCTGGTCAAACTCAACACGGGCGACACCATCACGGTGATCGGTGAAGAACCCCGCCCGGCCTATGACCGTGTACACCTGTCGGAAGTGTTCTCCGGTCGCAAGCCTTCAGATCTGGCATTGACCACGCGTGAAATCTATATCGAATGGGGAGTGCAGGCCCACTTTGGTGATCCGGTCACTTCTGTTGATCGAAAAAAAAATACGGTTACAACGGGCAACGGCCGCTGTTTCAGCTACGACAAACTGATTCTCGCCTGCGGTTCCTACCCCTTTGTACCGCCGGTTCCAGGCTCTGACCACGAGCACTGTCTGACCTACCGCACTATCGATGACCTCGGCCGCATCAAGGCCATTGCAAAGAACAGCAAGACCGGCGTGGTAGTGGGCGGCGGTCTGCTCGGCCTGGAATGTGCCAACGCCCTGCGCAATCTGGGTTTACAAACCTCTGTGGTGGAATTTGCGCCCGGCCTGATGGGCGTGCAACTTGACGACGGCGGTTCCGCCATGCTGCGTCGGCAAATCGAGGGCCTGGGTGTACAGGTGCTAACCAGCAAAAACACCAAAGCCATTGTTGAAGGTGGCAAAGGCGCCAGCACACTGCGCATGGACTTCGCCGACGACAGCAGCCTCGACACGGATATGATCGTGTTCTCGGCCGGCATCCGCCCCCGCGATGATCTCGCCCGCCAGAGCAAGCTCGATGTTGGTGAACGCGGAGGCATTGTTATCGACTACCACTGCAAAACCAGCGATTCCGATATCTTTGCCATTGGCGAATGCGCTCTCTTTGGCGGCCGTATCTACGGCCTGGTCGCACCTGGCTACCGAATGGCAGAAGTTGTCGCCAATCAGCTGGCGGGTCAGACCACCGAATTCACCGGCGCTGACATGAGCACCAAGCTGAAGCTGCTCGGCGTGGATGTAGGCTCCATCGGCGATGCCCACGGCCGTACCGAAGGTTCCATTTCCTATGTCTTTGGCGACCAGCGCGAGCAGGTCTACAAGCGCCTGATTACCAGTGCCGACAGCAAACAGCTGCTGGGTGCGGTACTGGTGGGCGATTGCAGCGACTACGACACCCTGCTGCAGTACCACCTCAACGATATCGAGCTGCCGCCCGAGCCGGAGGCGATGATTCTGCCCACCGCCAGTGAAAAACCGATGCTGGGCGCAGCCGCCCTGCCAATGACAGCCACCGTGTGCAGCTGTCTCAACGTGACCAAGGGCGATATTGTCGGAGCCATTGATGGCGGCTGTTGTAGCATCGCCGAGGTCAAGAGCCAGACCAAAGCCAGCACTGGCTGCGGCGGCTGCGCGGCCATGCTCAAAAGTATCGTGGAAGACGAGCTCAGCGCCCGCGGCGTGATCGTCGACAAAAGCCTGTGCGAGCACTTTGCCTATACACGGCAGGAGCTGCACCATCTGCTTCGCATCAACCAGATCAAAACCTTCGAGGAGCTGCTGCACAACCACGGCAAGGGCCACGGCTGCGATATCTGTAAGCCCGCAGTTGCCTCCATCCTCGCCTCATTGTGGAACGAGCATGTGCTCGAGCTGTCCCATGTTGGTCTACAAGACACCAACGACACCTTCCTGGCCAATATGCAAAAAGACGGCACCTACTCGGTGGTACCCAGAATTGCCGGAGGTGAGATCACCCCCGAAAAGCTGATCGTACTCGGTGAGGTAGCCCGCGACTACGGTCTCTACACTAAAATTACCGGTGGTCAGCGGGTGGATTTATTCGGCGCACGCCTGAACCAGCTGCCGGAAATCTGGCAGAAGCTGATCGACGCCGGTTTTGAAACTGGCCACGCCTACGGCAAGTCACTGCGCACGGTCAAATCCTGTGTCGGCAGCAGCTGGTGCCGCTACGGCGTGCAGGACAGCGTGGGCATGGCGATTCGTATCGAAAACCGCTACAAGGGTCTGCGCTCGCCTCACAAACTGAAGTCCGCCGTCTCCGGCTGCACCCGCGAGTGCGCCGAGGCGCAGTCGAAGGACTTCGGCATTATCGCTACCGAAAACGGCTGGAACCTCTACCTCTGCGGCAACGGCGGCATGAAGCCGCGGCACGCGGACCTGTTCGCCACCGACCTCGACGACGACACCCTGATCCGCTATATCGACCGCTTCCTGATGTTCTATATCCGCACTGCTGATCGTTTACAGCGCACCTCAGTATGGATGGACAATCTGGAGGGCGGCCTCGATTACCTGCGCGCAGTCATCATCGACGACAGCCTGGGCATTGGCGAAGAACTGGAGCAAGAGATGGCCCGCGTCATTGACACCTACCAGTGCGAGTGGAACAGCGTCCTTAATGATCCGGAAAAACGCAAGCGCTTCCGCGAATTCATTAACAGCGATGAACAGGACCCCGGCGTGGTCTTCGTCGAGGAGCGCAGCCAGATCCGCCCCGCCCGCCCCGAAGAGAAAATCCGCCTGGTAGCCGTCAGCTGAATGGAAAGGGCGCGCACAGAATGAACGAAGAAGAGGAAAACAACATGCAGGCAGCCAAACAGCACCACTGGCACAAACTGTGTAAGCGCGGCGATCTGGTCGCCAACTCGGGAGTCTGTGCCCGCTTCGGTCAGGAGCAGGTGGCACTGTTCTATGTGCCCGGCGCCACCACTAACGACGACGCTCTCTACGCCCTGTCCAACCGGGATCCCATCGGCAAGGCCAACGTTATGTCCCGGGGTCTGCTCGGGGACATCGGCGGCGCGCTGGTGGTGGCCTCACCCCTGTACAAAGAACACTACAAACTGGCCACCGGCGAATGCCTGGAAGACGACAGCTTCCGGCTGCAGGTCTATCCGGTGCGCCTGGAGGGTGACGAAGTACTGATCGGAGGCTGCTAGGGCCGCCCTCTCGTTCCCACGGCTCTGCGTGGGAACGCAGCTGAATTGCAGGTACAATACGCGCCCTTTTTCAAATCACCTTTTTGTCAGCATGTCCACCGTCTCTAATACATCTGTCTTTACACCCGAGCTGCTCGCCCCCGCCGGTACCATGACCCATCTCAAATGTGCCTTTGCCTACGGTGCGGACGCAGTTTATGCGGGCCAGCCCCGCTACTCTCTGCGGGTGCGCAATAACAGCTTCAAGGATGTAGCCGCATTGGCCGAGGGCATCGACTACGCCCACAATCTCGGCCGCAAGTTCTATCTGGCCTCCAATATCTCGCCCCACAATGACAAGGTTCGCAGCTATCTGCGTGATCTGGCGCCCATTATTGAATGCAAGCCCGATGCCCTGATCATGTCGGATCCGGGCATCATCATGCTGGTGCGGGAACAGTGGCCGGAGCAGGAAATTCACCTGTCAGTACAGGCCAACACCGTCAACTGGGCAACGGTAAAGTTCTGGCAGCAACAGGGCATCAGCCGGGTGATTTTGTCGCGGGAACTGGCGCTGGAAGAAGTCGCCGACATCCGTGACAAAGTGCCGGACATGGAGCTGGAGGTATTCGTACACGGCGCCCTCTGTATGGCCTACTCCGGGCGCTGCCTGCTGTCGGGTTATATGAACCACCGCGACGCCAACCAGGGCGCCTGTACCAACGCCTGCCGCTGGCAGTACGACCCGGTAGCACACAGCACCGATGGCAGCGGCGATATGGTGCCCCAGTACCAGGATGCCGCCGGGACAGGCACTGAAGCCGCCGCCAATACAAACAGCGGTCAACCGGAATTGATCGAAGCCCGCGAGCTGCTGCTCAAATCCCCCAACGAGCCGGGCCGGACCATCCCCGCCTATGAAGACGAGCACGGCACCTACATCATGAATTCACGGGACTTGCGGGCAGTCCAGCATGTGGCTGAACTGATACGCATGGGGGTGCACTCACTGAAAATCGAGGGCCGCACCAAGAGCCCCTACTATGTGGCCCGCACCAGCCAGATCTACCGCCGCGCCATCGACGACGCCATCGCCGGCAAGGTCTTCGACATGCACTTGATGAACGAGCTGGAAGCCCTGTCCAACCGTGGCTACACCGAAGGCTTTTTTCGCCGCCATCCGCCACAGGCCTTCCAGTCCTACGAGCAGGGTACCTCCACCCTGGGTACGGAACAGGTCTGTGGTGAAATCATCGACGCCAAGGGCAATTGGTTGACTATCGAGGTCAAGAACCGCTTTGAACAAGGCGATTCACTGAGCATCGTCAGCCCCGGTGGCAATGTCAATTTTACGCTACAGAATATGGAAAACCTGGATGGCGCCACCGTCACGGCAGCACCCGGCAGCGGCTACACTGTGCGCATCCCGCAACCGGTCGGCTGGCAGATGAGCGAACACTGCTTTCTCACCCGGCATATCTGACAAAATATGAAATCAGGAACAGACCAAGCCCTGAAGACTAAAGGAAAATCTGAACGCCAGTATCCGCGTTATCACAGAACACAATGCCTGCCCGAACGCATTCAGACACTCCATACCTGGCTGGCTGTACCTGGAATAAATTCCGGGCACAGCCAGCCAAATAGTTTTTAGTCCGCATTGGTCTCCGGCACATAGATAAGACTGCCATCATCCAGTTGATAGGTGACTCCCGCTTTTACCCCCTGACCACTACCCACCTCACTGGTGGATTTGTAGCGCTCAAGTTTTTTACCTTCCTTGATAAGGACTTCCATATTTTCCTTACCGGGGTTTTTAATAACGGTAACGTCATCCTGTAGCAACGGGTTAAGCGGATTTTCCATAATAATGATGAACAAAATGACGATAATCACCAGAAAAATATCGACAATGTTCACCATGCTGAGGATGGGATCATCATCCTCAGCATCCAGAAAGCGGCGACTCATGCCACCTCCTGCAAATTATCGGAAGCGACTGCTCTGTTTCCATTTTTTTGCTCTTCACACTCTTCGATAGATTTGAGTGTCGTCAGTCGCCAGCGCCGTTTGACCGTTAGCAGGATAAAACAGATGGAAGCCGCCAGCAGAGAAACAATCACGGCCGAAAATGCAATGCCCACCTGCTCACCAACTACTCCCATCTCGCCAGCTGCCACCCCTGCCAGGGCAGGCCCCATGGGAATCATCGTTGCCACCAACCCCAGCAAAGGCGCTGTACGGGCAGTAATACGCAGCCCTTCAAGCTCCTTCAAAACAGCCAGCTCAAGATGTTCTGAATCCAGTGCTGGCTGGGCACGTTTAAGCTGCCACAGAGAACATTTTTCAATCCCGTTATTTAAGCGGAAGAATGCCTCAACAACAAAACGGCCCAGTTGATACAGGCTATAAACCAGTGCCAACAAAATCACCAGCAATACCGGCGTCAACAGCCAGGACGAAAGTTGGTACAGCAGTGTTTCAATTGTCATTTTCAGATCCTCCTGCTGATTTGATACTGGCGCCAGGCACCAATGAACAAGGGAAATATCACCAGAATCAACCACCACCATTGCAAGGTATTGTCCACCGTATTTTGACTGCTTTTTTCAAGTTTCTGACCCTGTACATCCTGGGTCTGCGCCTGTTGTGGTGCGGCTGCCTGACTTGCCGCGGCATTGAGGCTGTTAACAGCCACAGTAGCCAAACCAAAACCAGCCGCCAGATCATCGGCAAACTCAGCCAGTTTTTCATGAGCGCTTTTGAGGTTATGCTCAGCCAGCGCCTGTTCATACTGCTCTACCAATTCACGCCGTGTTTGCTCAGAAGCATCCCAGTAGTTTTTACGAATAGCATCGAGCAGACGCTCCATTATCCGTAAACGTGCCTCGGCAGAATATTGTTCAAACCACTCCTTCATATCCAGATCAAGGCTGTCCATCACATAGATTTCATGCATTTTTTGCCACTGATGATCCTCAACCACATCAGGTGACACCACCTGCCAACCCCAGAGGTTATTGGTCATATCCTGCAAACTCAGTGCACCGGCAAAACCTTCTTCTTTCATTGACTCAATCCAGCCGGGATGAAAAGTGCGTGTAGCCAGCTCCACGGCCAGAAATTCATCGGCTCCCTGAAAGCGCACCTTACCCGCCTGGCGCTGATTGGAAATATAAAGCTCTGGACTTTTACCCGTCAGGTGGCGCACAGCCAGATCGATCCCCCCCAAATACTGGAAGGGGTCATCCGTCGTCAGCATGCCGTAGAGATTGGACGTTCTCGCCAACAAGGCCGCATCAACTGTTTTCAGATTTTGTGCATAAAGCTCACTGTAATCTGCCGCCTTACTCCACCGGCTGCTATCAGGACCAAAAGCATGGCTCATACGATCCAGGTAGAGTTTTGCCAGTTTGGCATCTGATTCCCAGGTATCACTGGCCAGTGAAGCATTTTCCAGACCAGTACCATAAACGCCGGTCGGGCTGCCAAACACCCGGGTTTGCGCCATTGGCATCGCTTCAGCTTCGGGTATATTCCTGGCCATTAAATCTGCCAGCAACATCTGCGTATGCTCATACAGCGGGTTGCCTTCCTCATTCAGCTGGGAAATTTCCGCCGCAGCCCTGGCCAGATGCTCCATCACATTGGGAAACTGGTCGCGGTACAGGCCGGTAACTGACAGCACTACATCCACACGCGGGCGCCCCAGCTCGTCTTTGGGAATGACCCTGTAACCCTCAACCCGGCCAGCACGATCCCAGACAGGCTCAACACCCATGGCATAGAAGGCCTGACTTTCCAGAATTCCGCCATGACGCATGGCTTCAACCGCCCACAGAGAAAAGGCCAGTCGCTGCGGCCACTCACCATGTTCCTCGCGGTGTTTGGCAATCAGCTCATCAATAGCTTTTTTGCCCACTATCCAGGCCTCTTTAGTCGGCACACGAGCAGGGTCAAAACCAACCAGGTTTTTACCACTGGGCAGACTGTCCGGCACCCGGACAGGATCGCCACCAATACCTGGTGCGATATGCTCCCCACGCACAGCCGCACCTAAACTCGCCCATTCCGGAGCAGTATCCAGATTGTCATAATACTGCTGCGCCTGTGCCTGCCAGTCAGCCAGTTCCGGCTCTACTTTTGTGTCTTTGCCAAGCACACTATCAAGCCATTGATAAGGCGCGGTATTGGCTAAATCACGGTAATCACCGGCATAAAGCTCATTGGGCTGAGCCAGATCAAAAGCAGCAATAAAAGGCTCACCAAGCATCTGCAACACCGTTGTCAGCTTTTGCTGATACTGATCATCACCGGCGTAAGTATGCAGACCTATCGGCTGAGAGGCATCAGCCAGCTCGTGCAGATAATCATGCAGTCTCTGGATAAACTCTGCTGGCTGTTCTTTAACTTCAGCAATCGTCCAGTTAAGGTCAACCGTTAGTTCATTATCCTGTGCCATCGACAATAGACTATTAACCGTATTGTCCTTGACATCACCCGGTTCGAGATTTTCCCACTGGTGAATCAACTGATGGATATCCACCAGCACACCATGCAGACCCGAAGGCCTGAACGGAGGTGTCTGATGACTGATCATCACCGCCCGCCCCCGGCGCTTGGCCTGCGTAGCCTCACCAACATTGTCGATAATGTAGGGATAAATTACGGGAATATCCCCAAGAGTCAGCAATGGGTCATCATAGATACTGAGTCCGCGTTCCTTTCCCGGCATCCATTCCTGAGTACCATGAGTACCAAAATGTATCAGTGCATCTGCCTTGAAGTTATTCCTCAACCATAAATAGGTCGCCAGGTAATAGTGGTTTACCGGCACTCTTACATCGTGATAAAGCTGACGCTCTTTATCCATGCCCGGGCGGCCCCTGCCAGGCTGACCGAGATAAACAATATTACCGGCCTTGATATAGTGGACAAAAAATCCGGGTTCACCATCGACCGAAGCCAGTATCGGTGAATCTTCCGGCTTTCCCCAATAATCATTAATACGCGCTTGCACCGTCTGCGGCAGTTGACTGAACCAGGCCTGATAATCCCGTAGTGATATGGAGGCATGATCATCCGTATTTTCCGATGCCTCCCGCCACCGACTGTCCTGGCTACCCGCCTGGCCAGCGGCCTTGATAGCCGCACCGAGACCGTCAATTAAATCCTGTTCGCTCAATTCACGGGTGGTATAACCTGCGGCCAGCCATTTGCCAGACAGCCCGGCCAGACTGCGAGGCACATTCATAAAGGAAGCCGACAGGTTTTTTTCTCCCGGCGGATAATTATAAACCATCACTGCCAGTTTCTGATCAGCAACAGCTTTCAACTGCAAACGAGCAATGTTGATGGCTTTATTGATCGCCGCTTCAGCCTGATAATCAATCAGACTGAGTTCACCATTTCTTTCTGCCCACATAACCAGCGGATCAATCAGGCCGTTTTGCTCCGGCAATGCCAGATAAAGCGGTGTTGCTGCCAATGACAAGCCAATCGGATCCTGTTCCCAACCTTCTTTCGTATCATTCCAGCGCCCAACCCCCTGTAACACAGGAATACCCAGCTGATTCAGTTGGGCTTCAAAACCATTGTGATAAACAGGCTGCATATGAATCAATACATTGGCCCGCCCCTTGAGCAGTTCGACCAATCGCGCATCCGGCCCCAGAGAATAAAACACCGGCAACGCAAACGCTCCGTGTGCCTGAATCTTTTCAACCAGCTGATTAATATGAGACAGCGCATCCGCCTTCAGGTAACGGTTGTGAAAACCCAGGGCAATCACCGGCTGCCCGGGACGATGCCCCAAAGCACGCAGGATGTCATCAGGATCGGCACTGAATTGCTCTTCATAATCAGGGTGATAAGCCCCCTGATCCGGCATCATCATTAGCGCAGGTAACTCACCCACCTCTCCCTTGGTGACGACACTTTGCAAACCACGGAAAAAAGCCTGGAAGTTACGACGCCCACCATTGCGGTAATAATCAGCCAACCTCTGGCCGCTACGTTCATCCATCCCGCTAAATGTGAATTGACTGCCACTGGTCTTGAATAAAATATGCCCGGGCTCCAGCTGTGCCTCCGACATACGCTGATTAAAGCTCTCTATGTCCATTGGACGCGACATATCCACCAGCACAACATCACGCTTGTTGATGGCATCCACGAGCGCTTCGTCAGACAATGATGCTTCAACAATAGTCACTGCAAAGCCCGCCTCATTGGCAGACTTGCGGATAAGCTCACGTTTGGCTTTGAGCATCATACGATTGGTTACTACCACAAGCTCCTGTGCTGACTGTGCAGGCAAAGGCAATGCCGTCAGCAACAAAACAGTGGCGAGCCCGAACCACAGGACTGACCGTAAACAATTCATCATTAAATCTGCCAAAACCAGTTCAATTCAATACTGCGACCATATTCGGTATAACCAAAGTTATCACTCTTATCGAGCAGATCAGTATCACCCAGGTTAGTTGCGCTCAAACTGAAACGGTGGTTGCCCATAAAATAAGTAATACTGGCATTGACCAAAGAATAATCCGGCAACTCATCCTCACCTTCCAATACTGAAACCCATTGTTTGCCAACATACTGCCAATCAACAGCTGTCGTAAGTGCGCCGGGAATCAGATCATAGCTCAATCCCAGATTGGCAAGATGACGTGGGCGCGCAAACAGTTTTTGGTCCAGCGTTTCATTTTTAGCATCGGTATAGGTATAGCTGCCATTGATAGCAAAGCGCTCACCAATCCAGGTTGAACCCTCAAGCTCAAAACCGGTAATTTCAGCTTCTTCTACATTGACGTACTTGTTGACATGGCCAAAACGACCATCGCAATTTTCAATACAGACTGTAGAAATCAGGTCGTCAATATTGTTTTTAAAAACGGCCATACTTAAATGAAAACTTTCACTTTCATAGCGCATGCCAATTTCATAACTATCGCTTGTTTCAGGCTTCAAGTCTTCATTACCAAGGAAGGAGTGTGGACCGTCAAAGCGATAATTGGGTGAGATCTGTTTCAGCGTTGGTGCTCTGAAACCGTGGCCATAGCCAGCTTTCAGAGACAGCTCAGGGCTTAGTTCCCAAACCAGATAAACACGCGGACTGAATTCACTGCCAAAATATTCGTGATCATCCAGGCGACCACCGGCCGTCAGATGCAAAACGTCCATCAGTGGCAATTCAAGCTGCATCAGTGCTGATTTATGCACTACTGAATCACTGCCATTTTCAAATGCCTTGTGTTCAAGCTCCTCTTCACGCCATTCACCACCCAGTGTCAAACGTGACTGACCGATATCACGATAAAAAGTTGCTTCGGCAACATCATCTGTCAAGTACTGCGGAGTATAGGGAGCAACTGCTGCATTATTGGTTTTGTTGATCACATCAATCTGTGAGCGGTAATAACCAACCGAACCATTCCATGCACCCATTTGCGAACGCCAGTAGGCAGAAATCATTTCCCGATCCAGATCATACATGGAACGATAATAGGGAGGCCCGCCAAGCGTATTGGTATTGTGCCAACGCTCTTCATCAGAATAAAGGTATTCAAGCTCAATCTCATGGTTGGGGTTAATCTGCCAACTGCCGCCAACCTGCGCTGAATTAATTTTGTGTCCTTCCAGAGAACTCAACCGCTCGTTGTCTTCATCTTCTACATCATCCTGATAGGTGTGTCCGACATGAGCCTTCAACGTCAGCGTATCAGTAACCGGCTGAACAACCTGAACATTGGCAGTAAAATCCTCACCGCCTTCATCAGCACTATAAGGACTGCCTCCGACCATAACCGAGTAAGACTGCTGATCCAGCTGATCATTGCGGGTAATAATATTGATAACACCCCCCAAAGCCTCAGAGCCGTAGAGGGCTGACATAGGCCCGCGGATTACCTCAATACGTTCAATACTATCCAGAGGCAGCCAGTCATATTGAAAATCCGAATGGCCTACAACATCATCACTGGCAGAGACCCGCTTGCCATCGATCAGGATCAGCGAGTGCTGACTTGCCATACCCCGTAACTGAAGCACTTTACGTCCACCAACACCTCTACCCGAAAAGGAAATACCCGCTGTTTTTCGCAATGCACTCAGCAATTTATGATCCGGGGTGTTCAGCAGATCTTCACGGGAAATCACTGACAGTGAGGCCGGGGCCAGTAGTGCGCTGGTATCGTTGCCAGTGGCAGTCACCACTACGGTTTCCAGAACCTCAGGCCCCCGCTCTTTTGCTGCAGCCAGAGATACACTCGCCGCCAGTGCCAAAGGAAAAGTCATTAACGTCTTGCTTACATTCATGGTAACCCCCCATTAAAAGTGGAGGGAAAAGTACTATTATATGTTATTAATTGCAAGTAATTATCATTCGCTTTAGCACATAATAATTATTTATAAATGACTTCGATCAAGTATCTGCCTGATGTCTGACTTAAAATAAGTTCTGGCTATATTTCCATTTTCAGCCCGGGGAAATGTGCGTAAAATCACCCGCCGGTTTTATTCTTTTTTAGCATCAACATCAAAGAGTGCCCCAATATGCAAGCCAGTAAACGGTCTCCCATTAAAAAAAATCTATACCACCTTGGTCTTACTTTTGTTGCATTGTTTGTATCAGCAACTGCTTACGCCGATATTACCCTAACGCCGTCAACACATGATTTTGGTGATATTGTCGTTGGCGAGGAGGCACCATTACTGCGCATTGTTCTGGCCAATGAAGTGGGTACAGGCAGCCAACCTTTTCTCTATAGCTTTACAGGCACAGAAGCAGGGGCAGATGTTGACTGGGGCTATACCAGTATCAACACATGCCGTACCGGCAATCTTGCAGAAGGTGACAGTTGCATCTTTGATTTTCATATTACCCCGCGAGAACTTGGGCACAGCACAGCAACGTTGACGTTCGGCTTTCAACCCTCACAATACACCCGCACACTCACCGTAACAGTAAATGGTGTAGCCGCCCCCCCACCCGGCACAGGTGGTTCAACCTCAACAACGGCGGTACCTGCACTTGGCGCATGGGCTATCGGTATTTTATCACTGGGCATTACCGGCCTTGCCTGGTGGCGGCAACGTCTTCATCAATCAAAAAGGTAACCAATCCAAACACTGCCCTGCCTGACAAGGCTGTTATTGCACTGTCATTAAAAAGGCTCTCCTTATTGTGTGAGGGCCGGTTTTTATAAGAATATCGTAGCCATTAACCTGGCAGGCCATGCAACCGGGTTAATATCACCAGCATTGCTAAAAAACCAAGGTCAAAGGATTGACATGCGGACGCTACTGTATTTTTTTATTTTTTTAATCGTTTACGGCTCGTTCTATCCCTTTCGCTTTAACATTGCTGCCTGTGAACCCGCACTGTTGAAATCACTCTTTGATTTCAACCTTGGCAACAACAGCCGCGGCGACTCGCTGGCAAACCTGTTATTGTTCATCCCCTTCGGCTTTACCGCAATACTTGCCTTCCCGGACAAGCATCAAATACGCCGGATAATTCAGATATTGATCATTGCTTTTGTTTTTGCCTACCTGATACAAACAGTCCAGTTAATCGTTCCCGGTAGAATACCCAGTGGCAGTGACGCTCTCTGGAATCTGTTGGGCTGCGCCATTGGCTGTACACTGGCATGCCTGCCCGGCCCCAAAAACCTGTCATCCTGTACCCTGCCAGATAAGCTGCCATCAATACCTCTGATACTGGGCCTGCTTTGGCTGGCCTATAACTGGGCACCTTTTGTGCCTTCTATCGACCTGCAATTGCTGAAAAACAATGTCAAAGCAATTATTTATTCAACACCAGAACCATTGTGGTTAGTACAAAAAATGGTGATGTGGCTGGTTATTTTTCACTTCCTCAGCAAAACCCGATGGCCGGCAAAAATAGAACGCCACTTCCCACTACTTATACTGCTAACACTTGCGGGCAGTTTATTTATTGTTGGACATGCAGCCACTATCAACCATGCTGCCGGAGGTATATTGGCAATTCCTGCCTGGTACATGATCCGCCATCGCAACAGGCCGCCATTACTGACACTATTACTGTTGTTCACATTGCTGACAACAACATTCATGCCTTTTGATTTGCGCAGTACAAGTCATTCATTCCACTGGCTTCCCTTTGCTGGTGCACTGAATGGCAATCTGTTGCTCAATGCGATGGCAATCTCCAGCAAGGCAATTATGTACGCCAGCTTGCTCTGGCTGCTGGTAGAAACAGGTTTATCTCTACGTGCAGCCTCAATGGGACTGGCAACCATTTTATTGGCAAGCGAAGTGCTGCAAATTTTTTTCCAGGGTCCTACGCCTGAAATCACTGATCCTTTGCTGGTCCTGATGATTGCTGTCGCTTTCAACGCCTACGAAAACGTCAGAAAAAACCAGATCAGACTATCGACAGATCAGGTATCAGTTGATCATTCATCCTTGGGTGAATAAAGCCCTGATTCACTATCCGGCTTTGGTGGATCAGTACGCCGACGCCAGGCCTCGGCCCAAGGCACCCGTTCAGGTTGAGATTGACAGTTGCGTAATTTGTGCAGGCCGACATCAAGTATTGTCTGATCATCTTTATTCCACAGAACAATATCCCCCTCCTGATAACGCACACCTGAAGCACTACGGGTCTGGGACAGTATCTGATACGTACCTTCATACCACAGCGCAATCTCCCCCGGCCCTGTGCGGACAATGAATTCTCCACCTTCACAGTTATAAACATGGGTTTGAGGTATCTTGCGTGAAATATCAGCAATATCTGTCTCAGCAACCTCTGTTTCATGTACACTTGAACAGCCAGCAAGTAACGCAAAAAGGCCGATTAAAACAAGGTATTTTGTGTACATCTTTCAGGCACCTCACCCATGATCCATTCAGTTATTAACTTTCATCGGCCACTGTACTCAAGGGTGTTTGCAATGCCACTGGCAGCGCCCGTACTTCACCGGCAGGCATATCGGCCATGGCTTCACGAATGTTTTGCAAGCGACGTTCACTATTGGGATGAGTACGGGAAAATTCCAGCCAGGCACTGCCATCCTCCCGCGCACTGAAAACCTTGAAAAGCTCATCAGCACCAATCAAGTGGCCATAATGGACCCGCAGAATATCCAGCGCCCGCTGATCCGCCGCCAACTCCATCTCACGATTAAAATTCAGCAAAGTCAGTATGCTGCCAGTACTAAGCAGCTGGTTACTGTTATCTCCAAGTACTATTGCCAGCATAAGCTGCACAACAACCGAGCGACTGGCCGCAGCAATGGGGTGGCGCAGTTGGATATGAGCAATTTCATGGGCCAGCACCATGGCCAGGCCATTTTCACTCTCTACCTGCTGCGGCAAAGCATCAGTAACGGCAATAACAGCGCCGAATGTTGCAAAAGCATTTGGCTGTGAATAGTGAACCAGGTGGAAACTAAAATATTCAGGTGGCACCTGCTGCGCGGCCTGTTTTTCACCTATCGGCACCTGCATGCTACTGGCCACCAGTGCTTCACCCAATTGCACCAACGCCCTGCTGGCTTCTTCAGAGGGCTTGTTCAGGCCCTCCTGTCCAGCCAGCAGCTCGACAGGGGACTGGATTTTTAATTCCCACTCAAAGGGAATATAGGGCGTTAATACTTCAATACCTAACACAGCCACTGTAATCGACAGCACCAGCGCAAGACCAACCCCCACAATTAATGCCAGAAATTCCCGCAAAGGGTTTGCCTGTGATGCATTGATACCCTCGGGAATGCGGGAATTCTCCGAGGGGAAACTCTCTCTCACCTATTATATGCTCAGGTCGGCGCAATCAATGCAGTCCCATAAGCCAGAACCTCCACTGAGCCAATACTCTTGCCGGCCTGACCTGATACACGGGAGGTTTCAAATTTCATATTGATAATCATATCGGCTCCCAGGCTTTCAGCATCTTCCTGCATACGCAAAACTGCTTCACGGCGCGCACGGTCAAGCAGAGATTCATAAGCACTGATATTGCCACCAACCAGATTACGCAAAGCGGCAACTACCGTTTTAAAGTAGTCCACAGAAATAACAACATTGCCGCAAACCAGCTCACTACTGTGTTTTAACCTGTATGCAGGCGGAAAGCGCTCATTGAGCACCACCAGGTACCGCAGTTGATCTTCACGTTCATAAATACTGGCGTAATGTCGTTTTTCCGCCCGCCGACCAAATAGATAACCCGCCAGCAGGAGCAACAGAAAAATACCGAGATTAATGAGCATACCCATGACTTAACCCTCGGTATCCGCTATCTCCACTGCTGTGCCATAAACCAGAATTTCAGATGCACCAGCGGCAATAGCCGAAGTGGAAAAGCGCACATTGACTATGGCATTGCCACCGATAGCCCGAGCCTGTTCGGCCATACGGTCAAGTGCTTCATCGCGGGATTCCTGCAACAGCTCGGTATAACTGCCCAGCTCTCCGCCAAAAATATTCTTGAAACCAGCCATAATATCCTTGCCGGCATGCTTTGCACGCACAGTGCTGCCCTGTACCAGCCCCAAGTGACGCACCACCCGTTTATTTGGAATCAGCTCAATATTACTTATCAAAATATTACTCACCACTACCCCCTACCCTTAAAAAGTAATTTGCAGCAGTAGTGAAACAGAACATCTTCGGCAAGCCAACTGCTTTGTTAATACAATCACAAAACAGATGAACGACTGCCAAGACGATCACAAAAATACAGTAAATAAATGAACGTACAGCAACAACAGCAACACAAGGTCAAAAGTAAAAACTGCCGATCCAAAATGAACACATCAGATCGGCCGTTATTAACCCGGCAACATGGGTTGTCGATAAGATGGCCTCCTCCCCTCCCAAACGGCGTTGCGATGCGCCAGGATAGAGATGAAGAATGCTCTATCGAAACGAGATGAGGAGGAAACTATGTCTAATCGTATAAAAATCGGTGTAGATTTGGTAAAAACCAGCTTTGCCGTCGTCATATTGAACAGTGTCAGCAATGAACTCAGCCACAAAAAGCCAGACGCAGGTTTAACACAACGGTGATCGCACTGGCGAACAGGATGATCCGTATCGCCTGGGCGATCATGGCTCGTGATGAGCACTACTGTTGGGCTTCATCCGCATCCGCAGCCAAGGCGACGGGATGAAACCCCGGTAAACGCAACGAGGAAAAACAAAACAGGAGCGTTTTCCCGGGGTTGCAAAGGCAACAGACAATCGATGACATAACAGATCAAACCGGTCTGCAGAGAACCTAATTAACTCGATGGCCCTTGAGGCCGACATGCCGATAAGGGGACTGCAGGCGGCGAAACTTCATCAAGCCCAGAGGGCGCAGTGAGCCCCTCATAAACAGGCCGGATACGACAGCAACCTGTCCCCGACACCGACTGTGCAAGCCTTGCAAACGGGGAGGAGACCATATACGGGTTAATTAATAATAAAGATCTTACTTTTTCAGACTGTCCCTTATTTCGCGCAATAACAGAACATCTTCCGCAGGCTCTGGTTCAGCAGCCGGTTCATCTTCCTGACGACGCACACTGTTGATACCTTTTACCAGTAAAAATACGGCAAAGGCCACAATCAAAAAACTCACGACATTATTAATAAACATGCCGTAATTGATAGTGACTGCACCATCAGCCGCAGCCTGACCAATACTTGAATAATCTCCATCCCCCTTAATGACGAGAAAGAGATTGGAAAAATCAACACCACCCAGCAGCATACCGATCGGTGGCATGATGACATCATCCACCAGGCTTTTAACAATGGTGCCAAAAGCGCCGCCGATAATGATGCCGACGGCCATGTCCACCACATTGCCCTTAACGGCAAATTCCTTAAACTCACTAATCATTCCCACGGCTTTGATCCCATTCAGATTGTTGTCAATACCTCCCTAGTGGAGGGTCTTTATCATAGGGGAAAGTACAAGTAGTGGCTATCCCTCAAAAAATATATGTATTTTGTGAACAAACACTCATTCAGACGCTTGACAAACATCTGCTTTTATTGGCTTTTCACTTGCCACCGTTCAACAAGAGCGGTTAGCATAGTTTGAACGCTCCCAAACAACAGGGATCCCGTCATGACAGACTATCTTGCAGTGCCTGCTGTACTGGGTGTTTTCGGGCTGATCGTGGCTTTTATAATTTTTTATATCATGTCACAGCACGATCAGGGTGACGGCAAGGTCAAGCATATTGGTGACCAGATTCATGTTGGCGCCATGGTCTTTATGCACAGGGAATACAAGATGCTGGGCCTGTTTGCCCTTGTGCTTCTTGTCAGCCTCTACGCCTCTCCACTGGGCGCAGATACCGCACTGGCCTTTCTTGTGGGTGCGCTTTCTTCGGCTATCGCCGGTTATCTCGGTATGTTCGCTGCCACCAAAGCCAATGTACGCACGGCGGTTGCCGCCCACAAGTACGGTGCGCCGCTGGCTCTGTCGATCAGCTTCTACGGTGGTGCCATCATGGGTTTGTGTGTGGCCTCTCTCGGTCTGCTCGGCCTCGGCGGCCTTTACTGGTACTTTGGCGGCAACCCGGATGCCGCTCACGCTATTCATGGCTTTGGTATGGGTGCCTCCTCAGTGGCCTTGTTCTCCCGCGTTGGCGGCGGTATTTATACCAAGAGCGCCGATGTGGGCGCTGATCTTGTCGGTAAGGTGGAAGCAGGCATTCCCGAAGATGACCCCCGTAATCCAGGTGTAATTGCCGACAACGTCGGTGACAATGTGGGCGATATCGCCGGTATGGGTTCTGACATCTTTGAATCCTATTGTGGTTCGATGATTGCCTGCATTGCCATTGCAGCCACCTTGCAGATCACTGAACGCAACGCGATGATGTTTTTACCACTGGCACTGGCCTCTATCGGCCTGCTCGCTTCCTTTATTGGCATTATTATCGTACGCCTGCGCAGCACAGCAGCACCGGAAGCAGCTCTACGCAGTGGCACCATCCTCGCACCAGTGATATTTGTGATCATGGCCTTCTTTGTTATCCGGCAAATGGGGCTAAATGGCAATATCTGGTGGTCGGTAGTTTGCGGCGCCGTTGGCGGAGTGCTTATTGGACTGATTACCGAGTATTACACAGGCTCTGCACCAGTGCGCAAAATTGCACGCGCTGGTGAAACAGGCCCGGCAACAGTGATGATTACAGGTCTTGCCGTTGGCATGCAATCCGTTGTTCTGCCAGTACTCTTTCTGGCTACCATTATCTTTATCTCCACCGGGTTGTCAGGCCTGTACGGCGTGGGTATCGCCGCTGTCGGCATGCTGGCCACCGTCGGTATTACCATGGCCATTGACGCCTATGGCCCGGTAGCAGACAACGCCGGGGGGATTGCCGAGATGGCGGGCATGGGTGAAGATACCCGCAAAATCACCGACGGCCTCGATGAAGTGGGCAACACCACGGCCGCTATCGGCAAGGGGTTTGCCATTGGCGCCGCCGCACTGGCCGCACTGGCCATTATCGCCGCCTTTGTTGAAACCGTGCAGGTACATCACCCCGACTTTGAGTTGGAGCTGTCTGACCCTGTTGTGCTGACAGGCCTGTTTATTGGCGGCACCATTCCCTTCCTGATTGCTTCCATTACCATGACAGCAGTAGGTGATGCAGCATTTGAGATGATCAACGAGATTCGCCGACAGTTTCGGGAAATCCCTGGCCTGCTGGCAGGCAAAGCCGAGCCAGATACGGCTCGCTGTGTCGATATTGCCACTACAGCAGCTCTGCGTCGGATGATACTGCCCGGTATCATTGCCGTTGGCACCCCCGTTGCGGTTGGTTTTGGTCTGGGTGCGGCATCACTTGGTGGCATGCTTGGCGGTGCTCTGCTGGCTTGTGTATTGATGGCATTGATGATGGCCAATGCCGGTGGCGCCTGGGATAACGCCAAAAAATATATTGAAAAGGGGCATCTCGGCGGCAAAGGTTCAGATACTCACGCTGCGGCAGTGGTGGGTGATACAGTGGGAGACCCTTTCAAGGACACCTCAGGCCCCTCAATGAACATTCTGATTAACGTAATGGCCATTGTCAGCCTGGTAATTGCACCGTTACTGTAAGACAACCAGACTCCGATACTCCACAATGCCATTAAAACAGCAGTTTATTAGTGTTTTATCCTGCTTAAGGGTGCCGCCACCACTTAAACAAGCAGTGCAACTGCTTAAAATACAAAGGAATTTACAAATCTTTATCCATATTTCAAGAAACCGGGCTTAAACAGGCGGCAAACTTAAAGCAAGCGTCCAGACACAGCATCAAACAGGCAGTCTGTTTGAGCATCGGATTAAGCGCCTCGCAGTATACACAAAGCATTACAGGCACCGTCGTATCTATTGTCTGTCGTATCTATTGTCTGACGCCTATAGAGGGACTATTCTTTTGGCATAGAACCGCTTTCACTGCCAAAGCACGATGCAAAGAGGCCTGTTAAATAGCTGACATTCATTTTTAATGCCAGGCCTAATAATGCCGCCGAAAAAGAAATCGTATTTTTGTTCACAGTAGATCGTTTACAAGGGAAATATAATGACAATGATCCAGCCGCTGGCACAAGTAACCCTCAATGACAAGTTTGACAAGCAAGAGGGGAAAATTTTTATCAATGGCACTCAGGCCCTGGCGCGCATAGCAATACTTCAGCGCGAAATAGACAAGCGCAACGGACTCAATACCCGTGGATATATCAGTGGCTATCGAGGTTCACCCATGGGTTCACTCGATGCCCTTCTGTGGAAAGAAAGCAAACGGATGACCGAAGCGGGTGTCGTCTTCCAGCCCGGAGTCAACGAAGATCTGGCAGCCACCGCCGTTCTGGGCACCCAACAGCTGAATAATTATCCTGACCCACTGGTGGATGGGGTCTATGGCATGTGGTATGGCAAAGGCCCCGGTGTCGATCGCTCGGCAGATGTCATGCGTCACGGTAACCACTTTGGCAGTCATCGCAATGGTGGCGTTTTACTTGCTATTGGTGATGACCACCCCGGAAAATCCTCTACTGTTGTCAACCAGAGTGAGCCGGTAATGGCGGCACTCGATATTCCTGTACTTTACCCCTCAAACGTACAGGAGATCATGGAGTTTGGTCTGTTGGGCTGGCAGCTATCGCGTTATTGCGGACTCTGGGTTGCACTAAAAACGGTCAATGAGACCGTCGAGCAAACCCAGACTGTCAATGTAGACAGTAACTTTTTTGTGGAACTGCCCGACCGGGGTGAAGTGGATGCGCAGGTAAATTATGGTGGCAGTGGTTACGGTCCCCACCTTATGGACATCGCTATCAAGCGCATACGCCTGCCGCTTGTTCACAAGTTTGTACGCGCCAATAACATCAACCGTGAGCTGATCGGTGGCAAGGGCGGGCTTGGTATTGTCACCGCCGGTAAAACGTATACTGACATTTTACAGGCCTTCAGCCTACTTGGCCTCACGCAGGAGGCCGCCAAAGCCATGGGGGTTTCGCTGTATAAAGTGGGCTGTATCTGGCCGCTGGAACCACAGGGTCTGACTGAATTTGCCGAAGGTCGTGAAGAGCTGCTGGTGATCGAGGAAAAAGCCCCCTTCCTTGAGCCTCAGGTAGCCAGCGTACTCTTCAATCTGGCCAGCCGTCCACGGTTGGTGGGCAAGCGGGACGACAGTGGCCGCGAACTCTTTCCCAGCGATGTACAGCTGGAACCTGAAATCATCGCCGGCGCCATTCTTGCCCGCTTGCAGGCTCTGGGCATCAATATTGACAACATCAGCCAAACTTACCGCCAGGCTATTGAGCAGCTCGACAGCAACCGCAAAGTACAGGCAGAAAACCAGGCTGGTATCATGCGTCTGCCCTACTTCTGCTCTGGTTGCCCACACAACACATCGACCCGCCTGCCGGAAGGTTCACTGGCAATGGCAGGTATTGGCTGTCACGGCATGGCCATACTCAAGCGCAAAGATACACTGCTGCCAGTACATATGGGCGGCGAAGGTATTAACTGGGCAGGTGCCTATCATTTCAGCGGCACCAAACATATGTTCCAGAATCTCGGTGATGGCACCTATTATCATTCCGGCCTGCTGGCTATTCGTGCAGCTGTTGCCTCCGGGGTCAATATCACCTACAAAATTCTCTACAACGATGCCGTTGCCATGACCGGTGGCCAACCGATTGACGGCCCAATCTCGGTTCAACAGATGATCAACCAGGTATTGGCAGAGGGTGTCAAACAACTGGTTGTGGTCTCCGACGATCCCAACAAATTCAGAGGCACGCTGCCTTCCGGTGTCAGTCTGCACCCCCGTGAGGAACTGGATCTGGTCCAGCGTCAATTGCGTGAAATACCCGGTGTCACTGCCATGCTCTATGAGCAGACCTGTGCCGCCGAGAAACGCCGCCGTCGCAAACGGGGCAAGTTCCCCAATCCGGCCAAGCGGGTCTTTATTAACGACGCTGTTTGTGAAGGCTGCGGCGACTGTTCTGTACAATCAACCTGTGTGTCCGTTCAACCCAAAGAAACCGGTTTTGGCACCAAACGCCAGATTGACCAGTCAAGCTGCAACAAGGATTACAGCTGTGTGAAAGGTTTCTGTCCATCTTTTGTCACTGTGTTGGACGCCGAGCCAAAAAAACCCAGCGGGGTGGATCTGTCAGGCAATCTCTTTGATAACCTGCCCCTTCCTCCCGAAGCCTCCTATAACCACGGCAATCTGGGTGTAATGATTGCCGGTATCGGTGGCACGGGTGTTATTACTGTCGGCGCCGTTATCGGTATGGCCGCACACCTTGAAGGCAAAGCCTGCTCTATCTATGACATGACGGGGCTGAGCCAGAAAAATGGCGCCGTTTACTCTCACCTGCGAATTGCAGACAACCCTGAAGACCTGGCGGCACAACGCATCGGCAACGGAGGTGCTGACCTGGTACTGGGCTTTGATATGGTGGCGGCGTTAAGTGGTGATGCCGCACCCACCTACAGCAAGGGGCGGACTCGCTTTATCGGCAACCACGATGTTGTGCCAACGGCTGATTTTCAGTTTGACCGCAATCTGGCTGTGGATGCAGACCGCATTGACCACAGCATCGTCGCACGCACCGGAGAGGACAACGCCTTTTTTGTTGATGCGTCCAACCTGGCCTTAAAGCTACTGGGCGATACCATCGGTGCCAATATGTTCGTAGTGGGCTACGCCAACCAGCTTGGGTTGCTGCCGGTTTCTGTCGATGCACTGAAAAAAGCGATTGAACTGAATGGCACCGCCGTTCCCTTCAATCTTACAGCCTTCTCACTTGGCCGACTCTACGCGCATGATCCAGACAAAGTTAAGGAACTGCTGCCCGACCAGAGCCAGAACAAGCCGACGATAGAGTCACTGGATGATCTGATCGCCAACCGTGTTGAGCATCTAATCAACTATCAAAACAGAGCCTGGGCCGATCGCTATCTGGAAACCGTCAGGAAAGTACAGGCAGCAGAACAGGCTGTTGCACCAGGGTCGAGTGAGCTGGCCCGTACAGTCGCCTTCAATCTGGCCAAACTGATGTCCTACAAGGACGAGTACGAAGTTGCTCGCCTGTATACCTCACCGGAGTTTATCACCAAGCTGGAACGCGAGTTTGAACCAGGCTACAAGCTCAAGTTCAACCTGGCTCCACCAATTATCAGCCGTAAAAATCCGTCTACAGGCCTGCCGATGAAGCGGCAGTTTGGCGGCTGGATGATGGGCGGTTTTAAAATGCTGACCCGTTTCAACAATCTGCGCGGCACACCTTTCGATATTTTTGGTTATACCAAAGAGCGCAAGCTGGAACGCGGCATGATTGACAACTATGAGTCAATGATGGGGCAGGTTATTGCAGGCTTGAGTGCAAACAAGCTGGCGGCAGCCGTGGAAATTGCCAATCTGCCAGATCAGATTCGCGGCTTTGGCTACGTCAAGGAAAAATCCATGGCAGAGGCAGAGCAGAGAAAACGTGACCTGCTCCGGGCCTACGCGGGATAATCTGAACCAGCCCTGCTCCCAAAAAGAGCAGGGCTGATTTATACCTCTCTACAGCTGTCTGAATTGAATAGCCGCCTGCAATATCTGCCAGTATCAGCTTTGCTATAACTCAGATAGTGGATTTGCTACCCTACGCCACCTCAAGGCAAGGATGTTCTCCATGATCACCCTCTACGGCATACCCAATTGCGACACTGTTAAAAAAGCCCGCAAATGGCTTGATCAACACTGTGTTGATTACCAGTTTCACGATATGCGCAATCAAGGTATCCATTCTGAGCAAGTTAAAGCCTGGCTGGATGAACTGGGCTGGGAAGTCCTCATTAACCGTCGCAGCACCAGCTGGCAAGCCCTGACGGCCAATGTGCGTGAATCAATGGATAAACAGCAGGCACTGGCAGCCATTATGGAACAGCCGACCCTGATTAAACGCCCGCTGCTGGACACGGGCCATGAACGTATCTGCGGTTTTTCCAGTGACCGGTATGCAGACCTATTGAACCGTCATACCCTCTGAATTCAAACCCTTCACGCTAACCCAGTAAACGACGAGATCATCATGACTGATACAGTATTTGCCTATGGCATCGGCATTGGCACTCAAAACAGTATGGGGGAATGGCTGGAGGTTTATTTCCCCCAGCCCGAACTGTCACCTCCGCCGTCCATCACTGACTTGCTGGGTAATTTCGACAACAATAGCGAACTCGATCACAGCGATATTGATCGCCTGTACAAAGCGCTGGAAAAAGCCGGTGAATACGAAGAAGCCTCACTGGTCGCTTCCTTGCGGGGCACCGACACACCGGTTGTGGTGGTGGTATTAAAACAAGACAGCGCACCAGGCAATGTGCCAGAAGCCTATCTCAAGCTGCATCTGCTTTCTCACCGCCTGGTTGAACCACAAAAAATTGTGCTCGACGGTCTGTTCGGTATTCTGCCCAATGTTGCCTGGACCAGCGAGGGTGCTATTGCTATTGATGACTTGCCCGAGCGACAACTGGCTGCCCGCCTGCGCGGAGAAGTGCTGGAAGTGGCCAGTGTCGACAAATTTCCGAAGATGGCCAACTATGTAGTGCCCGCCGGTGTGCGTATTGCCCATACAGCCCGTGTGCGCCTGGGAGCCTATCTGGGCGAAGGCACCACCGTCATGCACGAGGGCTTTATCAACTTCAATGCAGGAACCGAAGGCCCCGGCATGGTTGAAGGCCGTATCTCCGCTGGCGTACGTATAGGTGCAGGCTCCGATCTGGGAGGTGGCTGCTCTACCATGGGCACACTGTCTGGTGGCGGCAATGTCATTATTTCTGTGGGCAGAGACTGCCTGATCGGTGCCAATGCCGGTATTGGCATCCCACTGGGAGATCGCTGCACTGTGGAGGCCGGACTCTATGTTACTGCCGGTACCCGAATCAACATTCTCGACAATGAGGGAAAAACAGCCAATGTCGTAAAAGCACGGGAACTGGCAGGCAAATCCGATCTTTTGCTGCGCCGCAATTCAATCAGTGGCGCAGTTGAATGTCTGACTAACCAATCTGCGGTCGAACTCAACAGCGAACTGCACACACACAACTGAGGTTATCGCTGTGGAAAGAACCCTCGCTCTCGCCTGCGAACTGATTCGACGCCCCTCCATTACGCCCGATGATGCCAGCTGCCAGGCACTGATAGCTGAGCGTTTGCGAGCCATCGCTTTTGACTGTGAACAACTGAATTTTGGTGAAGTCAGCAACCTGTGGGCAACGACACCCGGAGATGGCCCTCTCATAGTCTTTGCCGGTCATACCGATGTCGTACCCACCGGCCCACTTGATCAGTGGCAGTCCCCCCCCTTTGAGCCAAGCCTGCGCGATAACATGCTCTATGGCCGTGGCGCTGCCGATATGAAAAGTAGCCTGGCAGCCATGATCATCGCCTGTGAAGACTTTCGTGCAGCTCACCCCCGGCACCGGGGTCGTATCGGCTTTCTCATTACTTCTGATGAAGAAGGCCCCGCCGTCGATGGTACCGCCAGAGTCATGGCCACACTTGCCGAACGGGGCCAGTTTATCAACTGGTGTGTGGTCGGCGAGCCCTCCAGCAGCAAACAGCTTGGGGATACTGTCAAAATTGGTCGCCGCGGCTCTCTCGGTGCCCACCTGAAAATACATGGCATACAGGGTCACATTGCCTATCCACAACTGGCAGATAACCCTATTCACAAGGCACTGTCAGCACTGCAGGCACTAACGACTGAAATCTGGGATGAAGGCAATAGTGCCTTCCCCCCCACCAGCCTGCAAATTTCCAATATTAACAGCGGTACCGGCGCCACCAACGTCATTCCCGCAGAGCTGGTATTGCTGTTCAACTTTCGCTTTTCAACCGAAGTCAGCGATGCCGAGTTGCGCCAGCGCACCGAAGCCATTATCAACAGCCACGGCCTGAAGCCTGATCAGGACTATACTCTGACGTGGAACCTGAGTGGCCAGGCTTTTCTCACTCACAGTGGCGACCTGATCAAGGCAACGGTTGACAGCATCCGCTCGGTAACGGGCCTGGAAACAAAACAGTCCACCGCTGGCGGCACCTCCGATGGACGCTTTATCGCACCTACCGGCAGCCAGGTTATCGAACTCGGTCCGGTCAATGCGAGCATTCATAAAATTGATGAATGCGTGCGCGCCGATGATCTACCCAGGCTGGCCGCTATGTACCAGGGCATTCTCGAACACCTGCTGCTGGATTGAATCAACCGACTGATCAGGCTGTCACACCTGTTATCGTGTGAATTTACCCGGCATAACCACAATCGGTTCATGTGCAAGCGCTGCCAGACTGCAATCAACTATCTCTGTTGGCGTCATCCCGGTTGATAACGGCAGCTCTGTCTTGTCAACCTTCCCAAAATCTGCTCTATCGTCGAATTCTGAATGGGTCAATCCGGGGCACAAACACTGCACCCGAATGCCGCTATTACCCACTTCCTGCTGTAAAGACAGGGAAAAACTACTGACAAAGGCTTTGCAGGCATCGTAGATGGCGCTGATCGGCAGGGTCCGTAAAGCACCAACAGGCGCAACATTAACAATCCCTCCCCGCCCAACTGACAGCATGCCAGGTAGTGCAGCACGACATAATCTGACACTGGCATCCAGTTGCAGATGCATCATTTTCAACTGCTCATCAATAGACGAATCTTCACAGCAGGCATAACGGCCATAACCGGCATTATTGACCAGATAATCCACCGGCCCTTGCTGACGCAGCATTTCCACTGCCCGACTTACACCGTCAACCGTGGATAAATCTGCCACGACTGGCAACACCTTTGCTTCGCCAGCCAGGGTTTCATACAATTTTTGCAGGCGTTTTTCGCAGGGAGCTATCGCAATAATATGCGAGCAATGCACTGCCAGCGCCCGACAAAAGGCCTCGCCAATACCCGATGAAGCTCCCGTTATCAGTGCAATCGTTCGTGTCATAGCTGTTTCTCTTTTTACGTGGATAACCTCATTGCTGTACTGCCAGCACCGGCACTTTATCCAGGCAGGTCCGCCCCTGCCATCGCTATTGTTTCGTGTTATCTCCCTGCCAGACAAGTAAGTGCTGACAATATGTTTTATTCCATTTGGAATACCAGATGGGAAATGCCTGCCCTTACAAGTAGTTAGTAATTGATATCAAATTTTACAGAACGCTTACAAAAATAATTAGGACTAGTATTTTAATGCCTCAATCACACTGCAAATAATGCAGTGCCAACAGGCTGACAGATCTATCAATACGCTGGATCAGGACAATTGTGTTAAGAGGTAATGTGTTGAAAAAATATATTGTTACTGTCATTCAAACTCTCGTAATGGCTTGTTTTATGGCTTTGTCATTTTCTGCTGCGGCTCAGGTAATCTTCGATAGCCCCGGCAGCTATAGTTACACAGTGCCAGCAGGTGTGACTGAAATTGATGTAGAAGCGGTTGGTGCCAGTGGTGGTGGCGGTAGTGGCGGCTCCGCCTCCTCATCAGCATTTGTGATATTCAGTATGGCTATTCGCGAAACCACCGCTACCGGCGGTGACGGTGCTCTGGGTGAGCGGACATTACAGACACTGACGGTTACACCTGGAGAAGTATTGACTATCGTAGTCGGCGAAGGTGGCGCTGGCGGCCTGAAATCCAATGATAGGTTTCCTCCAGAAGCCACCTTTGGCGGCACCGGTGGCACGGGTGATCCAGCAGGTGTTAGTGGCGGTAACGCTGCGGGTGGTTATGACAATCTGGGGCTGCTGTCTGGCGGTGGCGGTGGCGCTGGTGGTGGCAGCTCCGTAAGCAGTGCTTCGGAGACAGTGCGGGCACAAGGCGGTGCCGGTGGAGGTGGCGGGAGCGCCGCCTACGCCATGGATACAGAAAGTGGTCGCCTGATATTTAATGGAACTCCCGGCCAGGCAGCTTCTACCGGTGGCCAGGGCGGACTCTGTGACGGCTACGCCAACCCACTGTTTATGATTGCCAGCATTGCACCGGATGAACTTAATCAGGCCTGTGATATTCATCCGGATGGATCGGCTTATCAACCATCTGAGCGAGAACACGGTGGCAACGGAGCACCGGGTTATACCGGGCGTGGCGATGTAAGCCGTAGTGGCGGTAGTGGCGGTACCGGCGCACCAACCGTCAGCGGTGGTGAACCACTGTCAATTGATGGAATGAGCATAACTATTTATGAAAATAATACTGACGGCGAAGCTGGTGCCAATGGCAGTGACGGCTATGTGCAATTGACATCAAAAGTCTCATTACTGCCGCCACCGGTATCAACAGCAGCCACTGCCATACCAACCTTGCCGGTCCCTGTGCTAATGATCACCCTGCTACTGATATGCGGCCTGGGGCTGCGCCGATGGGTATAAGCCCATCACTGTCACAAACAGGCTGGTACATGTCTGCGGTATGCACGCAGCAGGACATCAGAAATTTGTGTTGTCAGCTAAAAGCCGACAACACAAAAACATCAAAACGAACAGCCTTACCGACAATCTGATGAGAGGGTTTGCAATCGGCCAGCAAAGGAGCTTTCGGCGGCCGCTTCAACACCACTCGGGCAACGGGCTGCTCCAGCGCCCAATGCAATAAAGCCTCTGTCTCCCCCTTTTGATCAGCTGCAGCACTGCCAGCCAAATAGCGCTGAAAAACTGCCATTTCCTTTTTTACTGCGGCAGTTTTATCACGACCAGGAAACATCGGATCAAGATAAATTGTATCGATAGACTGACGCAACGGAATCGGCAACTCCTGCGCCACCCCCTCCCACAAAGACAAGCGCTCGCTGGTATAAGATAACCACGCATCCGATGCCATCCGGGCCTGTTCAAGACCCGACGCCAGCAAGGTTGCAATCACCGGATCACGCTCACACATCTGCACCCGGCAGCCAAGGTCAGCCAATACAAAACTGTCACGCCCCAAACCCGCCGTAGCATCAAGTACAGACAATTGTGGCTTGCGTCCACAACCAACAGCTCTTCCCAGTAACTCGTTCTGCCCGCCTCTGCGCCGGTGGCGCATTGCAGAATCACCAAAATTTACTGACACAGGCCCCGGCGCCATGGAACCCAGCTCCTGTAGGCACAGGCGCCCTTCATGTCGTAATAAAACAGCATCGTAAAGACTGCAATCTCCGGGCAGGTTATCGACAAGTGGCAGATCGAGTCTGGCTGACAGGTGGACGGCATCTGCTGAGGCAGTAGCCAGCAAAGCAAGCCTGGTCGGCATCACCTCAGGTACCCGTTTGTTCTCTCAAAGCATATTCAAGCTGCTCATAGTTAAAGCGGATCGCTTCCATATACAGATTGCTGCCTTCAAAGTGGTCGGTGGCGTAATGATAGGCACCGTTGAGTTCCACTTCCAGGCGCTGATCCAGTACCCAACGGATAAACTCCGGTGTCGATTCAATCAATTCCTGTGCTGAACGGTAAACCTTGCCTGTATAACCTTCGGAGGCGGCGGCACTGGCAACACCACTGATCACAAATTCTTCATAAAGATACTTGCGGCATTTTTCAATATAAGCAACATCAGCCAGCTGGGCGATCAAGTCGGCTGATCCAATCAGCTCACCAAGTCGCTGTTCAGCATAACAGCGAACATCAATCTCCTGCGGATGGCGATTACAATTGGTGAACTGAACAATACGGGCACAACTGGCTGCTATTTTGCCAAGATTGACACTCGGCAGGTAATCACGCAGCCAGCGCGCACTGCGATTCACATGCACCCGGGTATAGGCGGCACCATTATCGTGCAAATGATCATTGGCACGGCGAATATAACCCGCATCATGAAAAATAGCCGCCACCAACCCCACCAGCGCACAATGTGGCCCCAGGGCCTCATCCGGCCGACCTTCCTGTGACGCGCGCTTATCATGTCCATTTAGCAGGCGGGCCATGGCCAGGGAAACATCCAGTACATGCTGCAAATTATGATAGGCAACCTCGCAACCATGAAAGCCTGGAAACCGGCCTTCGTACAAGCGTTGCAGATCATTAACCAGGGCATGAACAACCGCAAAAGAGTGGCCCGGGTAACGCAGCTCCATCAGCTGCTGCATTGCCACTGCAACAGCCGCTGGATTAGTTACATCAACGGAGTTGCTTACATCCATGTTTGGCCCACGCCCTGTCAGCATATTCAATCCTCGGATAAAAACGACCTCGGTGGTCGCTTGCGCAATATGCTGGCAGGCTCATCCACAAGGCGTCTGGTCGTACCGGCACGGCGCTGACCAACAGAAGGCCGGGTCAGCGTGGCCTGTTTCTCACCCACACCGGGAAGGCGGTTTTCACCAATACCCAGCTCCAGACTCTCATCTTCGAGCTTGATATCCAGCTGTAAATTATAGGTATGTCGTGACAGGCCATGTTTGTCGACCACCAAAAAACGGCGCGCACTGGCCTCGCCACTGCCGTTATCACCGGTCAGTTTGCAGTGCAGATACTTTACTTTTTTACCTGAAAGCTGAATGCCATCCAGCATTTTGATTTCATCATTACAGTGGCGAACAAAAGCCGGTGCCTCCATGCTCACCTCTGTTACGCAAGCATCTACCAGCTTGCGTACACCCATGGAAAAATCCCCCACCAGAATCTGGCTGGGCTGGGCCAGGTCAACCATCCGGGCCAGATCGATAGTGACATCACCAACGATATAACTGAATACTGTCGGGTTAACGCCTTCAGCCTGATAGAGTTCATAGTGACCACCAACATGGTAGGCACTGCGCAACAAGGGCACTGTATTGCCTTTGGAAGCACCGCGAGCTACGGCGTTATCGGCAATAACCAGCAGCATAAACATAAACAGATCCTGATTGGCGCTGTCATTTTCATCCCGGTTCCAGACATAGTAGCCATCACCCGTAGTCGTGCGGGCAAAATTCACCTCCACTCCCTGGGCATGCAGTTTGTTATAGGCCGAGTTCATGGAATAGGACAAACTGTTGAGCTGGCTGGCTTGCTCAAAAGGGGTGTACAGGGAAAAACCGGCAATATCGAACAGCAGCACTCCCCGGGACTGAACATAGCTCAAACCATAACGCTTGATAATCTGTTCAACCACGTTCAATACCGCAGTCTCATCAGATAATGCCGTATTGAGTTTGACAAAGCTGGGTGCAACATCGAGTTTGGCCGCCAGCGCAAATAATTCTTCACGGGTTTTGCGCCGTCTGCCGGAAATCAGGTCGCCAATAAATGTTTCATTGTCAACGCCATCACTGCGCGATTGTGCGCTGAAGTTACCTAAAAAATAGTGTGGCACCCATATCACCATCACACCGCGTTCATCGGCACTCCAGCACAGAACAATATTCTGGCCGGACCGCCACTGCTTATGGAGGGTATTTTCCAGTAATTTAAGGTTGCCGCGCTGAACAAGATCAATGGATTCAGCAGCATCGCGCTGTGACGAATGCTTGTCAGGGTATTTCTCGGTGAGTTCAATCATGGATGGCTCGCGTTTGTCCGTCTGAGACGCTTGCATTATATTACCCTGCTTCTGCCTGTTTCCAGACAGAAACACCGGGCTTTGCCCATACGAACAGGCGCCGCAGGACAGGCGCCCACGACCGTAAAATAACTGAACTGAAATGCAAACAGGACAATCCGCATGCGCAAATCCGCTATTCGCGGCCTCCCCCCCATCATATTTTGTCTGGTGTTGGCCTCATGCAAGACCTACGACATTTTTGTTAATGACACGGTGCTGTATACACCCCGCCCCTTGTTTACAAACTACACAATGGTCGACCCGGCACTGCAGGACTGTGTTAAATCAGCGATCGACCGATACAAAGTGAGTGAGGCAACACAGCTACAAATACTGTCCTGCAGTGATATGGGTATCAATACCCTGACCGGACTGGCTGTTTTTACCGGCCTGCGTCAGCTCAATTTGTCAGATAATGCGCTCAGCGACATCAGCGAACTGTCATCACTGGGTGCATTAAGTGAAGTTGACCTTGGCAACAACCATATTGTGGATGCCCTGCCTCTGGCCGAACTTCAGGCACTGGATATGGTTGATCTCACCAACAACCAAACCCTGCGCTGTCCCAAACGTCAGGCACTGCTGCGTGTTGTTGCGCTGCATTTGCCATCTCATTGTAATTAGGCCTTCCATGGCCATGGTGCTTCCGCCCCAATGTTAATACTTTATCGCCTTATCAGTTATTTGCCCTTTCCGCTCCTGTACACGGTGGCGTGGCTGGCCTATCTGACGATCTACTACCTCGTAGGCTATCGCAAAGCAGTTGTGCGCAGGAATCTTCGGCAGGCTTTTCCGCAGAAAAGCGAGAGGGAAATCACAGTTCTTGCGAAAAAATTCTACTACCGCTTTGCCCAGGTGGCCTTTGAGATTGTCCGGGCGCGTCGAATGAGCCATGAGGACTTTCGCAAACGTGTGATTCTGCGCAACCCGGAAGTGCTCGAACAGGCTATGGCAGAACGCAGTCGCTCAGCCATTGTGCTCACTATCCACCAGGGCAATTGGGAGTGGATGTTGCACGGCGCCACATCAGCTCTGGGCATGCCGGTAGATCCGGTCTATAAACCGCTGCACGATGAAATCACCGATAAACTGATGCTGGATATCCGCAGCCGCTTCGGCTCCCGCCCCCTGTCGATGGCAGAATCCACCCGCGACATTATTCGTCGGCGTAAAGAGCTGCGAATTTTTGTGATGGTTGCTGATCAATCACCGGTCAAACAGGAGCGCTCCTACTGGACCCGCTTTATGCATCAGGAAGCCGCCTTTTACCTGGGCGCCGAAAGCCTCGCCCAACTTACCGGCTTCCCTGTTGTTTTTGCCGCCTGTCACCGGATACGCAGCGGCTATTATGAAATTGAATTTCAGCCATTGGCAGAACCCCCCTACAGTAAAGGCTCACACGCCATTGTGGATGCTTATGTGGCCGCCGCTGAGGCCTCTATCCGGCGCGAGCCCGAAAGCTGGCTGTGGAGCAACCGCCGCTGGAAACGGGACCGGGCCAAAGAAGAGGCCACACAGGAAACAACAGCTGCGAGTGAAACAACAAATGCCATTGCTCAGGCAGACAACTCCAGCCAGCCAAATCCTCCGGCCTGATCGGCAAACACCACTCGTTCATCGAGTTCACCGTAAACCTGCATCAGTGCCGCCGCCGCAGCCTCGGTAGTGTTGTTTTGTTCACTGATATGGCCCAGCACCAGATAGCGCAGCTCACGCCCGGCAATGGCCGCCAGTAATTCAGCCGCCTGCTGATTGTTGAGATGCCCCCAATCGCCAGCCACCCGACGCTTGAGCGCTTCCGGATATGGGCCATGGCGCAACAGATCAAGATCGTGGTTAAACTCCAGCAATAGGCCATGACAACCACTGTAGTGGTCAATTACATGAGGCGTTATCGAACCGAGGTCAGTCAGCACGCCCAGGTGCTGGCCACCGGCACTGAAGCGATACTGGCAGGGTTCACGAGCATCGTGAGGCACAGCCACCGCCTGCACGCTGATTCCACCCACACAAAACTGCTGACCACTGTTAAAACAGTGGATCTGATAGCAGTCAGCCAGTCGGCCACTGCTGTAAGTGCCGTGAGTCAGGTAGACCGGTATCTGGTAACGGCGTGACAGGCGGGCCACACCACTGGCGTGATCGCTGTGTTCGTGGGTCACCAAAATGGCATCGATATCACCGGGTTCAACACCCAATTGGCGCAGACGGCGCTCACTCTCGCGCAGTGAAAAACCGCAGTCAATCAGCAGCAAACTGTCAGTTGTAGCAACAAGGGTGCCGTTACCCTTACTGCCACTACCCAAAGAGGCAAAACGCATAAAGACTGGAAGCGCGTCAACGAATGGCTATCAGCTGAGGTGCCCTTTTACCAGGGACAACATGGCCTGCTCCTGTTTGCGATCAAAATCCGGGTCATTGTCACCAACCATACGGATAGTGACAGCATCGTTGCCATCCTGGCTTATCCAGGCTTCGTAGTCTTTGCCGAACCAGGGATGATCATTGTCATCACTGGAAAACCAGCTGAACCAGCCGCGCTCTTTGTCTTCTTCAGGTAACTGATAACGCAGATAATATCTGCCGGCACTGCGATCTTTATCGGTAATTTCAAAACCGGCATCAGCCAGCGCCTTGCCCAATGAGGCCCAGGCCCGACTATAAGACAAGCCCATGCGGATATAGGTATAACCGGCATCAGCTTCATGCAGGGAAATTTTGCCGCTGGCGCCCATGGCCTGATCAGCAATCATCGACACCGGGGCCGATTCAGAGCTGTTGGCCACATACTGGGCAACAGCTTTGAGCATATCCTGCTCCTGGGTGTTGTCGTCAGACTGTGGCGGCCAGCTGTCAATATCGCCCGCCTGATTCATTTGCAATACATGCAGTTCACTAGTGCCCCGCTGAACCCCTTGGTCAATACGGAAACGAAAGCGTGAAGCCATTGTTTTATCTTCGAACTGAAGCCAGTTGGTTTCAATGATGCCTGAGCGCGCATCAACACGACTGACCTGAACACCCGCAGCAGACAGAAAACCGCGAACCTCCGGCCAAAGCTGGCCAGGAGCAATAGACACCAGTGCCCAGCTCTCCTCCCCCAGCGACTGAATACGTACCCGCTCTTCGCCGGCACTGGCTGTCAACGAGATGGGTCGGGGTACGGAGAAGGCCTCGGCGCTGAGCACATCGTCACGCACGGCCGGCACAGGGTAGATTTCATGCAGACTGGCCGAGCTTTCGCCACCCGGCACATCCATCACCGGCAGCTCATGTGCATGGCGATAGTCCTGCGATTTATCATGCAGCAGATAACCACATCCACCCAGGCCTGCCAGCGTCAGGCAAAGGCCCACACGGCTGATTCGATTCAGTCTCTGTGCTGTTTTCATCTGACTCCTGCGGCCTCCAGTGCCGCCAGTACACGCGCATGATAAATACGGTCCAGTTCTGTCAGCGGCAGGCGAATACCACTGCCGATCAATCCCTGCTGCTGTAACGCCCACTTTACAGGAATCGGATTGGCCTCAACGAACAGCGCACTGTTAAGCGCCGCCAGTTTTTCATCCAGTTCAGTGGCGCCAGGCTGATCACCCGCCAGTGCCAAACGACACAGTTGCGCCATCAAATAAGGCGCCACATTGGCCGTCACCGAAATATTGCCATGACCACCACCGAGTATAAACTTTGCCGCAGTGTCATCATCACCGGAATACAGGGCAAAACCATCAGCACAGCGGGCGCGCAAATCAGGTAATCGTGACAGCTCACCTGTAGCGTCCTTGACACCGACAATATTATCCAGCTCAGACAGCGCAGCCACAGTGTCATTGTGCATGTCCACCGCGGTACGACCAGGTACGTTATAGAGAATCTGTGGAATATTCACCGCCGCCGCAATGGCCTTGTAGTGTTCATACAGGCCGCGTTGGGTTGGACGATTGTAATAGGGCGTGACCAGCAGACAGGCATCGGCACCATTATCCGCCGCCGCCGCTGTCAGTTCGATAGCCTCACGGGTAGAGTTGGCACCCGTACCGGCAATCACCGGAATACGCCCATTGACATGCCTGACACAACGCTGGATCACCTCGCAGTGTTCAGGCACACTCAAGGTGGCACTTTCACCTGTTGTGCCCACAGCGCCAATAGCGCTGGTACCTGCTTCAATATGTTTGTCCAGCAGACGCTCAAGAGCAGCCCAGTCGAGGCTGCCATCGGCTTGCATGGGAGTTACCAGTGCGACGATACTGCCGGTTATCATTTGCTCTCTCCAGAACAGCGGACTCGACCTGAATGGAACCACACCAACAAAAAAACATTATCCGTGGCAGATCAGACCGCAGGAAGTGGGCAATTATCCATGTAAGTGCGGCCATGACAACCGGCACAGGCTCAAATCAGTGCACGAAAGCATAATCCAGGACACTCAACACAGGCAATTACAGGGAGGCTATTATGACACTGCTCCGTTTTCTTCTGCCAGTACTGGCATCGACACTGCTGATTTTCAGCACATCAAGTTGCGCCGACGAGCCCAGGATCAGCGAACCGGGTTATCTGGATCGACAGTATCTGAACCAGCAGCGCCGCCATCTGGAAGATCTCACCCGAATAAACTTTGGCGAGGGTTTCAACGGCGAACGCCACCATGATCTGGCCCTGCTGCAACGCCTGCTCGATCAGCGCATCGTAACAGGTAATAATACAGCCACCCTACAGGGCATGGGCGTTATCATGGGCGATTTACTGGCTGCTGAACTGGCTATGCACTGGGTTATCTATGAAGACAAAACAGGTCGCAGCCGGGCGCTGCGCTACCAGTTGAGCAATAATTATCTGTTTCCAATGACCATGATTTCCCGACGGCGGGAGGCCAACAACACAACACCCATTGAAGCTATTTACCAAAAAGCCTACGACATTATTGCACCGTTGCGCCCCACCCTGCCCTTTCAATAAACCAGTGGAGATGACAGAGATATCTGTAAGACAGGCCTTGCCAGGGATAATTCTTGTCTGTGCGACGAGGCAGGCAGTAGACTTTGCCTACTACGCTAATTTCAGCGCTAATTTCAGGTTTTTACCCTCTGATGCATCTGCAAGCACCCGATTTCACACTGACAGCAAGCACCTCACAGACCATTTTTGTACGCTTGCACGGCGACTGGCTACAAGGACAGACAGCTCCTTCCTTTGATAGCCTGAGCCAACAACTCGACACATTCCAGCCACAGCAGATAAGCATCACTGTCGAGGCGCTCGGGCAGTGGGATTCTCTGCTGATGGCTTTTCTACTGCGCTGCCAGCGTTACTGTGACGAACACAATATTCACCTTGACAATACTCACCTGCCACCAACCATATGCAAATTGTTGCATGTGGCCAGTACCGTCCCCTATCATGAGCGGCCCGTCAGCCAATCGCCAGGCCTGTGGCAGCGTCTCAACCCTATTGCAGCAGGTCGGCAAGCCATTGGAGATATCTGCGCATCACTGGCCTTTTTAGGTGATTTTTCCATTGCCATGCTGCGCCTGCTCGCAGGGCGTAGCACAACCCGCTTTTCTGATTTCAGGCACTTTTGCTACCAGGCCGGCCCCGACGCCTTTCCTATTGTCACCTTGACCAGCGTACTGGTGGGTATGATTCTGGCCTATCTTGGGGCGGCTCAATTACAGATGTTCGGTGCTGAGATCTATGTTGCTGATCTGGTTGTGATTGGTATGTGGCGGGAGATGGCGGTACTAATGGTAGCGGTAGTGATGGCCGGACGTACAGGCGCTGCTTACGCAGCTCAACTGGGTACCATGCAGACCAATGAAGAAATTGATGCCATTACCACAATGGGTATCTCACCAATGGAGTTTCTGGTATTGCCGCGCACTCTTGCACTGGTGCTGACACTGCCGTTACTGACCTTATACGCCGATGTACTGGGTGTAATAGGTGGCGGGCTGGTAGCCGGTGGTATGGGTATCAATATGCTACAGTTTCTGAGCCAGGTGGAAAGCGCAATGTCGCTTTCCCATCTCGCCGTCGGCCTGTTCAAGAGCCTTGTCTTTGCCCTCTTAATTGCCACTGCGGGCTGTCGCTCAGGCATTTATTCAGGCCGGGGTTCGGAAGCTGTTGGCAGTGCCGCCACCAATGCCGTAGTAACGGCGCTGGTCTATCTGATTGTTGCCGATGCAGCCATTAACATTGCCTGCCAGAACCTGGGAATTTGATATGAACAGCAGCAGTGACCCCAGCGCTTGCGGCTCCAGCAACCCCGCAGCAGAGACACAGACAATCCCTGTTTCAGTGCGCGGCCTGACCATGACCTACGGCCCGCGACTCATCCAGTCGAACCTCAGCTTTGATGTGTGTGCAGGTGATATTTTTGTCATTATGGGCGGCAGTGGCTGCGGTAAAAGCACCCTGCTTAAACATATGCTGGGCCTGCTTGAGCCAGCTGAAGGTGACATTGTATATTCCGGAGAAAGCTTCATTAATGCTGCCGAATCAAAGCGTGACGCCATGCGTCGCCACTGGGGTATTACCTTCCAAAGTGGCGCCCTGTTCAGTTCAATGACACTGGCTGAAAATATCAGTCTGCCACTCCAACTCTACACCCGATTCAGTTCCGGGCAGATCAGGGAGGTGGTTAATTACAAACTCTCACTGGTTGGTCTGGGCGGCTATGAACGCTACTATCCGGCCCAGATCAGCGGCGGGATGCGCAAACGGGCGGCACTGGCGCGGGCTATCGCATTGGACCCCAAAATCCTCTTTTTTGACGAACCCTCGGCAGGCCTTGATCCCATCAGCTCCCGCCTGCTGGATGAACTGATCGTGCAGATAAAAGAATCCATGGGCGCAACAGTCATCATGGTGACCCACGAATTGCCCAGCATTTTCAGCATCGCCACCAATTCGGTGTATCTGGATGCAAATACCCGCACAATGATTGCCACAGGCAATCCAAAATGGCTGAAAGATCACAGTGACCAGGCCATTGTTCGACAATTTCTAAGTCGTAGCGCAAACGCAGAAGGAGCGCCGACAGCATGAGTGAAAATACACACAGCGTTGCCATTGGTGCTTTTATTGTGGGCGCCCTGCTCATAGCCATTACCATAGTGGTTTTTCTCTTTGATGGAGGTATTGGCACTCATCGTGAACGGGTACTGATGGTCTTTGACGGCTCAGTCAAAGGCTTGTCGGTCGGCGCACCGGTCGCCTTGCGCGGTGTCGAGATCGGGCAGGTCAGCAAAATCAATCTGGTACTGAATACCAAAAGCGGGGCTGTCACCATGATGGTGGTCGCCGATCTCGATTCACGCAACGTCCAGTTTCACGGTACCGATGAAGATAACCTGACGCAACGCCTGGTCGAACGCGGGCTCAGAGCACAGCTCAACCCGCAGAGTCTGCTGACGGGCCTGCTCTATGTTCACCTTGATTTTTTCCCCTCAGTAGCGGGTTCCATCACTGAGGTTGATTCGCCCTATGCTCAAATTCCAACCATCCCCACCGAGCTTGAAAAACTGAGCAAGCAGCTTGAAGAGCTTGACCTGATCAAGACAGCCAATGACATACGCGAGATTGCCACCGGTTTGAAAATACTGGTTGCCAATAAATACTTCCAGTCTCTGCCTGAAGATCTGCATACAACCCTTACCTCTATAGAAACACTGAGCAACGACCTGCGCACGGCGGTGACAGCCACCAACACCCGACTCGATACGGTATTGGTACAAACTGCTTCCACCTTAGCCACTATTGATCAGGCATTGCCCCCGCTGGTACTGAACATCGAAGACAAGCTCAATGCTTTTGAAGGTGCCATTAGCGCCTTTGAAAACACCCTGCATAATGTTGACGCACTGGCCTCGCCTGACTCTCCACTGATTTATGAGCTGCACAAAACCCTGCAGGAAGTCGCCACCGCCAGCCGAGCCATTGAACTTCTGGCCAGGACACTCGAAGAGCAACCCGAAGCTCTGCTGCGCGGCAAAAATGAGGATTCTCTATGAATACGGTATTTCGAATCAGCCTGTTGGCACTGCTGCTGGGTCTTGGCGCCTGCGGCAGCACCCCCCGCAGCGATTACTTCCGGCTCAGTGGCAGCACCCCCGACAACACAGGTAACGAACCCTCAATCGGTATCGGCCCGGTGGAGATTCCAAAATACCTCCAACGCAACGGCATGGTATACAACCAGGGTGAACACCAGTTACAGATTGCCAGCTACCAGCGCTGGGCTGAACCATTGGCTGAAGGTATTACCCGTGTGCTGGGTCTGAATTTATCAGCTGCCCTGAATACACAAAATACCCGCCCCTTTCCCTGGCCGCCCAGTGACCGGCCCCGCTATGCCGTACAAGTCTGGCTGCTGTCTCTGGACACCTCTGCCAACAGTAGTCAGTTGGCGGCTGAATGGCGCCTGTATTCACCCGCCCAACAGCGTGAGGTGACACGGCGGATAAGTCGTTATCAGGGGCCGGGCAGTGCATTTGATGGCGCTCAACTGGCAGCCAGCTACAGTCAGCTGTTGAACCAGCTATCAGACGATATTGCCCAGGCGATCAATGAAGACATGGCACAACAATCAATATTTGAACAGTAGCCAATATAAAGATCTGATACCTCCCTCTTTTTCAGCCTTTTTTCGCCGCTGCCATACCCGCCCGGCGACCAAAGAAAGTCGCATCAGCCAGTGACAAACCTTCGGCAATACAGGGTGAGAGAGGCAAACCTGCGGCGGTTCTGCCAACAGCAAACAAACCAGGAACAGGCTCACCGTAAGCATTGAGTACGGCGCCATCAATATCCGTATGCAAACCACCGAGGGTATAAGCCGGTGTTCGTGCTGCATTGACAGATATCGACAAATTCCACACCCGATAGGGTCGGCCAGTCAGTGCGCGCAAGTAGCGCGCCTGCTTGCCAAAAACCGGGTCACGGCCACTACCAGCCTGACGATTGTAATAGGCCACACTCTCTTGCAATACGCCCTCCGGAAAACCCAGCCGGGCCGCCAGATCGCCCAGGGTGGCACTTTCACCCGCCAGTGGATAATGACCCTGCTGTGCCAATAGCACACTGCTTTCATGGTCACAAATCAACCAGGCCCGCCCCCGCTGGGCAAAAGCAATGGCGTTGCCCAGCACACCGGGACAAGCATCTTCATTAATAAAACGCAGCCCCCGCTCATTAACCAAAATGCCGGTCAGGGCCGCTTCTGGCAAATCGGCACCAGTTGCAACACAGGCATCCCCCATCCGCAAACCCGTACCGCCAGCTGCAAGCCCCATACGGATACCGGCACCGGTATCACCCAGACCACTGCCAAGCTGATCAAGTTGCGGCACATGCAAACGCTGCATATCCCGCTCTCCGCCAAAGCCACCGCAAGCCAGCACAACAGCCCGACGAGCCCGAATTGCAAATCGGCCCGAAGGAGAATCAACCACCATGCCAATAACACGACCATCATTTTCAACAACAAGCTGGTGGGCCGAAATGTCCGTGCGCACATCAACATTTACAGCTTTCAGTCTGGCCAACAGCGTATTCATCAACACCAGCCCACCCTGTCCCGGCAGACTGGCAGGTACATGGCCACGCGGAGCTGGTGGCGCCTGCTCCAGAGAAGGCCAGGCCCGTTCGTTACCCGCGTAATACAGCGAGGCATGATTTATCGGCAATCCCCGTCCATCATAATAGGTCTGCTGGTAGCCAAGTCCCTGATCCACCAGCCAATCAATATGGCTGGCACTGTATTCACAGTACAACTGGATTTTTTCCGGTTGAGGGTGAAAACGCAGTCCATTGATGAGGAAGTCATACATGGCCTCGGCACTGTCGTGGTGGCTGAGCGCACGTTGCAAAGCTGTGCCGCCACCGGCGTAAATCACACCGTTGGAACGGGCCGAACTGCCACCTGGTTCAGCCATCGCTTCAAGTATCAGCACCCGGGCGCCAGTGGTCTTCGCCGCCAGTGCGGCACAAACACCGGCAGCACCAGAGCCACTGACCAGCACATCCACACTCATATCCCAGCGGCCCACATCAGCTCGCGTCGCTATAGCGGCGGCGTTTGCACTATCGGGCAACAATGCCGAGCCGGTTGCCAGCCCCATTGCCGCCAGTAACTGCCGACGCCCTATACCAGGGTGATTAAAACTTTCAGCCATAAAGCTGCCACCTTCCATTTAGCAAGTGCAGAGATATTCCATACGTTCATCGGTCATGTATGTCCTGTGACGCGGTCCGTCCCGCTCACAATCACCATCATTAAAACCGGCATCTCCCTCGTATAAAAAGCAATGCCCGCCCTTAACAGCAACAACACGCGGTGCAAAGATCACGGGGACAGCAGCCTCTAACGCCATCACCACAGACTGGCAGCTGTCGTAATGCGTCAATTGTTGCAAGCTGACAAACGTCGGCGGCATCAACTGCAATGCAGACTTGTCATCAAGGACTTCCCGCAATGCCTGTACCGGGCTCAACCAGCGGTAATTCACAATTTCACTGCCATCGATCTGCACACCCTGATCGCCATCAAGTACAGCAATAAAGAACCAGGTAGAAAAGCGCTTACGCATGGATCCGGGGGTCGTCCAGTGTGAAAAGTAAAGCAGGTGCTCAGGAGCAATATTCAAACCCGCCTCCTCGCGGGTTTCCCGAACAGCGGCCTGCCGGGCATTGGCCAGCGCATCGCCCACTTCATCTTCAGGCTCCACCCGACCACCCGGAAAAACCCACATTCCTCCCATATGACGCAAGGCCTCATTGCGCTGCACCAGTAGCACCTGAGGCCCATTTTTACTGTCGCGCAGCAAAATAATCGTCGCAGAAGGGTGAGCCAAAGCCTCCGCAGGGACACCTTCAACTGCCATCATAAACTTCCTCCGTTACCAGACCAGACAAGCTCAATACTTCACAAATTACTAGTCCTGTCTCAGATGTTCTCAGTTATCTGGTAAAGGCATCAATATAGCACTGTATCAAGACGGCAGACCTTTAAGCGCTGAAATACCGTATAAAAGCTGTTCTGTCACAACTATTGGCCATTATTAACCCGTAGCTGCGGATATGGATGAAGCTCAATAGTAGCGCTCGCCAGGAGCGCCCAGGCAATACGATCATCTTGTTCGCCAGTGCGACCACCGTTGTGTTAAACCCGCGTCTGGCGTTGACTTGCTGTATCCAGTAACTCATCAGGTTACTTTTGCCCTCCGTCCAGCTGACAACGGCTCTGGCACCATGCACAACCAAGGCTCGAACCTGAGCGTCGCCTCGCTTGCTGATACTGTCCAGACGATCCCTGCCGTCCGTACTGTGTTGCCGGGGCACCAGGCCCAGTGCCGCAGAGGCATCACGACCACACCGGAATTGGCGGGCATCGCCCATCCAAGAAAATCAAGGAATTTCACACATTCCGCTGATTTTCAGGGCAACCATCAAATAGTGAGGGATTCATCTATTTGATGGGCCAGATTAATAGTTGCAGCACTTTCACCGTATAAAGCGTCCTGCCCCTGTTCGTAAAGCTGTATTGACCCGGAAAAAAATCTGTCCATTAACGTGACCAGCAAACCGGCAATCTGCACAAACCCGATAACTGATATCCGGCACGGGATGAGTCACAACATACAACAGCAGAGTAGACATTTAAATTTATAGTGCTATAGTTATGTATAACACCATATTAGTGAATACCTGCTTTATGAACCATGACAATGCCTCTACCGGCCACATCCAGCCTGAAAAACCTCCCCGAGGGCTTATCAGTCGTTTCAGTCAGCATCCTCTGGCCGCCAATCTGCTGATGATTATTGTTGTACTGGCTGGTTTATGGGGCCTGCGCCAACTGACCATACAGCTCAATCCGGGCACCCGCTCACACAGTGTCAGTATTGATATCGCCTGGCCTGGAGCAGCCGCTGAAGATGTCGAACGCCTGCTGGCACAACCTATTGAATACCAGCTGCGCTCGCTGACCAATCTGGTTTCAATCAGCTCCAGCTCTGAAGACAGCGCCGTTAATATCACTGTCAAATTTGAGCAGGATATGGATATGGGACTGGCCATTGATCATGTCAAACAGCAGTTGGCCCAAACCCGCGACCTGCCGACAGATATGGAAGAACCGGTTGTCCGGCTGGACGAATACTATGAAACAGTAGCCGCTCTGATGCTGACAGGTAGTGGATCACTGGAACAACTGGTAACACTGGCTCACGAAATCAAGCGGGAACTGTTAGCCAAAGGTGCCGATCAAGTCGATTTTATTGGCCTGCCAGAGCAGGAAATTACCATTCAGATTGACAGCCAGACACTATTTGAACTCGGCGTACCACTGCACCAGATTGCGCTGAACATTCTTGATAACAGTACCGATTTGCCTGCCGGCAATATAGGCGATGGCCAGTTTGAACGCAGCTTGCGCGCATTGGAACAGCGTCGCAGTGTGACCGACTTTGCCGCACTACCAGTCACTGTCGGTAATCGCACGCAATTGCTGCGACTGGCTGATATTGCACAGATAGAGCGACGTCAGCAGGATCAGCAACGGCTACTGCAATACGGTGACAAGCCCGCCATTACCCTTGTTTTACGACGTTCACCAGGCTCAGATATTATGGCCGAGGCTGATATTCTTCGGCAGTGGCAGACCAGCAATGAGCAGCGTCTGCAGGAACAGGGTGTTAAAACCACTATCTGGCTGGAGGCCTGGCGTTTTGCCCGGGAAGTTTTGATGCTGGTTATCAGCAACGGCATCAGTGGCATGGCGCTGGTCATTACCACACTCTTTATCTTTCTTCGCACCAGGGTTGCCGGTTGGGTCACGCTGGGTATTCCGGTTTCGTTTCTGGGTGCGATGGCAATCTTTCATTTTGCCGGTGGTTCAATCAACTTCGTCAGTCTGGTAGGTGCTGTCATGGCATTGGGCATTGTGGTCGACGATGCCATTGTCGTTGGCGAGCACGCACTGTCGCGTTTTGAAGCTGGTGCCTCACCACAACAGGCAGCCAGCCAGGGTGCGCGCCATATGTTGTTGCCGGTCATGGCCTCATCGCTGACCACCATGGCCGCCTTTCTGCCACTGATGATGCTTAATGACGATGTGATCCGGGAAATTCCGGTACTGATGATCTGCATTATCATCGCGTCTCTGCTTGAGTGTTTCCTGATTTTACCGGGGCATTTGCGCCATGCCTTTGAAAGTATTAATCAGCGCAAAACACAGGGCAAACCGGTACACAATCGTTTCCGTCAAGCCTTTGATCGCCGTTTTTCCCACTTCCGTGATCAGCGCTTTAAGCCTTTGCTGGAGGGAGCACTGGCCAATCGACGATCGGTTATCGCACTGTCACTGGGCCTTTTTGTTATTGCTCTATCGCTATTGGCCTCAGGTCGAATCAAGCCGGAAATGAACCTCAGTCTGAATTTTGAATTTGCCGATGCTCATATCCAGTTCACCGCCAATGCCAGTGAAAATGACAAGCAGAGCGCACTCGCAGCATTGGAGCAGGCCCTGATGGCCACCCACGAGGCACTGGGCGGCCAGTTAATAGTAACCCATGTACAACAGCGTAACTGGGCACGCTTTGAGCAGCAATCAAAATACGGTTCCCAATACGCAGCCATATGGGTAGAGCTGGTGCCACCGAATGAGCGCGAAATCAGCCTGCAGGACTTTGTCAGTGCCTGGCAGCAGCGCATCAAGGCAATTCCAGTAATTGAGCGTCTTCGTTTTGATACTGGCGAAAACGCTCTGCCTGATTTGCAGCTTTATTTTAGCGGCGGTGATGTTATCGCCTTAAAAACAGCCGCACAGGAACTGGCAACCCGATTGCAGGATATTCCAGGCGTACTCAACAGTTTTGACGACCTGCCCTACGGCAAAGCACAGTGGTTGGTCAACCTGACAACTGAGGGTCGTGCAGCCGGTCTGAGCAGCCGTGAAATCAGCCGACAGATCCGGTTCGCCTATGAGGGCTATCGCCTGCAAGCGTTCACCGAGGGCGACACCGAGGTGGAAGTGCGGGTTTCTCTGCCGGTTAGTGAACGGCTTGATCTGGGTAGTCTCCAGCAATTACCCATCACCACACCTGCTGCAGAAGTACTGCCACTATCTAGTGTGGCCACCATCAGTGCCCGCCGCGGCATTGACAGTATCGACCACCGCGATGGCCTGCGGGCTGTCAATATCTATGCCAGTATTGACAACAGGCAAACCACCGCCATGACCGTCATTTCCGAATTGGAACAACACATCATTCCCGCCATCTGCGAGCGCTATGGTGTCAGTTACGGCCTGGGTGAAGGTTCAGCAGAAGAAGCCAGAATACTTGATGATATGCTCCTGGGCGCAGCCACCGCTCTGCTACTCATCTATATTATTCTGGCCTGGATTTTCACATCCTGGAGCTGGCCACTGGCGGTAATGCTGGCCATTCCACTTGGCCTGACTGGCGCCCTCTTCGGCCTGCAACTGCTGCAAATGAACCTTGGTGTCATGGCCATTATGGGCTTGTTCACCCTCACTGGCGTAATCATCAATGATTCAATTATTCTGATCAACGCCTATAAGGCCAATCGCACTCGCGGCCTACATGCTCACGAAGCGCTGGTCAATGCCTGCTGTGAACGTCTGCGGCCAGTAATTCTGACTTCTGTTACGACAACTATCGGCCTGATTCCGCTGATCCTTGAACACTCGCCAAGTGCAGAGATCATTTCACCACTGGCCGTAGTGATCTGCTTTGGCCTGCTCTATGGCACAACATTAATTCTGTTCACCATTCCTGCTGTGCTGTCGCTGCTGGAATCCCTGTCACAGCGAAGGGACGCCAGAAAAAAACGCACGGCATATACTTCACACACTTTTTCAGGGTTTTCTTCATGAATACACTTGCCAGTACTGTCTCCAGAAATAAGGGCTTCTGGCTGCCAGGCCTCAAAAATCTGTTACTGTTCCTGATCGTGGCAGGCTCTGTTTTAAGTACTGTCTCTCTGATGGCCACTGCGCCCACCCCTCCACTTCCCCTTGTGCAGGAAAAGGCGTGGCCTATCAGTACAATACAGGCTCACTTCACCACCTTGCAGCCTGAGCTGGCTCTCTTTGGCCGGATCGAAAGCCCGCGCACAAGCCATTTAAGCAGTGCAATCAGTGCGCAGGTTTTGGAAATTCATGTGCGTGAAGGTCAGCATATTACACAGGGTCAGCTCTTGCTGAGCCTGGATCCGACAGATGAAACACTGCGCCTGCAACAACTTGAAGCAGCGCTCAAAGATGCCGAGTCAAAACGGGCAACCATTATCAGTAATCACCAGGCCGATACCCGTGTACTGACACATATGCAGCAATTGTTTGAGCTGACCTCAGCCAGGGCTGAGCGCTTGCAACAACTCATTCAGCGCCAACTGATTGCAACTGAACAACTTGAAAACACGCTTCAGGATGTAGCCCGTCAAGGCATCGAACTGGCACGCCAACAGGCGCTGACAGACAGTTATGCACAGCGTCTTGCCAGTGCCCAGGCCAGTGTCGACAGCGCACTCTCTGCCGTGGCCGAACAACAATTGCGCCTTGAGCGCACCCGTATTTACTCACCCTTTGACGGCAGGGTATCGCAGTTACATACTGCTCCGGGTGATCGGGTCAGTCATGGCAGCCCTCTGCTGGAAGTTTATGACAGTGCCACCTTGCAGATTCGGGCCGCATTGCCCACCCACCAGGTCAACACACTCAAACAGGCGCTGGCCATGGGGCAGCCTGTGCGCGCTTATCTGCCTGCGGTTTCGATGCAGGTCAATCTGAGCGAGCTGGCCGCAGCGGTGGATACGGGCCGTGCCGGCATTGACGGCCTGTTCCAGCTACCCGCAAACAATCAGCTGGAACCGGGTCGGACACTGCAATTACAGCTACAATTACCTGCCATTGATCAGGTGATTGCCCTGCCACCACAGAGCCTGTACGACAACAAGCAGATTTTTATCGTGGAAGAAGAACGCCTGCGGGCAGTACCAGTGACCCTGGTTGGTCAGCGCAGTGACAGCGGGCAACTCGAAATGATCGTGCAAACCAGCGAGCTAAACCATGGAGCACATATTCTGGCCAGCAGCCTGCCTCAGGCCAGCAACGGCTTACGGGTCAGCATGTCAACACCCGGGGCACCCAAAACAAAGGCAGATCCTGACGATAATTATTAATCTGGCAATTTATACAGCCAGGCTAATATTAAAAAGTAGTTTATCCAGCAGGCAAAGCCATCATTATCTGATAGATATCCATTAATATTCTCTTATTAACCCGGCAATCCATGTTGCCATGGTTAATAATAAACGATAAGGATATTTGTATCGGCAGCTGATATTTGGCTAAATTCACGCCCCGTTAAATTACACACAGGAAACAGGCATGCTCAACAATATTGACATCAACACATTGATTGAAACCTATGTTATCCCCTGGGGTATCAAGATCACCCTGGCACTGGTTATTTTTATCCTTGGCCGCATCGTTGTTGCCTGGCTGGTCAGCATGATCGACAAGGTAATGACCAGGCGCAAAATGGATGAAGTGCTGGTGCGTTTTGTCGGCTCAATCATCCGCTGGATACTGCTGTTGTTTGTCATAATCGCCGCACTCAGCCAGCTCGGTGTTGACACAACATCACTGATTGCCCTGCTTGGTGCTGCCGGTCTGGCTATTGGCCTGGCATTGCAGGGTTCGCTGGCCAACTTTGCCGCTGGTGTACTATTGATTATCTTTCGCCCCTTTACCAAGGGTGATTTTGTAGAGGTCGCCGGAGGTAGTGGCACCGTCGATACCATCAGCATTTTTACAACCACCCTGATCACGCCGGATAACAAGGAAGTGATTGTGCCCAATGGCGCCATTCTGGCCAATAACATTATCAACTACTCAGCCCGTTCGACCCGCCGGGTAGACATGATTTTTGGTATCTCCTACGATGATGACATCCGCAAAGCCAAGCAAACTCTACAAGACATTATCAACGCTGACGAACGTATACTGAAGGATCCGGAACCAGTCATTGCCCTTGGAGAACTGGCTGACTCTTCGGTTAATTTCATCGTTCGCCCCTGGGTAAAGTCTGCCGACTACTGGAATGTACTGTGGGACACCACCGAAACGGTCAAACAGCGTTTTGATGCTGAAGGTATCAGTATTCCCTATCCGCAGATGGATGTGCATCTGCCAAAAGGGCCACAACCAGACAAACCATCAAGCAGCAGGGCGGCTTAAAACAAAATTGCAGGGAGTGTAAAAGTGTAAGTTTTCACAGGCATGTTGTGCTTCATGTGATATAACTGCCAACTCACTCAACACGCATCTTCGCAGCTATAGCGGCGAAGATGCGTGTGCAGACAACAGATAACACCGTGGCCAATAAATTTCGACAAGTATTCATTTCACTGCTACTGCTTACACTTGCCGCAGGAGCAACCTTTCTACTGTATAAAAATCGTCCTCAGGCGGAAATTTCCGAACCCGCAGCCGAAGTCGTAACCGTCGATGTTGTTAGTGTTGAAAAAGAGAGTGTACGCATCCCGGTCAGCATCCAGGGCACTGTGACACCTCTACATCAAACCACCTTGGTAGCAGAGGTGGCCGGGCGCGTTACCGAGGTGGCCGCTGAATTTAACGTGGGCGGTTTTATCGACAAGGGACAGATGCTGTTGCGCATCGATCCCCGCGATTATCGCACCGCATTGTTGCGGGCACAGGCTGCTGTAGCTTCTGCTGAAAGTGCTCTCGCCCAGGAAAAGGGTCGTGCTGAAGTTGCACTGCAAGAGTGGAAAAAACTGCCGGCAGGCAGCCAGCGCAGTGATGAAGCCAAAGCGCTGTATTTGCGCAAACCACAATTGGCACAGGCAAAATCTGAATTGCTGGCAGCACAAGCCAATCTGGATACTGCCCGGGACAATCTGGAACGCACGATTATCCGGGCACCCTACGCCGCTATAATCAGCAGCAAGGCAGCAGAATTAGGGCAATATCTGGCGCCAGGCTCAACCGTGGCCACCATTTTCTCGATTGACTACGCCGAAGTGCGCCTGCCCATACCCCAGAGCAAACTGGATTATCTCGACCTGCCAGGGCTGGCCGGTTATGAGCAAGTCAGGGCTATTGATCTGTCGGTCGATATCGGCGGTATCACAACACATTGGCAGGCCCGGCTACACCGCAGTGAAGGTGTTTTTGATGAGCGCTCCCGGGTGCTGTACACCGTTGCCCGCATTGAAGATCCTTATGCACTCAAACACCCTGAACGCCCGCCTTTGCGGGTGGGCACGTTCGTTAATGCCACTATTGAAGGCCGCCAAATGGATGATTTAATCGTATTACCCCGGCGCTTGTTGCGCTCCGGTAATACCTTATGGGTCATCGACAGCGATAATTATCTGCGCAATCGTCAGGTTGAAGTGCTGCGTGCCGGCAGCGAAGTGATTTATGTCGTTAGCGGCCTCAAGGAAGGTGAGCGGGTATGCCTGACCAACCTCGATGGCTCATTGGCCGGTTCAATGGTTGATATTCTATCGACCGTCAACAGCAGTGAACTGCACCAGAACCTGTTAAATGAGCGTACAGATAAACCGGCTGCCCCCACAACACTCAACCACAGTCCATGAATACTGACACCCACAAAGGCGTTATTGCCTGGTTTGCCCACAACCCGGTAGCGGCCAATTTACTGATGATCATCATCATGGTGATCGGTTTTACATCAGCAACCAATATTCAGCGGGCGATGTTTCCCAGTTTTGATCTGGAATTGATTTTTATCGATATTTCCTACCCTGGCGCACCACCAGAAGAAGTCGAACAGGGCATCGTGCTTAAAGTCGAAGAAGCTATTAATGACATCGATGGCATTAAACGCGTCGAATCAGACGCCGTGGAATCCCACGCCCGCATCATGGTTGAGCCACAGGACGGCACCGATATAACCCTGCTGCTTGGTGATCTCAAGAACCGTATCGATGCCATACACTCCTTTCCCGAAGATGCTGAAAAACCGATCATCAACTTGCCGGAACTGCTTTTTCCCGCCTTGATATTGCAACTTTCCGGTGATCTGGACGAACGCAGCATGAAGGATATGGCCGAGGAAATCCGCCGCGAATTACTGGCTATTCCCGAGGTTTCTGCCATTAATATCGCCGGTGATCGCAATTATGAAATTGCTATTGAAATATCAGAGGAACTGCTGCGCGAATACCATCTGACACTGGAAGATATCGCCAATACCATTGCCCGCTCCTCCCTTGATCTACCCGCAGGTTCGGTGCGCACAGAGCATGGCGATATTGCCTTACGCACCCTGGGTCAGGCTTATGTGCAAAGTGATTTTGAAAAAATTGCCCTCAAGACCTTTGCCGATGGCACCCGCCTGTTACTTGGAGACATTGCCACTATCAAGGATGGTTTCGAGGAGGTTCGGGGCTTTTCATCCTTCAACGGTGAATACTCCCTGGGACTTGAAGTGTTCGCCATGGGCGAGCAGGATATTATCGACACCGCTAATCTCACCAAAGCCTATGTCGAGCAGAAGCGGAAACTGCTGGCAGAGGGTGTCAGCCTGGAAATCTGGGCAGACATTACCTTCTACCTCGAAGGCCGCCTGGACATGATGTTCAAAAATCTGGCTATGGGTGCGCTGCTGGTATTTATTACTCTGGCTTTGTTTTTAGAGATCAAACTGGCCTTTTGGGTCATGTTGGGCATTCCTGTGTGCTTTCTGGGCGCAATGGCTCTGATCAACACGCCCTATATTCACGCTTCGCTGAATATGGTTAGTATCTTTGGTTTTATTCTGGTGCTGGGTATCGTTGTGGACGATGCCATTATCATGGGTGAAAGTGCCTTTTCTGAAACCGAACGTCTTGGTCATACTATCGACAACGTAATTCACGGTGTTCACCGGGTATCCATGCCTGCCACTTTTGGCGTACTCACCACCATTGTGGCCTTTGCCCCCACCCTTTTTGTGGATGGTATCTTCGCTGCCCTGCCCGCCGCCTGTGGCTGGGTGGTTATTCTGTGCCTGATATTTTCACTGATAGAATCAAAATGGATTCTGCCTGCTCACATTGCCCACAGTCGCCCGCCCCGCAACCGTATCCTGTTATTTATAGACCGCCTGCAAGTGGCAACAAACCGGCGCCTTCGATACTTTATTGAAGACCATTACAGCCCCTTTGTTGAACGCTGCATCCGCAATCGCTATGTCACTCTTGCCAGTTTTTTATCAATGCTGATACTGTGCAGCGGCCTGCTTGTTGGCGGGGTTGTTCGCACCGTGTTATCCCACAGCGTACCCGGTGAGTTTCTGCATGTTGACCTGACAATGACAGAAGGTACACCCGAGGACCGCACGATCGCAACTATTGAATCCATCGTTGACAGCCTTTACCAGCTTGAAAAGAACTATCAGCTTCAATCCGGCAATGATGATGTATTGGTCAAACATGTCTTTGCCTATGGCAGTAACCGTACCAGTGGCGGCATTGATGTAGAACTGACCAAGGAAGATCAGCGCAAACTGAGCACCCTTGAAATTGAACAGCTTTGGCGTGATAGCATCGGTACTATTCACGGAGCTGAAGTTGTTTCCATATCCACTGAGGATGGCCCTCAGATCGGCCCTGAAATTGCTATCGACCTGATGCATAGGGATTTCAACACGCTGCGCGCCGCCTCTGAAGAACTCAAAGCCGCCATGAGCCATTACCATGGACTTTACGATCTACGCAACGGTGCCAGCGATACCCGTGATGAATTTCACATTGATCTGCTACCCGAGGGCGAAGCACTGGGTTTGACCCGGCTCGACCTTGTCCGTCAGGTACGTCACGCTTTTTATGGCGCTGAAGCCCAGCGGATTCAGCGGGGCATTAATGAAATTCGTGTGATGGTGCGTTATCCCAAAACTGATCGGGAATCTATCGGCAGTCTGGATGATATGTTTATTCGTACACCTGATGGAACAGAAGTACCTTTCAGTACTGTTGCCCGCCTGCGGGTGGAACAAGGGCTACTTAAAGCTACCCATATCAATTTCCAGCGCGCAGCAGAAATTACCGCCGAAGCCGATACCCGGCTGGTTGAGCCGGGCCGGGTAATGGCTGATCTGGAACAACGGATTATTCCCGGGCTATTGGCAAAATACCCCGGCTTAAGCTGGGGTATCAGCGGGCTGGCCGATGAAGAGAAAAAAATGGCGCGCAGTATGATGATCGGTATGATCCTGTCTTTATTTGGTATTTATGCCCTGCTGGCTATTCCAACCAAATCCTATCTGCAACCACTGATTATTATGGGAGTAATTCCTTTTGGCTTTATCGGTGCAGTCGTGGGCCACTGGATCACCGGCCATGTTTTGTCGATGATGTCATTGATGGGGGTGATCGCCCTGTCCGGGGTGGTGGTAAATGACAGCCTGATTCTGGTTGATTATATCAATCGTGCTGTGCGCGAAGGCAAAAGCACCTTCGAGGCTGTTATGGCCGCCGGACGCTATCGCTTTCGCGCTATTTTACTAACCTCGTTGACCACATTTTTTGGGCTGGCTCCCATGCTGCTTGAACGCAGCGCACAGGCACAAGCCATTGTACCTATGGCAATCTCACTGGCCTTTGGTATTGTCTTTGCAACCATTATCACGCTGCTGCTGGTGCCCAGCCTCTACATGATTCTGGATGATCTGACCCGCTGGCGAGCGGGCCAGGCTGAAGCACAAGCAATATGCAGATAAGCCAAACCGAACCAGGTCAGAGGTTCGGCCCGCAGGATACACAACGCATATACAGGTGAGCAGGATCCTGTAGCGAAGCAAGCATCGTGGCGGCGCTGTTTAGCGGTGTCAGCAGTAGTTGCAACGTCGCTGAGTGAGCACCCACAGGTATCCGCGTTGACCCTTTCATCTGCTGAGCCAGCTGTTGCAGCAATTGCTCCTGCGGCGACAGTACTGGGTGGACATGCTCCACCTCATAATCCTCCAGGCCAGCCAGTTCAGCAGCGGCAGCAATGGCTTCTTCCAGACTGCCGAGCCGATCAAGCAGCCCCTTATCTTTGGCATCGGCGGCACTCCAAACCCGACCCTGGGCAAGGGCGTCCACCTCTTCCACTGTCATCCCGCGGCCTTCTGCCACCAGTGTCAAAAATTTACTGTAGGTATTTTCCACTGACTGGGTGAGTACACTTGCAAGCTGCTCATTGAGTGGGCGATCAACGCGCAAAGAACCCGCCAGTTCGGTAGTTCCCACGCCATCAGTATGCACCCCCATACGATTCATAAGACCGTCAATCGTCGGGAAAGCAGCAAACACACCGATACTGCCGGTAATCGTTGTTGGTGTGGCATAAATCAAATCAGCACCGGCAGCGATGTAGTAACCGCCCGAGGCGGCAACGGCTCCCATAGAGACAACCACTGGCAAACCCTGCGACTGCACTTCCGTTATCGCCTGGCGAATAACTTCCGAGGCAAACACACTGCCACCACCACTGTTAATCCTCAGCACGATAGCCTTGATACCCTCAGCTCCGGCCGTTTCGTAAATCAGTCGTGCCAGAGTATCGCCACCAATAGTCCCCGGTGGCTGTTCGCCCGGCATAATATCGCCCTCAGCCGTAACTACCGCAATACGAGGAGCTGTCACGGCTGCCAGCTGCAAGGGGCGCTTACGCAATACATATTCCTCAAACGGTACAGCCTGATACTGCCCGTCATCATCATAAGCCCCCACCGCACCAGCAATATAATCATTGGAGGCACCCCGCAACACCAGCTGGTCTACCAGACCAACATCGAAGGCGGCAGCCCCCATATCACCCTGATGTGCTTCCAGTATCGCAGCATAGCGGTTGACATAATCGTTAACGGTGCCGCTTTCAAGTACGCGGCGGCTCTCTATGTCACGGCTATAGTGCTGCCACAAGCTGTCGAGCCAGCGCTGGGTAATCTCACGTTCAGCCGATGACATATCATTACGAATAAAAGGTTCGGCTATTGACTTATGCTCACCTGCCTTGAACACATGCATATTGACCGACAATTTTTCCAATGCCTGCTGATAGTAATTGCGATAACTGCTAAAACCCTCCAGCGCCACACCACCAAATGGATGCATTAAAACCGTATCAGCCTGACTGGCCAGCAGGTACTGATCCTGACTGTAGTAATCACCACGGGCGATTATTGGTTTACCCGTAGCGCGAAAACGCTCCAGCGCCTTTGAAATTTCATTGGTTTTACTGATTCCAACACTCATCAGGTTATCCAGTTCCATCACTAAAACCGTGATAGCAGGATCATCTGTAGCGTAATCAATAGCATCGATAACATCCTGTAAAACCACTTCATGGTTGGCTGGATTAGGCTCGGAAAAAAAAGCCGTATAAGGATCTACAGGCGTGCGCTGATCAACCACATAGCCAATCGGATTCAGCAGCAGTGCAGCCTGTGGCGGCAGCAGTTCAGGCCCGCTGTCTCTGAACAACAGATAAACCACCACCAAAAAAAACAGGAACAGAATATTGGCCAGCGCCACCCGCAGCCAGGTGATAGTGCGCCAAAGCCCCGAAAAAAAACGGCGCAAAATCGAAGGTTTACTCATAAATTAATCTCCTTTAGCGAGCGATGCAGCCAGTTGCGCCTTGATCGCCCGGGCACGCCAACGCACATAAAGCATGGCACAACAAAACAGGGTAACAACCGCCAGCATACCGCAAATTGCCAGTGTATTGCCGGGCATGGCAAAGAGTCTTTCAACCAATGCAATAAAATACAGCAGGCAGACAAAGCAAAGCCAAATAAAGCTGCGCAGACGATCATTCAGCATGCCAGGTAAAAACATTAGCAGGGGTAATAACTTGCCCACCCAAAAAATCCAAGGGTAGCCATATATCACAAGATCTGCCAGCTGTTGCATCAGCAAACCCAGCCAGGCAAGCCAGCAAAACCACCATACCAGCCATATACGCCCTTCTCGTGGCAGACTCACAAGTCAGCTCCCCACTCCATTATCTTCGCCAGCCGTGCCACTCGCTGTCCAAGTGCATGGCACAATGCTTTTTCATGCTCGTCCAGCCCACGATTTCCCTCCGGACCAGCCCAGTGGGAGGCACCATAAGGCGTACCGCCACTACGGGTAAGCATTAGACCTCTTTCACTGTAAGGCAGCCCCACCATGATCATGCCCTGATGCAACAGAGGCAGCATCATGCTCAACAACGTGCTTTCCTGCCCGCCGTGCAGACTCGACGACGCAGTAAAAACCGCAGCGGGCTTATCAATCATCGCACCACTGAGCCAAAGCCCGGAGCTTTGATCAAGAAAATACTTCATTGCCGCTGCCATATTGCCAAAGCGCACCGGACTACCCAGCACCAGACCAGCGCAGTGGCGCAAATCATCCATATCGCAGTATAACGGGCCCTCTTCAGGTATATCCGCTTCACTCTGCTCACAGCTGGCCGAGACAGGAGGCACTGTGCGCAAGCGTGCCTCCATACCATCAACCCGCTCTATACCACGGGCAATCTGGCGAGCCATCGCCGCCACCGAACCGTGGCGTGAATAGTAAAGCACCAGTACATAGGGCTGTGTTGTCTGTGTCACCCAACGACTCCTGTTGTATATATTACGACCCAAGCAACCGGAATCAGGGATGGTAAAAACACCGGTCTGTCGACATTACCCGCTTACCTATCAATCAATGCCAGTACATTTTCCGGAGGGCGCCCCAGCACAGCCTGCTTGCCACGCACAACAACAGGTCGCTCAATCAGTTTCGGGTGGGATGCCATTGCCTGCAAAAGCTCCTGCTCGCTGCTGGACGCATTAAGTCCGAGCGCCCTGTAATCGTCTTCACCTTTGCGAACCAGCTCGGCAGCACCAAGACCAAGATAGCCAAGCAATTGTTTTAAGGTAGCCACATCAGGTGTATTTTCCAGATACAGCACCACTTCCGGCTCAATACCCCTATCGTGCAACAACGCAAGGGTATTGCGGGATTTGGAACAACGGGGGTTATGATAGATTCGATACTGGCTCATTAAGCTCTCCTGTCAGATTGATCAGCCGACCAAAATACCCGGCTTGCGGATAATTGGCGAGTATAACAAAGCTGTTACTGATGCTTTTGCACTGTTCATTTATACTCTCGTGCCCTGTCAAAGCTCATGCCATAATGTCAACCATGAACAACATCAAATATTTTTTGACAGCACTGTGGTCGAGACTCCGTTATCTGTTCAGCCGCTTCGCTCAGGATCGCTGTACCGACAATGCTGCAGCCCTGACCTATATGAGCTTGTTCGCACTCGTACCTCTGCTGACAGTAATGTACGCCATTGCCACAGCCATACCTACCTTTCAAAACCTTGAAACCCAGATGCAAACGTTGATGTTCCAGCATTTTCTGCCAGAATCCAGCGCTGGCCTGGAAAGTTATCTGGATGACTTTTCCCGGCAGGCAAAAAACCTGACGGGTTTTGGTCTGGCTTTTTTGCTGGTGACTGCCGTACTGATGCTGCGCAATATTGAAAAAGCCTTCAATCTGATCTGGCGAACCCGTGAAAATCGTGGAGCAGTTATCAGTTTTGTTACCTATTGGGCTGTATTGACCCTGGCGCCCATTACTATTGGTCTGGCACTGGGTATTCCCGGTTATCTCGCAGCAGCAGCGGTGCTGGTTGAAGACTACGATATCCTTGGTGCCACAGATCTGTTGATCCGGCTGACGCCCCTGTTGTTATCTGCTCTGGCTTTCACCCTGCTTTATGTGGCTGTTCCCAACTGCCGGGTACCTTTTCGCCACGCCGCCTGGGGTGGACTGGCTGCTGCTATCGCCTTCAACCTGGCCAGAGGTCTGTTTACCAAACTGATGCAAGGCTCATCAGTAACCCTCATCTACGGTGCCTTCGCAGCAGTACCGCTATTTTTAATGTGGATTTATTTATCCTGGAATATCGTTCTGATGGGGGGCATCTTCGTACACAGCCTGTCAGCCTACCAATCCTCAGAGCAGGCTGCACGACCCACCGTATTAAAAGCACTGGATGTACTTTATCTCTTCTGGACGCGCCAGCAAAGTGGTCGTTCAGTGGACGAACTGGAATTGCTGAACGGTCGTATCAATGTGCTTAAAGGACTCGACAGTGAAACCTGGCGTGATTTGCGCAACCTGTTCATCCGCCGCAAGCTTCTGGCTCAAAACAGTCGCGGCAATTACTTTCTCTGCCGTGACTTAAGCACGATAACTTTCTGGCAGATCAAGGAGTGGGTCAACACTGAACGGCCGCTGGATAACAAAGATTTATCCTCTCATATGCCCTGGCAGCAACAAGCCTATGAGCTATTGCGTGACACCCGTAAACAACAACGCCAAACACTGGATACAAGTCTTGAGGCCTTGTTTCAACAATGAAAGTTACAGCAACAGGTATTTTTATTTTGGTTCTGCTCCTGGCCTGTTCTGAGCAGCCATCAGCACCTGAACCCCTGGATACCTATCGGGGTCAATGGCTTGTCATCAACTACTGGGCCTCCTGGTGCAAACCCTGTATCACTGAAGTACCAGAGTTAAACAAACTGGATGCCGAACATAACAATATCACTGTTCTGGGCGTCAATTATGACGGCGCCACCGGTGAGGAACTAAAATCCCAGGAAAGCCGTCTCAATATCCGCTTTCCGACTATTCCTGCACCCCACAATGAACTGGCCCTGCCAGCCCCTCAGGTATTACCAACATCATTTATTGTTAATCCTGAAGGCCAAATCACTGATATTCTGATCGGTCCGCAAAGTGCACACGAGCTCTTGTTACGGATACAATCAGCCTCTTTGTAATACACAATGCTTATCAAACGGATGAAAACTATTAACTCGGCAAGCTTTTAGCCGAATGAATAAGTGGCACATGGATGTGCCGCTGCAGGCTGTAAGCCTGCGCGAATCTCTGAAAATCAAGGGATTTCACACATTCTGCTGACTTTCAGGGGCGACAATCAAATGGTGAAGGATTCACCATTTGATTGTCAGGTTAATAACATTATCAACTAAAAAGGAATTTTATGTATGTATAAAAGCATCATTATGCTTGCCGCTGCAGGCATGACTACGCTAACTGCCTGCGGCAGCAAAACTGATGTCAGTGAAAAAAACTTTGCCGCCGCCATGACGCAATACCTCGATGTCAAAGGTGAACTCTGCCTGGGAACTACCGAATGGCCTGCCGATTTATCTGAATCAGACCTAAAGCATAAGACACGCCAGACACGCCGGATGATCGCACTTGAAGCTGCGGGCCTGGTTAAAGGCGAAGATACAGAGATAGATGCCGTAAGCTTGTTTGGCAAGCCCACAGGCAACAAAATCACCATCAAACGCTACACCCTGACTGATGCGGCCAACGCTTTCACGCAGCAAAAAGAGGTGACAACTATTAGTCTCAATGGCAGCAAGATCGCCATACAAACAGACTTGTGCTGGGGTAAAAAAGTACTGGACAAGGTTGTGAAATGGGAAGGCCCGATGGTATCAGGTGATTATCAGGAAGCTCGTGTCTACTACACCTACCAGATCAGCAATCTTGCCGAATGGACGAACAAGCCGGAAATACAGGAGGCCTTCTCAAAGATCAAATACACTTTAGAGAATGCAGGTAGTGAGGAAGAGCGACATATTGTGAAATTAACCAGTGAGGGCTGGGAACCCAAGGGCTTGAATTAAAATTACGGGGTCCAACTGAATTAAAAAAGCCAGCCCATAAAATGGGCTGGCAGGTGAGATAGGAGCTATCTCCAGGGGAAGTGAAAATGGCGGCCCTTCTGGCCACAGTAACTACCTGTTGCTTCAAACCACAAAGCCTTTGCAGATTTTTCCAATCAACAAACAGCAATAACTGTATTCATACTTACTCTGATCCACAATAAATAGATAAGTTCCGTCATCTACATTTTTATTGCAATAGCTAACGATGGAGGGTTGGACAGAGTACCTGGCCGGGGCTACCCTTGACACCCGCAACGCCATGCGCCTTCAACAACGCAGGAGAACTGATTATGGGCACCATCTATAACGACAATGCAAACGCCATTGGCAACACACCTCTGATTCGTATCAACCGGATCAGCCAGGGCAATATTTTTGCAAAAGTGGAAAGCCGCAACCCCGCGATGTCGGTTAAATGCCGTATCGGGGCCAGCATGGTCGATGCAGCTGAACGCGATGGCAGCCTCAAAGCCGGTATGACCATTGTTGAACCTACCAGCGGCAATACGGGTATCGCGCTGGCTTTTGTGGCTGCGGCTCGTGGCTATGGCTGTATTCTGGTGATGCCCAGTACCATGAGCCTTGAACGACGCAAGCTGATGAAAGCACTGGGAGCAGACATCATCATCTCCGAAGGTGCAAAGGGCATTCCCGGAGCCATTGCAAAAGCCGAGGAAATTATTGCTTCAGATCCAGATAAATACTGGGGAGCCCATCAATTTGAAAACCCGGCCAATCCGGCCATTCACGAAACCACCACCGGCCCTGAAATCTGGGAGGCTACCAATGGGGCAATTGATATTCTGGTATCAGGGGTGGGTACTGGCGGCACGTTGACAGGCGTTTCCCGCTATATCAAGAATACTTGCGGCAAAGCCATTATCACTGTCGCAGTTGAACCTGACAGCTCTACAATCATCACTACAGCCAAATTTGGTGGTGAACCAACACACGGCCCCCACAAGATCCAGGGACTGGGTGCAGGTATTCTGCCAGCCACACTTGACCTGGACATGGTTGATACCGTCGAACGCGTCAGTAACGAAGAAGCTATTGAATGGGCTCACAAATTAATGCAACAGGAAGGTATTCTGGCAGGCATTTCCAGTGGAGCCGCAATGGCGGTGGCGGATCGCATTGCCAGCCAGACTCAATACCAGGATAAAAATATTGTAGTTATTCTGCCAGATTCAGGTGAACGCTATCTCAGTGGCCCTTTATTTGAAGGGGTATTTTCAGATAACGAATTAGTGCAGTAAATTACGACATGATAAACCACTGGCCACAACTTCATCATTCAGGAACAATTAGCCAGGAAAGAGTTACTCAGGGATGAGGAATGAATCACCGCTGAAGCGGTGATTCATCTGCCTTCCAGATCATTATCAGCCAGCAAATATCGGCTATTAACCCGGCCACATGGAGTAGATCGTCAGGTTATTAACCGGTATATGGTCTCCTCCCCGTTTGCAAGGCTTGCACAGTCGATGTCAGGGACAGATTGCTGTTGTATATCCGGCCTGTTTATGAGGAACTCACTTGGCCCTCTGGGCTTGATGAAGTTTCGCCGCCTGCGGTCCTTATCGGCATGTCGGCCTCAAGGGCCACCGGGTTAATCAGGTTCTCTGCTGACCGGTTTGACCTGTCATGTCATCGATTGTCTGTCGCCTTCGCAACCCCGGGAAAACGCTCCTGTTTTGTTTTTCCTCGTTGCATTTACCGGGGCTTCACCCCATCGCCTCGCTCGCTGATGCTGCCCAGGCGATCCCTGCCGCCCGTACTGTGTTGCCGGGGCACCAGGCCCAGTGCCACAGAGGCATCGCGACCACACCGGAATTGACAGGTATCGCCCATCCAAGAAAATCAAGGAATTTCAGACATTCCGCTGATTTTCAGGGGCGACCATCAAATAATGAGGGATTCATCCATTTGATGGCCAGGTTGATAACAGCAGCACACGGACCTGTCACCATCGACAAAATCGACACAAGCCCTGTACCACTTCTGTACAGCTCAGCAATGCCAGTTGAGTGATATAAAGCGACACCAGAGCAAGCTGTCGAAAAACAACAGATCCGAACCGCCCCGAAGTATGAGCAAACCTCCACCAATATTCCCCGCACTTGCAAATAACACAAAGCCCGCTTTGAGGTAGAATGGCCCCCAATTGGTTAACGGATACAACAAAGTGTTATCAGACTACTCTCTTGACCGTCGCCTGCTGCTGGCTCTGAGCGAACTCAACCTGAATGAGGCAACTGCTGTACAGGCTGCGGTAATTCCACCGGCACTGACAGGAAAAGATATCAAGGTCAGTGCTCGTACCGGCAGTGGCAAAACCCTAGCCTACCTGATTCCAAGTCTACACCGCTTACTGACTGAAAATGCCACGCCCAATGCCGGAACACTGGCACTGGTACTGGTACCAACCCGTGAGCTGGCACGACAAATACTCAAAGTTTGTCAACAGCTGCTGACCAAAGCACCCACACAGGTGATTGCCATTACCGGTGGAGCCGACTTCAAATACCAGAAATCCCTGTTTCGCAAGAACCCCGAGATCGTCATCGCCACCCCTGGTCGCCTGCTTGAGCACTGTGAGAAGGGTAGCGCCGACCTGGCCAGCCTGAAAGTGCTGATTCTGGATGAGGCCGACCGCATGCTGGACATGGGCTTTCGTGATGACGTACTTAAAATCAACAACTATTGCGCCGACCATCGGCAGGTTTTATTGCTGTCAGCTACACTGCAGGTCAAAGGCATGAAAGAGCTGAGCCACAGCCTGCTGCACGACCCTCTGGCCATCGCTGTTGACGAGCTGCGCCAGCTACACGCCAACATCCATCACCAACGTATTCTGAGCGATGGCATGGATCATAAAAACCAGTTGTTGCAAGTACTGCTTGAACAGAACGGCAACCGTAAATCACTGGTTTTTGCCAACAAACGCAGTACTGTTGATCGGCTGGCGGGCCTGCTGCGCCATCATGGCTTACGCTGCGCCAGCCTGCATGGCGACCTGTCAACAGAGGAGCGCAAGCAGGTTGTCACCCTCTTTTGTGAAGGTAAAATCAATATACTCTGTGCGTCAGACCTGGCCGCCCGGGGTCTCGACGTCCCCAACATTGATACAGTTATCAACTATGATCTGCCCCACAGCGGTGACGATTATCTACACCGCACTGGCCGCACTGGCCGCGCCAGTGACACAGGCCTGGCCATCTCACTGGTTGAAGCCAGTCAGTGGAACCTGATGATCAGTATCCAGCGCTACCTGAAAAGCGAATTTGAAGCCCGCACACTACCGGGGCTAAAAGCCCGCTACAATGGTCCGAAAAAAGTTAAAAATTCCGGCAAAGCCATCGGCACAAAGAAAAAAGACAACAAAAAAACCAGCAGTAAAACCCGCCAGCGTGAACGGGTAAAAAAGAACAAGGGAAAACCGGAACGCAAACCATCAACACAACCAGACAGCAAAACTGTCAACGATGGCCGTGCGCCGTTGTTTAAAAAGAAAATACACGACAATTAAACTATATGAAAAATTACAGCCTGATCGAAACAATAGCGGAAAACTGCCGGAAAATCCCCACAAAAAAGCTATTTTAAATATTAATTAAAACCCTGTTCCTCGCAGCATTATTTATCAATATTAACCCGACAAGCTTTTAGCCGAATGAATAAGCGGTACATAAATGTGCCACCGCAGGCTGTAAGCCTGCGCGAGCCCCTAAAAATCAAGGAATTTCACACATTCCGCTGATTTTCAGGGGCGACAATCAAGTAGCGAGGGGTTCATCTATTTGATTACCTGGTTAATAAGAGCAATCTTCTTCCTGGGTTTTCGGCTGAAATACAACGAGTAATACAACAATAAAAGTGGCGTCATAAATAAAGGCTACATTACCTGTCGGCTCGGGATTACCAACAAAAGGGAAACCCCCTGCAAAGAAAACGTCATACAGCTAAAGCATCACAATAATCGGGATTATTTTTCTTTCAAGGCACTTTTCACCAAAGCACTTTCCACCGCCACAGGTTTATACAGATCAAACCATTCCAGAATCGCCGCCACCTTGCCAACCAACTGGCTGGGGCGCCTGTAGATACTATGAGAGGCACCAGGCATACGCACCATGGCCGTATCCACACCGCGCAATGTTAGAGCCTGGTAGTATTGTTCGGTCTCCGGCATCGGTGTACGCAAATCTGACTCGCCTGTCAGCAGCATAGTCGGCGTACTCACATTACCCACCAGCGACAGCGGCGAACGCTGCCAGTACCCCATCGGGTCTTCCCAGGGCATTTTATCAAACCAATAGCGTGAGAAATACGGCGGCATATCGGCAGTCAATACAAAGCTGGTCCAGTTGATAACTGGCTTGGCCACTACCGCTGCCCGAAAACGATCAGTTTTGCCCACAATCCAGGCTGTCAGTACACCACCACCAGAACCACCGGTCACATAGAGTTGGTTTTCATCGATATAGCCCTGCTCCAGTACGGCATCCACTGCCGACATCAAGTCGTCATAATCCTGGCCGGGATAATTATGGTGAATCAGGTTGGCAAATTTTTCACCATAACTGGTACTACCACGGGGATTAACATAGAGCACAACATAACCAGCAGCGGCATAGAGCTGTATTTCCGCAGCAAAATGAGGCCCATAAGCGGCAAAAGGACCACCGTGAATCTCCAAAATCATCGGGTAGGATTTATTCCTGTCAAAACCCGGCGGCCTGGCAATCCAGGCTTGAATATTCTGCCCGTCAAAGCTGGATTTGAACCACAGCTCTTCAACAGAAGCCAATTCCCGGTGCTTGAGCAGGTTGTCATTAAGCTGTGTCAGCTGGCGATTACTACCGCTTTTACCTATGGAAATATCTGCCGGGGCATTGGCTGAACCAGATGTATAGGCATAGCGATCACCACCAACGCCAAAACTCGCCCCAGTGTAGGGTCGCCCCAGAGACTGTCCTCCCAGATTGCGAGCCAGCTCTTTCATTTTGCCGGACAAATTCACCGATGCCAGTACCGTATCGCCCTTGTCATCAAACTGGAAATAAATTTTCCTGCTATCGCCAGACCAGGTGGGATGCTCAATATTGCGATCAAACTCTGTCAGTAATTCACGGGAATCATTGCCATCGCGGGTCATCACATAAAGGCGTGCGCGATGATAACCCATACGTTTGTCATCCCAGCCAGTATAGGCAATCAGCTTACCATCGGGAGAGACCGACAAATTACCATCGGGACCACCACGGCAGGTCAACTGGAAGGGTTCGCCACCCTCAATATCAATCCGGTAAATCTCCGAATTGACCATATCAATTTCCCAATCGACATGCCGGTTGGCTGAAAAAAAGATTTCCCGACTATTGGCAGACCAGCCAATACGTCCGTCGTGGTTAAAATCACCCTGAGTCAACTGACGGGGGTTGCCGCCATCTGCAGGTATTACAAAAATATGGTTGAAGCCTTCAGGTCGATTACCAAGGCCATCATAACGATAGACTGAACGATCAACTACAACAGGGGGCGGTGCCCAGTCGGCGCCCTTGGGCTTGGCGGGCAACTTGCCCATAGTTGGTGGCTCCGACGGCACCAGCATACTAAAAGCAAGCCACTTGCCATCGGGTGACCAGGATAAGTTCATCGGCCTCTGAGCCAGGCGGGTCAATTGTGCGGTGCGTGGTTCATCCAGCCAACTGACAAAGAGCTGACGGCCTGTATCATCCCGACTGACATAGGCAACCTGCTTACTATCAGGGGACAAAACCGGGCTGCCGATATTATTTGGCCCGGTAGTCACCGGCAGGCTTTGACCACTGGCTATATCCAGTAACCAGAGATTGCTACGCGCCTGATCCTTCATGATATCCATACTGTGGCGCACGTAGAGAACCCGCTTGCCATCAGTGCTGACCAGCGGATTACTGGCATAGCGCAAGCCAAACACATCCTCAGCAGAAAAAGGCGAAGCAGTAGCGCAGGTTGCAGCACCAAACAAAACTACAGTCAACAACAGGCTTTGATAGCACCTCATGCTCAGGTTCCTCATTGATTGTTCCAGCTTTATCTCAGATTGGGCAACCATTATACAGTCATAAAAATAGTCAAAACTACTGATACAAAAGGGAATTAAACGGTGCTGCCGCTACTTTTCCTCCAACTTGCACAGGCTGTCTGCCCGGCACCAGAAGAAACGCACAGGTCAACCTCTCTTAAGTCATCACCTTCACTCAGTGCCAGCAATCTACCAAGTAAATAGTGAGAAAACTCCTCAATGGTAGCGTTAATCACCGGCAGCAACAGGGTATCACTGCGCAAAAACAGCATGTTTTCTCTATTATATTGAACACGATAATACTCTCCCTCCTCACTGATTTTCAGGTGAGGTGAATCAGCAGCCAGCAGCAAATACTCATCCAGAGCCTGACATAAAGTGGCAATTCGTCGCTTGTAGACATTGTAGTCCGCCGAAAAGCCACTTGCTCCCATTGGTGCAAGAATACGGGCCGACACTGAATAGTTGTGACCGTGCAGGCGCTCTCGATCAGTCGCACTGAAGATAGTGAAATGCGCCGCCGAAAACTTGTGACGCTCCTTATCAATATAAAGTGTTGCCAGGCGCTCCATAATCAGTGCCATTACCTCGCTGATGGAAGCTGGCCATTGTTACGATTCAAACTCTCATTGACAAGTGCCTGTTCATCACCTTCGTATCACCTGCGCTATCAGCGCTACCGATAAGAACGCGCCTGCGCTAATATCATATTGTTGCACTAAATGAACAGCATAGGTCGCTATGTCTGAAGCCATGATACACACTGTTTGGTAAGCACTATGAAGACTGCCATTATTACTGGTGCCAGCACAGGTATCGGAGCTGCCACTGCTTCCTTATTTGCTGCCAGCGGTTACCAGGTTTTTAATCTCTCACGACGCCAGAATCCCCAGGCCAATATCAACAATCTGCCCTGCGACCTCAACTCTGCCACGGACATCGACAGCAGCTGTCAATTTTTGCTGCCAAAGATCAAAGCCAGTCAGTCTGTCAGCCTGATCCACAATGCCAGTCAGATGCACAAAGACAGCGCTGATAACTGTGACAGCCTGACATTACGAACAATACTGGAAACCAACATTGTCGCCATCAACAGCATCAATCAGCATCTGCTAAGCGCCCTGCCCGCCTCATCCAGCCTGCTTTATGTAGGTTCGACCCTGTCTGAAAAGGCCGTTGCCAACAGCTTCAGCTATATACTCAGCAAGCATGCACAACTAGGTATGATGCGTGCCAGCTGCCAGGATTTAATGGGTCAGGGTATTCATACGGCACTGATTTGTCCCGGCTTTACTGACACGGAAATGTTACGCACTCATCTTGGCGATAATACCTCGCTGCGTGCAACCATCGCTTCAATGAATGCGTTTGAGCGCCTGATTAAACCAACAGAAATTGCCGAACTACTGTATTGGGCACATCATAATCCGGTGATTAACGGTGCAGTATTACACGCTAATCTGGGCCAGAAAGAGCACTGAGGAATAATTGAAGCGTGCAGCCCGTTATTTATTATTGTGATTTAACCCGGCAATTAAAATTACCGGGCGAAATCACTGAATTAATTCACCGTATAACGCTCAACCACCTTCTATGGTCATTCCCAGGTCGCGGGTTAGAGAAGAGCCTCTGTAAACCATGTGTTGCAGATTAATCAGCGGAGTCGGCATGTCTGGCTTGAATGTTATTGCAAATTTATTGCCATCAACAAGAAAAGCATGCACTGCCTTTGTAATCACAGCACTATCATCGGGAGGGAGCGAAGCAGCAAGCCCCTCGATATCCGGCATCAGCATATTGGCCAGATTCGCAAGCCCGCCGTATTGACTGGCAACCAGATCAATCAATTGCTCATCACGGTAGTCAAATGACATCGACACCAGTCTTACTTTATTTATTATCTGGTCCGGGAATGTATCATTCATCTCTGGTTTCATCACGGCTGCCGGCAAGGCCGCTATGTCAATATCGTCAAAAGCGAAAGACAAATCTGCCCGCCCCAGCTCTTTCAACCCCAGACCCAGTTTAAAAGAGAGAGTATTAGATTTTGGGTCCGCAGTGTAAGCCATATTTGACGACAAACCGACCTGATCCGTATTGAGGGTATCAAACATGGCCAGTATCGGCGCAAATTCAGGATCAGAACGTACGGCAGCACCTGCCTTCGGGCGATTAATATAGACGTTATCAATCTCTATATTCATGCTGCTCAACAGGCCATCCACCATGTTCATATCAGTCAATGCCCAGTGCTCTATGCCCATCTCCAGCCCGTCTGATTCCAGACGCAAGCCCTTGAGCCAGCCGTCTGCAAGCTGATTGTCATCAAGTTCCAGTGTTTTACCACCATTAAATAGCGATACTATTTGAATACCGCCTATCTTGACGTCACTAACTTCAATACTTGTCAACCGACCTAAATTACTGTCAGGCCCAGAAAGATAAAATTCTTTTAAGCGCGGCGCCACAATTACACCATGCTCGATATTATCAAATGACAACGAACCTATTTTTCCAATGACACGATGATCAGGTATATCCATGCCAACTCCGGCCAATGTCACAGGGCCAGTATCAAGCGTTGCCAAACGTGCCATTAGCACATTGGATGGGCGATTACCTATGCTGACGTCAAAAATCATTTGCAGATCTTCAACGTTGATATCTTCCATAGCCAGCTTATCAAAGGTGATTGTCATAACTTCCTCTTTTGAGGATAGCCTGCCGTTATCAAATGACACAGACGAAACATTATCCGCTACCGCCGACACACGCAAAGTCTCTGATTCAAGTCGATTGCCACGGTTATCAGCAACAAGCACTTCACGGTAAATTGCACTCGCCTGAAAAACAGAGGCATCTATGGACTTCACCTCCAGACTAAGCGAGTCATCGAGTGCTGCCAGCCGATCCTTCATCACATTAAATTGTCGCTCGGCCTCATTCTGCGCAGCCATATCCAGATAAAAGTAGGTTCCTGCCAATGCGCAAACGACAAAAATTACTGCCGTGATCCTTTTTTTGGTCATATATATCTTCCCTAAATCATTCCATTTTTTAGATTGTGGGCTTATACCCATAAACATCTTTGAGACAGTTATTGCCAAAACCCTATCGGCAGCATATTTGGCGATATTTTACTTTCTTATTAACCCGACCACAAAGATTGCCCGGCTAATAGTGGCACACGGACGTGCCGCGATCGACAAACTTGATCGCAAGCCCTGTGAAATCAAGAAATTTTGCAAGTTCCGCCAATTTTACAAGGCGACAATATACTCACTACCTGTCAGGCTGTATCGACAATTTTTAGTGTCTCATCATGGCCAGCACTATACAGTTGGGCCAGCAGTGTCTGTTTACGCAGGTTAATTTGTTCCCGCTTACGGTCCTTGATATAGCCAAAGCCACGCAGTTTTTCAGGTAACCGGGCCAGTTCCAATATCAATGCATAATTATCATCATTGAGCTGGGAACAAATACTGACTACCAGCGCCTCATAATCACTAATATCTCGGCGCTCCTGGCAGCGTTCTTCACTATAACCAAAGATGTCAAAACGGCCACCTCGCAAGGTACGCAATTTTGCCAACAGCCTGAACAGACCAAATACCCAGGGGCCAAACTCCCGTTTTTTCAACTGCCCTGTTTTTGGGTCCTTGCTTGCCAGTAAAGGCGGCGCCAGACTGACCCTTAGCGTAAAATTTCCGTCAAACTGCTGCGCCAGTTTACGGCGAAAGCCAGGCTCACTATACAGGCGGGCAACTTCATACTCATCCTTGTAAGCCATCAGTTTATAGAGGTTGCGGGCAACAGCAATTGAGAGTGAATCAGCCTGATTCTGACGTGGATCATGGATTCTTATCTGATCGATAAAACGATGATAACGGGCAGCATAAGCACTGTCCTGATAAACCGTCAAACGGCTGACCCGATCAGCAACGATTTCATCCAGAGAATTCAGCGGGCTATGAATTTCTGGTGCCAGCTGTCTCACCTGTGCCAGCACTTTGTCTGGCTGGTGAGCCATCCGTCGCCCCCACAAAAAAGCCTGCTTATTAAACTCAACAGCCACAGCATTAAGTTCAATCGCTTCATCAAGAGCCTGTGCCGATACGGGTACCAGACCCTGCTGCCAGGCAAAACCCAGCAAAAACAGGTTGGAAGCAATAGAGTCACCCATCAGATGAGTGGCAATCCAGGTGGAATTAATAAAATAGGTACCACTCTCCCCCACCTCTTCGGTAATAGTGGCCTTCATACCTGTACCGGGAAAGTCGGCATCGGGGTCACGCACAAAGGAGGCGGTTGGCACTTCAGCATCGTTGACTACCGCGTGGGTCCGACCATGAGCAACCTTGCCCATAGCCTCATAGGCAGATGTAACCACCAGATCACAACCGATCAGCAAATCAGCTTCGCCTGCCGGTATACGTACGGCTTTTATATCTTCCTGATTGCGACTCACCCGTACATGGCTGACTACCGCACCAAATTTCTGTGCCAGACCGGTCTGGTTCATCGTCGCACAGCCCTTGCCTTCAATGTGAGCTGCCATTGCCACCAGTGAAGCAATCGTCAGTACACCAGTGCCACCAACGCCAGTAACTACCGTGTTCCAGGGCTGATCCAGCGTCGGCAGGACAGGTTCGGGCAACACATCAAAATGTCCACTCAAGTCACCAGCACCCTCTGGCTTGCGCAGTGAACCACCCAGCACACTAACAAAGCTCGGACAAAATCCCCTGGCACAGCTATAGTCCTTATTGCAGGCACTTTGATCAATCTGGCGTTTCCGGCCAAGTTCAGTTTCTTTTGGCAATACGGACAAACAATTGGATTGAACACCACAATCACCACAGCCTTCGCAAACTTCATCATTGATGAACAGGCGCCTGGGAGGATCCTCCAGAACCCCCTTTTTGCGGCGACGACGTTTTTCAGCTGCACAGGTCTGTACATAAACAATCACCGAAACGCCACTGAAGTCCCGCAGTTCCTGCTGTAGAAAATTCATATCGTCCCGATGGTGCAGGCTGAAACCTTCGATACTATGAAAATCACCCCGCCACACATCAGGCGTATCAGAAACCAGCGCAATACGTCTGATACCTTCGGCACTGACCTGATGAACCAGGTTAGACACGCTCAAGCTGCCATCAATCGGCTGACCACCCGTCATGGCAACGGCATCGTTATACAGAATTTTGTATGTAATATTGACACCCGAAGCCACTGCTGCCCGAATAGCCAGCAAACCACTGTGAAAATAGGTACCATCGCCCAGGTTTTGAAAGACATGTGGCGTTTTGGTAAACGGTGCCTGGCCAATCCAGGTGGCTCCCTCACCGCCCATCTGGGTAAAAGTATGTGTTTCCCTGTCAGGCATCCAGGTAGCCATATAGTGACAACCAATACCTCCCATAGCGCGACTGCCTGCCGGCACGCGGGTGGAGGTATTGTGAGGGCAGCCGGAGCAGAAATGTGGCACCCGTTCAATACTTTCACGCGGTGCTGCCAGCGAGACCTCTTTCTGATTGATCCATGCAATACGCTGATCCATCAACTCAGACTGGAAAAAACGCCGGATACGACGGTGAATGGCCAGCGCCACGATGGCTGGTGTCAGCTCACCAAGATTGGGCAGCAGGTCACAGCCATCTTCATCAAATTCGCCAAAAACCCGTGGCCGGGCCGCCACCGGATAGTTGTACAGCTGACCGGTCAGTTGATCCTCAATGATGGAGCGCTTTTCCTCCACCACCAGAATTTCTTCCAGCCCCTCAGCAAACTCATGGGTCATACGTGGTTCCAGTGGCCAGGGCATACCCACTTTATAAACCCGCAGGCCAATCTGGGCCGCCACCCGGTCATCAACACCCATATCTTCCAGAGCCTGCATAACATCCAGATAAGCCTTGCCGGAAGTAATAATGCCAAAACGTGCATTGGGGCTGTCCAGCACAATGCGGTTAATACCATTGACACGGGCAAATTCACGAGCCGCATAAATTTTGTATTTGTTAAGTCGCAACTCCTGTGCCATTGGCTTATCAGGCCAGCGGGCATGCACACCGTCGGGCGGCAACTGAAACGTCTGCGGAATAACAATGTCGATCCGGTTTGGATCAATATCTGCAGAAATGGCCGAATCCATGTTTTCAGTAATAGCCTTCAATGCCACCCAACAGCCGCAGTAACGCGACAGTTCCCAGCCATAAACCCCCAGATCAAGTACCTCTTGTACATTGGCAGGACTCAACACCGGCACTGACGCACCGATAAACATATGCTCACTCTGGTGAGGCAAGGTTGAGGATTTGGAGGCGTGGTCATCACCGGCCACCGCCAGCACACCACCGTAGCGGCTGGTACCAAAAGCATTGGCATGCTTGATGACATCCATTGAGCGATCCACACCCGGCCCTTTTCCGTACCACATAGCAAAAACGCCGTCGTATTTTGCACCCTGAAACAGATTGGTTTGCTGACTGCCCCAGACCGCGGTTGCCGCCAGATCTTCATTGATTCCAGGTTGAAAAACCACATTGTGACGATCAAGCCAGGGACGAGCCTTCCACAAAGCCTGATCCACTCCCCCCACCGGGGAGCCACGGTAGCCAGAGACAAAGGCTGCCGTATTCAAGCCGTGATTAAGATCCCGCTGATGTTGCAGCATGGGCAGACGAACCAGGGCTTCGATACCAGTCATGTAGGCACGGGTGGTATCCAGTGCATACTTGTCGTCGAGTGAAACCCTGTGGGAGTGTCTTTTATTATTGGCTGCCATAAGCAGATCACCTCCGTTCAGTGCCCGATAGTGTCACTCAGGAGAATAGAAATTGTTATTTGAAATAGCGCTCAATAGGCGATAAGTTTGCATGAATTATCTAATTTATAACTATAAAGAGAGAATTTTATTTATGCAGCTTGCAAAGCAAGACCTGGATATTCTCCGTATACTCCAAAGAGATGTCACTTTGAGCACCGGCGAAATTGCTGAACGCATCAATTTGTCCCAATCACCCTGCTGGCGCAGAATCCATCGTCTGGAACAGGAAGGTATTATTCGGCACCGGGTAGCACTGCTTGATCGACAGGCGCTGAATATGGATGTGGTTGTCTTTGCCACCGTCAATCTGACATCCACTGGCCGCCAGAATCTGGCCGCCTTTGAAGCCGAGATCCAACAATACGCAGAGGTACTGGAGTGCTATACGATGACAGGCATATGGGACTACATGCTGAAAATCATCACCCGGGATATTCGCCATTATGAGGAATTTGTTCGCAACACGCTGACAGCCAACCCGGCCATTGGTGAATTACACTCCCACATGGCGGTGACCGAAATCAAAAACAGCACAGAACTGCCACTGGATGCACAGCTTTAAACTGAAACCAGTAAGACCAGCGCCTTCATATGCTGCCCTGTTGCGAAAGCTATTTTCAGCTCGTAGATTACTTAGAAATTTCAACTGAGGCAGATACCACTATCTGCGAGCGATGGACAGTGGCAACAACACTCATCACAACATTATCTTTGTCTATGTTTTACCTAACGGGACGAGATATTACTGGAGGCCGCTGACAAACTATGCGAAATCTGAACTGCCACTTGATTCAGTGTAAACTGGCCTGGGAGGCACCGGCCGATAACCGCCGCCAGTTTGAAGATATCATCAGCACCCTGTCGGGACAGATCGACCTGATCATTTTACCAGAGATGTTCAACACCGGCTTTTCGATGAGCGCTCTGGCCAATGCCGAGGAACCCGGCGGTGCAACCGAACTGTGGTTGGGCCAACTGGCCCGCCGATATAACTGTGCCCTCAGCGGCAGTATTGCCGTGCGTGTTGGTGACGCCGTTTACAACCGCATGCTCTTTGCAACACCACAAAGCTGCCACAGTTACGATAAACGCCACCTCTTTCGCATGGCGGGTGAGCATCACCGCTATGCCCCCGGCTCACAACGGGTGATAGTTAATTGGCGGGGTTGGCGTATTCTGTTGCAGATTTGCTACGACCTGCGCTTTCCGGTTTTTTCCCGTAATCAACAGGACTACGATCTGGCACTGTATGTAGCCAACTGGCCAGCTCCACGCCGCTTGCACTGGCGCAACCTGCTACAGGCCCGCGCTATCGAAAACCTGGCCTGTGTCATTGGGGTAAACCGGATAGGCAGTGATGCCAAAGGAAATAACTACGCTGGCGACAGCCTGGTTATTGCAGGCAACGGTGAGATTTTGGTGGACATGAAAAATAAAAATGGCACCGCCAGTGCATTACTGAACGGTACCATTTTGCTCAATTACAGGGAGAGCTTTCCCTGCCAGCTGGATGCCGATGCATTCCAGCTGGCCAGTGTCGTCACCGACGCCTGGTAATTACTCTTCGTAAGTGACTTCCAGAGTAGCCATGGTGCGGCGGTTCTGGGCACGACCCTCTTTGGTGTCGTTGCTGGCAACCGGCTGAGACTCACCGTAACCGACCGGGTTGATGCGGCTGGCAGTAATGCCGTACTGGTTAACCAGTACATCTTTAACAGCCTGCGCACGACGCTGTGACAGTTTCTGGTTGTAGGCATCAGGACCAACGCTGTCAGTGTGGCCTTCCAGCTGTACGTCAACATCTTTAAAGCGCTTCAGGAACTCAGCCAACTCGCTAATATCATTGAAGGACCGCTCTTCCACTTTGGCTGAATCAAAACCGAAGTTGACTTTCATCTTGATGGAAGCAACACGTTCAACCGGCAACGGACAACCATTGCTGTCAACACGGGTATTGGGCGGAGTGCCAGGACACTGATCACGATCGTCATAAACGCCGTCACCATCGGAATCAACCGGTGCCTCAGCAACAACAGGCTCAGGCTTGTCTTCAGCCACTTTGCCAAAGTACCAGTTCAGACCAGCAGTAAACTGGATATCGTTTTCTTTCTCGTCCAGGCTGTGCAGCAAACGCGCTTCCAGACGGGCACCAAAACGGGGGGTAAACATATAACGCAGACCAGCACCGGCGTTAACAATGGTTTCTTTATCGCCATCGTCAGCCCAATCGGGCTCATACTCAATCTCGCCAAAACCAAAGGCCAGATAAGGACGTGCACGACTGCCACCCCAGATATAACTGCCACCGTAGTACAGCATGTCCAGCTGCCAGGTGGAAACATCGATATCTTCACCGGTTGCACCGGGACCTTCGGCCTCAGTGGAATCTTCAGCGTAGAAAATTTCCGCAGCCCACTGATCGTTAAAGGCATACTCAATACTTCCCCAAGGGAAAGATTGATCATCCAGGTCGCGGTCACCATCAAACATCCAGTAACCACCACCGGCGTTAATAGTAATGGGGACATCCGCAAACGAAGGGGCGGCAGCCATTGAGGCCAGAGCGGCACCAGCGGCAAGGGATAAAATACGTTTCTTCATTGTCTCACTTCTCCTGAACTTAAATACGCACGTCACGCACGTCCTAGCAATCCGTGCGACCGAAATGCCATCACAATATACCAGTGATGATCAACTATTCTAACACCGATAGACGTAATTTTTACGCCCTTTTTATGTTTATTAACAGGGAATTTGGAGTAATTCCAAACGTTTACGATGCTAAAATCTGCCTCAAAAAGGGTATAGTCAAAGCCCGTTTGTACTTGAGCGACAGTTTATCGACCTCTCCCAAAAAGGCCAGCAATTGTTCCAGATTACGGGGTAAACGGGCTATCAGATAGCGCGCCACCTCCGCCGACATAACAAGACCTCGACGCCGGGCACAAAATACCAACAAAGATTCTTTTTCAGCATCATCATAGTCAGGCAGGTGAAATATCAGCCCCCAGCCCAGACGCGAGCGTAAATCAGCCAGCTCCATCGTCAGCTGTCGTGGCGCGACAGAGGCACTCAACAGCAAACGACAGCCAACGGCCCTGATCCGATTAAAACAATGAAACAGAGCCAGCTCCCAGTTTGGCAGCCCGGATACAGCATCAATATCATCCAGGCAAACCAGGCTCGCCTGCTCAATATCTGCCAGCACGGCATCCGGTGGACAATCAATGAGTTCAGCCAGAGGCAGATAGAGAGCATTCTGGCCCAAATACTGGCAAACGGCCTGTAACAGGTGGGATTTACCACTGCTGACCGGACCATAAAGGTAGATCAGCGACTCGCCCTCTCCTGCCATCAGCGCCTGCAAGGCATCAACAACCAGCTGTCGCTCAGCCAATGGGAGGTAGTTAGCCAGTGTCGCCTCATCACGCAACTGCACCTCCAGTGTCAACTGGGAACCCGGTGGCGGCGTTGATGCCATAGTCAATCTCCGTGATAGAGGTCACTGGCACGGTAGTAGGCAACAGCGTGGCGCACAAAGACCATCACCACAGCCGATACCGGCAACGCCACCAGCACACCGACAAAACCGGCTATCTGGCCCCCAGCCATCAAGGCAAAAATAACAGCCACTGGATGCAGACCGATACGATCGCCAACCAGTATCGGAGTCAGCACAATAGATTCCAGCACCTGCCCGACACCAAATACCAGGGCGACCAGTAATAGCATGTTGATATCATGAAACTGGAAATAGGCAACAATCAAAGAGCTGGCAATACCGACAATAAAGCCCAGATACGGTACGATACTGGCCAGTCCCGCCATCAAACCCAGCACTAGCGCCAATTGTACGCCCACCATCCACAAACCAAGGCTGTAGATAATTCCGAGACAAAGCATTACCAGCAACTGACCGCGAATAAAAGCACCCAGCACCTCATCGGCCTCACGCACCATCGCTGCGGTGTTGTCCTGCCAGGCTCGGGGCATCATACCCAGCAACTTGGCCATCATAATGTCCCAATCGCGCATTAGATAGAAGGCCACAACCGGCACCAGCGCCAGATTAAACAGCCAGCCCAGCATACCGGCACCGGAACCGGTGAGATTGCGCAGAGTTTTGGCGATGGCTTTACTCAGAGACTCCCAGTTCTGGGCCAGCTGAGCCGTCCAGTCGATTTCAGGCAGGTGTGTTGCCGGCAAATCCAGCTTGGCCTGCAACCAGGGCAAGGCGGTACCGGTTATCCACTGATAAATATCGGGCAGCTTGCGCACCAAGGCATCCAGCTGATGAACCAGTGCGGGGATGGCAATCAGTAATCCCAGCGTCATCAAGGCGGAAAATAAAACAAACACCAGCACGACACCAATAGTGCGGCTATAACCCCGCTCCTCCAGGCGATCCACCAAGGGGTCACCGAGATACCCCATCAGCGCACCCAGAACAAAGGGCAACAGAATGGGCTGCAGGGCATAAAAAATGACAAAAAATACCAGCATGACCCCAAAAAACCAGGGCCAACGACTGGGAGCAATAGGTCTTGGAGATTCTAATTGTGCCATTGGTATGTCAACTCATCAGCAGTGCCTGATCTGGTTGCGGGCACCAGTTGGCGGTTCAGTTCAATCAGGGGTTTAAGTTGTTCTGCATTGGCTCGCGCCTGTAGTTGCAGCTGTAACAGGTCACCTCTCACAGCGTACACCTGGGCATGGCGTACCAGCTCCAGGCCTTCCAGCCAGGTAATGACAGCCGCGTAATCAGCATAAGTGCGAACATTGCTCACACTGACATGTATACCATCATCCACCATGCTACCTGCACGCACGGCATAGCGCACAGCCATATCATCAACCGCCAGGGCAAGACCACTGTGTAAAAAATCCGCCAGCGCTACAGGTTTGATGCGACGGTCAAGTCTGTTTTTAGCCGATAGATAAGCCCAGTCACCAAACCACCGCCCATCTGCCTGCTCGCTGAGTCGACCGGCAAGAATTTCCTGTGTCCGGTAACGCGCAGAAGCCTGCTGCAAAGACGGTGTACTCATCGCCCAGGCCTGATCGACCGTCAAGGCCTGGGCATCGGTCAAATCAAACATGGGGAAGCGCACCGGTACACCGCGGCGGGCAAAACCTGCCTCTAACTCAGCAATCAGCTCAGGGGCACTGTCACGGGTCACAAACTGGCGGCCTTCGGGACCATCCTGAACCAACCATACCAGCACAGAGGGGCGATTGGCGGTCCACTGAGGAGCTCCTGCCTGCGCCAGTAAATCCGACACCCAGCCCTGATCAAATTCAAAGCGCGCCGCCAGCGGCGCCAGCGGATCACCCGTACGAACATAGGAAAACTGCTGTGCCTGTGAAACCGCATCAGGCAGTACGGCACCAATTGCGGGCAATGCCAGCACCTCATTACTGCCGGAAGCCTTCACCAGCACCTGAGACAAAGCCTGACTGGCAGCCTGTAACAGTGCGCTTTGACTGCGATCAGGCACCGCCACCTGCCCCTGATACAGATCTGTAACGACCTCTGCCTGCGCTGGAGACAGCGCCAGCAAGAGCACCAGACTCAAAGCAGGCCAACTGCCTGGCCACCTGATGAACCGCTTGATGATCACCAACCTACCTCACTACCGTACTATCGAAAAGCGCGCATTGTACCAGCCTTGCGCCTTTGCAGCAGGTTCAGGTTCTACCGATACAGATTCACCCGCAAACGCTACAGCAAGGAATCGAACAATAAAGCGCAGACAAACAATTTTGCTTACAGGGTGTACCCCCCATCAATAGTCGCTAGAATACGCGCCTTTCCTTTTAATCAGTCAAGCGGAACCCAGCCTATGAGCAGTGACCACACCCGGCCCTCTCTCAGCTATAAAGACGCCGGCGTCAATATTGATGCGGGCAATGCACTGGTGGAGCGCATCAGGGATGTCTCCCGGCGTACCACCCGCCCCGAAGTACTCGGTGGTCTCGGTGGTTTTGGGGCGCTGTGTGAGCTGCCCGCAGGCTACTGCCAGCCGGTACTGGTATCAGGCACCGATGGCGTTGGCACCAAACTGCGTCTGGCCATGGATATGGGCATCCACGACAGCATCGGTATTGATCTGGTGGCCATGTGCGTCAATGATCTGGTGGTAGCCGGTGCCGAGCCTCTGCTTTTTCTGGACTACTATGCCACCGGCGCTCTCAATGTTGATACGGCAGCCGCCGTAGTCAGCGGCATTGGTCGCGGCTGTGAACTGGCCGGTTGCGCACTGGTTGGCGGCGAAACAGCCGAAATGCCAGGCATGTATGAAGGTGGGGACTACGATTTAGCCGGTTTTTGCGTGGGCGTGGTCGAAAAATCCGGGATTATCGACGGCAGCACCGTCACTGCCGGTGATGCATTGATTGGTATAGCCAGCTCCGGCCCCCACTCCAACGGCTACTCACTGATTCGCCGTATTATTGATATCAGTGGTGCCGATCTCAATCAGCCCTTTGATGAGGCCACTCTCGGCCAGAGGCTACTGGAGCCCACTACAATTTATGTGCGTGCCCTGCTCGATCTGTTCAAGCAGGTGCCGGTTAAGGCATTGTCTCATATTACCGGCGGCGGCCTGCTGGAAAACCTGCCGCGCGTACTGCCCGCCAATTGCCGTGCCCATATCAATACCGGCAGCTGGCAGTGGCCCCAAATCTTTCACTGGCTGCAGGATAAGGGCGGTGTCGACACCCGTGAAATGTATCGCACCTTCAACTGTGGTGTTGGCATGGTACTGTGCGTGGCGGAAACAGATATCGAACGCTGCATGACACAACTCAATCACGCGGGACATCGCGCCTGGCAGATCGGCCATATCGACAGCGGCGAAGCCGGTGTCGAACTGAATTATTTATGAGTACATCTTTATGAGCTCGCCCCGGCGCATTGCTATTTTAATTTCGGGCCGCGGTTCCAATATGCAGGCATTTATTGATGCCGTTGCAGCGGGTACGCTGGCGGCTGAAATCACGCTGGTACTGAGTAATCAGCCCAATGCCGCCGGTCTCGCCAAAGCCGTCGCTGCCGGTATTGATACCGCTGTAATCAACCACCGTGATTTTGACTCCCGGGAAGCTTTTGATGCCGCCATGGTTGAGCGAATTCAGGCCAGCAGCGCCGATCTGATTATTCTGGCGGGCTTCATGCGTATACTTAGTTCCGTGTTTATTACCGCTTTTAGCGGTCAACTATTGAACATCCACCCCTCTTTGCTGCCAAAATACCCGGGGCTTAACACACATCAGCGCGCCCTTGACGCTGGTGAGCGCGAAGCAGGTGTCACGGTTCACTTCGTGACCGAAGAGCTGGACGGTGGCCCACCCATCCTGCAGGCAAGGGTTGCTATTGCCGCAGATGATACGGCAGACAGCCTGGCAGCGCGGGTAGTCGTGCAGGAGCACAAAATTTATCCCTTGGCGGCCAACTGGTTTATCCAGGGGCGGCTGCGGCTGACGGATGAAGGAGCAAGGCTTGATGGCAAAAAAATCCCGGCGACAGGCATCGCCTTTCAACCCGGCCAACACTAGGTCCGGCGTGGGAGCACTGCTTATGGGTGCCCTGCTGATACTGTCCCCTCTATACGTTCAGGCCTCTGTCGAGCCTGAACTCAAGCCCTATACCGCTCAATACGACACCAGTGCACGTGGCATGCACGTCACACTCAAGCGTGAACTTAAAAGTGATGGCAAGGGCGGCTATACCCTGACCAACGGCGGCAAGATTCTGGTTGTTGGTTTTCACGAAGTGGCGGTATTTCGTGTCGATGGCGAGGAAATGATTCCGAAATCTTACGTCTATCAGGGCACTGGCCTGATCAACCGGCGGCGGGAAGTCCACTTTACCCCCGGCAGTGATACGGTACGCAGCCTCTACAAGGGCGAATGGTACGAACTACCCAACAAGACCGGTACCCTCGACCGGCTGAGCCAACAGGAACATTTACGCTTGCTGCTACTGACCGCCCCCAACCCCAAAGACGACAAAGTCATTACGGTTGCTGATGGTCGCAAGGTCAAGCAATACAGGATCAGCTATGTTGGCGAGGAAATTCTCGATACACCACTGGGCCTGGTCCGAACGCTGCATTTTGAGCGCAGACATGATGACCCGAACCGCAAATCAGAAATGTGGGTAGCACCAGACTGGGACTACCTGATGGTAAAGACCATACACGTCGAAGACGGCGACCCGGTTGAAGTCACTCTTACCAGAGCCAGTATTGATGGCCAGTTGGTCAGGGGTCAGAATAAAGACAGCAAGGGCAAAGTAGCCGATTCGCGTTAGCTATTCTTCTCTTCATCTTGCATCATCTGCAGAACATGTTTACTGGTCAGGGTCAGAGCCTGAGGAGAGTGCCGCGAACAATATGATCTACAAGAAGCTTGTCTGAAGCGGAAGTCTTTGTCGAAGAAGCTCTTGCAGCGCCTGTCCGAGGCCCCCAAAAGCCAAGACCAGTATTTCAATACGGACGAACTCTTCGCCTCGTATGAAGAAGAGCTAGCGCAAGCTCGGGATTTTCTCTCGGGACGTTCGCCCAAGCGGACGCTTTTGCTTTCAGCCGGGTCGATGACCGGCACAGACGAAATCATGGCGCATATCGCGAAAGCCTTCGCCGAAAACGACCATGACCGGCTCTATCTTTATTATTCATACATAATCGGGCGAGACTATCTGGTTCGGTAGCTAAGCCGCGCAATGAACCCGGATGTTATCATTTTCTCGGACAAGCTTACCGAACTCACCATGGGTCTGTATGCGATTGGCTGGCCCGAGGTCTTTTGGTGAGTGACGCGATCAGAAGCGAAACGGGTGGCCTGACCGCTTTGGTCATCGAGGATCGGCCTGAGGGCGCGATCTTCCTCAAGCCGGTGGTGACCGAGATCGTGGGCGAGCCCCCTTATCCGCGCCGCGCCGGCATGGGTGGCATCCGCTATCTGCGCCACTGTCTTGAATCCGCAGCGATCAATCGAAGCGGAAGATGGTCGGCGGGGATGATCCAGCGCGCTGGAACTGCTTCAGCAGATTGATGGCGCGACCAGCCCGAACAGGATTTGAAGGCATCTTGTCTGGTTTTGACAAGCCCAAAAATACAGCCACTCAGGCCCTGGGCAGGGTTACACCACGTTGTCCCTGGTACTTGCCACCGCGATCCTTGTAACTGGTTTCACAGACCTCATCAGATTCAAAAAACAACATCTGGGCCACACCTTCGTTGGCATAAATTTTAGCTGGCAAAGTGGTGGTATTGGAAAATTCAAGGGTGACATGCCCTTCCCACTCAGGTTCCAATGGGGTTACATTAACAATAATGCCACAACGGGCGTAGGTGGATTTGCCAAGGCAGACCGTCAGCACATTGCGCGGAATACGGAAGTATTCAACCGTACTGGCCAAGGCAAAAGAGTTTGGCGGGATCACACAAACATCCCCTTCCACATCGACAAAACTTTGTTCATCAAACTGCTTGGGATCAACCGTGGCCGAGTTAATATTGGTGAACACTTTGAATTGACTGGAACAGCGCACATCGTAACCATAACTGGAAGTGCCGTAGGAAATCAGCCGCCGGTCACCATCGGTTCGCACCTGATTCGGTTCAAAAGGCTCAATCATGCCCTGTTCCTGCGCCATTCGCCTGATCCACTTATCTGCTTTGATACTCACGCCTTTACTGCTCCGTTTTGATTGCCACTGCTGGCCGTCATTCACGACTGACCGCCATTACTGTTTATAAATCATCAGTCATCACTGATACTGATTGAGGGAATACTGTGCTCTGTAAGCTGCTGTGCCTGCTCACTCAAAATCTGCTCAATGGTCTGGGCTGCACGCAGGTAGGCAGCAGCCTCTGTGGAGTCCGGCGCAGCCACCACAGTAGGCGTACCGGCATCGGCTTGCTCCCGAATGGACAGCGCCAGTGGCAGACTGGCCAGCAGGGGAACACCGTAATCCCGGGCCACCTGTTCACCACCACCTGCGCCAAAAATGTGTTCTTCATGTCCACACTGGCTACATATATGCAGTGCCATATTTTCAATAATACCGAGAATCGGTACCGCCACCTTGCGAAACATCTCGATACCCTTGCATGCATCCAGCAGGGCGATATCCTGGGGTGTGGTTACAATTACAGCACCTGCCATTGTTGCCTTTTGCGACAGGGTCAGCTGAATGTCACCAGTACCCGGCGGCATGTCGATTATCAGGTAGTCAAGCTCGCCCCAGAGCGTCTGTTCCAGCATCTGGGCCAGTGCGCTGCCCGCCATCGGGCCACGCCAGACCATTGGCGTGCGTTCATTGCCAAGATAGGCCATCGACATAGTTCTGAGACCATGAGCTTCCACCGGCAATAAGTATTTGCCTTCTTTCTGACCTGGCCGGGTGCCTTCGGCAACCCCCAACATCAACTGCTGACTGGGGCCATAAATATCCGCATCCAGCAGGCCCACACTGGCGCCACGGACCCGCAGGGCCAGTGCCAGATTGACCGCCGTTGTGGATTTGCCAACCCCGCCTTTGCCCGAGGCCACAGCAATAATCTGTCTGATTCGGTTCATGATTGCCACCGATTAACTATTGTGAGATGCCCACCGGGCACCGCTCATCAAACCAGCGGCGAAGTATAGCGGCAACCGCCACTTCGGGACAGCACAGACCGCTGATTGACTGGCCTGTACCTGTTCACAAGCACTTCACAGCGGGTGAAATAGACGGCCAAACCGGCTATAGTAGCGCCCCTTTTTTTTGACCCACGGATATCCACAGCATCATGGTCAACAGCAGCACCCGCAGCATCCTGGTCACCAGCGCGCTGCCCTATGCAAATGGCTCCTTGCATCTGGGCCATTTGCTGGAAATGGTACAGACCGATATCTGGGTGCGCTTCCAGAAATCCCGGGGCCACAACTGCCACTATGTCTGTGCCGATGATGCTCACGGCACCGCCATCATGCTGACTGCTGAAAAACTCGGCATCAGTCCCGAAGAGCAAATTCAGCAGGTGCAGGCAGAACATGAACAGGACGCCGCTGGCTTCCTGATTGGCTTTGACAATTACTACAGCACTCACTCGCCTGAAAACCGCTACTGGAGTGAGGTGATCTATAAACGCCTGCTGGCCAAAGGTCATATCGCCAGCCGCGCCATTACCCAGGCATTCGACCCACAAAAGCAACTGTTTCTGGCAGATCGCTTTATTAAGGGTGGCTGCCCCAAATGCAAAACCCCGGACCAGTACGGCGACAACTGCGAGGTCTGTGGCGCCACCTACACCCCCGCCGACCTGATCGACCCGGTATCGGCTCTGTCCGGTGCCACACCCATTGACAAAGAGTCCGAGCACTTTTTTTTCACCCTGCCCGACTTCGCCGATATGCTGTCCGGGTGGATAGATTCCGGCACCTTGCAACCCCAGATCGCCAACAAGCTGCGCGAGTGGCTGGACGCGGGCTTGCAACCTTGGGACATCAGCCGCGATGCACCCTACTTTGGCTTCGAGATTCCTGATCAGACGGGCAAATATTTCTACGTCTGGCTGGATGCACCCATCGGTTATATGGCCAGTTTTCAAAACTACTGCGAGCGCAGCGGGCTGGATTTTGACACTTTCTGGCGGCAGGACTCCAACACTGAGCTGTACCATTTTATCGGCAAGGATATTATTAATTTCCACGGTCTGTTCTGGCCAGCCATGCTGCACTGCGCCGAACTTCGCACTCCCTCGGCCATCTACGCTCATGGTTTTCTGACTGTTAATGGCACCAAGATGTCAAAAAGCCGGGGCACTTTTATTAAAGCCAGTACCTATTTGCAGCATTTGGATGCGCAATACCTGCGCTACTACTTTGCTGCCAAACTCAGCGCTGCCGTTGATGATATCGATCTTAATCTGGAGGACTTCGTACAGCGGGTCAACGCCGACGTGGTTGGCAAGGTAGTTAATATTGCCAGCCGCTGTGCAGGCTTTTTGCGCAAGGGTTTTGACAACACCCTCAGTGAACACTGCGCCGAAGAGGCCATGGTCAGGGATTTTATCACCGCGGGCGAACCTATTGCCGAGCTGTTTGAGCAGCGTGAATTCAACAAGGCCGTTCGTGAAATTATGGCTCTGGCCGATAAAGCCAACCAGTATATCGATGACAAAAAACCCTGGGTATTGGCCAAAAAGGCCGGTAACGAGGCACAGGTACACGCTGTTTGCAGTGTGAGTATTAACCTGTTCCGGGTACTGATGACCTATCTGGCACCGGTATTGCCTGCCATGGCAGAGCAATCTGAGATTTTTCTCAATACCCGCCTCAGCTGGAGCACTCTTGATACTCCCCTCACCAGCCACAAACTGAATACCTTCAAGCCACTGCTGACCCGTATTGACCCCAAACAGGTGGCGGCGATGATCGAGCAGACCAGAGCCGAGGCCCGGCAGGACAGCTCTGCCGAGCTAACAACCCAGGTTCAAGATGCGCACGGGGACAAGAACAAGGTCAAAGAGGCAAATAAGGGTGAGGGCAAAGTAACTGACACGGATATTGCCGATACCATCGGCTTCGAGGATTTTGCCAAAATTGATCTGCGTATCGCCCGTATTACGGCTGCGGAGCACGTAGAGGGTGCCGACAAACTGCTGCGCCTGACTCTCAACCTCGGCGAGGAACAGCGGCAGGTGTTTGCCGGTATCAAGTCAGCCTATCAACAACCTGAAGCACTGGTGGGCAAACTGACTGTCATGGTGGCGAATCTGGCACCGCGCAAAATGCGCTTTGGCCTGAGCGAAGGTATGGTTCTGGCGGCCGGTCCTGGCGGTGACGATATCTATCTGCTTGAACCTGACAGCGGCGCTCAGCCCGGAATGCAGGTAAAGTAGACAAGCAGGCAGCCAATAAATAATGACTACATTCAAACCGGTAACAGGAGGGATCGGCTGATGCTGGGTGACTACGCAGTTTTGCTGATTGCCGCTATTTTAGTAAACAATTTCGTGCTGGTGCAGTTTTTAGGTCTGTGTCCTTTTATGGGCGTATCCAACAAGCTGGAAACCGCTATGGGCATGTCGCTGGCCACCACCTTTGTACTGACGCTGGCCTCCGTTTGCAGCTATCTGGTATTTACCTATTTGCTGCAACCACTGGGCCTGGCATATTTGCGCACTATCTCCTTTATTTTGGTCATTGCAGTAGTGGTCCAGTTCACCGAGATGGTGGTGCGCAAAAGCAGCCCCCTGCTCTATCGTGTACTGGGCGTTTATCTACCGCTAATTACCACCAATTGCGCAGTGCTCGGCGTGGCGCTGCTCAACATCAACAAAGATCACAACTTCAGCCAGTCCCTGTTTTACGGCTTTGGCGCTGCGGTTGGCTTTTCACTGGTATTGGTACTGTTTGCAGCCATGCGTGAACGGCTGGCAGTTGCCGATGTACCCACCCCCTTCAAAGGCGCCGCCATCGGCATGATTACTGCCGGTCTGATGTCACTGGCCTTTATGGGCTTTGCAGGACTGGTTTGAGACTGTGTTTGAGTTTATCGCCCAGTATCCGCTGATCGCTGCTCTTTGTGCGCTGGTTGGACTCGGGCTGATTTTTGGTGCGGTGCTGGGTTTTGCCGCCGTGCGCTACAAAACCGAGGGCGACCCGATCGCTGACCAGATCAACGCCCTGCTGCCCCAAACCCAGTGCGGCCAGTGTGGCCATCCGGGCTGTCGCCCCTACGCCGAGGCCATCGCCAATGGCGAGGCAATTAACAAGTGCCCACCCGGTGGAGAGGCAACCATTGCCGCTCTTGCTGATCTGCTGGATGTGGAAGCACCGCCGCTGGACGAAGAACACGGCGAAGAAAAGGCCCAGGCGGTGGCCTACATCCGTGAGGATGAATGCATTGGCTGTACCAAATGTATTCAGGCCTGCCCGGTGGACGCCATTCTCGGTGCCGCCAAACAGATGCACACCGTGATCACCAACGAGTGCACCGGCTGCGACCTCTGTGTAGAGCCCTGCCCTGTGGACTGCATCGATATGATCACCGAGCAAACCACCATCACCAGCTGGCATTGGCCGTTACCGGCAACAAATAGCCCCAACACAGATATTATTATCTCCGACAAGCCGACCTCAAAAACGGTGGAGCACACCGCATGAAACGCCTGTTTGACTTTCACGGCGGTATTCACCCGGCCGAACACAAACATGAATCTCTGGGCGGCCCGATTCGCAAAGTTACACTGCCGACCCAGTTGATCATACCGCTGGGACAACATATTGGCGCCCCCTCCAGGCCTGTTGTTGACATAGGCGAGCAGGTATTGAAGGGTCAGGTGATTGCCGAAGGCCAGGGGGCACTTGGTATTCCACAACACGCACCCAGTTCGGGCATAGTCACCGCCATTGAAGAGCGCCCTGTTGCCCACCCTTCCGGCTTGCAGGCCAGATGTATTGTGATCGACTGTGATGGTGCCGATCAGTGGCTCTCCCCACAAACAGGTGCGCTGGAGCCGCGGGCCAACTACCGCGAACTTGATGGTCAGCAACTGATTGAACAGATCCGCAATGCCGGTATCGCAGGTATGGGCGGCGCCGGTTTTCCAACTGCCGTCAAAGTAGCCGGGCAACGCGGCAAACCGGTGCAAACGCTGATTATCAATGGCACCGAATGCGAGCCCTATATCACTGCCGATGACGCGCTCATGCGTGAACAGGCCGCCGATATCATCAGTGGTATTGATATTTTGCGACACATCGTCAATCCGGCCCAGGTACTGATTGGCATTGAAGACAACAAACCCGAGGCCATTGCCGCCCTGCGCCAGGCTGCCGAGGGCCACGCAGTAGAGGTGGTGGTATTCCCGACCAAATACCCTTCCGGCGGGGAAAAACAGCTGATTGAAATTCTCACTGGTCAGCAGGTACCCAGTGGCAGACTGCCCATCGACCACGGCATTCTGTGCCAGAATGTAGGTACAACCGTTGCCATTGCCGATGCTGTGCTGCGCGGTCGCCCGTTAATCTGCCGTATTACCACTGTAACCGGTCAGGCCATCAATCGACCCGGCAATTTTCGCACCCTGCTGGGCACACCGGTTGCTCATCTGTTGGCGCAGGCCGGTTTTAAGCATCAGCCCCGACAGCGCCTGGTGATGGGCGGTCCGATGATGGGTTTTGCCCTGAGTGACAGTGCAGTGCCCATTGTCAAAACCAGCAACTGTATTCTGGCCCCCAGCGAAAACGAATTGCCCGAACCAGCGCCAGCTGCGGCCTGTATTCGCTGCGGCCTGTGCGCCCAGGCCTGCCCGGCCAGCCTGCTGCCACAGCAGTTATTCTGGTTTGCCCAGGGCAAGGAATACGAAAAACTCGAAGCACACAATCTGTTCGACTGTATCGAATGTGGTGCCTGCTCCTGGTCCTGTCCCAGCCATATTCCACTAGTGCAATACTACCGCGCCTCCAAGGCAGAGATCCGCCAGCAACAACAGGCCCAGGAAAAGTCCGGGCACTCGCGCCAGCGCTTTGAGGCGCGTCAGGAACGTCTGCAGCGCGAAGAAACAGAGAAAGAAGCTAAACGCGCCGCCCGCAAAAAGGCGGCAGAACTAAAGGCACAGCAAAGTGCCAGTGATGGCAATAGTGAAGACCCGATTCAGGCGGCCATTGAGCGGGCCAGAGCCAAAAAAGCTGCCCAGCAACAAGACACCGGCGGCGAAAACAAACAGGACAAACTGGAAAAAGCCGTGACCAGCGCCCGCAAACGCCTGGACACCGCCAGCACCAAACTGGAGGAAGCCCGCGCAGCCGGCTCGGACCTGGTCAGCGCCCTGCAAAGTGGGGTTGACAAAACCCGGAGCAAATTGGAACAGGCAGAACAGGCACTGTCCGATTATAAGGCGACAACTGCCTCCAGCAGTACAGCGGCAATACCACCTGCTGCCAGCGCAGCTCAACAGGCCATCGAGCGGGCCAAAGCCGCCCGCGAAGCCGAGGCCTCCCTCAGCCCCAATGACAAAGCCCGCAAACAATTAACCAGCCTGCAAGCTCGCCTGATCAAGTCAGAACAGCGCCTGGCACAAAGTCGCAGCGCCGGTGAAGAAGACAGCATTGTAGCGGCACTTGAAGTCGGCATTGAGCGTATCAAGAGCAAAATTGCCGCTATCGAAACGGAACTGGCGGCATCTGAAACCGGCAATACTGAAGGCGGCACTCAAAGCAGGCCTGAAAAAAGTGCGGAGACCCCCTGATATGGCACTGCTGCGCGTTACTTCGCCCCACGCCCACGGCCCTGCCAGCACCGGCAATATGATGTTGCAGGTCATGCTGGCAACCATACCGGGCATCACCGTTTTAACCTTGTTTTTTGGCTATGGCACACTGGTCAATATCCTCTGCGCCAGCCTCTTTGGTCTGCTGTTTGAAAGTATTGCCCTTTGGTTGCGAGGCCGCCAGGCTCTCTCTTACCTGAAAGACTACAGCGCGCTGGTCACTGCTTTGTTGTTGGGCATTGCCATGCCACCCTATGCACCCTGGTGGCTGATCGCGGTGGGCATGCTGGCCGCTATTGGCCTGGCCAAACAACTCTATGGCGGACTCGGTTTTAATCCCTTCAATCCTGCCATGGTCGGCTATGTGGTATTGCTGATTTCCTTCCCGCTACAAATGACCAGCTGGACACCGGCCTATACCGTGGGCGAGACACCCGGCCTGCTGGATGCTCTGCGCGCCTGTTTTGCACCGGCACAATTTGATGCCACGACCAGCGCCACCGCACTGGAAGTGGTCAAACAGAATAACAGCCTGCTGCTGAAAACCCTGTGGGTGGACAATCCAGCTCTCGGACGCTGGGGCGGCACGGGCTGGGAATGGGCCAATATTGCCTTTCTGGCGGGCGGTCTTTGGCTGCTCTACCGACGTATTTTCAGCTGGCATGCACCGCTGTCTTTTCTGGTTGCACTGGGTCTGATGGCAGCCCTGTTCTACGATAACGGCAGCTCCGCCAGCGGCGGTTCTCCCCTGTTTCATCTGCTCAGTGGTGCCACCATGCTCGGCGCCTTTTTCATTATCACCGACCCGGTAACATCGGCAGTATCAGTGCGAGGACGGCTTATCTATGGCGCTCTGGCCGGCATACTGGTTTATGTCATTCGGGTCTGGGGCAACTATCCTGATGCTGTTGCCTTTTCGGTGCTGATCATGAATTTTGCCGCACCTTTCATCGACTACTATACGCAACCGCGGACCTATGGCCATCAAGGCCGCTCCCATAACAGTAACAAAGAGGCCGGTTAATGACACTGATCCCCTCTATAACTCGCAATAGCCTGTTACTGGGTCTGTTTGCTGTGCTAACAACAATAATGGTTTCAGGCACCTACCTGCTGACACAAGATGCCATTGCCAAATCCCAGCGCCAGGCTGAAGAAAAAGCCCTGCTGGAGATCGTGCCGGCCACACGCCACAGTAACAATATGCTGGACGACACACTGATCGCTGTTGCCGCTGACAATGGCCTGGGTCTGCACCAGGATAAGCCTATCTACCTTGCCCGCCAGGGTGAACAGACAGTAGCGGTGATTCTGCCGGTACTGGCTCCGGATGGTTACTCCGGTGATATCGAACTGATTGTGGGCGTCAACCGCGATGGCAGTATTGCCGGTGTACGGGTACTCAATCACCGTGAAACACCGGGGCTGGGTGATAAGATTGACATCAACAAATCTGACTGGATTTACAGCTTTAACCAGCACTCTCTCGACAACCCGGCTATTGAAGACTGGGCGGTGCGCAAGGACGGTGGCAAATTTGACCAGTTTACCGGCGCCACTATTACTCCGCGGGCAGTTGTTGCCGCCACGCGTCGCGCACTTGAATATGCCAGGGACCGGCACGATGAGCTATTTGCAAACAAGGCTGCAGATCAGCCGGAGGGAGCACAGTAATGGCCGCCCAGGATTACAGGGAACTCTCACTCAATGGTCTGTGGAAGAATAATCCAGCCATTGTTCAACTACTGGGACTGTGCCCCTTACTGGCGGTCACGGCCAGTGTGGTCAATGCTCTTGGGCTGGCGGCGGCCACCACTTTGGTACTGGTTTGTTCAAACACCGCAGTTTCGCTGATTCGCAATGTCGTATCCGAAGCCATCCGTTTACCAGTTTTTGTGATGATCATTGCCGCCGCTGTGACCTGCATCGAACTACTGATGCAGGCCTATGCCTTTGAGCTCTACCAGATTCTCGGTATCTTTTTGCCGCTGATTACCACCAATTGCGTCATTCTCGGACGGGCTGATGCCTACGCCAGCAAAAACCCACTGCCGCTGGCTTTTTTTGACGGTTTGATGATGGGTGCCGGTTTTGGTGTGGTACTGGTGTTGCTGGGTGCCATCCGGGAAACCATTGGTACTGGAGCCATCTTTGCCAATATGGATTTACTCTTTGGCCCAACAGCCAGCAGCTGGAAAATCGTGCTGGCCGATAACTATCAGGCTTTTTTACTGGCTATACTACCGCCGGGCGCCTTTGTCTTTACCGGCCTGATTATTGCCGTCAAAAATCTGATTGACGCCACTATCAAGCGCCGCCAGAATGCACGCAAAGTCAAACCGCTAAAAGGCAGTAAACGGGTGCGGGTGACAGGAACCATCAACTGAGGCCTCTTGAAAAGCCCGCCACAAAGCAGCCAGTAAGCCTATTTCTGACTGGCGGACTGCACAATGCTCAAGGTGTCAAGTATTTCATCAACAGCGGCATCGTCCATACCCCGGTTAGACACCTCGCAGCTATAGCTGATAAACAGCAGGTGCGGGCCACGAGCCAGATACCACTCGCGGATGGCGGTATCTTCCTCGACAAAACCCGCACTCACCCCCTCAAAATCACCACAACTCAGTATTTTCCATTCCACACTGGCCGATGTCTCTTCCTGGGCAATGGACAGCACTTCGGCCCGGTCAAATTCGCCCTCAAATTTATGCAGGGTGCTCACTTCAATACAACCAACATCATCGATATCACCAATCAGGATGCTTTCTTCTTCATGCTCCGCCCACCATTCAGGAGGCAACAGCAAGGTCCACCAGTCGGTTTCCAGTACGTTCACGTTTTTATTCCTGAATGTTAAAACTGTAATGACATCAGCAGCGCATCCTCACGCCCCTGAGCTGCTGGGTAATAATCTGGCCGAATACCATCGTCTTTAAAGCCAAAACGACGATACAAGGCAATGGCAGCCAAATTGGACAAGCGTACTTCAAGCAGCAGTGTAGCTGCCCGGTCAAAGACTTCATCAATACAGTGCTGCAATAACGCCCCCCCTACACCCTGGCGCCGCACGGTCGGCAATACGGCAATATTGTGCAGACTGGCCTCATCAAGTACCTGATAAATGACGGCAAAACCCTGTAATTGCTGGCCTGCCTGTGCGACCAAAACCCTGTTTTTCAGAACATCAACAGACTCACAAACCTGCAAAAACTGTTGTTCTGACCACGGTGAAACACTACTCAGACGATCAATAGCCGCCAGCATGCAGGCATCGGCAGTCAGCGCATGACGAATCAACCGTGAGTCATCTGCACGGGCAATCATTATTGCGCTCTTCGCAAGGGTTGCAAATCCTGCCACACCCGGGCTTTGCATGCTGGTTCTGCCAGCATTTGCAAGGTGCTGAATGTCTCTATCAACAGTTTTTCAACCGGGGCTTCATGCAAGCGCTCACGACTGCGTTCACCCAACAGCACCAGAGCTTCACAATGCTGTTCATCCATCTGTCGACGAATAAAACTGCCCAAAGCAACACGGGCTGCCTCTTCACCCAGATCCAGTTGACGATTGTGGTGCATAGGCCACTCAAACCGGGCTACCAGCGGACGCGAACTGTTTTCTCTATCCAATACACCCAGCGCCCGACAAATCGCCTGAATAAGTACCACCTGTTCCCGTGCCAGCACGCCCTGAACCAGCTCTTCCAGCCACAGATAAGGCCCGGCCACAACCGCCGCCATCCGAAAAGAGATTACCTTTTGATGGCGGTGTGAAACCTCGAACTGTTCTGGTTCCGGTGCGGGTTCTGACGCTGCTGAAGACGGTGCAGATAACACACCACGGGACGGTTCTGCCAACAATACAGGCTGATTTACCGCCACTTCATTTTGCAGTGTTCCCTCAGCCGGTACTTTTTTAAAAGCTTCAGCTTCAGGGGCTTTGTTCACCGATGCAGATCGCTCAATGGCCGGTGCGGCCACAGGTGCGGCAAGCCGTATTGAGGGTGCTGCTCCTGGCAGGTCAAGAACAGAAACATAGTGAGCAATACCCAGTGCCTGCAGGTAGCGGTAGTGGCTAATGGCCTGATGCTGAGTTGGGGTATCACTCATAAGCGGGTAGTCAGTGCATCTGAAAACGGTGGAGCGCAGTCTAGCGCTTTTGTGGCCAGCCTTACAGCCAGCGCCAGCCATGCTCGTTGAAGAACCGCAAACCACTGCGCAAAAAAAGGCGAACATGCTGCCAACCCTTGCGGGCCGCGTAGCCGCCATGATGCACAATGTTCATCGATGGCAGCAACAGCAAATGCCCGCGTTGAGACAAGCGAAGACACAGGTCAAAATCTTCAAAATACAGAAAATAACGCTCATTAAAACCATTGAGCACCTGTAAATCTGCACGTCGCACCAGCATGCAGCAACCAGAAGCCAGCGGCACCACCAATGGCTGCGTCACTGTCGCCTGCTCACGCAACTCATAGCGTGTCAGCGAAGCGGCAAACAGACGGCGCAACCAGCCAAAACCCAGGGCGCGCACGGCCAGCACCGCCAACGATGGATAACGCTTGCAGAGATATTCAACCTCACCACTACCGCCAAAGGCTCTGGGCGCTACCAGCACAGCATCCTGATGGGCCGCCAGATAACGACAGGCCAGCACCAGTGCATCCTCTGCCAGCTCAACATCGGGGTTGAGAATCAGGTGATAATCACTATCGCTACAGTGTGTCAATGCGAGGTTATGACCAGCTCCAAAGCCCTTATTACTGGCAGCCTCAACGAGATATTCATGCTTACCATCCATTTTTATATCAGCCCTGGCCAGCAATACACGCAGTTTATCCACATAAGCTGGCATGGATGCGTTATCAACTAACACTATCTTTTCAGCCGAAAGCCATCGGTTTGCACGGGCGTAGTCAAGCGACTTGTGCAGAGAAACCAGTGTTCGCGCAAGCAGTTCGAGATCGCTGTTGTACAACACCACTGAAATGGATAAGGATACGGGCTTGTTAGTACAGATGGACATGGCCCGCATGGTAGCAGTTCACAGAAGGCAAGTAACGATGGCAACAGGCCTTTTAATGGTGCTTTTACAGCACCGCCGTTACAGGTGCCATTACAGTGACTGCCATTACAGGGACAGACACTGCTAATATCGGCACGCTTATTTTCAATAATAATGGCTCATTAATGTCTGCAAATTTTTTCCGTCAATTCGGGCCTGGGCTACTGGTTACGGCAGCTTTCATTGGTCCGGGTACAATCACCACGGCCAGCAGCGCCGGTGCTCATTTTGGTTTTGCACTGTTGTGGGCATTACTTTTTTCCCTGATAGCAACCATCGTGTTACAGGAGATGGCCGCACGACTGGGGCTTGTCACCCGACAAGGGCTGGCAGAAGCGCTGCGTAATTATTTTCACAGCCCCATTATTGGTCGAAGTATTGTACTGCTGGTCATTGCTGCCATTGGCATTGGCAACGCCGCCTACGAAGCAGGCAATATTGCCGGTGCTGCCATGGCGCTGGAATTGATTGGCCCTGTTAACAGCAATGTCTGGACCGTGATTATTGGCGCTGCGGCTGCCGGACTGCTGATGATGGGACATTACCGGATACTTGAGTCTGTGTTGATATTACTGGTGCTGGCCATGAGCAGTGTTTTTCTTATAACCGCCTGGCACACCCAACCCTCCCTGTCGGCCATGCTGTCGGGCATCACCCGGCCAAGTCTGCCAGATGGATCAATCATGACCGTAATCGCCCTGATCGGTACTACCGTTGTGCCCTACAACCTTTTTTTGCACGCCAATGCAGTACGGGAAAAATGGCCCTCATCCATACCGGTATCTCAGGCTCTGCGCGCATCACGGCTGGATACAGGCCTGTCGATTGGTATCGGCGGACTGATTACACTGGCCATTCTCAGCACCAGTGCCGCCGCCTTTTTTCAGACCCATCTGAGCTTCAGCAGTGATTCTCTGGCCGTTCAACTCGAACCGCTGCTGGGTTCCTGGGCACACTATGTTTTTGCTGCCGGTCTCTTCGCCGGCGGCCTGACCAGTGCCATTACAGCACCGCTGGCAGCCGCCTATGCGGTTTGCGGGGCACTCGGCTGGCGCAATGAATTATCAGCGCCCGGTTTTCGCCTGATCTGGATACTGGTATTGCTTACCGGCACGCTCTTTGCCACTATCGGCAGCAAACCGATGACAGCCATTATCTTTGCACAGGTAGCCAATGGCTTTTTACTGCCAGTGGTGGCTGTTTTCCTGCTGGTAGTCATGAATCAACGTCGTCTGCTGGGCGATTATGTTAATGGTCCCCTGGCCAATCTGCTGGGTCTGCTGGTCGTGCTTGTTGCCACTGCTCTGGGCGCAATCAAGCTGCTGGGAGTCTCCGGTGTGATATAAATCACAGCTATGGATCATGTGCTTTTAATTGCGTCGATCATGCACGGTATCAAAGGCCGATAAGTGCTATAAATAGCCTTTCTTCAGGTAAACCTCTGAAGCAGAGCAACACGCTTGCAAATACTCCGTTTTATCTGTGGAAATGACAATTTACTTGTATTGTCGACTATGACTGGCATTTTGCCATGACAGACGTGATATTCTGTCGTCCCGATCACGGGACTCTTGGCATATCGTTTTTTACAGGCCAATACAAGTTATTCAAATATCAGACAAGACCTCCTACTTTTACGGCGGGCATAAGGGGAAGATATGATCACTCGGTTCGCGACTCTGACCAGCCGCTTAACGGCTTTTTTTGTAATTTTACTGGCGCTGGGTGCCTGCGGTGGCGGCGGCAGTAGCGGTGGCGGCGGCGGCTTCATCCCTGATGGCAGCGGTGATGGCAGTACCACCACCAACGGCCCCTACACACTGACACTGACACTGCGCAACTCAAGTGGACAGGTCACTAACAGCCTGACAGGCTCGGCACCGGCAACCCTGTCAGTCAGGGTCAGGGAAACTGGCGGCGGCAATGTTCAAAATGCCCTGGTAACAGCTTCTTCTGAATTCGCCACGGTCTCCCCGGAAACAGCACTGACCAATGCCGATGGTATTGCCACCTTTACGGTGACGATCGCTGAAGCAGTTACAGGAGCTGGCACTATTTCCGTTGAGGTGTCCAACAGCGATGGTGAAAGCTCAACAGCTGACATCAACCTCCAGATAGAAAAAGCAGGCTTGCGGCTGGGCTATCTGGTTGATGGCGTATTTCTGGAGAACGTAATCGGTGTTGTGCCTGAAACAGCACTGGTCTACGGAGGTTCTGCCGAACTGATCATTGATATTGTCGATGAAGAGGGAAAACGCGCATCAACTACCGAAACGGTAAATATCACCAGCAACTGTATTGCCAGTGGCGATGCCATCCTTGATCCCCAGAGCCCTGTTGCAATAACTGGGGGCCACATTAGTGTCACCTATAGTGCCACCAACTGCCAGGGTAGCGATGACATCACCGCCAGTCTTCACGGCGGCTCATCAGGTGCTTCTGCCTCCCTGGGTATCGGATCCATTCGTGCCAACGGTCTCAATTTCATCAGTGTCGAACATGAGCTGATCGTACTGCGTGGCACCGGAGGCGGCAGCACAGGCCGAACCGAATCAACTCTGGTCACCTTCCAGGTTGTCAACGGCAATAACGCACCAATGCAGGGTATTCCGGTCAACTTTGCACTGAGTACCACCACAGGTGGCCTTAATCTGGCTCGAAACTCTGCCGTTAGTGACGGCGAAGGCATGGTCTCAACTACCGTAAATTCAGGGGATATCCCAACCACGGTACGGGTCATTGCCACTATTGAGGCCACAGACAACAATTCCGAACCACTATCCACGGTATCAGCCATCCTCGCTGTTACCACCGGCTTGCCGGATCAAAACTCTATCAGCCTGTCCGTTGAGGGAGGATTCATTGTCGATGGCGGCATGACCAAAGATGGCGTAGAGCGCACCATCATTGTGCGTATGGCAGACAAGTTCAACAATCCTGTTACAGATGGAACGGCTGCCGTCTTCACCACCGAATTTGGTACGATCGATGGCTCCTGCATCACAGGTGTCAGCAATGGTGAGCGCGCCGGTGGCACTCCGGCGAGCGGTCAGTGTTCTGTTCTGTGGACCAGTGGTAATCCCCGCTATCCTGATGCTACTTTTATGAACGATGCTATCCAGACAATCTACTCAGAGGGTTACAGTTGTCACAGCCACAACGGCACCTATGGCCCCTGTCCGGAAGATCTCGGTGCAACGCCTCCGGCCCGGGTCAATACCAAGCGGGTTCATCCCGGACGCACCACGATTCTGGTAACAGCCATTGGCGAGGAGTCCTTTATCGATCGCAATGGTGATGGCATTTTCAATCAGGAAGAAAATTTCACAGACAATTTTGTCAACTTGCCAGAGGCCTGGGTCGATCACAACGAAAATCATATCTATGACCCGGCTTATTGTGGCAATTCCAGAACAGGGGATTGTCTGACAGGTTTTGAAGAAACTTTTGTTGATTTTGGTGGGGAGTCCGCCGCTGATGTTCCAGATGGCGGCTACAACTTCAATGATCAGCCAGCTCTGTATAACGGCCTGCTCTGCCCACGAGATGGCGATGGTATCTGGTGCAGTCGCAAACTGCTCAATGTCTCAGACAGCATCATATTGACCATGTCTCAGGACAACCAGTTTGGTATCACTGTTGCCACACCGCCGACAACCTCTGCGACGGGCCAGGTCACTGCCGTATCTTCATCAAGCGGCCAAATAGCAGGCTCTGTAGAAACTGATATTGATTACGTCGTGTATGTTGCAGACCTGTATAACTATGCACCAGCTGGTGATTCCACTATCACGGTAGAGGGTATTAATAACTGTACAATTCAATCATCAACGTCCGTTAGCGTACCCTATCTTTATTATCCCGGTGCCTTTAGTTTTAATTTAAGGGTCAGTAACGGAGGCTTTGAGGAAGGCAAGCCACCTATGGCAAGAATTACACTGAACCCACTTAATGCCTCAGCGGTTACCTGGGATTTCCCCTGTAGTTAAGCGAGGACTTTTGACTGCTGTTGAAAGGGGCCGCTGATGCGGCCCTTTTTATTGCCTCGGTATTACGACCGTGCATCAGTCAAAACGCTTCGTATAGACATGGCAATAAGGCGTCTTGCCGCTACGTTCATAATAATGCTGATGACAGGGCTCGGCCTGCCAGAAACGGCCAAGCGGAAGTACCCGGGTGGCCACGCTTAAATCCCTGGCTTCCAACAGGTTAATCAGCTTTTCTATTATTACCCGCTCAGCATCGCTATTCACAAACACCGCTGACAGATATTGCTCTCCCAGGTCCGGTCCCTGACCATCTGTCTGCGTTGGGTCGTGAATTTCAAAAAACAGTCTTGCCAATGCTTCATAACTGACACGGGCGGGATCATAACTGACCTCCACCACTTCAAGGTGACCACTGCGTTTGCTGCAAACCTCCTCGTAGGTCGGGTTCTGTGTACGTCCTCCCATATAACCTGACAATACGTCTACAACACCTTCCTGAGCCCGCATCAAATGTTCAACACCCCAGAAGCAACCACCGGCAAACCAGGCTTTGGCAAGTGAAGTCCCCTGGCGGGCGGCAACATCCTCCTGTGACAAAAAGGTCATTGAAAGTGAGTTGACACAGTGACGCAGATTTTTCGCCGTCAGCATCTCTCCTTCAAAAACGTGGCCCAGATGTGCATCACAGGCAGCACAGAGAATTTCTGTCCGCCGACCATCAGCATCAACCTGACGACGAACAGCCCCGCTTATCTCATCGTCAAAACTGGGCCAGCCACAATGGGAGGGAAACTTGTCGGCAGAGCGGTATAGCGGGGCACAGCAGCGTCGGCAAACATAGAGGCCGCTGTCAAAGTGTTCATTATATTCGCCTGAAAAGGGTGCCTCCGTACCCTTTTCCACGATGATACGATGCTCATCAGGGCTTAATGTGTTCCATTTATTACTCATCACAAATCTCACTGCTGTATCAGTTTGTTAATTTGGTGTCTTTCAGTTTATGCTCACCCAGGCAAGATCTTCCAGAAACCGTGCATGCCCATGCCTTTATTCTGGATATTTCATAAACCATGGAGGTAAATCATGATCTTTGACGAAAAAGTTCCTCACACTGTCTTTAAAACCCGGGTTCGTGACGAATCCGTAGAGGGCCCCAATCCCTTCCGCTGGCAGGATATGTCCACGGATGACATCTTCGGTGGCAAGAAAGTCGTTGTCTTTTCACTGCCCGGAGCCTTTACGCCAACCTGCTCCTCCACTCACCTGCCCCGCTACGATGAACTCTATGAAGAGTTTAAGGCCCAGGGTGTGGATACCATTGTTTGTATTTCTGTCAATGATGCCTTTGTTATGTTCCAGTGGGGCAAGCAGCAAAATAACAAAAATATTTTTTTGCTGCCTGACGGCAATGGTGAGTTTACCCGTAAGATGGGGATGCTGGTCGACAAATCCAATATCGGCTTTGGCATGCGTTCCTGGCGCTATTCCATGCTGGTCGAAGACAGCCATATTAAAAAGCTGTTTGTCGAGCCGGATTTTGGTGATTTGTGCCCGGCTGACCCCTTTGAGGTATCCGATGCCGACACCATGCTGGCCTATCTCAAGGGTGAAAAAACCTCTGGTGAAAAAGCTCAACGCAGAGCGTTTGAAGGTTAAACAATTACTTCAGGCCCGGACATCTGTTCCGGGCCAAACCTGTCCCCTTCCTGCACAAACCGCACAAACCACACCAGCAATACGTCCCCTTTTGATAAAGCAACAGATGCGTTAATTTGTTCAGCAAAAGTCGCAATTTTGTCACATAATCAAATTGGCTCAGAAATAAGACAAAACTGTGCTGTTATCTCTTTGCCATCTACATTGGCTACCCATGTCTGCCATCAAAGGAGAATAATAAATGTGCATAATACTAACCAGACAATGGCGTCTCATCGTCACCGCCACACTGCTCACCTTGCTGACAGCCTGTTCAGACTCCGACAATAATAGCGACAACAACAATAAAGACGCTGAAATACTGGGTGAATTTACTGTTACCGTCCTGTCCAGCAAGATTGATCAAGTCAGCAATGATGAAACCCGTATCCGCATCGAGGCACCCACGACCCTGGCACTGAACAGCATTCAGGTCAGGCTGAACGGGGCGGATGTCTCTTCTCACTTCCACAGTGACAAACAGGCGCACCATATTGAAGGTCGTATAGATAACCTTGACATCGGTGACAACACGCTGGTGATCAGTAGCCGCGACGACGACATGACCGAAGCAAGCCTGACACTGACCAACCATCCGGCATCGGGACCTATCTTTTCCGGGCCACAGCAAAGCCCCTTCTTCTGCGCCGTCGATGATGATCTGGCCAGTCTGGAACTGGGACCGATAGGAGATGAGCAGTGCACAGTGGATACGATTGTCAGCTACAAATATCGCAGCACCAGCGGTCAATGGCAGGACTACGATCCAAATGCTGCCCGGCCATCTGATATGGCCACCACCACAACGACTGACGGATTGGAAAGTGATTTTATAGTGCGCTGGGAACGCGGCACCCTGAACCGTTTTCTGTATTCCATCGCCGTACTTTCACCGACTCCCGACGAAGAGGATGCCCCGGATTTAAGTCGCTGGAACAAACGTCTTGTTTATTATTTCCAGGGTGGTGTCGCCATAGGCCATTATCAGGGCGAACCCAGCCAGCGGCGCGCACTGTACGTTGATGCGTTAGCCGCCGGTTATGCGGTTGCCTACTCCACCGGCACCAGAGCCGGCACTCATTACAACCTGCAGGTGGGTGCAGAAACCGCCTTGATGCTGAAGTCCCGATTTATTAGCGGTTATGGCCTGCCCGACTACACGGTAGGTGTGGGTGCCTCAGGCGGAGGACTGCAACAGTATATTTATGCACAAAATCACCCCGGCCTGATCGATGCAGGTGTTCCCCAGTACTCCTATCCCGACATGATTACCCAGACTATTCATGTGGGCGACTGTGAATTGCTGGAGCGCTGGATGGACTTGCAGGTGCAGGCAGATGCCAACTCAAAATGGGCCAACTGGGAAAACCGTAGCTGGCTGATCGGCTTCAATGCCAATAACACAGTGGCAAATGACATGATCAGTTATGGCCTGACACCCTGGTTACAACAAGGCTCTACCGAGTGTATTCAAGGCTGGCGTGGTTTATCACCGCTGGTAATGAATCCCAATTTTGGTACCGCTCCGGGTATTAACCTGCAACAGCAAGCCGACGTTGAGTGGACTCACTTTGCCGATCTTGAAAATATTTATGGCCGGGCTGAAGATGGCTTTGCCAAATCGACCTGGGATAACGTCGGTGTACAGTATGGCCTGCAAGCACTGCTTGATGGCAACATCAGCGATGAAGAGTTTATTCAGCTCAATTGGGATGCTGGTAGCTGGAAAGATGAAAATGACATGGTGCAAGAGGGCTGCCCCTTTATTCCCGGACTCTGCACTACGATTAATATGGAGCAATCCATGTATCCTGAGCAGGTTGACCCCTGGAGCTGGCGCAATATCAACACAGCCGGCACAGATTCACCCGCGCCCCGCAAGGCCGCTGATACAGGAGCCATTAGTGCGGCCTTTGCATCGGGCATGGTCAATCAGGGTAATGTGGAAATTCCATTGATTGATGTGCGCCACTATCTGGAAGATGAGCTGGACATGCACAACAGTCTGCAATCCTTTGTGACCCGCCAACGCCTGTTAAACTTTGATGGCGATGCCAGCAACCAGGTAATCTGGTTTATTGATCGCAATCCTGAAGGCGATAACTATGACATGACCATGCAGGCTTTTGCACTGATAGATGAATGGATGACCAATATCCGCAACAACCCCACAACAAGTATAGCCAGTAACCGTCCGGCAGCGGCTGTCGATAGCTGCTTTGATAGTAGCGGACAGCTGATTGCCTCGGGGAACAATGTATGGCAGGGCATGATTGATGGAGCAGCCAACGGGATCTGTAGCAATTACTTTCAAACCTACAGCACTTCTCGTATCGTAGCCGGAGCACCACTGGCAGGTGATGTATTTAAGTGTGCGCTGCAAAGTATTGATGATGCTATAAGCAAAGGTCTCTATGGTGACTGGGCACCCACTGTCGAACAGCGTGAGCGCCTCCAGGCTATCTTCCCAAGCGGTGTTTGTGACTATACCCAGCCAGGAATCAAAAACTGATAAATACATCCCCGAGGCAAACAAACAGGCCTCGGGGATGTAAAAGTTACAGGCCTTCAGCCTCACCATAGCGTTGCAGCCCGAAACAGATATCTGCTCTCAGATAATCCGCAGGCAATCGCTCCAGTGAAACCATGCATATACATCAAAATATTTATTGGCCTCACCTTGAAAGTGTCGGCCTATATCCACATATCTTTCACTGTCAAAGGTCAGGTCTTACACAGAGTGGCCGTTGACGGTTCCAATTAACGTGTTGCTTCTTTAGGAGAATATGTAATGAACACTATTGATTTTAGCCCTCTTTATCGTAACAGTATTGGTTTTGACCGTATGGCCAGCCTGCTTGATGCTGCTTTTCGCAGTGATACAGCGGGTGCGGGTTATCCACCCTACAACATTGAAGCGCTGGATGATTCACGTTATGCCATCACCCTCGCTGTCGCCGGGTTTTCCCGCAACGAACTGGATTTGCAGGTAGAACGTGGTGTGCTGACGGTGAGCGGTCGCAAGTCTGAGGAAAGTGAGCGCAAATATCTGCACCGCGGTATTGCCAACCGTGCTTTTGAGCGCAAATTCAATCTGGCCGAGTATGTAGAGGTAACCGGCGCTGACCTTGAGAATGGCCTGCTCACTGTAGCACTGGTTAAACAGGTTCCCGAGGCCATGAAACCACGCCGTATTACTATTGGTGCCAGCCCGTCACTGGAACACAATGACAACGGTACGATTCAGAACAGCCGGGTACAGGCTGCCTGAATGTAAAAGGCCCGCGGTTGTTTCTATACAACCGCGGGCCTTTCAGAAAAATCAGCTGTCTGTGGCGGCATTGTTTTTACGATTAAGCTGGCAAGCTATGTAGTCGGGTTATTAACCCGGCAAGTTTTAGCCGAATGAATAAACGGCACATGGATGTTCCACCGCAGGCTGTAAGCCTGCGCGAGCCCTGCGAAAATCAAGGGATTTCACACATTCTGCTGATTTTCAGGGGCGACAATCAAACAGTGAGGGATTCATCTATTTGATTGCCTGGTTAATAATATAAAACACTCTGACTTTTTGACGTGCTTTATTCATATTCAAGAGCAATATTTTCAGCTCCCATACGATTGCGTAAAATATCTATCAGCTCATCACTGGGCTCTACCTGCCAACGCTCACCAAGACGTACTCGTGCGCTGTTGTCACTTTGCTGATAAAGCAATGTAACCGGGCAGGTGCCACTTGCCTCGCCAAGTACCTCTTCCAGCCAGAGAGTCAGTTTCTCATCAACCCATTCACGGCGCAGGGCGATCGTCAGTTCAGATACGTAACTTTCACGCGCCTGTAACAGACTGCGCACACTTCTGGTACGCATAGCCAGGGCACCAGAGTAGTCGTCATGGGCGATAGTACCCTCAACAATTACGATACTGTCCTTAAGCAGCAGCTCGCGGTAATCATTATAGGTTTCAGCATAAACCGTCACATCCATCCGGGCAGAGCGATCATCCAGTTGCAGTATCGCCATGGTGTCGCCACGCTTGGTCTTCATGGTGCGAATAGCCACAATTAATCCGGCCAGTATTTGATTGCCTTTTTTGTCGGCGCGCACATCGGCAATACGGGTAGGTGAAAATTTACGAATTTCCACTTCGTAATCATCAATGGGATGGCCGCTGACATACAGACCAAGCGTATCTTTTTCTCCACCCAGGCGCTCTTTGCCTGTCCAGGCCCGCTCTCCCCGAAAAGCGGCATAAACATCTTCAACAGCCCCATTGTGAAGACTGGGCACAACTTCACCAAAGAGGTCATCAATACCGCTGTCCCGGTTGCTTGCGCTTTGCTCGGCGGCTTTTATCGCGTCGGGTACCGCTGCCATCAGTATCCAGCGCTCAACACCCAGCGTATCAAAAGCACCTGCACGAATCAGCACTTCAATGGCACGACGATTGACTTTTCGTGGATCAGTGCGAGCACAGAAATCAAATAAATCAATAAAAGCTCCGCCCTCTGCCCTTGCCTGCAAAATACTCTCGATCGGTCCTTCACCCAGACCTTTGATGGCACCCAAACCATAGATAATCTGCTGTGCTGGATTCACCGTGAACATGTATTTACCTTCGTTCACATCCGGCAGCTTGAGGTCCAGCGCCATGCGCCGACACTCTTCGACAAAAATTACAATTTTGTCGGTATTATCCAATTCCGAACTCATCACCGCAGCCATAAAGGGAGCGGGATAGTGCGCCTTCAACCAGGCCGTCTGGTAAGACACCAGAGCATAAGCTGCCGAGTGGGATTTGTTAAAACCATAACCGGCAAACTTTTCCACCAGGTCAAAGATTTTCATCGCCAGCTGGCCATCGACCCCCCTGGCTTTGGCCCCGGTTTCAAATACACTGCGCTGCTTGGCCATTTCCTCAGGTTTTTTCTTGCCCATGGCCCGACGCAGCATGTCGGCACCACCGAGAGTGTATCCGGCCAGCTCCTGGGCGATCTGCATCACCTGTTCCTGATAGAGAATAATACCGTAGGTAGGCTGCAATATCGGCTGTAGCCACTCGTGCTGGTACTGGACATCCGGGTAGGAAATAGCTTCCCGGCCATGCTTGCGGTTAATGAAGTTATCCACCATGCCTGATTGCAATGGCCCTGGCCGAAACAGTGCAACCAGGGCGACAATATCTTCAAAACAATCCGGTTGCAGGCGTTTGATCAGGTCTTTCATACCACGGGATTCCAGCTGGAATACCGCTGTTGTTTCAGCAGACTTGAGCAGGACAAAACTGGCATCATCATCCAGCGGAATCTGCATGATATCGAGCGCCGGTTCACCCGCCGCCGTACGCAGCTCATCGATAATTTTCACAGCCCAGTGAATGATGGTCAGGGTGCGCAAACCAAGAAAGTCGAACTTGACCAGACCGGCATCCTCGACATCACCCTTGTCATATTGGGTGACCAGACCGGCGCCATTCTCATCACAGTACAGGGGGGAAAAATCGGTCAGTTTTGAAGGCGCAATAACCACCCCGCCAGCATGCTTGCCAACATTGCGGGTAATACCTTCAAGCTGTACTGCCATATCCCAGATTTCCTGAGCCTGGCTGTCTTCCTCCAGGAAGGTGCGCAGCACTTCTTCCTGCTCGATGGCTTTTGACAGGGTCATGCCAACTTCAAAAGGAATCATCTTCGACAGTTTGTCAGCCAAACCATAGGATTTCCCCTGTACGCGCGCCACATCGCGCACAACAGCTTTGGCGGCCATGGTGCCAAAAGTAATAATCTGGGAAACCGCATCGCGGCCATAGGTCTCAGCTACATACTCGATAACTTTGTCGCGCTTTTCCATGCAGAAGTCGACGTCGAAATCGGGCATGGATACCCGCTCAGGATTGAGAAACCGCTCAAATAGCAGATCATATTCGATCGGGTCCAGATCAGTAATTTCCAGAGCGTAAGCCACCAGCGAACCCGCACCGGAGCCACGCCCCGGACCAACGGGAATATCGTGCTGCTTGGCCCAGCGGATAAAGTCCATCACGATCAGAAAATAACCGGGAAAACCCATCTGAATAATCGTGTCCAACTCAAAATCCAGACGTTCACGATAGCTGTCACGTCTGGCCGGAAAATCCTCTGCCTGAGTATCAAACAATACCGCCAAACGACGATTGAGCCCCTCATGTGAAAGCTGGCGAAAATACTCATCCATGGTCAAGCCGGCAGGCACCGGATAGTCCGGCAAATAGGGTTTGCCCAATTCCAGCGTAACGTTACAGCGCTGGGCAATGGCGACCGTATTGGCTATTGCCTCCGGGATATCACTGAACAGTTCTGCCATTTCCTGTGGTGAGCGCAGATACTGCTCATCCGTATAATTGCGGGCACGACGGGGATCATCCAAAGTGCGCCCCTCGCGGATACAGACACGGGCCTCATGGGCCTCAAACTCTTCGGCGTCAAGAAAACGCACATCGTTGGTAGCCACTACCGGGCATTGCAGCATTTGGGCCAATGCAACAGCACCGTGCAGGGCATTTTCATCACCTTCACGACCCGTGCGGTGCAACTCCAGATAAAATCGTCCAGGGTAGGTTTGCATCCAGAAGCGGGCTCGCTCGGCGGCCAGTTCCGGCTTGTCGGCCAGAATAGCCTGGCCCACATCACCCGCAGCACCACAGGACAAAGCAATAACACCTTCGGCCTTCTCCGCCAGCCAGTCCCGGTGAACATAGGCCTGCCCCAGGTATTGCCCTTCCAGGTAGGCACGGGAAATCAATTCGGTCAAATTGCGGTAGCCGGTGGCATTCATCGCCAACAGGCAAATACTGAAAGCACGCTCGCCTTCATCCTGATCCAGCAACTGCAAATCAACGCCAAAAACAGGCTTTACACCGGCGCCAAAAGCCGCTTTGTGCATTTTGACCAGCGCATAGAAATTGGCAACGTCAGTCATCGCCACTGCCGCCATACCCAGTTTGGCGGTACGGGAAATCAAGGCTTTGATACGAACGAGGCCGTCGACAAGAGAATATTCGCTGTGAACGCGAAGGTGTACAAATTCAGTCATGGGCAGAAGTTTAGCGCCAGCGTTATGTCCCGGCCAGTAAATCTCGCACAGGTTTGAAGCTGCGCCGATGGACAGGACTGACGCCCAGTCGCTGTAGAGCTGCCAGATGCTCAGCAGTTGGATAACCTTTATGCTTGGCAAAGCCGTAGCCCGGATACTGCTGCTCCAGTGCTACCAGTTCAGCATCACGCTGCACCTTGGCCAGAATGGAAGCTGCAGCAATAGCAGGCACCTTGTCATCACCTTTGACAAGTGGCTCGGAAGGGTAATGCCAGTGCGGCAGACGATTGCCGTCAACCAGTACATAGTCAGGTTTGACAGCCAAACCGTCGACAGCACGCTTCATGGCCAGCAACGAGGCCTGCAGGATATTCAAACGATCAATTTCAGCCACCGTAGCACGCGCAATACAAAAAGCCAGAGCGCGATCACGAATCATTTGAGCGAGTATTTGCCGACGGTTTTCACTGAGTTTTTTGGAGTCACGCAAACCCTTAATAGGCTGTGCTGAATCAAGAATCACCGCTGCTGCAACCACGTCACCCGCCAAAGGACCACGGCCCACTTCATCAACACCCGCCAGACCCGGCATATCGACATCAACCATGAAGCCTTCAGCCATGGCCACCTCCCGCACTGGACTGCCCCTGCCCCGCTTCAATGGTGTCAATCAGTGCCTGTGCCGAACGTTCAGCATAGCCCAGCGCCAACTGTTGATGCAGCTCGATAAAAGCCTCCCGCTGCGCCTGCGCTTCAGCTCCTCCCGCCAGCAAAGGCAGCAGCGCCGCCTGCAACTGCTCAACATTTGCATCATTTTGTATCAATTCTGGCACCAGCACCCGTCCGGCCAGAATATTAGGTAGTGCAGCCCAGGGGGTTTTTATCAGCCCGGATACCAGCGCCCAGGTTATTGCACCCAAACGGTAGGCAACCACCATGGGACGTTTGAGCAGCATGGCCTCCAGCGTGGCTGTCCCGGAGGCCAGCAAAACGACATCTGCTGCCGCCATCACCTCACGGGAACGACCACTAACCAGCGTCAGTGGCACATCCTCAAACTCCTGCAACAGTTCTTTGAGCTGTGCTTCTCTGGCGGCATTGGCCGCCGGTAACAAACAGTGAAACCCGCTCAGCTGTCGATTCAACTGTCGGGCTGTCTCCAGAAACAGAGGTGCCAACTGGCTGACTTCTCCACCGCGCGAGCCAGGCAATAATGCAAGAACCGGCCCGTCAGCAACAACACCAAGGGCCGCGCGCGCTGCCAGCGTATCCACCTGCTGTGGAATTTCATCAGCCAGTGGATGCCCCACAAAATCAGCAGGCACATCCCACTGCCGGTAAATATCCAGCTCAAAAGGAAACAGACAGAGCATGCGGTCAACAGATTTGGCAATACCTTTAATGCGCCCGGCCCGCCAGGCCCAGACCGAAGGACTGACTAGATGGGCCGTGCGCACGCCACAGTTGCGCAATTTGCGCTCCAGGCACAGGTTAAAATCCGGCGAATCAATACCCAAAAACAAATCCGGTGGATGATCACGAAAATGCCTGAATACAGCACTGCGAATAGCCAGTAATTCGGGCAGACGTTTGAGTGGTTCAATCAGCCCCATGACTGATAGCCGTTCCATTGGGAACATGCTTTGCAAGCCTTGCGCCTCCATCAGGGGGCCACCAATGCCTTCAACTTCAAGATCGGGATAGCGGGATTTCAGGGCGGCGAGTATTCGCGCTCCCAGAATATCGCCGGAGGCTTCACCCGCAAGGATACCAATACGCATAATGACCGTTAGCGGACGATACCGCGTTCAGAGGCCCGTACCGAATCAATCAACACCTTTACTTCAGGTGTATCACGCAACATGGTTTCCAGGCGCTGCAGGGCCAACTCCAGCGTTAAGCCCTGACGGTAGAGAATTTTAAAGGCCCGGCGCAACTGGCTGATGGTTTCATTGGAAAATCCACGCCGACGCAGCCCTTCAACATTGATTGTTTTGGCCTCGGCAGGCTGCCCGCTGACAGTGACATAAGCCGGCACGTCTTTACCGATACCGGTAGCCATACCACTGAAACTGTGAGCGCCGATCTGACAGAACTGATGCACCAGACTATAGCCCGATAAAATGGCCCAATCACCCACACTTACATGACCTGCCAGCGCCGCATTGTTGACCATAATGATGTGGTTACCCAACCGGCAGTCATGGCCAATATGGACATAGGCCATAATCAGGTTGTGACTGCCTATGCGGGTTTCAGAGCGATCCTGTACCGTACCGCGGTGAATCGTGACACTTTCACGAATAATATTGTGATCACCAATAATCAGCCGGGTTGGCTCATCGTGGTATTTCAAATCCGGTGTGGCCTCACCGATACTGGAAAACTGGTAGATATGATTGTGGGCACCAATAACCGTTGGCCCCTTGATCACCACATGGGACTCAATAACACTGCCCGAACCAATCTGAACGTCAGGGCCAATATAGGTCCACGGCCCAATACTGACATCATCTGCCAGCCTGGCACCGGGGTCTACAATGGCCTGAGGATGAATCATCGTGCCAGATCAGACCTTGCGATCCGCACACAAGATAGTCGCTGAAGATGCCAGCTCACCATCCACTTCCGAACGCACAGCAAATTTCCAGATACCACGACGATCACCAAGAATGGAGGCATACAGCATGACCCGATCACCCGGAATACAGGGTCGCTTGAAACGCAGATTATCCGCACCGACAAAATAATAGATGGAGCCATCAGCCGGTGTTTTGTTTTGTGATTTGAAACCGAGAATACCCGCAGCCTGAGCCATTGCCTCTACCAGCAGTACACCGGGAAAAACCGGCTTCTCGGGAAAGTGTCCTTTAAAAAACTCTTCATTGATACTGAGATTTTTATAGGCCACGATAGATTCACCCAGATTCAGCTCGACGACACGGTCTACCAGCAAAAAAGGATAACGGTGAGGCAGGTAGGTACGGATTTCATCAGTATCCATTATCAAACCCTTTCTCCTTAATCTTATTAATTGTGCTTGTTATCAAGTTTTGCCTCAACATGGGCAAGACGCTTTTCGATTGAGTTCAATTGTGCAAAACGCACGGCACTGCGTTTCCATTCATGGGTGCTACTCATGGCTGTACCGGATGAATATGAACCGGGCACGGTTATGGATTTGGTAACCATCGTCATACCGGTGATATGAACGTTGTCACAAATCTCAACATGACCGACAACACCAACTCCCCCTGCCAGTGTGCAATTGGCCCCTATGATCGTGCTTCCGGCGAGGCCGGTGCAACCGGCTATCGCGGTATTTTTTCCGATGTGGCAGTTATGGGCAATCTGTACCAGGTTATCAATGATGACGCCATCTTCGATAAGCGTGTCTTCAATCGCACCCCGGTCAATCGTTGTGCAGGCACCAATTTCAACAGCATTACCGAGCCTTACACCGCCCAATTGATGAATTTTCTCCCAACCCTGCGGGCCCGGTGCAAAGCCAAATCCATCACTGCCCAATACCGCCTGAGCATGAATGGTGCAGTACTTGCCAATACTTACGCTATGGTACAGCACGGCATTGGCAAAAATCCGGCTACCCTCCTCCACCGTACAGTCATGGCCGATATAAACATTGGCGGCAATCACTACGCCGGGACCGATACGGGTACCGGCCTCTATCACCGCATTGGCACCGATTGATGCACTGGCATCAATCATTGCCTCAGCTGACACTGTCGCAGATGGATGAATACCGGCTGAAACAGTTGGCGAGTGATCAAACAGGGCACTGACACGGGCAAAATACAGATAGGGATCATCTGCCACCAGGGCACTGGTGGGGCATTGATCCAGCAGTTTTGACGGCAGTATTACAGCGGCGGCTTTAGTTGTTGCCAGTTGTGGCAAATAACGCCGATGAGCCAAAAAAGCCAGCTCAGCCGACCCGGCCTTTGCCAGCGTATTAAGGCCTTTGATAGTGCAATCGCCCTCACCCGAGAAGCTCAGGTCAAGCTTTGCTGCGAGCTCCTTGAGTGAGTACATGAGCAATCAGTCCATCCGACCTGTTACTTTTTCTTGTTCTTGGCGATAACCTGATTCAGTTTATCTGTTACTTTGCTGGTAATACTGTAGCTGGCATCAGCGTGAATTACCGATTGACGCTGCAACAGCAGGCCAATTTTTTCAGCTTCGATCAGGTCACGCAACACTTCCTGTACCGGTGAAGACAACTCCTGTAACAATGCCTGTCCGGCTGACTGTTCAATATTCTGCAATTTACCCGTAACGTGCTCAAGATCAGACTGTTTGTTGGCCAGCTTCTGACGAGCACTTCGCTGCTGTTCCTGACTCATTACTGCGGCATCTTTTTGAACATCCTTGAGCAGCTTGTCAAACTCAGCTTTAAGCTTGTCATATTCTGCCTTATCCGCCTTATAGTCATCCTGTGCACGAATAGCCGCCAGACGTTTTTGGGCATAATCAGTCTGCAAAATAGCCTGTTCAAGATTAACCACGGCAATCTTGCCCTGTGCCCAACTCATCGCAGGCAGCAGCAGAGCCAGAGTTAGCAGCATAATTTTCATCGATTTCAACACGTTTATTTCTCCACACATATATTATTGGCAGATGGATCAGAAGCCTTTACCCAGCGTGAACTGGAAAATTTCCTCTTCGTCCTCGGGACCGGCATTGAGCGGCTTGGCCAGACTGAAACTCATTGGACCGAAGGCGGTATACCAGGTCATACCCACTCCGACAGAATAGCGCAGCTCACTGGCGTCAACGTCGTAGCAGTTTGCCTGATTTGACAGGCAGTTGGTATTGAATACATTACCCACATCCAGAAAAAAGGCCGAGCGCAACTGGCTTTGATCTTTTACAAAGGGTAGCGGGAAAATCAGCTCTGCACTGCCTTCCATCAGTACGTTACCACCGAAGGGGTCCTGATCGTCATCCCAGTCGTCGATCACTACCAGCTTGCCGGTTTCAGGGTCACGAACATAACCGGCGCTGCCCCACTGGGTTATATTGCCATCTTCGTCAATGGCAGCAGCCGAGCCCCGGTAATCATAAACACTGGCGGGCGTACTGCGCGGCCCCAGAGTATTGCTTTCGTAACCACGCACTGAGCCAAAACCACCGGCAAAGAAGTTTTCATAAAAAGGCAGGCCATCAACATCACTGTAGCCATCACCGTAACCAAGCTCGGTACGAAAATGCAGTGTCCAGTCGCGGCCAAGCGGGAAGTAGATCTCACCGCGATAACTCAGCTTGTAATATTCAAGGTCAGAACCGGGTACGGCCACTTCCAGCACTACTGACTGAGAGGCACCCCGGGTTGCCATCCGGCCACGGTTCAACGTTGACTGAGTCCAGCTGCTGGTGACAGTCCAGTTGAGGAATTCATCACCATAAACATCGAGAAAACCCGGATCTGTCGACGGCAAAGTCAGGGCGTCATCCGGCAAGGTATCAATAGGATAGAGTTCCTCAATAGCCGAGAAGGAGCCATCTGAATCGCGTGAATTATCGAAGTAGTAATCGATATCATCCCGCAGGCGCGGGCTGGATTTGATTTCCTGTACTGCCCAGCGACCTGCCGTAATTTCGGTGTTGGACACACCGAAACTGAAACCCAAGCGCTGGGTTTCTGACAATGGATAACCAAAGTTGAGACTCGCCCCGAGCGTATCGGTGGTATAGCTGGTGACATGAATCTCGGACAAATCCAGCGAGCGGTAGTACACATTAAAACCCCGGCTGACACCGTCCTCGGTGAAATAGGGATTGGTGTAGCTGAAGTTGTACAGCTCCTGATAACGGGATTTACTGACTGACACACCCACTCTGCGACCAGTGCCCAGGAAGTTATCCTGTTGCAGGTTCAAACCCAGAATCAAGCCGGCATCCTGAGCAAAACCGATGCTGGCGCCGATGCTGCCCGAGGACTGCTCTTCAACCAGAAAATCAACATCGATCAAATCATCATGGCCAGGGACTTCAGGAGTATCCACCGTCGCCTTGCTGAAATAACCCAGACGCTCCAGGCGAATACGGGATTGCTCAATAGCGGCGGCTGATGCAGGGGCACTTTCCATCTGGCGCATTTCGCGGCGCAGTACTTCATCAGCAGTTTTGGTGTTACCGGCAAAGTTGATCCGGCGGACATAAGTGCGTTTGCCCGGGTCGACAAAAAACTTCATCGCAACAGTATTGTTTTCTTCATCCACCTCAGGAATACCACTAACCTTGGCAAAACTATAACCTTCATTTCCAAGGCGGCGGGTCAAATATTCCTCAGTGGAAGTCACCAGCTGCTGGGAGAAGGTCTGTCCCTCAGATACCAGTAGAAAGCGACGCAAATCCTCTTCAGACAGTACCAGATCACCTGATAAATCAACCGTGCTAACGGTGAACTTCTCGCCTTCTGTCACGTTAGCCGTGATATAAACCTCTTCTTTGTTAGGCGACACCGACACCTGGGTGGAATCAATTCGAAATTGCAGATATCCCCTGTCCATATAATAAGAGTTCAGCGTTTCCAGATCACCACTCAGCTTTTCCCGGGAGTATTTATCGTTGTTGGTGAAAAAGGAAAACCAGCCTGTGGTCTGCAATTCAAACGGCTCTGTCAGCTCTTCATCAGAAAAAACCCGGTTGCCAACAATATTGACATGCTTGATCGAGGCAACATTGCCCTCGTCAACATCGATATTGATCGACACCCGATTGCGCGGTTCAGGCAGCACTTCCGTTTCAATGGCCGCATCATAGCGCCCCTGTTGCACGTACTGACGCTGTAATTCCAGCTGCATACCCTCAAGGGTGGAGCGTTGAAAAACCTGCCCCACCGCCAGGCCTGCACTTTTAAGACCATCGAGCAAGGCCTCGGTTTCAATGGCCTTGTTACCTTCAATATTGATTTCGCTGATACTCGGGCGCTCAGCCACGACCACCACCAGCACGTTGCCATCCCGACCAATACGAATATCATCAAAGTTGCCAGTGGCAAACAGACTGCGAGCAGCAATACGAAGCGCTTCTTCATTGACCAGATCGCCAACGGCCAACGGCATGGCGGCAAAGACACTACCGGCAGAGATACGCTGCAAGCCCTCGACACGGATATCACTGACGATAAAAGACGCCGAAGCCAGCGGGGCTGAATCAATACCAACAGCCGGACCTGATTCAGTCTGTGCCTGAGTATTGAAAACCACCAGCACGAACGGCAGTGCCAGTAAGAAGTAAAACGGCCTGATTAATTTTGTTTCAAACACCAGATAGAGCCTGTTCGCAAGTTATCTTGTTAATCGGTTTATTCCGGCACGCCCGCTACAGGCGCACAAAGTCGTTAAACAGCGCCAGTGCCATAATCGACAGCACAACCACCAATCCAAACTGATAGCCCACCATCTGAACTTTTTCCGGAACGGGACGACCAGCCAGCAGCTCAAGTGTGTAATACAACAGATGGCCACCATCGAGCACAGGTATAGGCAGCAGGTTAAGCACTCCGAAACTGACACTGAGCAAAGCCAAAAAGCCGATATAGGACTCCAGCCCCGATTTGGCGGAGGCGGTCGCCACTTTAGCAATCGTGATAGGGCCACTCAAGTGTTTTGGCGAGATAAGACCCTGTAGCATTTTTTTGATCGAATTGAACGTAAAAGCAGTCAATTCACCCGTGCGTACAAGGCTGGCTGTCAATGATTCCAGTGGCCCACGAACAAAGCTGCGCTTGAGTTCATCCGGCATGGGAGGCACATGCACCATTACCCCGACGCGACCAAAAGGCTCACCCTCTTCAGAGCTGATTTTCTCCGGCACGATGGTGCTGTTAAACACCTCCGAACCCCGCTGCACCTGCAGGTTAATATTTTGCTCCGGGCGGGCCCGCACATAGTTGACCCAATCATCCCACAAAGGCATGACCACACCATCGGCACTCAATACCAAATCACCCGTTTGCAGACCGGCCCGCTCTGCCGGGCTGTCCGGGCTTACCTTACCCACCTCCGGCAGAATATCCGGGGTGTAAAAACGCAGCCCTACCCCCCCCAGCAGATCAGGCTGTTCCTGCTCAGACAGCCAGGTACTGATAGCTGCCTGAGACTCATAAACCATATCAGAATCCGGATATTTAACCGTAAAGCTGATCGTACCGGTATCGCCAATTCTGTCGAGCAACCGGAAACTCACGGCCTGCCGGGTGGGCGTCCGGGCACCATCAATGGCGATAATTTCCTGGCCCGGTTCCAGTCCGGCCATATCAGCGACCGAATTTGTCTCCACCGTTCCCACTATAGGTGCATAACCGCTTTCACCGGCCATATAAAGGAACCAGAAAGCGACAATGGCCAGCAAAAAATTAGCCAGTGGCCCGGCAGAGACTACGGCAATGCGCTGCATTACCGGTTTACGATTGAAGGCCTGATCCAGCTCACTGGCAGCCACCTCACCCTCGCGTTCGTCCAGCATCTTGACGTAACCACCCAGGGGGATCAGTGCCAGTGTATATTCAGTGTCATATTTATCCCGCCAGCTGGCCAGAGCGGGACCAAAACCAATGGAAAAACGCAGCACTTTGACGCCACAGCGACGGGCCACCCAAAAGTGGCCATACTCGTGGATGCTCACCAGTATGCCCAACGTCAACAACAAAGTGGCAACTGTGTACAGAAACTCCATTAAACCTCCACACCCAGATGGTGCATCGTGCGGGCACGCCCAAGCAGCGACGTTGCCATTTCACGAGCCGCCGTATCTGCTGTTTCGACCACAGTGAGCGAGCTCGGTTCAACCGGTGAGCACCGGCCAAGTGTCTGCTCTATCACCCGGGCAATATCACCAAAACCAATACGGCCATCAAGAAAAGCAGCCACAGCCACTTCGTTGGCCGCATTGCAGATAACCATCGCAGTACCACCGGCCTCGACAGCCTCCCGGGCCAACCGCAGACAGGGAAAACGGCTCTCGTCAGGCGCCTCAAAATCAAGCCGGGATAAAGCCACCAGATCCAGAGATTTCACACCGGCATCAATACGTTCGGGCCAGGCCAGGCCATAGGCAATAGGCGTACGCATATCGGGATTACCCAACTGGGCCAGTACAGAGCCATCGCAGTACTGGACCATGGAATGAATAATACTTTGGGGATGTACCACTATATCAATCATGGCCGGAGGCACATCAAACAACCAGCAGGCTTCAATAAATTCCAGCCCCTTATTCATCAGCGTGGCTGAATCTACCGAAATTTTTCGCCCCATACTCCAATTGGGGTGAGCACATGCCTGATCCGGTGTGGCCATTGCCATCTGCCCTGTACTCCAGGTTCGAAAAGGCCCACCGGATGCCGTCAGCAACACCTTGCTGACCCCTCCCTTATTCGGCAGACCCGCAACATCCACCCTCTGGGGCAGGCACTGAAAAATAGCATTGTGTTCGCTGTCGATCGGCAGCAAGAGTGCGTTGTTCTGGCGCACCGCATCCATCAACAGGTGCCCCGCCATTACCAGTGATTCTTTATTGGCCAATAAAATCCGCTTGCCAGCCCGGGCCGCTGCCAGTGTGGATGGCAGACCTGCCGCACCCACTACGGCAGCCATCACCGCATCCACTTCAGGTGCCGTTGCCACTTGCAGCAAGGCCTCATTACCTGCCAGCACCTCAACCCCCAGCCCTCCTGGAAGAGCATCGCGCAAACGTTGGGCTGCATCGGGGCAAACCATGACGGCATAGCGTGGTTTATGCTGACAACACTGCTCTATCATCGCCTTGACAGACGTACTGGCCGCCAGAGCATAGACATCATAGAGGTCACTGTGCCGGGCAATAACATCAAGCGTACTGACACCGATAGAGCCCGTAGAACCCAGTACGGATATGCTCTGCCGGGAATGCGGTAAAAGATTCTTCACGCAGTATTCACCATTCATTCACCAACCAGCCAACAACAGGCCGAGAGTGAACGTTGGCGCCGCACCGCAAATGCTGTCAAGGCGGTCAAGCACACCACCGTGGCCTGGCAGTAAGGAGCCGCTATCTTTCACTCCACAGTGACGCTTGACCATACTGATACTGAGATCACCCACCACCGAGGCGGCAGCGCTGAATAACAATACAGCCAGTACAGCGGCATAACTGACATGGGAAATACTCGGTGGTAACAGATTCCATAACAACAACGACAATAAAAATACTGAAAACATACCGCCCCAAAAACCCTCCCAGGTTTTACCCGGGCTGACAGCAACAGCCAGCTTATGGCGACCAAAATGGCGACCACTGAAATAAGCACCAATATCGGCAGAAGCAACCACCAGAATCATGACAACCATCAAATAGCTACCCGTCGGCAGGCTGAGCAGATAAACAGCCGCCACCCAGGCGCAAACCAGCGTGATCAAACCCATTAAGCTTCTGACAACTACACTGCCCCAGATCACAGTACTGGCGGGAAAGCTCTTTACCCACAGCAATGAAAAACACCACCACAGACAGGCCAGGCCAAGTACCGGCTGTACATCTTTACGCGCAGGCTCTTCACCCAGATGACAATAAAAATAAAGTACGACCATGCAGGCCAGTAAAACCAGTACGTAGATGAGTTTCATCGGCACAGACCGCCACCCCGCCAGCGGTGCCCACTCCCAGGCACCCAAAGCAACCACTAACCCAAAAAACAAGGCCAGGCCCGGCAAAGGCAAAAAGACCATGGCTGCCAAAAAGGTGAGTGCTACAACAACCGCAGTCATTACACGCTGTTTAAGCATCGTCCACCCCGGCTTTTTCTGATGTGTGTGCATCGGTGATTTCTCTCAGGCCAAAACGCCGTTCACGGCGACCAAAATCACTCAACGCAGCAGCAAATGCCTTATCGTCAAAATCTGGCCAAAGAGTTTCAGTAAAATAAAATTCACTATATGCAAACTGCCATAACATAAAGTTGCTGACCCGGGCATCACCTCCGGTACGGATACATAAATCAGGACAGGGCATGTCGGCAGTGGATATTGCACTGGCCATATGTTCCTCACTGATATCCTGCCATGCCAGCTGCCCTGCCTGCACAGCCTGTGCCAGTGACCGTGCCGCCTGGGTAATATCCCAACGACCACCGTAATCGACAGCAATCACCATCGTCGCATGAGTATTTTCATGCGTCAGTGTTTCTGTGTGCTGCATCAGCTTTTGCAGACGTGCACTGAAACGCTCCCGCTTGCCAATAAAGCGCACACGCACACCATCTTTATGCAACTGCCGGGCTTCAGCGCGTAAATAACGGGAAAACAGGGCCAGCAAAGCTCTCACTTCCGGCTGTGGCCGCCCCCAGTTTTCACTGGAAAAGGCAAACAGGGTCAATATTTCCACCCCGTGATCACGACAGGAGCGCAGTACACTTCGCACAGCCTCCACACCGGCGCGATGACCGGCAGGGCCAGGCACACCCTGGCGTTTCGCCCAGCGATTATTGCCATCCATAATAATGGCCACATGCCGGGGAACAACCGGAAGTAACTGTGGTTTTTCTACCTTGTTATCGTCGGAATGCGACATCATTGCCTGATCAGATTTCCATCAGGTCCGCTTCTTTGGCAGACAGCATATCTTCAACTTTGGCAACATGCTGATCGGTCAGTTTCTGCACTACATCCTGGCCACGACGCTCGTCATCTTCGCCAATTTCCTTGTCTTTCACCATGTCTTTAAGCATAGCCATAGCATCACGGCGCGCATTGCGAATAGAGACCCGGGCAGACTCAGCTTCAGCTCTGGCCTGACGGATATAGCCCTTGCGCGTCTCCTCGGTCAGCATTGGCATGGGAATACGAATAACTTCACCGGCAGTGGCCGGATTAAGACCGAGATCAGATTTGAGAATGGCTTTTTCAATTTCCGGGATCATCGACTTGTCCCAGGCGGTCAGCGACAGGGTGCGGGCATCCTCCACATTGATATTGGCCACCTGGCTAAGCGGTGTATCAGCACCGTAATAGGCAACTTTGAGGCCATCGAGCAGACTCGGGTGAGCCCGACCAGTACGAATTTTATTGAAGTTGTGCAGCAAGGCTTCAAGACTCTTGTCCATGCGTTCAACCACATCATTTTTAATATCTTCAATCACAGTATTCTCCTTGGGCCCTATCAGGATCAGGCTGCGCTGCCTGGCTCAATCAGGGTGCCCACATTGCCTCCGCGCACAATACTAAGCAATGCGCCCGGCTTTTCCATTTCAAATACGCGCACAGGCATGTTGTGATCCCGGCACAGACAGATCGCAGTCAAATCCATCACACCCAGTTTTTTGTCCAGCACCTCATCGTAACTCAGGCGCTCATACTTGACAGCATCAGGCTCTTTCATGGGGTCAGCAGAATAAACACCATCAACCTTGGTTGCCTTTAGAACCAGATCCGCCTCAACTTCAATACCCCGCAAGCAGGCAGAGGAGTCAGTAGTAAAGAAGGGGTTGCCGGTACCGGCACTGAAAATCACCACATCGCCATTGCCCATGGCGCGAATCGCCTTGCGGCGGTCATAGTGATCAACCACACCACTCATCGGGATCGATGACATTACCTGGGTTGCAATACTGGAGCGCTCCAGGGCATCGCGCAACGCCAAAGCATTCATCACAGTAGCCAGCATCCCCATGTGATCACCGGTGACACGATCCAGGCCAGCCGCCTGCAGGGCCGCACCGCGAAACAGGTTGCCACCACCAACAACCAGGCCCACCTGCACCCCGATACCCACCAGCTGGCCAATTTCCAGGGCCATATGATCCAGAACTTTTGGATCGATGCCGAACTTCTCGGAACCAGTTAATGCTTCGCCGCTGAGTTTCAGCAAAATACGCTTGTATTTCTTTTCAGAGGGGGATTGCGCCATATTCGGATCTCCTGAACTGCGGGCGTATCTTACAGGACAACCGCTCCTCACCCCAGTGGATTTTTGCCACTGCAAGCGGCATCAACACGGCCGAACATCCATCAATTACTTACAAAAACGGGGCCACCAGGGCCCCGTTAAAGCCATAAGCCTCACTCAACCTTTAAGCTGGGCCGCCACTTCATCAGCAAAATCAACTTTTTCAACTTCAATCCCTTCACCCACCTCAAAACGGGAGAAAGCCGCCACTTCGGCACCTGCACCAGCTACCAGTTTGCCAATGGTAACATCAGGATCTTTAACGAAAGACTGCTCGATCAAGCTGTTTTCAGCCAAAAATTTCTTCACACGGCCTTCAATCATCTTCTCTACGATTTCGGCTGGCTTGCCTGAGTCCTGTGCCTGTGCGGTGTAAATTTCCTTCTCCTTATCGATTACCTCGGCAGGCATATCGGAAGGGGAGACAACACGCGGATTAATTGCTGCCACATGCATGGCAACATCGCGCGCCAGATCCTGATCACCACCTTTGAGACCAACCAGTACAGCAATACGGTTGTTGCTGTGGACATAAGAGCCAACTACACCATTACCAGCACTGACCAGCTCAACACGGCGCACACCGATGTTTTCACCAATTTTTTGTACCAGCGCCTCACGATCAGCTTCCAGCTCACCGGCAGTCAGGGTGGCAACATCTGTTTCACGGCTGTCAAAAGCCTTGCCTACAACTTTGTCAACAAAGGCCAGAAAACCAGCGTCACGCGCTACAAAGTCTGTTTCACTGTTAACTTCCACCACCACGCCATAGCTACCATCCTCGGCAACACGCACAGCCACAACACCATCAGCGGCAGTACGGCCTGCTTTTTTGGCAGCTTTCATCCCGCTGGCTTTACGCAGATCCTCAATAGCCTGCTCAACATCACCATTGGCCGCCGCCAGTGCTTTTTTACATTCCAGCAAGCCCAGCCCTGTGCGCTCGCGAAGTTCCTTGACCAGTGCTGCAGACATTCTGTTCTCCTGCTAATCCTCGAAAGAGGCATTGTTCAAAATTCAAAAATAAAAATCCCCGGTTTCATCACTGCCACCGGGGACTGTTGCAACTCTCCCGACCAATGACCGGAAGAACACGATTACTCGGCAGCAGCTTCGGCTGTCTCTTCAATAAACTCATCGCGGGCAACCGCGCCTTCTGCACCACCGGCCTTACCGGCCAGACAGGCATCGGCAACCGCACTTACATACAGCTTGATGGCGCGGATAGCGTCATCATTGCCGGGAATGATGTAGTCAACGCCACTGGGATCAGAGTTGGTGTCAACCACGCCGATTACCGGGATACCCAGCTTGTTGGCCTCAGTGATGGCAATACGCTCGTGATCAACATCAATCACGAACAAAGCATCGGGCAGACCACCCATATCCTTAATACCGCCAATGGAGCGCTCCAGCTTTTCCATATCGCGGGTACGCATCAACGCCTCTTTCTTGGTCAGCTTGGCAAACGTGCCATCAGCCTGTTGGGCTTCCAGATCGCGCAAACGCTTGATGGAGGCTCGAATCGTCTTGTAGTTGGTGAGCATGCCGCCCAACCAGCGATGACTGACATAAGGCATACCGGAACGCTCAGCCTGCTCCTTGACAACCTTGCCTGCGGCCCGCTTGGTTCCGACAAACAAAATTTTACTCTTGTTGCCCGCCATTACCTGAATTTTGGCAAGAGCCTCGTTAAAGGCTGGTACTGTGTGCTCCAGGTTGATGATGTGGATCTTATTACGGGCACCGAAGATATACTTGCCCATCTTGGGATTCCAGTAACGGGTCTGGTGACCGAAGTGCGCGCCCGCCTGCAATAGCTCACGCATGCTTACTTGTGACATAAATAATTACCTTAATTGGGTTAATCCTCCACATACCCCATGTTTCAAACCGGCCCGGCCGGCACCCTGAAACAGGTTTTGGTAGTGTGTGTGTCATTAAATATTCTCTGACCAGACCCACAAGCCAGTAACAAGGCTGGTGACCCCTTTGCCAAAGAGGCGCGCTTTATATCACAACTGGCTCCCGATTGAAAGTACGGCTGACAAGCGCCATGTTCGTCCGGCTTGCGCACATGTGCTGCGAAGCCTGTTGCTGTAGAATAGTCCGTTCCGCCCGGCGCACAGAGAGCAACAAATATGCGCCCTATTGGAAAAAACAACTTATTTCAGAAGGTTATAGATGGCAGTCAGTATCAAAACAGCCGAAGAAATTGAACATATGCGTGTCGCAGGACGACTGGCGGCAGAAGTGCTGGAGATGATCGAACCACTGGTTCAACCAGGCATAACCACTGGCGAACTGGATGCAATTTGCCACCGGCATATCACCGAAGTACAAAAGGCCATTCCTGCCTGCTTGGGCTATAACGGTTTCCCCCGCTCTATTTGCACTTCCATTAATGATGTTATCTGTCACGGCATCCCTTCAGACACCAAAAAACTCAAAAATGGTGACATCATCAATATTGACGTTACTGTTATTAAAGATGGTTTCCACGGCGACACCAGTATTATGGTACTGGTAGGCGATGTACCTGAACACGCCCGGCGTCTGGTGCGCATCACACAGGAATGTCTGTACAAGGCGCTGGATATTGTTCGCCCAGGCACTACCCTGGGTGATATTGGCCATATCATTCAACAGCACGCTGAAAAAAACTACTATTCTGTGGTGCGGGAATATTGCGGACACGGTATTGGCCGTGTTTTTCACGAAGACCCACAGGTTCTGCACTACGGTAAAGAAGGCAGCGGCCTGGCACTCAAGCCCGGCATGACTTTTACTATCGAACCAATGATCAACGCCGGCAAGCGTCACACCCGGCTCAACCAAAAGGATGGCTGGACCGTTACCACCAAGGACGGACGACTATCGGCTCAATGGGAACATACCATTGGAGTAACCGAGGACGGCTGTGAAATTTTTACCCGCCGCAAAAATGAGTCCTTCTGATATAGCGCCATGAGCCATGTGACGACTGAACTGCCTTCAGACCTGCTAAATCTGTCGACATTGAAAAACCAGCTGACTCAGGGCAAACCCATCCAGGCTTGCAAACAGGCCCGACAACGGGCACACGACTATCTCGACAGCCAGTTTAAAGCCGGTGCCCTGGCGGGCGATCTGATACGCCTGCGCGCGCGTTTTGTCGATGAATTACTGGGCGTACTCTGGGACGCTCAACCCTGGCCCGACAACGTTGCTCTGGTTGCTGTCGGCGGTTATGGTCGCGGTGAACTTCACCCACATTCGGATGTCGACCTGCTGATACTGACAGACGACGATGGCCAGGCCTGCCATCAATGCGCCGAGGCTTTTATTACCCTGCTGTGGGATATTGGTCTGGCGGTGGGGCACAGTGTTCGCAGCGTACACGAATGCCGACAAAAAGCAGCCCAGGACATCACTGTTTTAACCAATCTGATGGAAACCCGCGTACTGCGCGGCAACTGCGATCTCATGCAGGCAGTGCGCGAAACCACAGCCCCGGACCAGATATGGTCAAGCGCAGAATTTTTTAACGCCAAAATTGAAGAGCAGGATATCCGTCATAACAAATATGCCGACACCGAATACAATCTGGAGCCTAACGTCAAAGGCTCACCCGGAGGCCTGAGAGACTTACAGGTTATTGGCTGGATTGCCGAACGCCATTTTGGCGTTAAAACTATTGACGAGCTTAGCGATGAGACTTTTCTGACCCTGGAAGAACGTCAGACGCTGGAGGGTGGCCGGGAATTTATGTGGCGCGTTCGCTACGCACTGCATATGATCACCGGGCGCGAGGAAGACCGTCTGCTTTTTGATCATCAACGCACTCTCGCCCGCATGTGGGGCTTTGAGGATGGCGATAAACTTGCCGTTGAACAGTTTATGCAGGTTTATTATCGCTGGGCGCTTTCCTTGAGCCAGCTAAATGAACTACTCATACAAAACTTCGACCAGGCAATCCTGAAAGCCAGCGGCACTGACGAACTGCTATTTATCAGTGATCGCTTTCGCACCCGCAATGGTTATCTTGAGGTGCGCGATGACAAACTCTTTCAGCATTGTCCCTGGGCCTTGCTGGAGGTTTTTCTACTGTGCGCACAGCACGAGAATATTATCGGTATTGGCGCCCCCACTATCCGCCTGATTCGTGATCATCGTCATTTGATCGACGATGATTTTCGGGCTGATCCGCGCAATCACAAACTCTTTCTCGACTTGCTGCGCTCACCTTATCACGTTACCCGACAGTTACGCCGGATGACGCGCTACGAAATACTGGGCAGCTACCTGCCTGAATTCGGCCATATCGTCGGCCAGATGCAACACGATCTATTTCATACTTATACTGTTGATGCACACACCCTGGAGGTCATCCAGAATCTTCGGCGTTTTCAAAAACCCGATTACGAAGAACATTTTCCCGTTACCAGCCGTATTATGCGTCGGCTGCCAAAACCCGAACTGTTACTGATTGCCGGTCTTTATCACGATATCGGTAAGGGTCGCGGCGGCGATCACTCCGAACTGGGTGCTGTTGATGCCGAGCGCTTTTGCCAGCAGCACGGCCTGCTCAGCAGAGATACTCAATTAGTTGTATGGCTGGTTGAAAATCATCTGCTGATGTCTGGCGTGGCTCAACGCAAGGATATTTCCGATCCGGAGGTTATTCAGCAATTTGCCCACCATGTCGGTGACCAATACCGTCTGGACTGCCTGCTAACACTGACTGTTGCCGATATCAATGGCACTAATCCACGACTGTGGAATGCCTGGCGCAGCTCTTTGTTGCGCCAGCTTTATACAGAGACCAAACGCGCCTTACGACGGGGACTGGAAAATCCCGTCGACAAGCAGGATTTGATTGGCAAGGCCCGCAAAGCTGCCACTGACATTCTGGAATATCGGGGCTTTACACCAGAAGAGCTGAACGAACTGTGGCGCCAGCGCGGCGAGGATTACTTCCTGCGCGAACGCCCTGAGGATATCGCATGGCACAGTGAGGCCATTGCCGGTCATCATGAGCGTTCACAGCCACTGGTGCTGGTGCGCAATTCAACAGACTCCAGCGTCGCCAATGCAACCCAGATTTTTATTCATGCCGAAAACCATCCCCATCTGTTTTCACGGATCTGCGCTGAACTGGAGCAGCTTGATTTAAGCATTCACGATGCCCGCATTTACAATGCCAATAACAACATGACACTGCACACGTTTTTTGTGCTGAGCTCCGATGGCAGTTCTATTGCCGATCAGGGTAATCGCTTAAAATACATTCGGGGTCATCTGACGGCCATTCTCAATCAGGATACTGAACAACCAACAGAGGTTCACCGGCTGACACCGCGACAGAAAAAGTCCTTCGCCATCCCGACGCAGACCCGGATGTCAGTGGATGACATCAAAAATGTCAGTGTGCTGGAAGTATCATCACCGGACCGCCCCGGTCTGTTGGCGAGAATTGGCCAGGTTCTGGTTGAGCACAACATGGTATTGCAGGCAGCGAAAATCCAGACCCTGGGCGAGCGGGTGGAAGATGTCTTTTTTATTACGGATGAAGATGCCCGCCCGATTAACGATCTCACCCGCTGCGAAGCTTTGCAGGAAGGCATTTGTCAGCGCCTTGATCAACACCATTAAAATGACAGTCACTAAATACAATGAACTCCCAGCTTGAACGGCTTCAGCCCTATCCCTTTGAAAGACTGCGTACCCTGTTTCATCAACTAGTACCCAATCAGACTTTCAGGCCGGTTTCTCTGTCAATCGGAGAACCACGCCATCCGGCACCAGCCTTTGTGCTGGAATGTCTTGCCGAACATCTGAACAAACTGGCCAACTATCCGCTGACTCGCGGGAGCGATGAACTGCGCAACGTAATCGCCCATTGGCTGGAACAGCGCTTCCAGCTGGAGGGTGTTGATTCGCAGTGCCAGATTCTGCCAGTTAACGGCACCCGCGAAGCGCTGTTCGCCATTGCCCAGACTGTTGTACAGCCTGGAGATGGCGGCAGCGTAATCAGCCCAAACCCTTTTTATCAGATCTATGAAGGTGCAGCGCTACTGGCCGGTGCTCACATGCACCTTTTGGATTGTCGACAGGAACGCAAATTTCTGCCAGATTTCAGTTCCGTCAGTGCCGAGCAGTGGCGGCGTTGTCAACTGCTCTATCTGTGTTCACCCGGCAACCCCAGTGGAGCCGTAATACCACTGGATGAATTACAGCAGCTGGTACAACTCGCCCAGGAATATGATTTCATTATCGCCAGTGACGAGTGTTACTCCGAAATATATTTCGATGAAAATCTACCACCACCGGGTATTTTACAGGCCTGTGCAAGCCTTGGCCTGCACGACTACCCACACTGTATCGCCTTTCACAGCCTGTCCAAACGCTCCAACCTGCCTGGATTGCGCTCAGGGTTTGTCGCTGGCGATGCCGATGTATTATCGGCTTTTTTGCGCTACCGCACCTATCATGGCTGCGCGATGCCTGTACACCACCAAATGGCCAGTATCGCTGCCTGGCAGGACGAACTGCATGTTGCTGACAATCGTCGGCTCTATCGTGAAAAATTTGATACTGTGCTGGCTATTCTTGGCGACACCCTGTCACTTGATCCACCAGATGCCGGTTTTTACCTGTGGCCACAAACCCCCATAGCCGACACAGATTTTGCCTGTTTGCTACAACGTGATTACAACCTCACGGTTCTTCCCGGCCGCTTTCTTGCCCGTGATAGTGGTCATGGAAACCCTGGAGAAAACCGCATACGCATGGCTTTGGTAGCACCTTATGATGATTGCGTTGAAGCCGCTCACCGTATTGTCGATTGTGTGGAAAAACTCTGATGCTAAAAAAAGCTGAACGGGTTGAATATATTCTCCGTCGCCTGCAGGAATTGTATCCGCAGCCCCCCGTTCCATTGATGCACGAAGATGCTTACACCTTATTGATCGCTGTTCTGCTCAGCGCCCAGTGTACCGATGAGCGGGTTAACCAGATTACACCGGCACTCTTTACAGCAGCTAATAACCCAGCGGCCATGGCGGCTCTGGACGTTGAATATATTCGTAAAATTATTCGCCCCTGCGGTCTGTCACCCCAAAAATCAAAAGCTATCAAAGGACTTAGCCAAATACTGCTTGCAGAACATAAAGGCAAAGTGCCCGCCGACATGGAAGCCCTGGAACGTCTGCCTGGAGTAGGTCACAAAACGGCCAGTGTAGTTATGTCGCAGGCCTTTGGTATACCGGCCTTCCCTGTTGACACACATATCCATCGCCTGGCTCAGCGCTGGGGGCTAAGCAACGGCAAGAGTGTGGTGCAAACTGAACGCGACCTGAAACGACTCTTTCCCAGAGAGCACTGGAACCGCCTGCATTTGCAGATTATTTTCTATGGTCGTGAGCACTGTAGCGCTCGCGGCTGCGATGGCCGCGTCTGCGAAATATGTCGCACTTGCTACCCTGAACGCAAACACCCGAAAAAAACCTTGAAAGCCTGAAGTAATAAATATCCGGTAATTTACCAACCTCACCCGTTCCAGCCGTGAGCACCAGCAACGGCACCTGCGACAGTAATGAGTGCCAGAGCGAGCACGGTAACATGTACCCAGTGTAAAACAGCAAAGGCCCTGTCTTCATTAGCTGCCACCAGCCTTGGGAAAAAACGTCGCAGTACCACTGGTTCGCCGATAAAAAGCAAAAATATGAATATTGCCCAGACACCAACCATTGCATCCATCCACCAGAAATGCCAGTTGTGAAAACGCGCCCACAACTGCATTTTCCAGGTCATATAGAAACCACTGGCACCAACGATCAAAATGGCAATACGGGCAATCCAGGAAAAACGGTATTCCACAACATGCAGACTGGCGAGTTTGTCAGAACCAAACAGATTTTTACGGATCGCCGGCAAAATAACGGCCGTCGCCATAAATACCCCACCAAGCCAAACCACTACAGCAAGCATATGCAGGATCCGGGCCAGAAATAAATCATTCATGGAAACCCCCTTTAAAGCTGGCAATCGACTTCATCGACAGCGGCACATCCATGTGCCGCTTATTCATTCGGCTAAAAGCTTGCCAGGTTAATAATCTGACAATGTATGTAGCCAGAATTGATAGCATGACTGAACGCCCAAGTTACACCAGAACAGGCCTTGTCACTTTGCGCAAAAACAAGTCATTGCCTACAGGACAAATTGCCAGTGCAATGGCCAAGGCCTCATGACACAACCCTGCGTTTGAGACCGGTTCAGCCCCAGGATGTGATGAACCGACATCAAGGTGTCAAACACCGCCGTCAATTTCAGGCCAGCTGTTCAGACCAGAAACCCCTTGAATTCAAGCTGGAAACACCACTGATCTGACTGGAAATTCACTCAATCACTGACTTCATTAGCAATATTTTCAATTGCCGTCCGATTGCAGATTAACAAACGCTGCTCACAGCTCAGCAGATAACCGGCCTTTTCCCAGGCTGATAACGTGCGACTGGCTGTGTGCAAAGTGGTGCCGGAAATTTCAGCCAGATCCTTGCGCCGCAATGGAATATCAATGGCTGTCGTTACATTATCAACCTGACTACCCATCTGCTCACAAAGGCGCAACAGCGTATGTGCAATGCGCTGCCCGGCTCGTTGAGTCGCCAGTTCATGGGTGCGATGCTGAGCCAGATTCAGGCGCGCACCAATAATACGGATCATATTAATCGCAATGCGGGGAAAGCGCTCAACCAGTATCAGTAGATCCTGTTCATGCCAACACAGGATGAGTGAAGGCCCCAGCGCGATAGCATCAGCAGGATAACGATGATCCGTGAACAGGGGAACTACGCCAAAAATTTCGCCCGGCGCGATAAAACGATTGATCGACTGACCACCATCAGCACCTGTCTGGACAATACGAACTCCTCCTTCCAGCAGGGCATAAGCACACTTGGCCAGCTCTCCCTGGCTGAAAATCCGCTCATCTCTATGCAGGCGTATCAACCGGGTAACACGACAGATAACCGTCAACGCTTCAGGCTCAAGATCAGCAAACAGATCCAGCTTTGTCAAAAAATCCGGATCAGGCATATTTTCGGTGTTATTGCTGTTAATGACCAAACTCCCCGGCCCAACGAAGCCGACAATAGCTCTGAAACAGGTATCAGCAACTACATCACTCCAGCATTGCCACAACAGTATTATCAATACAGGCAGCATTTGCGCTGGCGCAACCTTGCCGTCAGACAAACCATGATATATGTAAATGATTCTCACTAACAGAAATAAGGGTTTCTTATGCAGGTGCCAATAAAACTGACGCGATCTCAATCACACGTTACCGGCAAATCCGGCATCACAGCTAAAACACAGTCCTGCGTCCTGCCACTGCTGGCCTTTATGACTCCGACACTGGTTTTGGCTCAATCGGCCACCCCCGGCACAACGGTGTTGGAGGAAGTCATTGTCAGTGCTCACCGCGATACCCTGACCACCCGCATCAGCGCACTGGCCGGTGGCGCTGCACTGATTGTTACCGACGACATTCCTGAAACCGCCAATCTGAGCGTATCCAGAGCGCTGGCGACAACGCCGGGTGTCATTGTGCAGGATTTTTTTGGTGGCAATGATCAGCCCCGGATACAAATTCGCGGCTCCGGCCTGCAACAAAACCCGGTGGAGCGTGGTGTATTAGTGCTTGAAAACGGGCTACCTATCAACCGCGCTGACGGCTCGTATGTTGTCGGCCTGGCCAATCCGGCTATGGCAGACAGTATTGAAGTCTACCGGGGGTATCTGGCCAACCGCCTTGGCGCAACTGTACTGGGTGGCGCACTCAATTTCATTTCGCCCACCGGTCGCAGCGCTCCTGGCGGTCGCCTGGCCATCAGTGGCGGCAGTTTTGAACAAGTGACAACCCTTGGCCAGTACGGTTGGCAAAATGACAAAACTGATGCTCTGTTACAGTTTGATTTTAATCGGCGTGACGGCTACCGCGATTACAATGAAAGTGAACGCACTCGCCTGGGTGGAAATATTGGCTTGCAATTAAATGACAATGTCAATATCCGCTTTTTTAGCAATTACACTGATCTTGAATTTGATGTTGTCGGCCCTCTGAGCAAGACTCAAATGAAAGATGACCCTGAAGCTGTTCACCAGGGACCAACAATAAGCGCTGACGGCATGATGAATCCCGGTCCCAATGTGATTCGGGACCAACCCCGCCGCAAAGCTGAACAGTGGCTTGTCGGCACACGTGCCAGCGGCCATTTTGGTGCGCATATTGTTGATCTGGCACTGGGTTACAGTGGCAGTGATGACAGTTTTCGCTTCCCCATTTCCTCAGGCGTACGCGAAACCAAAAGTGATGACATCACCTCGGCGCTGCGCTATGCCTACAAGCCCGACAACACCAGCACCCTGCCATTGGTGGAAATAACCGCTCAATACAGTACAGGTTCAGCGGACAGAGACTACTTCCTTAATCAAAGTGGCAGTAAGGGAGCACGTTTTGGCACGAATGAACTTGAAGCTGATACAACGTCTCTCAGTATCAACCTACATATTCCACTTGGCAGGAATGTGACGTTGTCCCCCGTATTGGCCTACTCCGATGCCAGCCGTGACAACGATGACCTGTACCGCCTGCCAACACGACCTACCATTGCCTACAATCCGGCTCAGCCAGACATGCAGCTGCCCAATGGGGCTGTACCCACACTCAGCAACAGTTATAACTTTGATTACGACGGCTGGAGCCCGGCCCTGGGCGTCAACTGGCAAGTAAATGATAGCAATATGCTCTTCGCCGCAGCCAGCCGCAGCTTTGAACCTCCCACCCACGATGATTTGCTGGCAACAGTTAACGGCACACCTTTTAGCAGTGCCGGCAGACCTGCGCCTCCCAATCCTGCTTTAGCAGCTGCAGCCTTTGCTACAGCCGATCTAAAAGCCCAGCGTGCCACTACTGTTGAAACTGGCTGGCGTGGATCGCAGGGTATCTGGCGCTGGGACGGTACTCTCTACTACGCCTGGGTAGATGATGAATTGCTCAGTCTGCGGGATCTCAGTGGCGTCGCCCTGGCTTCCGCCAATGCCGACGAAACCCGCCACCTTGGTGCAGAAATGGCTCTGACAGCACAATTCACGTCCGAGCTACAGGTACAAATGGTCTATAACTACCAGGATTTTCGTTTCCATAACGACTCTCAGCGCGATGATAAACGCCTGGCGGGCGCGCCGCGCCACTGGATGTATCTGAGTGCCAACTATGCTTTCAACAGGCAGTGGTCAGCCGCCGCTAATTTGCGCTGGGTCATGGAGAAGTATCCTGTAGACAACATGAATACGCTGTATAACGATGACTACGCCATATTCGGCCTGCGTAGTGACTATGTATTCAGTGAGCGTCTGTCATTCTTTATTGAGGCCAGCAACCTCTTCGATGAGAACTATGCCTCCTCGACACTGATCGTTGATCAAGCACGCCCGGACCAGGCGGCTTTTTTACCGGGTGATGGGCGCGCTTTCTACACCGGCCTTCGAATGCAGTTTTGAACAAGGTCGAAATACAAACCTGGCAACAACATAAACAGAGGAAAACACGATGAAAAAACTATTTGCTTTTACTGCATTAGCCGCAGCCATTGCTCAATCCGGCATGGCTATGGCTGAGTCCAAACCTGTTCAGATGGATAAACTCAGCTACATTCCTGTTCACGATGTTGCCGAGCGCAGCATTCTCGCCAATGATAGCCAGGGGCGTCCACTGGTGGTCATATTAAAGCTCAGCAAAGGTGATTTTCTACCGCCTCACGGCGCTGGCGGCGGACTGAGATTACTGACTGTTCTGTCGGGAGATCTGGCCTGGGGTGATGGCAACAAAGTTGATACGAAGGCAGAGCGGGTCTATCCGGCAGGTACCGTTCTGGAGGTTCCCGCCGAAGGGGGAGAGCACTGGGCAGCTGCCAGAAATGGCGATGTGTTACTACAGGTTGTCTTTGTTCGTGGCGGTGAGCTGGCTGAGGGTGCTACTCACAAAAAAGAGCATCAACACAATCATTAAGTCGGTCTCACTCATTATTATTAATCCGGCAAGCTTTTAGCCGAATGAATAAGCGGCACACGGATGTGCCGCCATCAAGGTAGTCAATCCTTTATCTTTTGCAACAATACTCAGCCACCATCAGCAAGTTTGGCCGGATCCAGTAAATCAAGTAGCTGTGAAGCATCGAGATCAGTTTCCTCCTGCGCCACATCCACAATAGGGCGGCCTTGTGTATAGGCTTTTTTGGCAATTTCGGCCGCCTTCTGATAACCGATGATAGGGTTGAGTGCCGTCACCAAAATCGGATTGCGTGAAAGTGGCCCCTGTAACGCCTGCTCGCGCACATAAAAACTGGCAATAGCTTTATCTGCCAGCAGGGGCAATGCGTTAGCCAGTAGCTCAATGCTGTCCAACAAGCGATCGGCTATCAGTGGCAGCATAACGTTGAGTTCAAAATTGCCAGACTGTCCGGCAATGGCAATGCTGGCATCATTACCCATAACCTGCGCGCTGACCATTGTCACCGCTTCTGGAATAACCGGATTGACCTTACCGGGCATAATTGAGGAACCAGGCTGTAGAGCCTCCAACTCAATCTCGCCCAGCCCCGCCAGTGGCCCGGAGTTCATCCAGCGAAGATCATTGGCTATTTTCATGGCTGATACGGCCGTACCACGTAGTTGTCCGGATAGTGCAACAACATCGTCCTGAGAGCTGATTTTTGTAAAAAAATTATCAGCGGGGCGAAAAGCCAGCTGGCAAATCCGTGACAAAGCCTCACAAAACTGCACGGCAAAATCCGGATGAGCATTGATACCTGTACCCACGGCTGTCCCCCCTTGTGCAAGGCTGCGCAGATCATTAATCACCCGACCTATACGCATTTGATTCTGCTCCATCTGATCTGCCCAGGCATATAAGCTCTGGCTCATACGCACAGGCATGGCATCCATCAGATGAGTACGACCCGTCTTGATCTGGTCATGTACACTGGCCGCCTTGCGACGAATACTACTGATCAAATGAGAAAAAGCCGGCAGTAATTGCCCTTCTACAGCCAGACAGGCACTGACATGAATAGTCGTTGGAATAACATCATTACTGCTCTGACCACGATTAACGTGATCATTAGGATGAATCTCAAGACCACTGTTACGACTGGCCAGACTGGCAATCACTTCATTGGCATTCATGTTACTGCTGGTGCCAGAACCCGTTTGAAAAACATCCACTGGAAAATGCTGCATCAAATCCTGATCAGCCAGTAATTGCCTGACGGCACTAACAATGGCATCAGCAATCGGACCTTCCAGTTCACCAAGCGCCCTGTTAGCCACTGCCGCAGCTGCTTTTATCTGTAACAGCGCCTGAATAAACTGGTGTGGCATACGCCGACCACTGATTGGAAAATTATTAACGGCTCGCTGTGTCTGGGCTGCGTAAAGTGCATCGGCAGGCACCTTTAGTTCCCCCATACTGTCACGTTCAATACGGCTTGCTGTCATATATCCTCCGGTGTGATTAGAGTGCAGTAGCTATCAGGTTCCCAGATAGATTGATCTGAGCTGCACTGACAGCAGGGAAACATCTGCTCTGGTGATTGCATTGTCAGCCAGCATCCGCAATTCATACAAAGGGCGATAGATAACATTCAGACAGATCTGCCGCCAGTACAGCGGATTGCTGCCATCTTCAATAGTGTTATAGAGCAGGATGAACTGTGCTCGCAAACGCAGGCGTCGCTGCAACAACGTTTCCCGGTCAGCAGGTGAATCAAGTGTAAAAAAATGCTCAATCAATGAGGGATTATCCGGCTCTTCTGCAAAGCGGATTTTCCGTTTAATAGTCTCAAGCTGTAAAAATTCAGGCAGCATACTATCTGCCTCCAGAGTAACTTGTGGTTTAAATGTGGTGTATTCAAAATCAAGGCATGACATTAAAGCAAATGATATTCATTCGCAATGATATTTTATTATTATATTGCGGCAGAGTAACAGCCCGCATTTACCGACTGTCTTAAGGTGGAGAAAAGCAAATATGGCCCATCCCGGAGAACAGGCCGTCTATGGGAATTAATCAGCCGCGAAGAAAAGGCGTCAGGTAAGTGGTAGAAATAGCACCGGGATCAGCCTGACTATCTTTAATTTCCATTTTGGCGATGGCCTGCAAATGCACCTCATCAGGGCCATCGGCAATGCGCAAACAGCGCCCCCAGGTATAAATATCAGCCAGTGGCGTATCAGGGGTAAGGCCCATTGCACCAAAGATCTGTATTGCACGATCAGATACCGTTGTGTGCAGCGCAGGCACCAGTGCCTTGATCATCGCAATTTCGCGGCGGGCCTCTTTGGCACCAACATTATCGATCATCCAGGCGGCTTTTAATACCAACAAGCGAGCCTGCTCAATCTCAATACGTGAGCGGGCAATAAATTCACCCACAACACCATGTTGGTGCAGATAGCGACCAAAGGTTTTGCGTTCCTGGGAACGTTCTATCATCAACTCCAGCGCCAATTCAGCAGCGCCAATAGAACGCATGCAGTGATGAATACGGCCCGGTCCCAAACGTGCTTGTGCCAGCGCAAAGCCACTGCCCTCCTCGCCTAACAGGTGCGTTACTGGAACCCGTACATCACGAAAAACAATCTCACAATGACCCTCCAGTGAATGGTGATTGAGTACTGTGGGATTGCGCACAATCTCCAACCCAGGCGTATTGCGAGGCACCAGGATCATGCTCTGCTGTTTATGAACACTTTCATGGTCCGGATCAGTTTTGCCCATAACAATAAAAATATTGCAATCCGGGCGGGCCGCATTAGAGATAAACCATTTTCGACCATTGATAACATATTCATCACCTTCGCGTCGCATCAGCGTGGTGATATTGGTCGCATCCGAAGAGGGTACATCAGGTTCCGTCATTGCAAAGGCGGAGTGAAATTCACCGTTAAGCAAAGGGTTCAGCCAGTTTTTGCGCTGCTCCTCAGTGGCGAACATATGCAGCAATTCCATATTGCCTGTATCTGGCGCATTACAATTAAATACTTCTGATGCCCAGCTTACCCGCCCCATCAATTCAGCCAGCGGCGCATATTCCAGATTGGTCAAACGGGTACCCGGCTCATCATCTTTCAGATGAGGAAGAAACAGGTTCCACAGCCCTTCTGATTTAGCCAGCTCACGCAAATCACCCATAAAGGAGACTGGATACTTGCCAGTCTGGGCTTCCTCATTATGCTGGCGAATTCGGGGAATAATATGCTGATCCATAAAACTCTGTACACGAGTCAGCATCTCCTGGGTTTTATCTGAATAACTAAAATCCATGTTGTCTCTCTTTTTCTTGGGCCTTGGGCTTAACACAATATTAACCTGACAATCAGCGGAATTTGTGAAATCCCTTGATTTTCTCAGGGCTTGCGCAGGCTTACAGCCTGCGGTGGCACATCCATGTGCCGCTTATTCATTCGGCTAAAAGCTTGCTGAGTTAATACTTTAGGCAGTATTGAGATATTTTCAAAATCAATTATATTAATCATTTGTAACAAATTTTATTAATACCAGGAAAGCCTCGGTATGCGTTTGAATAAAGTTGATCTGAACCTTTTTGTTGTTTTCGATGTTATTTATCGTGAGCGCAACCTGACCCGCAGCGCCGAAGTGCTTTGTGTTACCCCCTCAGCAGTCAGTAATGCCCTGGCACGACTGCGCAAGAGTTTTAATGACGAACTATTTGTACGTACACCTCGCGCAATGGTACCAACTCCCGTGGCAGAAAATATTATCGGACGGGTTCGTGAGGCTTTGCAGTTGCTGAATAGTTCAGTGCTCGAAGGTGATCATTTTGATCCTGCCAGTAGCAAACGACGCTTTCGTCTGAGTATGAATGATGTAATGGAGTCAATATTATTAGGCCCACTGATGGATGAACTGGAACACCAGGCGCCAGGCATGATCATCGAGAGCTATCAGACTCGGCGGCGGGAAATTGGCCTGGCACTGGCATCTGGCCAGCTGGAACTGGCTATCGATATCGCCGAAGCTGCCGATGTCAACTGCTGCTACACCCCTCTCTTTGAAGAACACTATGTATGTCTGGTACGCAAAGATCACCCTGCTATCGGCCGGAAATTAAGCCTGAAGCAATATCTTGAACTTGGACATATCCATGTTTCAAGCCGAAGGCAAGGGCCTGGATTTGTTGATATAGAACTTAATCGGCTGGGCCTTCAGCGAAAGATACAGCTTCGATTACGACATTATCTGGTTGCACCTGAAATTGTTGAACGCACCAATCTCGCCTTGACTGTATCCAGCCACTGGGCAAAAAAAACCAACCTGAAAGTGCTGGAGCTTCCTTTTAAATTCCCACCGGGAAAATCACATTTGTTATGGCATAAAAGTGCTGATGATGATCGAGCCAATCGCTGGCTACGCGAACATATTATCGACCTTTGTAGGCGATCCTGAGACATTGCACCTGTGTATTTTACACCTTATTTTTACCATATTAGATCATCGGGAATTTCATAGTCCTTATACCATTCTTCCTCTTCTGCACTCAGCTTGACGGCCCCTGAATCTTCACAGCGGATAATACGACTGGCATCACGCTCAGCTATCTTGGCTGCTACCGCAGCGGGAATAAGCTGGTACTGGTCGCCCTGTTTGACAATACACAAACGCCCCACACAGAGCTGCTTTTGCTGGATAGTATTTACATAAATTTTCTTTACCTGTTTACCATCACTAAAATGAAAACTGACATCACCTCCTCGTTCCACCTGGTTGTTATCAATTAACTGGCGAATCTGGGCATTAATGGCTTTACGCTGGGCTTTTTCATTGAGTTGTTGGTTAAGCTCTCGATCATGTTCAATTTTTTCAACCCGGGCCTGACGGGCAGCGACCTTGATTTCATCCTCCAGCACATGACCACTACGTCTGGCCACCCGGGCAGACTTGCGCTTTTCTTTATCAAACTGTTTTGCACGTTTGGCATCTGCCAGACCCGCCTGCAATAACTGCTCTTTCAGTGACTTGGACATCATTAACTATCTATTCCCCCCTCAATTGTAGTATTCATCTGTATAACTGGCACATGGCGCTGCATTTATAGAAAGTGAGCTTTACCATGAGTAACCGGAAACATATTATCCGTTTCCGGACGCTGATCATCCAGTTCCTATCCATCCAAACCAAGGGGGTTAAAGTAATCCTGCCTTTCAATATTCTGTTTTATAGTTTTGTTTTCTCCTGGCCAGTCTGTCAGCCCAGGAATTAGCACTCAACCCGTGCAAAACAATACACAGCGTAATAGTCAACACCACCGTCGGAACAATAATATTCTGCGATGGCAAATTGGCCTCACCAACAATGACCAGAAAGACAATACTGGCCAGTCCCCTTGGTCCAAACCAGGCCAGAAATAACTTATGTTCAAAAGGCTCCTCACAACCCCAAAGAGAGACCAATACAGGTATGATACGAATTACAGTAACACTCAACACAGCGTAAAGAACAATATCCCAGGTAATCTGCGTCAGGTATATACCCATAAAAACAGCAGCAAAAATCACCCAGGTAAGTATACAAAGCAGTTCCCCCACACCCTCTGCTGCAAGCACCAGACCATGGGTTTTTTCTTCTGCCAAATAACCAAACAACAAACCACCAGCAAAACAGGCAATAAAGCCACTACCACCCAGTGTCTGGGCCACAGCAAAACAGGATAGAGACAAAGTAACCACTGGAATTTGAGCCCAGATAACATTGAACCAACTACGTGTGGCAGCATATTTCATTAAAAAAACTGCCATGCCAACCAGTGACAATCCCACAACAGTACCCAACAATAGCTCTTCAGCAACCAGCTTCAAAGCCGTTACCGCACTAACCTGCTCAGAAACAGTACCCGAGGCCAGCGCCAGGAAGATCAGTAATACCGGCACCGCCATACCATCATTTAAGCCGCTCTCAACATTAATACCCTGGCGCAACTGTGCTGGCACTGCCGGGTTTGAAACTACACTTTTGCCCAACGCAGCATCAGTTGCTGCAAGCATTGTGGCAAGCACACAGACTTCATAAAACCCCATTGATGGGAATACCAGTACACCAACACCCACACCCAACAAAATACTTAGTGGCAATCCAATCAGCAGCATTCGCTCTGGCAGTTTTGAATAAGCTCTCAGGACTCTAAGATCAGCATTGGCCGCATCAATAAACAATACCAACGCCAGGGTCATATCAGCTATCACCCTCATACCCACAGCATTGATATGAATATTTAAAATGCCAAGGCCAGGCGCACCCACCAACAAACCAAATGTTACATAAATCATCGGGCCAGTGATAAAGCTGCGCTCTATCCTGCCAGCCACCACACTATACAGAAAAGCAAAAACCGCAATAATTGCCAGATTCTGATACATATATACTCCCGGCACACTCCCGCTGTTTAGGCCGGGATACTTAAACTTTAGACAAGGTATTTATTTCGGGGTAACCGGAATTACCTCCGGGAAGAAGCGGTTTTCATTTAGCTATAGCTAATCCAAACTGCCCTGATATAAAGAGTTTTATAAACATTGGCGGCAGACAAGATACAGTGTCACGCCGCCATTAAGTAGCTATCTAAATCAAATTTTTGGCATTATCAGTGTTTTTTTGATCCAGAGTTTCTGGCTTTATATCTATATACTCAGTTGATCCCTAACTTTTCATTTTCAGCATGAAATCGAGGACACGCGTAGGTTTACCCTCATAGGGTGGCATCATCATATTGATAGCACGAATAGGCCCTTGATAAAAAATTGGCCGCATCTTGGAGAATGTGGTGAAACCTTCATAGCCATGGTAATGCCCCATACCGGAGTTACCTACACCACCAAAGGGCAGGCTATGCAAACCAGCATGTATCAAGCCATCATTAACAGTAACACCACCCGACAAAGTGTGATTGATATACCATTGAGCCAGCGCATCATCATTACTATAAACATAGAAAGCCAGCGGCCGTGGTTTACCGTCTATATAGTCAATCACTTCATCGCGGTCACGATAGGTTTTCACCGGCAACAGCGGCCCAAATACCTCACGCTGCATAACTTCCATGTCATCGGTAACATCCAGTACCAGATGTGGCGGGAAAATTCTCCGGCTGGCATCTGGTTGTTGATTTTCAAACAGATTGACAATACGTGCACCCTTGCTGCGAGCATCTTCCAGAGTTGCCTGCAAACGATCATAAGAACGCTGATCAATGACCGCCGTGTAGTCACCGTTATTAATATCAGGATAGCGCTCATTACAGATGCGGCGCGCTTCTGAAACAAACTCCTCAGTTTTACCTTCAGGCAGTAGAAGATAGTCAACATTGGTACAAATCTGCCCGGCATTAAACATTTTCACCCACATTATACGTTCAGCAGCAGTGGTAATAGAGTAATCCGGCGCCACAACAGCAGGCGACTTTCCACCCAATTCCAGTGTTACCGGTGTCAGGTGTTTTGCACAGTTGGCCATCACGGCCCTACCTGTAGCCGGTGAACCGGTGAAGAACAAATGATCAAAAGGCAGGCTGGTAAAGGCCGGACCACGACTATTACCATCCTCAAAGAAGGCCAGTTTTCCTACTGGAAAATACTTTGGCGCCAACTCTTTAAATAGGGCAGCAAGAGCATTTGAGTTTTCCGACATTTTGATCATGGCGGTATTACCGGCAGCAAAAATGCCGGTCAATGGCGCAAAGGCCATTGAAATAGGGAAGTTCCACGGCACCACAATCCCAACAACCCCCAGTGGCTGAGGTACAACACGTGCCTTTGCCAGAGGGTATTGGGTAATATCCAATGAACGCTTTTGTGGCTTCATCCACTTCTTCAAGTGCTTGATAACATCCAGGATACCTTCCTGATTCATCAGCAACTCAGAAAGAACCGTCTCAAAACGAGAGCGACAACCATAATCCGTGTTAACAGCCTCAATCAGTGCTTCCCTGTTTTCAACCAGAAGGCGGTGTAATGCCTTCAGATCAGCCACCCGCTCCTGATAACCGGGGTTGCGATTAGCCAGGTAATGAGCCTTTTGTTCAGTAAATACGTCAAGAAATTCCTGGGGAATGGCGGTACTATCCGCCGATAGTGGCTGGTTCATGATTTTGTCGCTCCTCGCAAGCACTGCGCTGATTGATACGCACGAATGAAAAGATTTTTATTATAGTAGGGGGAACTGATCCAACTACAAAAAACGAGTATAGGCTCCAATAATCCAAAAGTTTGTCACCAATGCGATAGTATAAAAATAGATAACAAGCTCTGCAAAAAGCCCTTAAAACTATCATTTGCTGCTGAAGGAATAAACTAAATGTGCCTTTAAAAGCAGGCAGTAAACAACAACATCCCGTATACTCAAACCGTATTGGCAATAGCTCTGTATAATTAAGGCCAGCCAATACCCTGCTGACAGGCACACAAGATCGAAAATTGTTTGGAATATGATATTTCATCACCGATCTGGCAGAGTACAGTGGTTATAGTTTTTCACTCCCATAACAGCCAAATAAGAGAATTGGAGGCCGGTAATAATGGATGCTTTCATTGAACTCCATCCCAATGATGATGTATTGATTGCGCGTCGTGATATTTCTGCAGGTAGCGATATGCCCGACGGCAGCAAAGCCAATAATGATATCCCTTCTGGACACAAAATAGCCCGGCGTAATATTGACAAAGATGCACCTGTCTATCGCTATAATCAGATCATCGGCTACGCCAGCCAGCCTATTCAAACTGGCGATCATGTCCATATTCACAATCTGGAAATGGGCGATATCAAGCTCGATTATGCTTTTTGCCGTGATGCAAAACCGACCCTACGGGATGAAGAACAGCGCACTTTTATGGGTATTCGCCGTCCCGATGGACGTGTTGCGACCCGCAACTATATTGCTGTTATCGCCAGCGTCAACTGCTCTGCAACCGCAGTAAAGATGATTGGGGATCACTACCGTAAAGCCTTGGGTGCCTACCCTAACATTGACGGTGTACTGGCATTAACGCACAAAAGCGGTTGTGGCCTGGATCACCCATTGGCAGGTATTCGCTCCCTCAAACGTGCTATGGCCGGCTATGTCCGCCACCCCAATATAGCGCATGCCATTGTGGTTGGCCTGGGTTGTGAAATTGCCAACCTGGGTGATGTACTTGATGGTGCACCAGGCGACTCCTATTCAATTCAGGGAGAGGGCGGTACCCACAAGGTGGTGGAAAAAGTTATTGCCCGCATCGACGAACTACTCCCAGAAGTCAATAAAGCCGAACGTGAAGCAGTACCTCTGTCTGAATTGAAGCTCGCCATGCAGTGCGGTGGCTCCTCCGGCGTATCCGGTATCAGCTGCAACCCGGCACTGGGATATGCAGTTGATCTGCTGGTGCGCCAGGGTGGTACAGCAATTCTTTCCGAGACTACTGAATGCTATGGTGCCGAGCACCTGTTAACCGCCAGGGCTGTCAGTGAAGAGATTGGCCAAAAACTGATTAAGCGTATTAAATGGTGGGAAGAGTTTAGCAGCAAAAACAATATGGTCATCAATAATAACCCCTCACCTGGCAACAAAGCAGGAGGACTGACCACTATTATTGAAAAGTCTCTAGGCTCCATTGCCAAAGGCGGTACAACCAACCTGAATGAGGTTTACGAATATGCTGAGCCAGTTGAAGCCGGCAAAGGTCTAGTCTTTATGGATGCCCCGGCGTTTGATCCAGTAGGAGCAACAGCTCAAGTCGCTGGTGGCGCCACCATAATGGTATTTACCACTGATCGTGGCTCCGCCTTTGGTTGCAAGCCAACACCTTCTATCAAGCTCGCAGGCAGTAGCTCTTTGTATCAGCGAATGCCTGATGATATGGACATCAATACAGGTAGAATTCTCGATGGAACTGAAACGGTTGAGTCAGTAGGCCGCGAGATCTTCGAACGTATTATAGAAGTGGCCTCGGGTGATCACTCCAAGAGTGAAGCCATGGGTTATGGTGAAGAAGAATTTTGTCCCTGGGACATGGGTGTTATCCTCTGATATCCACTATTTTTCTTTAGTTCAAAAAATAAATGCGCTCCGGGTTCTAAGAAACCCGGGGTTACTTTATACACCCTACAAGGAGGCTATAAAGCCAGCCCTGAATTACCTCGTAAAGTTCTCATCTGAACCTGACGCTACCTCTCTTGGCATTTCATATACTTACGAAATATATCCGGATCGACACTCTCTGCTCAACCTTCCAGTTAAATACCGCTAACTGTTACACCGGCAGAGAAGGATAAAGATCAAAATGCTAGTACGCTGATAGCCGTTATTGAACGGCTACCCGAGGTTATAAAAAGTACAATAGCTTCTATTAATGTTATCAACGAACCCGTACCGGGCATTGATAAAATTCTGACCGTATTGGCAGAGACAATAGAACACTGCATTTTTCCACTCGTACACAGCATGGATAAAAAATTGGACATCGACCTGCGCACCCATGAGAAAATGAAAGAAATCTC
>JBKECP010000008.1:0-2275 GCA_047974765.1 Parahaliea sp. | reverse complement strand
GGCCTGTGGAGCACCGACCCCATCTGGCAGGCCAGCATACACAACGGCAGCCTGACGGATGCCCGGACCGAAATGCATTACCTGCATACCGACCATCTGGGCACGCCGATCCTTGCGACCACAAAGGCGGGGCAGACCAGCTGGCAGGCACAGGCAGAGGCCTTTGGGGCGGCGGGTATCTTGCCGGGGAACCGTATCCGGATGAATTTAAGGCTGCCGGGGCAGTATTTTGATGGGGAGACGGGGTTACATTACAACTACTTCAGGGATTATGACCCAAGTCTCGGACGGTATTTAACCGCTGATCCAATTGGCATCCTAAAAGATTACAGTGATCCACAGTTACAGGTTGCTATTGAAATGGGGCTTGTCACCCCACAAGGGTGGGACGGTTCACTTAACCATCTATATGGATATATAGATCAGAACCCAGTCAACTTTATCGATCCAACCGGGCTTGACTCATTACGCGCCGCTTTGATGCAAGCCATTGCGCGTGGTAATACCCGTCAAATACGAAATATAATGGATGCGCTTTCTGACCCCAAATTGAAAAAGGCGGCACAGAATGCGCTTGATAAGTTTGGTAGCAAGGCTGACGATTGGATTGGTAAGAATTGTAAAGGTAGCATCAACCGCGAATTCCCTGATAATCTTCGGGACAAGACCCTTGAAGAAATTCGACGGGGAAATAGTGCCGAATATAAAAAGGCGTGGAAACTGCTAAATGATAAGCGATTCCAGAAATAGGTTGCTTTATGTACTACTCAGTTTGCCTAATGTATAAAAGTGAACGCGGTGATTCTCAATCACCGCTATGGGAAGAGCGTATTGTTTTGGTTTCTGCTATTGATGAAAAAGAAGCCAAAGAAAAAGCAACTGCACTAGCAACGGAATATGAATCTGAATTCACTGTATCAGGTGGTGCCAAAGTTAAATGGAACTTTCATCAAATAGAACGAGTTTTTTCTATCGATGACAACCTTCAAGATGGGGCTGAACTATTTTCACGGTTTCTAAGGAATGATGAAGCCGAAAGTATTCTTACCCCATTTGATGATGAATAATTTTAATTGCCGCTTACCATTCAATATAAAGCCTACTTTTCAATGCCATTATTTTTCAAATAACTGTTGTAGGTAGATAAAGCGCCTTCAACACCATCGAAGTAGTCTTCAAAAAAACCGATTTCAGAAAATTGTGGTGGGTCAATGAAATACTCCCCATCTTCAAAATCGGTTCTTACCCAATCGGTAGGAATACTATCGTCAAGTACATCAAATATCGTTTTGGGGTAGAGTACAGGTTCAAGTGAATCGTTCACTACCCTGTAATTTTCATTATCAATTCCAATAACGACATACTCAGTATTGGGTGACAAATGCGGGGTGCATGATTCACTATCAGGTAAGTTATTTACATTTGAGTGTGATTTTACTTTCATAATTTAAAATGGGTCTGCTTCACCCGCTCTTTTCCAGCCGTATTTTGTATCGTCCCCTTTTTTGGAGTACCAATGGTATTCATCACCATAGGAATTCCAGCCTTTCTGCTTCTTCCAATCTTTTGGTTTACCACCCCATTTATCACACAACTGTTTTACTTTCCTGATTTTATTACCTTGTGCAATTGTTTGGGCTGTACGTGCTGCTTCACGCATTATCCAAAGTTTTTCAGTCGATAAACCCAGCGGGTCAGTGTACATGACTGGGTTCTGATCTATATATCCATATAGATGGTTAAGTGAACCATCCCACCCTTGTGGGGTGACAAGCCCCATTTCAATAGCAACCTGTAACTGTGGATCACTGTAATCTTTTAGGATGCCAATTGGATCAGCGGTTAAATACCGTCCGAGACTTGGGTCAGTATGTTCACCTCGCTATGATCCCCACCGTTGTTTCACCATCCCCATAGTTTATTTTCACCGGCATAAGCCTATGTCGCTGGCAATACTGATAAAAAGCACTGCGACTCACACCCAATAGCCGACACATCAAGTCGGCTGGCCAGGTCTTCTTGTATCGGGTGATGAACGCGTATTTCACCGCGTTTCCTTGGCAAAGAAGACCGTCGCCTTTTTTAAGATGTCTTTCTCCATCTTCAAGCGGCGATTTTCTTCACGGAGCTTCCGGATTTCAGCCTGCTCCGCCGTGAGTTTGCCATTGCCACGAAAGGCCTTCCCATCGCCCTCTGTGTGCTCTTTGATCCAGCGGCCCAGCATATTGGCATTGATCTCCAGGCTGCGGGCGGCTTCTGCACGGCTATAGCCTTG